>JAOPYI010000069.1 GCA_025964675.1 Sphaerisporangium sp. | reverse complement strand
GCCCGCGTACCAGGACAGGGACCCGGTCCGGTCACCACCGGTGATCCAGGCGTCCAGCATCCCGGCCTCCCGCACGCCGGGCGGCTCCCCCGCCTCCGGCCGTGGCCCGTCCAGCGGTCCCCGCGCGGCCGGCCCGTCCGGCGCCCCCATTTATCCGTCGGATCTGACCGATGCCGAATGGGCGCGGGAGGCCGTCGGTCGACTCTGCGGCGATGCTCATAACCGCAATTCAGACGGTCCGGAGGACTGGAAACGGCCGCCCTTTTTGAAGCGGCAAACTGCGGATCACTCATTTCATCGGGCATACCTAAAAAAGATCTCGGCAAAGATCGCTTGTCGCGGGCGCCTCTCATCGGCAAGGAGTGGCCGACTGCGGCCAGTCGGGAACTTGCAGTAAGTGGCCTATTTACATCTATTCGCAGACCAGTCACCATATGACCGTGGCCACACCCCGCCTCGTTGGTCAGCGGCTGGCGCTGAAAAGGTCACCGAGGTTGTCAACCAATGCGATTTGGTATCCGCTCGCGCCAACACGTGAGGAGAGGGCGTCCTGGGTGGCGCAATCATAGAAATTCTGCACGGCCAGCGATCCCGAATTCGTTGTGGCATAACGCCACACCAGAAGGAATGACACCGTGAGAATGACGCGAAGATTACGGGCCGCCGTGTGCGTGGTGGTGGCTGGTGCAATGCTGGTGGCCGGGGTAGGGACGGCGTCCGCCGCGCCCGGGGTCACCCCGGCGGACGTGACGCTGAACCTGGCCCCAGGCGGATCGACGACGATCGCCAAGACCGTGTCCACTCCGGCGATCCCGCCCAAGCCGGATATCACGTTCCTGATCGACACAACAGGGAGCATGGGCGGGGTCATCTCGAACGTGCGAACCAATGCGAACACCATCTTGTCCAACATCGCTTCGGCGCAGCCGGACGCGCAGTTCGCGGTTGCCGAGTACAGGGACGTGTCTGCGGACGCGACGTCGTTCCGGGTGGCGCAGAACCTCACCGCCAACCAGACCGACGTCACCAACGGTCTCAACTCGCTGGTCGCGACGGGCGGCGGCGACATCCCCGAGGACGGCATCAACGGTCTGTTCCAGGTCGCGTCCGGGGCGGTCAACTTTCGGCCGAACAGCTCTCGGATCGTGTTGCTGATCGGGGACGCCGTCAGCCATGACCCCAGCAACGGCCATACGCTGGCCGATGCGATCAGCGCCCTGCGGGCAGCCGGCATCACCGTGCTCGCGTTCGACCTGGGCGGGCTGGACGTGACTGGGCAAGCGACCGCGATCACCAACGCCACGGGTGGACGGCTGTTCTCCGGCGTCAACCCCTCGGAGGTCAGCGGCACCATCCTGGCGGCCCTGCACAACCTGCGGGTCACGGTCACCCACCAGCTGCGCGACTGCGACCCGAACCTGTCGGTGTCCTTGACCCCGGGCAGCCGGACGGTGACCAGCGGCGATGATGCCACCTTCACTGAGACCGTCTCCGTCGGTGCCGGAGCCGTACCGGCAAGCACCATTACCTGCAAGGTGGACTTCCTGCTCAACGGCGTCCTGTCACCAGGCTTCACTGAAACGATCACCGAACACGTCCCAAAGGCGACCCCATCGATCGCCACGACGCCATCGGGCACGGTGCCCGCGGGCGGGAACGTCTCTGATACAGCGACCCTGTCCGGCGGGTACCACCCGACGGGCACCGTCACGTTCCAGCTGTTCGGGCCCGGTGACACCGGCTGTGCTAAGCCCATCGCGACTCGTACCGGGACGGTGTCGGGCAGCGGCACCGCCGCGTCCGGGAATATCGCCGCGGGCGGGGTGGGTACCTACCGGTGGGTGGCCTCCTACAGCGGCGATGACCGCAACAACCCGGTCACCTCCGCGTGCGGCGATGAAGAGGTCGTGGTCATCAAGGCCACCCCGGGCATCGCCACCACCCCATCGGGGTCCGAGCCGGCCGGCGGCGAAGTGTCCGACACCGCCACCATCTCCGGCGGGTTCCACCCCACCGGTACCGTCACATTCAAGCTGTACGGCCCCGCCGACACCACCTGCGCGACGCCGATGGCCACCCGCACCGACACGCTGTCCGGCAGCGGCACCGCCGCATCCGGCAACGTGACCATCGGCGCGGCCGGCACCTACCGGTGGGCCGCCACCTACAGCGGCGACGCCAACAACAACTCCGTCACCTCACCGTGCAGCGCCGAACAAGTCACCGTCACGCCGCAGCGGCTGACCGGACGCGCCTACGGCCTGACCGCCGACGCCTCCCTGGCCGGCATCCAACTGGTCAACATCGCACCCACCCCCGACACCGGCCACATCTCCACCACCTCGACCAGTACCACCTCGGTGCCCTGCACCGCCACCCTCAGCGGACTGATCAGCGCGCACACCCTGTGCGCCCAGGTCGCCACCACCGAATTCCCCGGCAAATCCGTGGCCACCGCCTCCATCGACGACACCACCATCGGGATCACCGGCATCCCGGTGATCAGCGTCAAGACCATCAACTCTGGCTCCACCACCACCTGCGCTGGATCCACCGGAACCACCACGATCGCCTTCCTCAAGGTCGGCAACACGGTGGTCATCGCAGAACCCACCAATATCCAACCCAACACCACGGTCAACGTCGGCGTCGTCAAGCTCGTCCTCAACGAGCAGACCCCAATCACCACCCCCGACAATGGCCTGACCGTCAACGCCGTTCATATCACCGTCGACGCCCTCGGCCTGGCCAAGACCAACGTCGTCCTGGCCTCCTCGGAAAGCGATATCGGCAACTGCCCATAACCCAACCCAACTGAACCAATCAACCCCAAGGTCGGGCGGAACACCGTAGCTCCGCCCGGCCTCGGCCGGGCTTCAGGCGCCCCCCGGGGTCGCTTTGCTCCGCATAGCGGTCTCGCCACTGCCGGTCCCGCCGGCCGGGCCGAAGACCGTGTCCAGGACACTGCGTGTGCCGCAGCCCCCCACCACCGCGACCTACCTGCTGGGTCTGTTTCTCGGTGACCGGGCCACGGTCGGCGAACCGGCGCAGCCGGCGCAGGACGTGCCAGGTGGCGAACCGCTCGACGAGCTGGCGGTGATCGTGCTCGTCGATGCCGACCAGGGTGTCGCGCAGCCACGCTCGAACAGCAGCAGGGGCCAGCACCGGCAGCGACAGCCGCTCGGGCGTGCCGGTGGCCAGCCGATGCACCTGGGACACCGACAGGTTGATATCCCGGTCGGTCAGCAGCGGCACGAGGTCGCTGATGGTGAACATGCCGTGGGCGGCCATGACCTCGCGCAGCCGCCACTTATAGCTGACCTGGCGCTTCATCGGTTCCTCCGGGTGCTCGTCCAAGGCGGCGGCCAAGGTCTGATCCAGGGCCTGGCGCAGGTACGCATCCGGAAGTCCGAGGACACGCACGTGTAGAGCGACGTGGTGCTGACGTGCTCGTGGCCGGCCTGCTGCTGCACGAACAGCGTTTCACGGGGCGGCGAGCGTTTGACTTGGAGCGCACTCCAAGTTCTAGTCTCGCCTCATGAACAGCGAAGACGCCCTCTCGCAGGAGGAGGAGACGCTCACCATCGCCCAGATGGCGGAGCGCACCGGGCTGTCGGCCGACGCTCTGCGCTACTACGAGAAGGCAGGGCTGATCGAGCCGGTCGGGCGCAGCGCCGGCAATCAGCGCCGCTACGCGGCGACTGACCTCGACTGGGTGGAGTTCGTGCTGCGGCTGCGAGCGACCGGGATGTCCATCGCCGACATGCAGCGGTTCGCCCGGCTGCGCACCGCCGGCCAGACCACCGTCGCCGATCGGCTGGCCTTCCTGCGCGAGCACCGCAGCGGGCTCGACGAGCGCATCCGGGCCCTCCAGCAGAACGCGGACGCGCTGGACAAGAAGATCGACCACTACGAACGGCTGCTGTCCCCGCAGCCGGGAACGGAACGTACATGAGCACCGCCCCCACCGAGACCCGCCAGGACCGATTCGACCACGGCATGGAGGTCCTCACCCGCATCGACGGGGAGGGAGGTCAGAAGGTCATCGACTCCCTGGCCGACATCTCCCCCGAGCTGGGTCACCAGGTCGTCGCCTGGGCCTTCGGCGACATCTACGACCGCCCCGGTCTCGCCCCCCGCGACCGGCAATTGGTCACCCTCGGCATGCTCACCGCCCTCGGCGGTTGTGAGCCCCAGCTCGACGTCCACATCAACGCCGCACTGAACGTCGGCCTCACCCCCGAAGAGATCGTCGAGGCACTGCTGCATTCCGCGGTCTACTGCGGCATGCCCAAGGCGCTCAACGCCACCTTCGTCGCCAAGAAGGTCTTCGGCGGACGCGGCCTGCTCCCCGTCGGCTGATTGCCGTCCGGACGGCGGCGCCGAGCGCCAGGCCGAGGGGATCGCCGCCGACAAACGCCGCGAAGCCACCGGCGCCATGCTGCCAGGCAAGAAGAAGACTGGCCGACCGCGCGCTATCGGCCCCGCCGAACTGGCCACACTGCGCCCAGCTGGAGGCGTTGAAGGGGTTCCCGGACATCGACAAGACGAGCTGATCCGGTTCTTCACGCTGTCACCGGCGGATGTGGCGTTCGTCGAAGTCTATCGACTCACGTCCTACGCTGGTTTGGTGATGGGGCGCGTTGACCACCATGCTGAGTCAATGACGTCATCTCCGATCAACCCCGCCATCGATACCTTCGAGCTGGGCGGCGCGGTCACGATTCCACGTCTGGGCTTCGGCGCGATGCAACTGCCGGGCCGATGGAACGGGCCCGCCCTTGACCGCGCGACGGCCGTAGCGGTCGCGCGGCGCGCCGTCGAGCTCGGCGCCCGCCACATCGACACCGCTTCCTTCTACTTCTCCGGCACCAATCGCGCCAACGACATCCTGCGTGAGGCCCTCCACCCCTACCCCGTGGACGTCACGATCGCCACCAAGGTCGGCCCGCTGCGGGCCCCGACCGGCGAGATGTTCGGCGAAGCCGGGCCCGATCAGCTGCGCCCCGCGGTAGAGCGGAATCTGCGCGAGCTCGGCGTCGACGTCCTGGACCTGGTGTATCTACGGGTGGGCCGCCTCGCGAAGATGGGCATCGCCCCCCTCGGCGACCGCTTCGCCGCGCTTGCCGAGCTGCGCGAGAAAGGCCTGATCCGGCACCTGGGGGTGAGCAACGTGACGCCCGAGCAACTCGCCGAGGCCCGCTCGATCGCGCCGGTCGCCGCGGTGCAGAACCGCTTCGGCGTGCTCGATCAGCAGGACGCCGCGCTGGTCGACGAGTGCGCCGAGGCCGGCATCGCGTTCATGCCGTTCTTCGCGCTCGGCGGCGGTCACGCCCCTCTCACCGGTGAAAACCTTCACAAGGTCGCGGAGCGGCACGGTGCGACAGCGTTCCAAGTTGCCATCGCCTGGGGACTGGCACGCTCCCCCTCGATCGTGCAGATCCCCGGCACCGGCTCCCTCGCTCATCTCGAGGAGAACATGGCGGCGGCCCGCCTCATGCTCGATGAGGCGGACATGGCGCTGCTCGGCCAAGATTAGGCCGCAACAGAAAGCCTCGCGCCGGACCGCTGCGCGATGACCGGCTGGGCTTCGCAGCGACGGGGCTCCGCTTCACCTACCACCGGTAGGCCCACGTGGACGCGGCGGCCGTCGCCCGGTAAATGATCTCAGTCCATTCCTGGACCGTTGATCGGGCGGCGGCCGTCGCGTGTGATTTGGGCTAGGTGGCGAGCTGCTTACCTGGGGGAATCAGGATGACCGATGTGCCAGGGTCGCCTGCGCGGGATCACCAGCCGACAGCCACCAGTAGCCACTGCGGGTTGCCGTGGGAGATGAAGGAGGATTGCCCGGCGTAGTCGTCGTACGGGAAGCCGTAGGACAGGCGGTTGATCGCGTGGTCGTGCCAGAACTTGGAGTAGTAGTTCGCCGGAGCGGCCTGGTAGTACAGGCTGGGAGTCGACCACTGCGACTGGGGTAGATGCGCGACGTGCCGGTTGAGGGCGGAGCACATTCCTGGGTCGTTGGCCAATGAGGCGGCGCAGCCGAAGATATCGGAGGTGGCGGCGGAAACGCCCACCGACGCCGCGTAACTACTGAAGTAGTTCGCGTTGGCTCCACCCGCCCGGAATCCGCTGTAGCTGCCGGGCGCGGGGATCCGGTACGGGGCTTGCACCTGGGCCAGGGGCTTGAACTCGGCCGGCACTTCGTTGATGAACCGCTGGAACGTTGCCGAGCGGTCCTCTTGGAAGGTGCTGTAATCCTCCCCTACGGATACGTCATAGCCATCACGGGCATGCAGTCGCATCGCCAGCTTGAGGCCGAACGCGTCGACTCGCGTGGTGTTGCCGTTGAACACCGATGCCCCGACGGTGAACTCGATGAAATCGTAGTACTGGCTGTTCGGCGAGCCCAGGTAGAAGTACATTCGCCCGGCGGAGTTCACCGGCATGTCGAAGTACGGCTGATCCGCGATCGAATGGACTTGCCCGTTGTAGCTCCAGTAGACCTGACTGTCGGGGTACTTGCCATTCGTCCGGTTCAGGATCTTCAGCATGACGACGTTCTGAGCAGCGGGGATGCCGCTGGTGTCACCCCAGAACGAGGCGGGGTCGGTCGGGGTGGGCGTCGGAGTCGGGGTCGGCGTCGTGCCCGTGGTGTAGACGGCGAGTTCCCACAGGGAGTAGCCGTAGACGGTGCCACGGGCAGTGCCGTACACGCGCACGTAGCGACCGGTCCCGGTGACGTTGAGAGTCTGCGCGCCGCCCGTGCCAGTGGTGGTGGAGTAGATGCTCGTCCAGGTCGACGCGTTGCTGGAGACCTGGATCTGGAAGGCCTTCCCGTAGGCCGCCTCCCAGGTCAGCGCCACCTGGCAGATGGGGACCGCGGCACCCAGGTCGACCTGCAACCACTGCGGGTCACTTGCCAGGCTGGACCAGCGGGTGCCTGCGTTGCCGTCGACAGCAGCTGAGGCCGGGGTGCCCGCGTTCTCCTGTGATGAGGCGGTGGCCGGCTTGCCCTGTGCCGCATTGGCGGTGCCGCAACCGCTGCCGGCGGTGCCGTAGACCTGGAACTCCCACAAGGAGTAGCCATAGACGGTGCCCCGGACAGTGCCGTACACGCGCACGTAGCGACCGGTACCGGTGACGTTGAGAGTCTGCGTCCCGCCCGTGCCGGTGGTGGTGGAGTAGACGCTGGTCCAGGTCGACGCGTCGTTGGAGACCTGAATCTGGAAGGCCTTGGCATAGGCCGCCTCCCAGTTCAGTATCACCTGGCTGATCGGGGCGGCGGCACCTAGATCGACCTGCAACCACTGCGGGTCACTTGCCAGGCTGGACCAGCGGGTGCCTGCGTTGCCGTCGACAGCCGCCGAGGCGGGGGTGCCCGCGTTCTCGACGGAGGAGGCGGTGACCGGCTTGCCCTGGGACAGCAGGGTGGTGGCCGCATGGGCCGGCGCCGTAATGGCGGTGTAGCCGGCCAGCAGCACGACGACGACGGCCAGCGCCGCCATGTAGAAGGCGGGTTTTCCACGATGAATCGTGGAACGGGGTGGGGGGGACATCAGTGGCATAACAGCTCCTGACGCGGACGGGGATCAGCGCACGGCACCAGACGCGCCCGGCCCCGGGACGAAGGCCACGCTGGCACGGTAGGGATCGGCAACACGCAAGAGAGCGCTCTCTCGGATAGCAGCCTTATGGACGTTTGTCGGATCGTCAAGATGAATTGTCTGAAACATTCTGATCACGGCAAATATCTGGATCCGATGCTCAGCGGCGCAGTCTCGTCCGCGGACGAGTCGATGGCGGCGCTCAGGCGGGCATCGCCGGCGGCGGAGTCATCGATAGCGGAAGCCGTCGAGGAAGCGGCGGAAGAGGCCGCCCGCGCGTGGCAGGGGTGGGCCCGGCGGAGGGGCCACCGGGCGTTGGCGGGCGATGGGCTTGTCGTAGTCGGTTCGCGCGATGGCGTCGACGACCTGCTGCTCGTCGAAGTCCTCCGACCCCTCGATCATGGGGACGAAGCCGACGAGCATCCCGTCCCGCATCACCTGGGCCTCGAGGCCCGCGGTGCCGTCGGTGTCCCATTCGGCCTCACGCCCGCCCGGCAGTGACACGCGTATCCCGAACTGGTCGACGCCGATTCTCGCCAGGTGGCCGTCTATGCCACGCTCACGGAGCGCGTCGACGACGTGTCGTGCCCGGTTCTCTTCCACCGTTCCAAAGATAGCTCTGCCGGTTCGCGTCCGCGTCCTGGCGTCTCGTACCGCCCGCCGCTTTGTCCGCGTCGGATCTGTTCAGCAAGGACGTCCTCGCTAAGATCGTCACCTGACCCACTGGTCGCGAGGCCGGCAGTGGAGGACCGTTGAGCGACACCGTTGACCTGCTGATCCGCGGCGCCCTGCTGGTGGCGACCTGCGACGAGACCGACCGCGAGCTTCCCGGCGGGTGGGTGGCCGTCACCGGCGGCCTGGTCACGGGTGTCGGCACGACGCGGGAGCCCCCCGCGCGACGGGTGCTGGACGCGACCGGCTGCCTGGTGACCCCGGGCCTGATCAACACCCACCACCACATCTACCAGAACCTCACCCGCTCCTACGCCCCCGTGGTGAACGGCACTCTGTTCGAGTGGCTGACCGGCCTCTACCCGCTGTGGGCGGCCCTGGACGAGGAGGCCTCCTACCTGTCCGCCTGGGTGGGCCTCGCCGAGCTGGCCCTCGGCGGGTGCACGACCTCGACCGACCACCTGTACGTCGCGGGGCGCGGGGACCTGTGGTCGGCGGAGATCCAGGCGGCGAAGGAGCTCGGCTTCCGCTTCCACCCGACCAGGGGCGCCATGAGCGTCTCGATCAAGGACGGCGGGCTCCCGCCAGACTCGGTCGTGCAGGACGAGGACGAGATCCTCGCCGACGCCGAACGGCTCGTCAAACGCCACCACGACCCCTCCCACGGCGCGATGACCCGGATCGCCATCGCGCCCTGCTCGCCCTTCAGCGTCAGCCCGTCGCTGATGCGGAGCGCGGCCGAGCTCGCCGAGAGGCTCGACGTACGCCTGCACACCCACCTGGCCGAGGACCCCGACGAGGAGACGTACTGCCTGGAACGCTTCGGCAGGCGGCCGATCGAGCAGTTCGAGGAGGTCGGGTGGCTGACGGGGCGCTCCTGGGTGGCCCACTGCATCTACCCTTCGGCCGGCGAGATCGCGCGGCTCGGCGCCGCGGGCGTCGGCGTGGCCCACTGCCCGTCGTCCAACATGCTGATCGGCGGCGGCGGTTTCGCCCCGGTCCGCGAGTTCCGCGCGGCGGGCGTCCCGGTCGGCCTGGGCTGCGACGGCTCGGCCTCCACCGACTCGGCCTCCCTCTGGCTCGAGGCCCGTACGGCGCTGCTCCTCGGCAGGCAGCGGCGGGGCCCGACGGGGATGACCGCGCGGGAGGTGCTCTCCATGGCGACCAAGGGCGGCGCCGCCTGCCTGGGGCGTACGGGTGAGCTCGGCCGGCTCGCCGTAGGGGCGGCGGGCGACGTCGTCTGCTGGCCTCTGGAAGGACCGGCCTACGCGGGCGCGCTGACCGACCCCGTCGAAGCGTGGCTGCGCTGTGGCCCCTCATCCGCCCGGCACACCGTGATCGCGGGCAACCCCGTCGTCGAGAACGGCGCGCTCACCACCCCCGGCGTCGAGGACATCCTCACCCGTCACCGCTTGGCCGCCACTCGCATCCAGCGCCTCGGCGATGGCACGACCAATCCCGGACGGTCCAAGCAGCGGTAGCGGCGATCTAGGTAGGAATGAGACATTAGGCCCTACTTCCTACGGCTTAGATAGGTTGGGTAGGTGCAATTCGACTTCACCATGGCGATCGGCTCGTTTCTGGTCGCCATCGTCGTCGGGCTGACCGGCATGGGTGGCGGCGCGCTGATGACGCCCATGCTGGTCACGTTCTTCGGCGTGCCGCCCCTCGCCGCGGTCTCCAGCGATCTCGTGGCGGCGGCGGTGATGAAACCGGTCGGTGGCCTGGTCCATCTGCGCCGCGGAACCGTCAACCTCAAGCTCGTCCGCTGGCTGTGCGCCGGCTCCATCCCGGCGGCGTTCTGCGGGGTGCTCGTCACGAGGGCGCTGGGCGACGGCAAGGAGGTCCAGGATGTGGTCCAGAAGGCCCTAGGTGTCGCACTGCTGATCGCGGCCACGGGCCTGGCCGTACGGGGCTATCTCGCGATGAGGGACCGGGCCGAAGGCCGCACTCCGGCGACCGGCCGCCGTACCGCCGAGCCGGGCGCGCCCGCCGCGACCGAGCTGCCCTCCATCGACGTACGCCCGCTACCGACCGTCCTGATCGGCATCGTCGGCGGGCTGGTGGTGGGCATGACCTCCGTCGGGTCGGGCTCGTTGATCATCGTGGCGCTGCTGGCCGTGTATCCCGCGCTGAAGGCCAACCAACTGGTGGGCACCGACCTGGTCCAGGCGGTGCCCCTGGTGATGTCGGCAGCGTTCGGCCACATGCTTTTCGGTGACTTCAAGCTCTCGGTGACCGCCGCGCTTCTGGCCGGCTCCATCCCGGGCGTCTACATCGGCTCGCGGATCTCCTCCCGCGCCCCGGGAGGGCTCGTCCGGCGCGTGCTGGCGTTCGTGCTGCTCGCCTCGGCGCTGAAGATGTTCGACGTCAGCAACACCGGCACGGTCTTGGTCCTTGTCGCCGTGTTGCTCGCCGCCCCGGTGTTCTGGATGTTCGTGCGCACCCGGCACGGTCTTCCGGCGTTTCCCTGGCCGCAGGCCGCATGGAGGCGACATGGTCCCGACAGCGAGGAACAGGCCGCTCTCAAGCGCACCGACGGGTGACGGCACCGCGGCGGCGAGATCCTCTGACTTCGGCCACGGGAAAAAGAAATCGCCAATACGCCGATGAGTCCCAGCGACGGGTGACGTTACACCTCACATGACACAGCTACTTCAGAACAAGAACGTCATCATCTACGGCGCCGGCGGCGGCATCGGCGGCGGAGTCGCCCGGACCTTCGCCCAGGAGGGCGCCAAGCTCTTCCTCACCGGGCGTACCCGGAAGTCACTCGAGGCGGTCGCCGCCGACATCACCGCCAACGGCGGGTACGCGGAGGTGGCCGAGGTCGACGCCCTGGACGAGCGGGCGGTGGACGAGCACGCCCGGGCGGTGGCGTCCCAGGCAGGCAGTATCGACGTGTCCTTCAACCTCATCTCGCGCGGGGACGTGCAGGGTATCCCGCTGGTCGACATGACCCTGGCGGACCTCACCCGGCCGGTCATGGCGGGGCTGAGGACGAACTTCCTCACCGCCCGGGCGGCCGCACGCCAGATGATCGAGCAGGGTTCCGGTGTCATCCTCGCGCTGACCAGCGGATCCTCCAGTGCCACCACTCCGATGATGGGCGGGACCGGGCCCGCCGACGCGGCGACCGAGACGTTCCTTCGCTACCTGGCGAGCGAGGTGGGACCGCACGGTGTCCGCGTCCTCAGCCTGTGGACGGCCGGTGTCGTCGAGACGCTCACCCAGGAGAAGATCGCCGAGGTCGCGGGCGACGGCGGTCCTGACCTGGCGAGCGTGCAGGAGTTCCTCGCCCAGATGACCATGCTGCGCCGGGCGCCCAGGCTCGCGCAGATCGCCGACACGGCGGCGTTCCTGGCCTCCGACCGCGCCAGTGGCATCACCGCAACGATCATCAACGTGACCTGCGGGCTCGTCGCCCGCTAGCCCGTCACCAGCCGGTTCGCCTGAGCTCGCTCATCGCGAAGACCTCCGCCATCGCGCCTGCGGAGGGTCGGTCTCAACGCCCGGTGCGATACCGATGAGTTCTTGTCGGACGGCCGTTGTACCGTTCATGAACCTTCACCACGCCCCCGCAGGAGAGACCAGCGTCATGCCGGACATCACCTCCACATCGGCCGACTCGGATCAGGATGCGGTCGTGGCTGCGGCGCGTGCGGGTGATGAATCGGCGTTCACCACGCTGGTGGAGCGGCATCGGCGGGAGCTGCACGTGCACTGCTACCGGATGCTGGGCTCCTTCGAGGAGGCGGAGGACCTCGTACAGGAGACCTTCCTGCGGGCCTGGCGCGCCCGGGAGAGCTTCGAGGGCGGGCCGCTGTTCCGCGCGTGGCTGTACCGCATCGCGACCAACGCCTGCCTGGACGCCGTGCGGCGCAGCGCCCGGCGCGTGCCCACGCTGAGCTCCTTCGCCGAGATTCCCTGGCTCCAGCCCTATCCGGACCGGCTGCTCGACCAGGTCGCGCCCAGCGAGACCCAGCCGGACGCGGTCGTGGTGGCCAAGGAGACGATCGAGCTGGCCTTCCTCGCCACCATCCAGCTCCTGCCACCCCGGCAACGAGCCGTGCTGATCCTGCGCGACGTGCTGGGCTGGCCGGCCGGCGAGGCCGCCTCACTGCTGGACACCACCGTGGCCGCGGCCAACAGCGCGCTGCAACGCGCCCGCGCCACGCTGCGAGAGCAACTCCCGGCACGCCGCCTGGAGTGGTCGGTCACCGAACCGACCGAGGAGGAACGGGCGCTGCTGGCGGGCTTCATCGACGCCCACGAGCGGGCCGACGCCGCCGCGGCCATCGCGCTCGCCCGCGAGGACATCCGGATCACCATGCCCCCCAACCCCTGGCTCTACGAAGGGCTCGACGCGATCAGACCCCTTCTCGAACACGGCCTCACCGCCGTCGGCGACTGGCGGCTCGTGCCGACCCGCGCCAACCGCCAGCCGGCGGCCGCAAGCTACCTTCGCGCGCACGGCGACACGGAGTTCCGGGCCCTCAAGATCGACGTGCTGCGCGTCCAGGAGGGCGCCATCGCCGAGATCACCACCTTCGACGCCACCCTGTTCCCCGCCTTCGGCCTCCCCCTGACGCTCTGAGGACGCTGGTGCGGTATCCAAGAACGTCCACCGCACAACGGGGACCGCGCTAGGCCGTGAGGGTGTCCAGGATCTGCTGGCCGTACTTCGCCAGTTTGTTCTCACCGACGCCGCTTACCTCGCCGAGTTCGGCCAGGGACGATGGGGATCCTGTCGCGATCTCGCGCAGGGTGGCGTCGTGGAAGATGACGTACGCGGGGACGCCCTGCTCCTTCGCGGTGGCGGCTCGCCAGGCGCGGAGCCGTTCGAAGACCGGCATGGCCTCCTCGGGAAGGTCGGCGGACGCGGGGGCGCGGCGGGTCTTGGCGGCCCGGGCGGGACGCTCGGGCTCGCGGCGCATGAGCACCTCGCGACTCCGGCTCAGCACCTCGGCGCTCGCCTCGGTCAGCACCAGCGTGCCGTAGTCGCCCTCGACGCCGAGGAAGCCCTGCGCCAGCAACTGGCGCACGACGCCGCGCCATTCGGTGTCGCTCAGCTCGGTGCCGATGCCGAACACGGTCAAGGAGTCGTGGCCGTGCTGGATGACCTTGGGCGTCTGCTTTCCGAGCAGGATGTCGATGATCTGACCCGCGCCGAACTTCTGGCGCCGCTCGCGCTGGAGCCGGACCACGGCGGACAGCAGTTTCTGGGCGGCTATCGTGCCGTCCCACGACTCCGGCGGCACCAGGCACGTGTCGCAGTTGCCGCAGGCGTCGCTCTTCTGCCCGAAGTACGCCAGAAGCCGCACGCGGCGGCACTCGACCGTCTCGCAGAGCGCCAGCATGGCGTCGAGGTGGCTGCCGAGCCGGCGGCGGTGGGCGTCGTCGCCCTCGGAGGTGTCGATCATCTTGCGCTGCTGCACGACATCCTGCAGGCCGTAGGCCAGCCAGGCGGTGGAGGGGAGGCCGTCGCGCCCGGCACGGCCGGTCTCCTGGTAGTAGCCCTCGACGGACTTGGGCAGGTCGAGGTGGACGACGAAACGCACGTCGGGCTTGTCGATGCCCATGCCGAACGCGATGGTGGCGACCATCACGATGCCGTCCTCACGCAGGAAGCGCGATTGGTTGGCCGCACGCGTGCGCGCGTCGAGCCCCGCGTGGTAGGGCAGGGCCTGGACGCCGCTCTCGACCAGGAACTCGGCGGTCTTGTCGACGGAGGCGCGGGACAGGCAGTAGACGATGCCCGCATCGCCGGGATGCTCGGTGCGCAGCAGGTTGAGCAGCTGCCGTCTGGGCTCGCTCTTCGGCGCGATGCGGTATTGGATGTTGGGGCGGTCGAAGCTCGCCACGAAGTGGCGGGCTTCCTGGAGGTTGAGCCGGGAGGCGATCTCGGCGTGCGTGGCCTCGGTGGCGGTCGCGGTGAGCGCGATGCGCGGAACGGTGGGCCAGCGCTCGTGCAGCATCGAAAGGGCCAGGTAGTCGGGCCTGAAGTCGTGGCCCCACTGCGCCACGCAGTGGGCCTCGTCGATGGCGAACAGCGAGATGGCGCCGCGGTCGAGGAGCCTCAGGGTCGAGTCGACGCGGAGGCGTTCTGGCGCGAGATAGAGCAGGTCGAGCTCGCCCGCCAGGAAGGCCGACTCGACCTGCCGCCGCTCGTCGAGATCTTGCGTGGAGTTGAGGAACCCGGCCCGCACGCCGAGAGCCGTGAGAGCGTGGACCTGGTCCTGCATGAGGGCGATCAGCGGGGAGACGACGACGCCGACGCCTTTCCGCACGAGCGCGGGGATCTGGTAGCACAGCGACTTGCCGGCACCGGTCGGCATGAGGACCAGCGCGTCGTGGCCCGCGACGACATGATCGATGATCTCCTGCTGGCCTTCGCGGAACGACTGGTAGCCGAAGACGCGGTTGAGCACGCGCAGCGCGTCGTCCGCCTCGAGGCCGGTGTCGGGGGAGGTCATCGCGTCATTCTACGAGGATCTTGCGTCTCTCACAGTCGGCGCGTCAACACCTGTGGAAAAGTCTCGTGGCCCGGATCTGCCCCTCTAGCAGGGGTCATGGCGTCGAAAGACCCATCGACTACTTAATGCGTTCATATAACGCTATTTACACAATATCTTCACTGGGATAACTGTGTGCTGTACATGATCCGTGCATATCCCCCCGGAGGCACACCTTGCGGCAATCGTTCAGATTGCTCGGCGCCGTCGGCATCTCCCTCATGCTGACGGCCACCACAGGCGGCATCGCCGCCGCCCAGGCGCAACCCGAGATCAAGATCGTGAACGGGCGCACCCAGCCCGTCTTCTCCTACGCCGACGCCATCCGCGAGCACATCCGCGTCGAGACTTCGGTCGACAGCGACGGAGACGGCAACAAGGACCTGGCGGCCGTGGACGTCGTACGGCCCAGGGAGACAGACCAGGGTCTCAAGGTCCCGGTCATCATGGACGACAGCCCCTACTACGACAATTCGGGGCGCGGCAACGAGTCCGAGCGCAAGCAGTACGACGCCGCCGGGCTGCCCGCCAAGTTCCCGCTCTTCTACGACAACTACTTCGTGCCACGGGGGTACGCCGTGGTGCTCGTCGACATGGTCGGCACCAACAAGTCGGACGGCTGCCCTGACGTGGGGGCCTCCGCCGACATCGCGGCCGGGAAGGCCGTGGTCGACTGGCTGAACGGCCGCGCCAAGGCGTACAACCCGGACGGCAGCGAGGCGGCGGCGCGCTGGACCACCGGCAGGGTCGGGATGGTCGGCAAGTCCTACGACGGCACGCTGGCCAACGCGGTGGCGGCGACGGGCGTGCAGGGCCTGGAGACGATCGTTCCCATCTCCGCGATCAGCAGCTGGTACCGGTACACCCGCATGAACGGGGTGCTCTACAACGACGACTACATGCCCTGGCTCGCCGACTACATCGACACCGACCCGCCCGCGAAGTGCGCAGCCGTACGGCAGCGCCTGCACGACGGGCAGGACGACGCGACCGGGAACTACAACGCCTTCTGGGACGAGCGGAACTACGTCTCCGGCAGCCTCGCCGACGTGAGCAAGGTGCGGGCGAGCGTGTTCGCAGTGCACGGCCTCGGCGACCTGAACGTCAAGGCGGACCACTTCAGCACGTACTGGCAGGCCCTCGCCAGGCAGGGCGTACCGCGCAAGCTCTGGCTCTCGCAGTACGGCCACGTGGACCCGTTCGACTACCGGCGCGATGACTGGGTGGACACGCTCCACGCCTGGTTCGACCAGTGGCTGTACAAGATCGACAGTGGCGTCATGAAGCAGCCCAGGGTCGACCTCCAGATGGGGCCGGCCCAGTGGGTCACGCAGGCGGACTGGCCGTCGAGGTCGCTGAACGTGCCGCTGTGGCTGCGCCCGGGGCAGGACGGGCAGGGCAGCCTCGGGCTGCTGCCCTCGTTCGGAGGCAAGACCCTGAGCTTCACCGACGACCCGGCGCAGCGCGAGAGCAGGATGGTCTCCGACCCGACGGTCGCCTCGCCCAACCGGCTGGCGTTCCTGACCCCGCCGCTGAAGCGGGCCGTACGATTCTCCGGCACCCCGACGGTCGACATCCGGGCCAAGCTCGACCAGCCCGACGCCAACCTGACCGCGCTCGTGGTCGACTACGGCGAGGACGACCGAGTGGACCACTACGCGTCCGCCGGCGGCATCAGGACACTCACCGAGGAGAGCTGCCACGGGGAGAGCACGGCGGCCGACGACGCCTGCTACAGGCTGACGGAGACGGTGACAGCGCGCAGGCCCGTGGAGATCGTGGCGCGAGGCTGGCTCGACGCGCACAACCGCCGCTCCCTATCGGCTGCCGAGACGCTGACGCCGGGCAAGAACTACCAGTTCACCTGGGACACATTGCCCAACGACTATGTCGTCAAGCCGGGACACCGGCTGGCCCTCATCCTCGCGGGCAGCGACGCCACCGAGACGTCCCCTGACCAGCCCGCGGCGGCCACCGTCACCGTGGATCTGGCCGCCAGCCGGGTATGGCTGCCACTCACCGCCGTCGGCGCCGTCCAGGACGCGACCCCGCCCTCGACCATGGACTTCGCCCCGGCTCCCGCGCCGGACCAGTGGCGTGGACCGCACGACGTGGTGCTGCCCACCCCGTCGCGCGACCTCTTCTGACGCCGTGACCACCTGACGGCCGTACGCGGCGAGGGGTGGACCGGGTAGAACCGATCCGCTCCTCGCCGGGCCGTCGCCAGAAGGCCCCTTCTTCAGATGTATCAGCACGAACTGAGATCAGCCTTCGGGCGCTGAGATCCCCCAGCGCCCGTACGGCGGGCACGGGCCGGTCAAGGCGCCGTATGAATCCATTGCTTTGGCGCACCCGGCGCTATTGCTTGGCGCTCATCACCGCAAGGGGATCGCTCGGCGCGTCGGCCTTGGCCTTCTCCATCTGCTCGCCGAGCTCCTGGAGCTTCTTGCGTCCCATGGCCTCCCGCACCTGCGGGAACCACTCCTCTTCCTCTTCCTCCACGTGGTGGCGGACGTTCTCGATGAGGACGGTGACCTTCGCGTCGTACCGCTCGTCCTTGGGGTCGAGGTTCCTGAGCTCCGACAGCATCCACACCACGACGTGGTGCTCCTCGACGCTCTCGAGGACGTGGTCGCTGGTCTCCGGGACGTCCTGACGGGCCGCCGGGTAGAAGATCTCCTCCTCGATGTAGGCGTGGGTGGTGAGCTCCTGGATGATCTGCTCGACGATCTGCTGCTTCTCCTTGTACGCGCGCTCGCCGGCCTTCTCGAACTGCTTGAACAGCTTCTCCACGGTCTTGTGGTCGTCCTTCAACAGCACGATGGCGTCCATCGGCCGCCTTCCCCTCGTAGGCGATGTGGTCGGTCAGTACATGGCTTCCTCGTGTGAGGGATTTAAACCCCTGGGCCGGGGGATGGCTGGGACCGTGCCATCTGTCGCGCTGACCGTCAACGCCGGGTCGTCCAGCCTCCGGCTCGATCTGGTCCGCGACGACGAGGTCATCCACGAGCTGTACGTCGAGCGGCAGACTCCCGACCCCGACGCCATCGACCGGACCATCGAGGGCTTCCTGCGGGAGGCTCCGCCATGCGAGGTGACGGTGGCCGGCCACCGTCTCGTGCACGGTGGCGACGCCGTAAGGTCTCCGGTCATCGCCGACGACGGCGTGCTGGCGGTGGTACGGAGGTACGCCGACCTGGCGCCGCTGCACGTGCCGCCCGCGCTGGCGCTGATCGAGGCCGCCCGCCGCCGGCTGCCCGGCATCCCGCACGTGCTGTGCCCTGACACCGCCTTCCACGCGGGCATGCCCGAGGTCGCCTACACGTACGCGCTGCCCTTCGAGTGGCGCAGCGCGTACGGCCTGCGCCGCTACGGCTTCCACGGCCTCTCGTACGCCTGGGCGCTCCAGCGGGCCGAGCGGCTCCTCGGCCGGCCCGCCGAGGCGATGCACCTGGTCCTCGCCCACCTGGGGGGCGGGTCGTCGGTCTGCGCCGTGCGTGAGGGCGTCAGCGTCGACACCTCGATGGGGTTCACCCCGCTGGAGGGGGTGCCGATGAGCACCAGGTCCGGCAGCGTCGACCCCGGCATGCTCCTCTGGCTGCTGTCCGGCTCGCGGCTCACGCTCAACGAGCTGGGCGACGGGCTGGAGCACCGGTCGGGGCTGCTCGGGCTGTCGAACGGCAGGTCCGGTGACACCCGCGACCTGGTGGCCTCCGGCGACCCGGCGTCGGCGCTGGCGCTCGCGGTGTTCGCCCACCGGGTCGGCCGCGAGATCGCGGCCGCCTCCACCAGCCTCGACCGGCTGGACGCGCTGGTGTTCACCGGCGAGATCGGCTGGGACCAGCCGGAGGTCCGCCACGACGTCTGCCTCAGGCTCGGGATGCTCGGCATCCTGCCACCCGCTCGCGACCAGGTGGACGACGAGATGATCGTCAGCGCGCCGGAGGCAGCCGTTCCCGTGCTGGTGGTCAGGCCCCGCGAGGAGCTCCAGATCGCCCGGGAAGCCCTCGCCGCGCTCTCCCGGTAGGCCGCGCCGGGCAGGGCTGTGGGAGGTGGTGGACGGTGGCGTGTGAGCATGGAGAGATGGCCGAAACGATGACTGCGTGGGTGGTACGCCACCCCGGCCCCATGGACACGAGGCCGCTACAGCGCGTGCGACGGCGTGTGCCTGAGCCCGGCCCCGGAGAGGTGCTCGTCAAGGTCGAGGTGTGCGCCGTCTGCCGTACCGACCTGCACCTGGCCGAGGGCGACCTCCCGCCGAGACGGCCGGACACCGTACCCGGGCACGAGGTGGTCGGCAGGGTCGTCGCCCGCGGCATCGACGCGAACCGGTGGCCCACCGGCACCAGGGTCGGGGTGGCGTGGTTGCACTTCACCTGCGGCGAATGCCGGTACTGCGTGCGCGGCTCGGAGAACCTGTGCCCGAACGCCCGCTACACCGGCTGGGACGTCGACGGCGGGTACGCCGAGTACACCACCGCCCTGGAGGACTACGTCTACGAGCTGCCGGAGGACCGCCCCGCCGAGCAGCTGGCTCCGCTGCTGTGCGCGGGGATCATCGGATACCGGGCCCTGGCGAGGGCCGAGCTGCCGTCCGGCGGCCGGCTGGGCCTGTACGGCTTCGGCGCCTCGGCACACCTCATCGCCCAGGTCGCGATCGTCCAGGGGGCCACGGTGCATGTTCTGACCCGTTCTGAGCACGCGCGGCGGCTGGCGAGGGAGCTCGGTGCGGCCTCGGCGGGCGGCGCGTACGACGCTCCGCCCGAGCCTCTGGACGCCGCGATCCTCTTCGCGCCCGTCGGTGACCTGGTCCCCGTGGCGCTCAGGGCTCTGGACCGGGGCGGCACCCTGGCCGTGGCGGGGATCCACCTGACGGACATCCCCCAGATGACCTACCAAGGTCACCTGTTCTACGAGCGGACCCTGCGAAGCGTCACCGCGAACACGCGGGAGGACGGCCGCACGTTCCTCGGCCTGGCCACGCGCCATCCGCTCCAGGTCACGACCACTCCTTACCCATTCGACCAGGCGGACCAGGCGCTGGCCGATCTCGCAGCCGACCGCGTGAACGGCGCGGCCGTACTCCACATCGCGGGCTGATCCGGGCGGCGCAGGTGTCGCGGGGTGGGTTGGCCGGGGTCACGCCTCGCTGGAGGCGGAGCGCTCGGCGCGGACCAGTTCCACGATGGCCGTGATGTCGGCCTCGCTCCAGCTACGGCCGGCGGCCTCCTCGTAGCGCCGCTCGACGAGCCGTGCGATGGGCAGGGAAAGGCCGTGAGACTCGGCCACGTGGTTGAGGAGCCGTACGTCCTTGGCGCCGAGCCGTGTGGCGAACCAGCCGTGATGGTGACCGCTGATGATGTCGTCGATCCGGTTGCGGAGGCCGGGCGGGACGGTGGGCCAGCGGTGGAGGAGCTCGCGCAGCAGCGTGCGGTCGAGCCCGGCCGCCTCGGCCGTGACCACCGCCTCGGCCACGACGGCGATCCCGGACATCAGCAGGTAGTTGTTGAGCAGCTTGAAGCTCGTCGCGCTCCCGGGATCCTCACCGCAGTACCAGTGGACGCAGAAGATCCGCGACCAGATCGGCTCCAGCCTGTCGGCGAGGCGCCGCTCGCCTCCCAGCAGCCCCGACGCCATGCCTTCTAGCACGGTCTGCGGCGCGCCGATGATGGGCGCGGCCACGAACCTGCGCCCAGGGGCCATGTCCAGGAGCCTGCGGGAGGTCTCGGGTGAGACGGTGCTCATGTCGACGACGATCGGCGCGTCCGGATCGGATCCAAGATCGACGAGCCGGCCCATGACCTCGAGGACGGCTTGATCGTCGGCCAGCGACATCAGCGCCGCCTCCACGCCCCTCGCCGCCTCGGCCGGCGAGGACGCCTCGACGGCCCCGGCCTCGACCACCTCCGCGGCCTTTCCGGGAGTACGGTTCCAGATCCGGACGTCGTACCCGTGTGTGAGCAGCCTCCGGGCCAGCGCCCGGCCCATGTTGCCCATCCCCAGTACGGCTACTCGCATAGGTCATTCCTCCTCGCCGCCCGCCGTGATCGTGCCGGGCGTTCCGCTAGGCCGTCTGAGAGTGCTGGGGGAGCATCACCGAGGAGGGCACCGGGGCGAAGGGCTTCATGGCCTCCCGGAGGACCCATGCCTCCTGGTTCAGCAGCCGTCGGTCTCTGGGCTCGCAGTCGGCGTCGATGACGACGTTGTCCCCCTCGAAACGCGGGAACACGTGGATGTGGGCGTGGAAGACCTCCTGGAGCGCGGCCTCGCCGTCGCCGAGGAACAGGTTGATGCCTTCGCACCGCAGGCCCGAACGGCGCAGCCCCCGCGCCACCCGCTGGGCCACTCGCCACATGTGGGCCCCGACCTGCTCGTCGAGATCCTCAAGCCCGGTGGCGTGGACGCGCGGGATCACCAGGGCGTGCCCTGGGTTCACGGGATTGCCGTCCATGATGACGATCGCCACGTCGTCCTGGAAGGCCAGGCTCGCTTCGGCCCGGCCCGCGACGATGTCGCAGTACACGCAGGGGTCGCCTGAAGTATCCATCTCTCAATGATTCCCCTCCGCGAAGGCGATCACTTCCCGGGGTGGCACAACGCCATGGTCAGTCGACATACCGGCGGGCGACCGAGGTCCGCTGCGGTTCCTCCAGCAGGCGCAGGCCTCGCTCGACTTCCATGGGTACGACCCGGCGCTCGCGAAGGACCCACGGGAGCCCGGCCACCGCGGCCGCGACGGCCGAGGCGCTGGCGCGGTCCTTCGGGACCGCGCGAAGCACGGCCATCGTCCGGCGCAGGGCGTCGGGGGCCGGGCGGCGCAGCCAGGCCGTCCACAGGGTGTTGCGTATCCCCAGCCTCCGGCGCTGCCGCCGATCACGGATCTTGGAGGCCGCGTGATGGACCACGACGTCCTCGGCCCAGCACAGCCACCAGCCCCGGGCGACGAGATCCAGGCTGAGAAGCTCCTCCTCGCCTCCGAGCCATAGCCGTGGCGAGAACCCCCCGGCCTCGCGGAACGCTGCGACTCGCAGCATTGAGGCCCCCGCCAGGATGCTCAGCAGCACGGGACCGGGCATCCATCCGGGTCCCGGGACGGGCGAATACCGCAGCTCCGGCGTGATCGGGTCCTCGTAGCGGCCGGGTTCGACGAGGATCCGCCCGGTGACCGACGCCAGCCGGGGGTGGGCTTCAAGGAGATCGGCGGCTCCGGACAGGGCGCCCGGCTCCCACCACGTGTCGTCATCGCAGAAGGCAACGTACGGGGTCGTAACCTCCTCGACGGCGACATTGCGGCCCACCGCGCCGAGATTGCACGCGCTGCGGATGAGCCCCACGCCGGGATAGGCCCGCGCCACCGCGTCCGCGCTCCCGTCGCGGGAGCCGTTGTCGACCACGATGACGCGGGGCCGCTCGGGGAGCGCCGTCATGTGGTCGAGGGTGCGCAGCAGCTCGTCCCGGCGGTCCATGGTGATGACCACCACGGTCACCCGCTCGTCGGTCATGGCCCGGCCTCGAGCAGCCGGGCTTCGGCCTCGACCGAGGCCGGGAGGCGGCGGCGGCCGGTCATGGCGTGCGGCATCCGGCGCAGGGCGCCGAGCATCGCCGCGCGGGACTCCGGGTCATTGAAGGTGCGGGCCGCGAGCCGTACGCTCTCGCGCAGCGCCACCCGGGCGGAGCGGCGCAGCCAGACCGTCAGCAACGCGTTCCGCAGCTCAGCCTCGCGCCTGTCCGAGGTCGGGCCCCGCCGCCGCGACGGCTCGTGGACGGCCACCACGCCTGGCACGTAGCACCGGTCCCAGCCGAGCGCGGCCAGATCGTAGGCGAGCAGTTGCTCCTCCCCCGGGAAGAACAGCACCGGGCTGAACCCCCCGGCGTCCAGGAACGCCCGGCGGCGCACCACGGACCCGCACGCCAGGAAGCCGAGCACCGGCGGCCCGGGCTGGTCCGTGCCCGCGAGCAGCGGCGTGGCCGCCAGCGCCGCGTTGATCGGGTCGGGCACGCGTTCCTCGCCCACCAGGACGCGCGCCGCGAGCAGCCCGAGGTGCGGATGATCGGCGAAGGTGCGGGCGGCCAGCCGGAGGGCCCCCGGCTCCCACCAGGAGTCGTCGTCGCTGAAGGCGACGTACGGGGTGCGGGCGGCCAGCACTCCGACGTTCCTGGCGGGCGCTCCGAGATTGCGGGACAGCCGGATGACCTTGACCTGTGGAAAGCGATCCCGGACCGCGCCGGCCGTACCGTCGGACGAGGCGTTGTCGACGACGATCACGCCGGGGCACTCTGGCAGCGCCTCGAGCAGGCCCAGCGTGCGCAGGAGCTCCTCTCGGCGGTTACGCGTGGCGATGACGACGGTGATCGGGACCGTACCGGTCTCCGCCTCGTCTCCGCCATGCGTCATCACTGCGGTTCCACCCCCGCGGAAAACACTCCTGTGGCGACCCATAACCCCGCTCCGACGTGGGCAAACATCCGCGTTCGCCTGGGGCTCCGCCGAAGAGGTTCAGCGGCAGCGGCCGGCGGCGAAGCCGGAGACCTTCCAGCCGGCTCCGTCGAAGGGCGACATGAACTGCGACATCAGGTCGAGGGCATAGCCCGGCACCTGGCCCCCGGGGTCGAGCAGGCTGACCATCTGGGGCCCGTCCGCGCCGCGCAGCCTGATCGAGCCCGCTCGCTCGGCGCTGGCGAAGCCCGGCTTGGCGTCGATCGCGAGGCAGGCGATCGAGGTGTCGCCGACCTTGAGCACCTGCCTGGCGCTGATCGGCCGTGACCGCTGGTCGTAGCGCCGGAACTTCAGCGTCGTCGCCGGGCCGAGCTTCAGCGTGTCCTTGAAGACGTCGCCGCCGAGGCTGCGGGTGATGCGGACGTCGAGCTTCACGTCCGGCCTGAGATCGACGCCGCCCGCCCGGATGTCGAGGTGGTCGTAGCCGCCCTCGAAACCGGGCGAGATGTAGCCCAGCTCGCTGGGCGCCCGCATCCCGAAGGGGATCTTGCCAGGCCGGATCCTCAGCCATGACATGCCGTGGACGGCGAGCGAGACGTCCTGAATCTCGCTCTGCCTGAGCCCGAAGTCACCGTCCATCTGGAAGGCGAAGAATCCGGTCGTGTACGGGATGTCCTTCCGTACGGTCACCCGCTGCCGTTTCACCGGAGCCACGGACAGTCCCGCGTGCACTTCCAGCAGCTTGGTGGCCACGGGCTTCGACGCCAGATCAACCGACAAATCCGGATTTATCCTGGCTGTGGTGTCGGAGGCCAGGTCGTTGACGACGAACGAGGCGTCGAGCAGCTCACCCTGCTGCGGCCGGTACACGCGTGAGATCAGCGCCCCCTCGACGGCGAACAGCCCGTCCAGCGTGTTGACCCCGCCATCCGCCTTGTAGGCGAGGCTCGGCATCCGCAGGCCCGTCTCGGACGCGTCGTCGGCGTCGATGGTGAACCCGGCGGGCACGTCGGTGAACCGCGCGACACCCGTTCCAGGCTTTGCACCGCGTGGGACGACGGTCACCTTGGCGGTCAGCTCCTTGACGGCCGCCGAGTTCTGGACGCGCAGGTGGGTCTTCTTCCCGTACGTGCCGTCGATCGCCACCACCGCCGGTACCGGATCGACGACGGCCTGACCTCGGATGATGCCGTACTGGTCACCCGTGTCCGCCTCCGCCAGCGCCTTGAGCGAGGTGATGGTCGCCGCGGGCTCCACCCGGTAGGCCGCCTTGATCACGTTGGCGTCGCGGCCGTCCGCGTCCTTGCCCCTGCCGACGTCGAACGGGCCCACCGACATGCTGGTGATCGACTCCGGCAGCCCGTCCAGCGTCGCCAGCGCCTTGATCGGCACCGGCGCGACGACCTTGCTCGCCAGGTAGACGTCCAGCTTCCTGACCTTTGGCCGGTACCCGGAGAAGGAGAACGTCTTGCGGGCGAGGTCCACCGTGATCTTGGAGGGAAGGCTCAGGCTCACGAACCCCCGGACGCCGAAACAGCCACGCCCGGCCGTCACCGCGCAGAATGGGCCCTGGTCACTGCCACATCCCGCGGAACCAGGGGCGCAGCCGCCGTCGACCAGCGCCACACCGCTCCCCACCCCAGGTACACCGGAGATGTTCTTGATCGCGGCGACCTTGCCCAGCCAGACCTCTGCCTTCAGGTCCATCTGCCCGCCGCCGGCGCTGTAGGTGACCGACCCGCCGCCGGCCGCGGAGACCTCGATGTCGCCGGGGATCGGGCCAAGGGTGCCGAGCGTGCCGAACCGCAGGTCACCGGCCAGGTAGACGTCGGCGTCGATCGCGATGGTCTGGCGGGCGGCCTGGAACCCGGCCTTGAACCCCGCGCCGCTGCCGCCGAAACCCACGCTGGTCAGCCCGTCCACCCGGACGCTGGCGTCCAGCTCCCCCGTGGCCTGGCTGTAGTGCGCGGCCAGGTGGGGTCCGGCCGGAACCCGCGCGCCGTCGTGGTTGGTGACGGCGATCGTCGCGGACCCGATCGGTCCTGAGACGCCCCGGAACTGATACGCCCCGTCGCCCCACCCGGCCTCGAAGTGCGCGGGCACGTCGTTCGCCTTGGCCGCCACCCGGAAGTAGTGGCCCTGGAAGTTGACCCGTGCGAAGGCGAAGACCGAGGTGACCGGCTTGTCGGCGGTCCAGTCCAGGCGCTTGCCGGCCAAGTCGGCCACCACGGCGATGTGCTGATGGATGTCCTGAACCGTGGCGCGGATGTCCTCGCCGCCGGTCGGGCTGATCTGCGTGACGTACGCCCGGTTGACGTACAGCTCGGCCTTCTTCAGGCCGGACGCCGTGGTCAACTCCACCGTGGACCGGTCGCCGAGCTGCCATGATCCATCGACGGCGGAGCGCACCCCGTACAGGCTGCTGTCGAAGGTCGGCCCGTTCTTGGTGTCGGCATAGGCCGTCCGGAGCCTGCCGATCACTCCGCTGGCGCGGTACCACGCCTTCTTCGCGGCCGGGTCCAGGTCCACCTCGACCTTGTTCGGCGAGTTCGAGATGTCCATCCGGAGCAGGTGCGTGCCGTCGATGCCGGCCGCGGCGAGGAAGGGCTGCCCGCCGGAGGCCAGTTTCAGCATCGCATGCGGCTTCTTGCCGTACGTCACGTCGAACTCGGTCAATCCCGACAACCGGCCGGACACGCCGAGCCGCCCGCCATCCTTGATCATCGTGATGTGGCTTCCGGCGGGGGTCGAGATGGCACCCTCATCCCGCTGCAGGACCATCTCGACGCCGCCGATCTTCGAGCTGGCGGTATACGTAAGCCTGTTTCCCGCTATGTCGTAATAAATCCGCATGCGGGCTGGCAGGTCGGTCAGCGCGGCCTGGAACACCGCTTTGGCCGCCGCCCGGTCGAAGTACACCACGTCGGCCGCCTTGGCCCGAGGGCCGGTGCTCACCGTGAGCGCCTGCGACCTGCCGTCGACCGATTCGTACCGCGCGCGAAAGTCGGTCGGCACGCCTGTAAGCGAGCCTCCGATCATTTTGCTGAGCTGACCGGCACGGTAGACGTAGTTGTACAGCTCTGCCCGTCCGATCGGCGCCGAGCTGGCGAAGTGAACATCGGCCACACCGCCCGCCGCGCCGCTCTTGGACGGCCGAGTCAGCTCGGCGGTCGCCTGGGAGCTCACCTTGTCCACCACGACCTGGGTGAACTGCTCCTCCTTCGCCGCCCCCCTGCTGTTCAGCACCAGCGCGTCCATCGTCGAGGCCCCGGAGGTCGCGACCTTCAGCGAGCCTTCGAGCTTGTCACCGTCGAACCGCGCGCTCGCGGTCAGCTTCTCCGGCACCGGGGACTGCCGCAGGCTGACCAGTTTCTGATCGACGGACTGCTTGCCGGCCAGATCCGCCATGCCGGCCACGGTCGCGATCGAGGCACCCGGCTGGGACCGGCGCACGCTGACCTTCACGTCCACGACCGCCCCGCTCCCTGCCGTCGTGGCGAGGTGGTAGAGACCCCAGTCCGTACCGGACAGCGACGCGCCGCGCCGGAATCCGTCAAAGCCGATCGACAGCCGCTTGACTCTGCCGTGGGAGGCGGGGACGTCGTACTGCGCCCAGACCTGGGCCCCCAACGCCTTGCCGCGCGTCTCGCTGCTCGGCAGCCGCGCCGTCGCCAGGCCGAGCCCCCCTGCCAGCTGAACCATCAGGTCGTCTCGCTCCCGGTCACGCCGGCTCTCCACCTGCTTGCTCATCGAGCTCTTCGAGGCGGAAGGGTTGAGCAGCCCACCGACCGTCTTGCCGAGCAGCGAGTCGAGCTCGCGCTGCGTGCCGGCGAGCGCGCCCGCCTTGCTGGCCACGTCGGCGACGCTCAGCGAGGGGACCAGGCTCGCCAGGATGTCGGGCGTGCCGTCCCCGGTCACGTCCGCAGCCACAGGCGTGATCAATGGTTGTGGCGCCGAACAAGACACCGGCAGGGAGGCCGTCTCGGCGCACAGCCGGTAGGTGACGAGCGGGATGCCCTCCGGCAGCGCCCGGTAGAGCCCGGCCACGTCCAGACCGCTCAGGCCCTTCACCTTGGCGGCCGTCTTGCCGACCAGACCGGCCGCGGGTTTCGACACGCTGAGAACCCCGGCCTGGTCGGTGGCGGGCAGCAGCCTGCCGGCGTCGGGACCCTCGTGGCCCGGCGTGACGAGGCCGTCCGACTTCAGACGCGCCGTGGCATCCCCCGCGACCTTGTTGATCAAGGCCGGCCCGGCCGGGGTGGTCACCGCCGGAGGCTTCGGACCGATTGCCTGTGCCTGTACGGGCAGGGCGGCCAGCGACGGAGTCTCGGGCACGCTGACCTTCGCGTCCGGCGGGACCACGATCCCCGGCACAGGCTGGATCTTCGGCTTGCCACTCGCCACGGCAGGCGCAGCCGCCGCGGCATGCGCGGCTGTCGTGGCCGGCGATGGCGACAGGCCGGCGTGGGCGGCCACGGGGGCAGCGAGGACCACGGAACCTGCCATGGACAGGGACGCGGACACGAGAACCCGCGACAGCAAGTGCCATTGGAGCAGCGGCATGGGTAGCACTCCCCGTAGCGGATCGCCGACGACCGAGAAACACGGAAAGGAAGAGCCGACCACAGGGTGACACTTACCGTCAAACTCATCAAAATCATGCGAAACATTGGCACGTTCCCGTATCACCGGTTTGCCCGATGACGGGTCTCCCGCGGCTCCTGAGACAGCTCGCTAGCGGCGCACCGGTCGGTACGCCGCTAGAGCGCATCGCGCGAGCCGTGTCATGCTCGCGACGTCAAGACCCCGTCAGCGCAGAACCTTGTAGAGCGCCGAGGTGAGGGACGCCTTGCTGTCGTCCTGGTCGATGGACCACATCATCGAACCCCCGAGCCCCTTCAGCCTGATGTACGCGGCCTTCCCCAGCAGCGTCGCCGGGTCGTCGTACGACCAGAACTCGTTGCCGTCGTACAGCCACTGCGTGCCGGTGAGCAGGTCGCGGTACCGCTTGCCCGGCTTGGCGGCCAGGATCTTGTAGTCCTCGGTGCCCGGGGCCCAGGTCGCCGGAGCCGGGCCGGTGGCCTGGTCGTACAGGCCGTCGCCCGTGGACTTCACGCCCGTCCAGCCCTGGCCGTACGCCGGGACCCCCACGACGATCTTCTTTGCGGGGGCGCCGCGCGACAGGTAGTCGCGGACCGTGGTGTCGACGCTGTACTTCACCGGGTTCGGGTCCCTGCGGTCGGTGAACAGGTTGCCGTTGTGACCGGTGATGCCCTCCCACGAGCCGTGCAGGTCGTACCCCTGGACGGTGGCGAAGTCGAGGTTGCGGAACACGTCACGGACCTCGAAGCCCGCGTCGATCTTCGCGGCGGCGGCGGGAAGGAACGCGGTCAGCTCGCTCTTCGCGTCGTACGCCTTCATCTGCCGGCGCAGCTCGGCGGTGAAGAGCGTGAAGTTCCGCTTGTCCTCGGGCCGTACGACGTTGCCGGCGTTGCCTTCCGAGCCCGGCCACTCCCAGTCGAGGTCGATGCCGTCGAAGACGCCCGCCCCCGCGCCGGCGGGCAGGCCCGGCAGGTCGCCCTTGAGCCACAGGCCCACGCAGGAGGCGGCGAGCGCGCTACGCGTCGCGGGGGTGCTGACGGCGTCGGAGAAGTACTTGGAGCCGGTCCAGCCGCCCAGCGAGATCAGCACCTTGAGGCCGGGATGCTTGGCCTTGAGCTTCTTGAACTGGTTGAGGTTGCCGTTGAGCGCCTGACCGGGCTGGTCGGCGACGCCGTCCACGCTCTCATCGGCGGAGACCGGCCGCTGCCAGTCGGCCCAGGGGTCGGCCGAGACGCACGTGCCGCCGGCCCCGACGTTGCCGAAGGCGTAGTTGACGTGGGTCAGCTTGGCCGCGGCACCGCTGGTGTCCATATCCTTGACGTGGTAGTTCCGGGCGTAGATGCCCCACTGGATGAAGTACGCGACCCGCTTGAACCGGTCGCCGCTGTCGGAACCCGCTGTGTGGGCTGTCGCCGCCACGGCCGCGCCGGGTACGGCGACCGCGGCGAGACCGACGGCGACCGCCGCCGCCAGAAGGTGCTGGAAAGGACGTCGCACGGCCATCTCCACTTGATACTCGGGGAGCGTTATCTATAGGAAAGTTTCCTATAAGTTTTCCCCGGATCGTAGAGTCCGCCGTGCGGGCCGTCAATGCCTTCTCTCTGCCCTGCCGGAATTGTGCTCGTACGGGAATGTCAGCGCAGAGGCCGAACCAGCCGGTGAGGGCCGGGCGAGTGGATCACGGCCGAGGCTCGAAGACCGGCGTGAGGGGGAACATGACGCGGTGGGTGTCGCCTCCCTTGGAGCCGCCCTCCTCCACCACTCCCAGCTTGATCTCGCCGTCGTCCTTCCCGTCGCGGATGATCTGGACGAAGAACTCCACCTCCACGGTGCCGACGCTGAACCGCAGCTCCTCACCCAGCACTTCGGCTCTGATGCGGGCCTTGCCGACCTCACCCCGCACCAGGTCCATCGCGTCTGCCAGTGACAGCGGCTCGTGTGCCATGTCTTCGTCCCTCTCGTCACCCGCAATGGCTGATCCCGGAGGAGTCATTCCCGCTCCCCCGGTCCGCCGCGTCGACATGCAGGTATGAATCCCGCCAAATTCCCCAAAGACATCAGGCGGCGATCAGGCGAGAGGTGCTGTCACACCAGACGCGCGATCAGGCGAGTCGTGCGGGGAAGCCCCCTGTGGCGACCGGTCCCCATTTGACCGGAGTGACGCGCAGCAGTGACTTGCCCTGGCGCTCCATGGCCGCGCGGTAGTCGTCCCAGTCGGGGTGCTCCCCCGCGATGGACCGGTAGTAGTCGACCAGAGGCTCCAGCGCGTCGGGCATGTCGAGGACCTCGCAGGCGCCGTCGACCTGGACCCAGGGCCCGTCGAAGTCGTCCGACAGGATGACGACGCTCACCCTCGGGTCGCGGCGGGCGTTACTGGTCTTCGCGCGCTCGGGATAGGTGGACACGACGATGCGGCCGTGGTCGTCCACACCACAGCTCACCGGCGAGGCCTGCGGGCCACCGTCACCCCGCGTCGTGATGAGGAGCGCCCGGTGGCGATCACGGATGAAGTCGAGCAGTTGTTCACGGGTGACCGGGTCCGCGGTCGCGATCTTCGGGCTCATGCGACAACTCTAGCCAGGCGAGACCGTGTCAGCCGCCTGTCTCATCGTGGACACGGCACGCGTGCCTTCTCGCGGTTGTACGCCGCCATGTACTGGCATACGGGTGGCTTGCCGGACGCGAGCACATCCACGACCCGGACGATGGCGATGTTCATCCCGTCCTGCACGCGAGAGGCAGCGAACCTGTAGTCGCCGATCACTCCGCCGTATCTCTGGTCACGCAGCTGCTGCGCCACCGCCGCGCGGCTGGGCTCGTACGGGATGCCGAGGTCGCGCCTGTCGTACGGAGCCTGCGCCGCCATCAGCAACATGGAGGCGGCGTCATAAGCCAGCCCCACACGTTCACCTGCCCAGCGAACATTGCCGATCTTGAACGTCCTGGTGGTGTCCTCGTTCTGCTCCCTTTCGTACAGAACATGTAAACGCCTGCAGAACGTCGCCAAGGTGGTGTTCCCTGTCTGGCCGGATGCCGTCGATCCCCGGCCCGGGCAGGCCTGTCCCGCCAGCACGACCGAGCTGCCCTTCGTCACGAAGTCGATGTCCACCTGGGCGGGCACGTTGGTGTCGTGGGCGCTGACATCGGCCGGGAACCGGCTGATCGCGTCGTCGGCGACGATCGGTGTGGTGCGGCTCGGCCGGTTGCACCCGGTGAACACCGCTTTCAGGAAGCCGGCGAAGTCCTCGTGGCGCCCGGCGTAGAAGATCATGTCGCCGGGGCGGCCGGAGCAGGCCGTAGGCGGCTTCTTCCCGAACTTCAAAGACCCGTGGTCCACGGAGTACTCGTACACCTCACGCCGCACACCCACCGAGCTCAGCGAGTCCTTCAGGGCATTCACGAGCGAGGTGACATAGAGGTCGTTCGACATGCCGGCCGAGGCGCCGATCTTCGGGTAGAAGATGTGCACTCGACTGACGCGCCGGCCTTTGTACGGCACCTTGCTCGCGTAGTCGGCGACGAGCCGGGCCTGGATCGAGTTGGAAGGCACCATCTGGAAGTACAGCGGCGAGTCATGGACGATGCCCTCACCCGACAGCGTGGTCGTGAGCACGGGCACGCCCAGATTGCCCAGCTCGGAGATGGCCCTCTCGGTCTCGATCACGGTCCGGTCCAGCCCGACGACGCCGATGACGTACGGGTCGTCCCGGATCAGGTGGCCGAGCTGGTCTTCGACCACGCGGTCCGCGTACCGCATGCGACTGCCGCCGTTGGCGATGACGATCCGCAGGTAGGGGCCACCACCATGGCCACACCTGCCGTCGGTCTCGGCCTTGCCGTTCTGCTCGATCTGCCGCAGGAGGAGCCCCTCCAGCTCTTCGGCCTGGGCGGAGCTCCACGCCTCCTCGTCGCGGTCGGCGCTGAAGCCGGCCAGGTACACCACCGTGAGGCGCTGCTGCTCCGGGTCGTTCGCGAGGGCCTCGGCGGCGCAGGCGTTCTGCCGGAAGACGGCCCGCTCGGCCAGGCGCAGCCGGACGGCCGCGCCTGAGCTGCTTTCCGGGTTGTCGAAGAGCTGGCTGTCCGCGTCGCTGTAGCCGACGCATTCACCGTCGATCAGCATGACCGCCACGCCTCCATGGTCGAACAGCGCGCACTTCGCCCGCACGTAGGGCATCCCCACCCACGCCAGGCAACCGCCGGCCGCGAGCACCACCGCGATCGTCGCCGAGGCCAGCACATGTGGCCGGGCCGCCAGGGGCGGCTTCGGCGGGGTGAAGTCCGCATGCCCGTCAGCGGGTCCCTCGGGTGCTCCGCCCAGAGCGATGGTGAACGCCAGGCGCCAGGCGTCCGGCTCCATGTGATGCCGCCGCGAGACCAGCTCGTCCAGCCACGCGCCGTCGGCCTCCGCGGCCACCGCCGGTCGCCTCGGCGCGCCCGCCCACACGCTGTCCCGGTCGTCGAACTCGGCGATCACGAGGAGCGGGTCGTCCTGCCCGGTCTCGTTCCGGACGTCGCTGATCAGCGACAGGAGCTTCTCACCGCGGTCACCCGCGCGCAGCCCGTCGACGAGGGCGACCGGGTTCCCGGTGCGCCGCCACGCGGAGATCCGCCACGGACGGCGCCGGTAGCCGGCCCGCAGGTCCTGCAGGAACGCGTGCACGAGCAGAAGCCGTACCTGCCGGAGCTCCTCGGTCCCGCGCGGCCGTAGCTCCCCGTCCTGGGACCTCTCTACCGTCAGGCGCAGCGCGAACCCCAGGAAGTCGCCCGCCGGCCGCGGTGACATGTACGTCTGGCGCATGAACCACCGGATCTGCCGCCCCCACCCCGGCACCGCCCCGCTCAGCCACAGCCAGGTGCGAGCGATCGGCCAGAAGCGTGCGAAGAACAACAGGATCAGACGGATCGGCGCGCTCGGCGCGTTGTCGGCCGCCGCGGACACCAGCGACACGGTCGCGCCCGGGCCCAGCCGCTCCACCATCCGGCGTAGCAGCTCTGCGCGCCGGTCGGCGCTGTCCTCGGCGATGACCTGCCGGGTCAGCCAGTCGGCCAGCCGGTAGTGCGGGAAACGCAGGCGGTTCCCGCCGAATCTCTCGGCGAGCTGCTCCGACAGCGCGTGCAGCAGCGGCAGCACCGCTCCGGGATCACCCCCGGCAGGGGACGCCACACCCTCTTCGGGCTCGGCCGCCTTCGGGCGGGGCTCCGAGGCCACGACACGGGCGCAGGGCACGGCGTCCGGCTGCGCCTCGTGCAACTCCGCCTGAAGCGCGGACGTGAGCCGAACTCCCGCGGCGTCCTCGCGGATCAGGCACACGATGGGCAACGGCCCGAGCGCCCGCTCCTCATCACGCATGATCAGCGTGCGGATCATGGTGAGCAAAGCGGGCTTGCCGGAGAAGGAGGGAAGCGCCACGCATTTACCCCGTTACGACGATGGCGGAAACCGGCACGCGAGAATCACCTGTGTCTTCACACGTCAGCGCCCCCCGGGACGCATATTGGCAATAGTACTAACCGTGACACTCTCGTGACCTGTAGTGAGCGATTAATACCGCGATTGCCGTCTTATGCCGCTTTATGCGATTTTCCACGGCGTCGCCGGAGCCCGCCAGGAGTAAGAAGTGGCGATAACCACAATCGAGCATCCTGCCCGTGCGGAAATGTCGGTGGCGGGTGACATCCTGGTCGCGTGACGGCCCATACGGTGAGCCCCTTGTTCGTCGGCCGCGCGGGCGAGCTGGGCGTTCTCGGTGAGTCGCTCGCCCGGGCGCGCGCCGGGTCCGCGACGACCGTGTTCGTCGGTGGCGAGGCCGGCGTCGGCAAGACCCGCCTCATCCGCGAGTTCGCCCAGCAGGCGGGCGAGGCGAGGGTGCTCGTCGGCGGCTGTCTCGAGCTCAGCACGGACGGCCTCCCGTTCGCCCCCTTCACCGCGGTGCTGCGCAGGCTCGCGCGCGACCTCGGCCGCGAGGGCCTCACCGCGCTGCTTCCCGGCGGGCGCACCCGGGGGCTCGCCCGGCTGCTGCCGGAGTTCGGCGAGCCGGACGACGACGGCGCCGAGGCCCGCGCCCGGCTGTTCGAGCAGGTCCTCGGTCTGATGGAGCGGCTCGCCGAGCTGGAGCCGACGGCCTTGATCATCGAGGACGCCCACTGGGCCGACCGCTCCACCCGCGACCTGCTGTCGTTCCTCATCCGCTACCAGCGCCCCGACACCCGCATGCTGACCATCGTCACCTACCGCTCCGACGAGCTCCACCGCACCCATCCTCTGCGCCCGCTGCTCACCGAGCTCAGCCGCATCGACTGGGTCGCCCGCCTGGAGCTGCGCAGGCTGAGCCGGCGCGAGGTGGTCGAGCAGGCCGCGAGCATCCTCGACAGGGAGCCGACGGCCATCGACATCGATCTCATCTACGCCCGCAGCGAGGGCAACCCGCTGTTCGTCGAGGCGCTGCTCGGCGGAGGCGAGGAGGAGGCCCTGCCCGAGTCGCTGCGCGACCTGCTCCTGGCCGGCGTCGAGCGGCTGCCCGACGACACCCAGGAGCTGCTGCGGGTGGCCAGCGCCGGCGGTGCCCGCATCGAGCACGCCCTGCTGGCCGCCGTCGCGGGGCTCGACGACGCCGCCCTCTCCCGCGCCCTGCGCCCGGCCGTGGCGGGCAACGTTCTGATGGTCGACGGCGAGGGCTACGCCTTCCGGCACGCCCTGATCCGCGAGGCCGTCCACGACGACCTGCTGCCCGGCGAGCGCACCCGCCTGCACACCCGTTTCGCCCAGGCCCTCGAGCGCGACCCCGCCATCCTGCCCGCGCCGCGCGGGGCCATCGAGCTGGCCCACCACTGGCATGCCGCGCACGACGCCCCGTCGGCGCTGGTCAGCGCCTGGCACGCGGCGGCCACCGCGAGGAAGTCCACGGCCTACGACGAGCAGCTGCGCATGCTGACCAGGGTGCTCGAGCTGTGGGACACCGTGCCCGACGCCGCCACGAGGATCGACTCCGACTACGTCGACGTGCTCCGCCAGACCATCACCGTGGCGCACCTGGCCGGAGAGTTCGAGCGTGGCATCTCCCTCGCCAAGGCGGCCCTGCGCGAGATCGACACCGAGACCGACCCGATCCGCGCCGCGCAGGTGCTGAGACAGCGCGGGCTCGTGAGGTACGACCTGGGCCGTGCCGGGTTCCTCGACGACCTGCGCACCGCCGCCGGGCTGGTCCCCGCCGAGCCTCCGACCGGGTTACGCGGCCAGATCCTCGAGAATCTCGCACGCGTGCTCCACGGCCCGGACACCCGGCCCGAGACGGAAGCGCTCGCGACCGAGGCCATGCGCATCGCCCGCGAGGTGGGCGACGCCGACACCGAGGCACACGCGCTCATCACGCTGACCTGGGCCCAGTGCCGCTACTCCCAGATGGAGACCCAGGCCGTCGCCTTCGCGAGGGCACGCGAGATCGCGGGCCGGGCCCCCACCTACAACGGGCTGATGCGGGCCGCCATCTCCGAGTCCGACGCGCTCGAGGCAGCCGGGTGGCACGAGGAGGCCGCCAAGGTCGCCCGCCGCGGCATCGCGGACGCCGAGGCGTACGGCCTGGCCCGCACCTCGGGCGCCTTCCTGGCCATCAACCTCGCCGAGCCCCTGCTCTCCCTCGGCCGCTGGGAAGAAGCGCTCGCCGTCATCGACCGCGCGCTGGACGTCGTGCCGCCCGCGCCGTACCGCGCGAGCCTGCAGGGCTTCGCCACCGACATCGCGCTGGCCCGTGGCGACCTCGACCGAGCCGACTCGCTATTCCGTTCCTCCAGGAGCGTGATGGCGCGCGGCACCTACCGCGACCAGACGATGCTGCCGCACCTGCGCAGAGAGATCGAGCTGCTGGTCGCGCGCGGCCGGGGCGACGAGGCCTCCACGCTGGTCGAGAAGGCCCTGGGCGAGCACGACACGCAGGCCAGCCCGCGCTACGTCTGGCCGATGGTCGTCGCGAGCGTCCAGGCGGCCGGGCCGCTGCTGGCCGATCTACGGGCGCTGGCGGGCAAGCTCGACATCGAGGGAGACCTTCAGGAGGCCCACCGTCTCACCTTCGCCGCCGAGGTGGCCCGGGTGTCCGGTTCACCCGACCGCGCGCTGTGGGACCTGGCCGTCGCGGCCTGGGCCGCCCTGCGCCAGCCGTACGCCGAGGCCCGTGCCCTGCTCGGCGCCGCGCACGCCGCCGTCCATGCGGGCGAGCGTGAAGACGCCGCCGAGCGTCTGTCACGGGCGGCCCGCCTCGCGGACCATGTCGGCGCCACGCCGCTGACCGGCGAGATCGGCGCCCTCGCCAGGCGGGCGCGCATCACCGTCGCCGACGAGTCCGCCGGGCACAGCGGCCCCGCCGTGCCCGCCTCCGAGGAGGCCCGGCTCGGTCTCACAGCGCGTGAGCGCGAGGTGCTCCGCCTGGTGGCGACCGGTCGCGGCAACCGCGAGATAGCCGCGGAGCTGTTCATCTCCGCCAAGACGGTGAGCGTGCACGTCTCCAACATCCTCGCCAAGCTGGGCGTCGCCTCCCGCGGCGAGGCCGCCGCCACGGCCCACCGGCTGCACCTGTTCGACCGGTAGCCCGTCACGCCCCGAGTGGCGGGAGCCCTTGGACGTCGCCGTCAGGCCGTCGCCGTCGGGTCGGCCACTTGGCCGATGAACAACGGCGTCGACGTGGGCCGGTGCATGATCGCGAACGCGAACGGGTGGTCGGCGCGGACCTCGGTGCTCGGGGCGGCCCTACCGGATGTCGCGAACGCGAGCCCCGTGACCGCCGCGGCCTCGGTACCCCACTCGTCAACCGCGATGTTCGCACTGTGGACCGCCTGACCGATCACGAGCCCATCAGCGATCCCGGAGAAATCCGCGCCACCGAACGCGGCGTTCAGCCCCAACGCCTTCAGCGGCGCCACCAACCCGAGGTTGGTGCCGAAGTCCCAGCCAGGGAGAAAAAGGCGGACGTTGGTGGTCTTGAAACCGGTGGCGACCTGACCGAGCCTGTCCGGCTTGAGCAGATCCGCAGGGGAAGCACCACGCTGAGGCACGAGCACCCACATCGCCAGGTCACTCTTGGCGTACGGCAGCTCGACGGCCTGCCAGCCGGAGCCGGAGGCGTACCGCAGATCGGCATCCTGGTGCATCAGCTTCGTACGCACGGTGGACCCGTCGGCCCTGACGAACGTGGCGTTCTCCTCGGGCGCCTCCTCGGCGAACGAGTGCTCCCAGTCCGCCTTGAGATAGACGGCATTGGCGATCACCAGTTTGGTGGCCGGATCCAGCTGGTCGAACACCTTCTTGATACGTCCCGCGGTCTGCTCGTCGGCCCAGGCGTTGATGATGCCGGTGGCGTCCTTGCCGAAGTCGACGGTACGCACGCCGGCGCCGTACTGCGAGGCGAGCGTACGAAGGAACTGCTGCTTCACCGCCATGGCTTCCTGGGCGAACAACCCATTGGCGATACCGACGACCGGGTCGCTGGGCGGGCTGCTCTGGGCATCCCGGGTCGCCTTCCGGTCAGGCGCCGGCGGCGGACCGTCAACCGTGACGATCTGCCGCGTCAACGCGTTGAACGCGCTATGCGGCCCCGCAGCCGGAAAACCGAAGACCTTGTCCAGCTCGGAGGCGGTGGTGCCGGCCGCTCCCGCCCTGGCCATGCCGAACGCGTAGGCGATGCTCAACGGCGAGATCACCGTGTTGGTCATCGGCCTCGCCGTGGCGGCGTACAGGGCATGACCAAAGGCCGTCACCCCGCGCACAACCGCTTCGACAGGAGCGTCCTTCGGAACCTCCCGACTCACCCCTTCGGCCGTGAGCACCCGTGAATCCCCCCCTCTCCCACAGGCCGCCACGGCGACCGCGAGCAGGGCGGCTACCAGGAACTCCCGCCGAGGCATCCAAGCGGGCATATCGATAGGCATAACCCTCCTACGTTTTCATCCGAAGGACGGTTCACCTCAGCCTACGAGCAGGGAACCCGTCGCGCCTGGGTGCCTTGAAGTTACCTGAGTAAGGTTGTCCCGTGCCCCGGACTCCCCTGCCACCGCCCCGGTCCGATTTCCCAGGCGCCGTGCTGAAAACCACTCAGGACACCGCGATCTGGGGTTACTTCCCCACCGACCGGCTGCCCGTGCTGACCGTGGCCTCCGGCACAGTTGTCAAGATCGACGCGATCAACCAGTCCGGGGTGTCCGCCCCCGAGGGACCAGTGGCCTACTTCGAGGCGCTGGGCGTGCCCGCGGACGAGGTGCTGCCCGAGCTCGCGGAGGTCGCGAAGAACCCGCGCCCGGCCGGATCCAGCGGTCACATCCTGACCGGGCCCATCCATGTCGAGGGCGCCGAGCCTGGCGACGTGCTCGAGATCCGAATCCTGGACGTCTCGCCCCGCGTTCCGTACGGCGTGAACACCACCGGCCCCGGTGCCGGGGTCTGCGGCGATCTGCTGGACGCGGCATCGACCCGCCTGCTTCGGCTCGATGCGGCCAACCAGTACTACTCGTTCGCGCCCGGCATCAAGGTTCCGTTCAAACCATTCATGGGGATCATGGGTGTCGCACCGCCCACCTCGGCCGGCTTCGTGTCGGCCAACCCGCCGAACAGGTGGGGCGGCAACCTCGACTTCCGCGACCTCACGGCCGGTTCGACGCTGTACCTGCCGGTCTTCCAACCGGGCGCCCTGTTCTACACCGGCGACAGTCACGGCGCGCAGGGCCACGGCGAGGTAGACCAGACCGCCGTCGAGCACTCGATGTCGCTGACCGCGCGGTTCATCGTGCGCAAGGCCGCCGGCCTGGAGTTCCCCCGCGCGGAGAACGACACGTACATGTGGTGCATGGGCATCGACGAGGACCTCGACATCGCGCTTCAGATCGCCGTACGCGAGGCGGTCGGCTACCTGGTCGACATCACAAAGGGGGCGCTGACGACGGCCGACGCCTACGCGCTGTGCAGCATCGCGGTCGACTTCATCGTCGCCGAGGCGGTGGACGGCAACAAGGTCATCGTCGCCTACATCGCCAAGTCCCTGCTGCCCTGAAAGCGTTGGACCTGACGTCGCCGCGAGATGTTGATCCACCCCGGTACGGAGAGAAAGATGGATCTTGTCGCCGGGGGTTCACTCCTCATGCATGAAATCAACAAATACAACAGATTTACTTCGAAATGCCCGCTTTTGATCTCGGACATTCGGAGGAACCGTGTCCAGGAACCACCCGAACCGGGGACGCACGGCGGTGCTTGTGACGCTCGTGCCCGCCCTGGTTCTCGGGCTCGCCGTATCGACCACAGCACAGGCGTCGCACGTCGACCCGGTGGCCGACACCGCGCTGGAGGCGTCGAACGCCTCCTCCTATCCGCCGATCTCCACACCCTTGCTCGACACCGCAGCCGCTCCGGCGGCACGGACCACCGCGGGAGCCGCGCAGGCAGCGGCCGGCAGCCCCATCGAAACGTATCGGACCGGCCGCCCCGTCGCCCCCGGTGTCCAGCTCGATTCGATCGACACCCTGGACTCCCGCGGCTGGCAGCGATCCGACGCGCTCACCGTCGACCTGACCAAGGGCGCCACCCTCGGCTACCTCGACAACGGTCAGGTGGCGAAGGCGGGCCGGATCTCGCGGATGGCGGACGAGAAGGGCGCCGTAGCCGCGGTCAACGGCGACTTCTTCGACATGAACAACTCCAGTGCCCCGATCGGCCCGGCCATCTCCGGTGGCAAGCTGGTCAAGTCGGCCGCCGGCCGCACCATCGCCGCGGGCGTCGACACCACCGGCGTCGGCCACGTACTCGATGTCCTCTTCGAGGGCAGCGTACGCCTGCCGGGCCAGACGGAGCCGGCCGCGCTCGCCCGCCTCAACAGCCATGACCTGCCCAAGGACGGCATCGGCGCCTACACGTCGCTGTGGGGCACCTACACCCGGACCGGCGCGGTTCAGGGCGTCAGCCAGGTGACGGAGGTGCTGGTCGCAGGCGGCAAGGTGCAGAGCGTCAGCCAGCACGCGGGCGAGGGAGACATCCCCTCAGGCGCCACCGTGCTGCTCGGCCGGGACGCCGGGGCGGCACGCCTGGCTCAGCTGGCCCCCGGAGACGCCGTCGAGGTGTCTTACAAGCCCAAGACGTCCGACGGTTCCGAACTCGCCACCGCGATCGGCGGCAATCACCTGCTGGTCAAGGACGGCGTCGTCCAGGACATCAGCGACTCCACCGTGGCCGCGCGCATGGCGGCCGGCTTCAGCGCGGACGGCCGAAGGATGTTCCTGGTCACCGTCGACGGCAGCCGAACCATCAACAGCCGTGGCGCCACGCTCAGGGAGATGGCGGACCGGCTCGTCCACATGGGCGCCCGCGTCGGGCTCGAAATCGACGGCGGCGGCTCGGCGACGATGGTCACCCGCAAGCCCGGGGCCGACAAGGTACGGATGGACAACGAGCCGAACGACGGCGAGGAGCGCCTGGTCTCCAATGGACTGGCCGTCTACCGCAAACAGGGCAGCGGCGAACTGCGCGGCGTGTGGGTGGAACCCGCCGTCGAACCGGCTGCCGCGGCCGGCACCGGCCCGGTCTCCGGCGGGCGCCCCGACCGCGTGTTCCTCGGCCTCAGCCGTACGCTGACCGCCACCCCGTATGACGAGGTGTACGGCCCGGTGCAGGGGAAGCCCAAGATCCACTGGACTGCCTCCCACGGTGACGTGAAGGACGGCGTGTTCCGCGCCAAGCTCCCCGGAACCGCGAGCGTGACCGCCTTCTCCGGCCGGGCGCGCGGCAGCGCGAAGGTCGAGGTGCTCGACCATGCCGTACGGCTGGACGCGACCCAGGCCTCGCTGAACGTGCCGGACGCGTCGGCGACGGCGAACTTCGGCGTCGTCGGGTACGACCGGCACGGCAACTCGGCGCCCATCGAGCCTTCCGACGTCCGGCTCGAGTACGACGACACGCTGCTGAAGGTCACCTCGAATGCCACCGGCGGCTTCACAGTGGCGGCCGCGAAGGAATCCGGCGCGGGCCTGATCACCGTACGGGCCGGCGAGCTCGCCACCGTCGTGGCCGTCACCGTCGGCGTGGAGAAGAAGGTCCTGGCGAACTTCGACGACGGCGGGCAGTGGACCGCGGGATCGGCGCGAGGCTCCGCCACCGTCACTCCGGTGGCGGAGGGCCTCAGCGGGCAGGGGCTGAAGTTGTCCTACGACTTCACCCAGTCCACCGCCACCCGCACCGCTTACGCCAACCCCCCGCAGCGCCTCGGGGTGCCCGGGCAGTCACGGGCTTTCGGCATCTCCGTGTACGGGCACGCCCAGGGCGAATGGACCGCCTTCACCGTGATCGACGGGACCGGCAAGGCGCAGTCCGTCTACGGCCCGTACATCACCTGGGAGGGCTGGCGCGAGATCGAGATCCCGGTGCCGAGTGGCTTGCCACAGCCGGTGAGCGTCAGCCGGTTCTACACCATCGAGCTCAAGGCTGACCGGCGGTACAAGTCGGAGGTCCTGCTCGACGACCTGTACGTCAAGGCGGCACCGGCGATCGCCGTGCCACCCGCACCACGCGTCCAGGACCCGCTGATCGTCACCGACGGCACCGTGGATGGCAAGCCGTGGCGCTTCGCGGTCATGTCGGACGCCCAGTTCGTCGGCCGCAGCCCGGACTCGCCGATCGTGGCCGCCGCCCGCCGCACCATGCGGGAGATCAAGGCCGCCAAGCCAGACTTCATGATCATCGACGGGGACCTCGTGGACGAGGCGTCTGAGGCGGATTTCCAGCTCGCCAAGCGAATCCTGGACGAGGAGATCGGCGGCGACCTGCCGTACTACTACGTGCCGGGCAACCACGAGGTGATGGGCGCGAGCATCGGCAACTTCAAGAAATACTTCGGCGAGACGAACCGGACCTTCGACTACAAGGGCACCCGGTTCGTGACCCTCGATACCTCGCTGGGCACCATCAGAGGCGGCGGATTCGACCAGCTCGAGCGGCTGCGCCAGGCGCTGGACGACGCCGCGAAGAACGAACAGGTGAACTCGGTCGTCCTGGTGGAGCACCACCCGCCGCGGGACCCCACCGCGGCCAAGACCAGCCAGCTCGCCGACCGCAAGGAAGCCGCGCTGGTCGAGCAGTGGCTCGCCGACTTCCAGCACGATACGGGCAAGGGCGCGGCGTTCATCGGCGGCCACGTGGGCACCTTCAACGCCTCGCGGGTGGACGGGGTGCCGTACCTGATCAACGGCAACTCCGGGAAGACCCCCGCCACCTCACCGGATGAGGGCGGCTTCACCGGCTGGACCATGCTCGGAGTCGATCCGGTCTCTCGCCTGGAGCAGGCCGCGGCTCGCCTGCTGCCGTTCGGTGGCGGCCCGAGGTGGCTCACCGCCCAGATCCGCCCGCACGTCGACGGCCTCACCTTGGTCGCACCGACCGAACTGGCACCGGGCTCCTCCGCCAAGGTCACCGCGACCATCACTCAGGGCGGCCGCGAGGTCCCGGTGGCCTACCCGGTCAGCGCCGACTGGAGCGCCGGCCCCAACGTCTACATCGGCGAGGCAAGGAAGGCTAAGGGCCACCACATCGCGGTCTTCGACCCGGCCACCGGCACCCTGACCGCCCGGCGCGCGGGCGAGGTGCTGATCTCCGTCCTGGTCAACGGCACCCGGCAAGAGGCCAAGATCCAGATCGCCGCGGCCAAGGCGGCCTGACGCTACCGACGAACTGAGGCCGGAGGCAGCCCGCCTCCGGCCTCAGGCACGTCTTGACGCTGAAGTCGCCTCGGCCGTCTCACGCCCGAAGATGAGGGAGCCGGGAACAGCTCGTTGGCCGCGGGAACAGCCACTGGGGTCAGGCGAGCAGGTCGAGCGACTGGGACAGCACAAGCCCCGCCGCCCCCAGCATGGTCATATCGTCTTCTGTGCTGGCAAAGGTCACCCTCGGTTCACCACCGGGGTGGCTCGGAACGCCTTCCAGCACGTAACGCTCTACCAGCGCCCGCAGTTCTTCCCCGCCCTCCACGACGTCCCCGTGCAGGATGAAGAGCCCCGGTGCCAGAAGCTGTTGAAGGTTGATCAGGCCGACCGAGAGGTTGCGGGCGAACCGGTCCAGCAGAGCCCGTGCGCCGGCGTGGTCTTCGGCGCTCAGCCGTGCCAGTGGCCCGGCGGTGAGGGATCGCGCGCCGGGCAGTCCGATCGCGAGCGCCTGACTCCGCAGCCACCGGTGGGTCGCGATCGTCTCCCAGCACCCGCGACGCCCGCAGCGGCACACCGCACCGTTGAAATCGACGATCGTGTGACCGGCCTCGCCCCCGGCACCGGCCGTGCCACGGTGGACGGCCCCGTCGATGACGAATCCGACGCCGATCGCCTCCGCGCAGTACACGGAGGCGAAGGATGAAATGCGTCGGCCCGAACCGAACCAACGATCGCCGAGAGCCTGCACGCGCGGATGCAGGTCAATGTGGACGGGCAGGCCGAGACGCTGTGAGAGGAGGGGGCCGAGCCTCAGGCCGGCGAGCCTGGGGGCGAGATTGACCTCGACGACGCGCCCCTCATCTGTGTTCACGACGCCGCCGACGGCGACGCCGACTCCGAGCACGGCCGTGCGGTCGGTGGGGACGACTTGCTCTATGCAGGACGCCACGCAATCGATGACGGCGAGATGGCTCAGCTTGACGGCGGAGAAGCGTGCCGACGCCTGTTGGACGATCGTGCCGGTCGGCCTCACCAGGGCGGTGTGCACCGTGTCCGGCCCGAGGAACACGGACACGATCGGGCGACCGTGGGGAGAGAACCACAACGGCCGGGCCGGCTTACCGCCGTGCACGCTGCTGGGCTGTGGTGGACCCTCGATAAGGATGCCCTCGTCGAGCATCGGCTGGACGATGGCGCCGATCGTCGTCTTGGTCACCTCTGAGATGCGCGCCAGCTCCGCACGTGACACCGGACCGACGTCGTAGAGGATCTGCAGGAGCCGGGTGCGATTGAGCCGCCCCGTCCCGGTCGCGGAGATGAGCCGCGGTGCTGAGGCCGCCCGAGCCGGTGCTCGGTACGCGCCGTTGGAGGCCACCGGATCGGAGACCCGCGTGAGATCTTCGGCTTGCGTCATCAGTCGAGATAATCGGGATTCGTCGACACAGACACTCTCTGCCCTCGCGTCCTTCGTGGCCATTGGGTTCGTCAACTTGCTGGACGAAGTTCTACACGACTCGGCCGCCGACGTAAACAGCTTCGGACGACGAGGTGGTTCGGGGAAAGCCTGTTCGCCGGCGATCGGGGCCGAGGGTCCCGCAGACCGCGGTTCAGCGGCGACGCCCCCTTGGACCGGCTCACGCGGCTCGTCGCCGGTCCGTGGCGAGGGAACCGGCGAAAGGTAGGCCGGGCGCAGCTCCCGCACCCGTTTACGCAGGACCGTGATGGAAGCGGTCCAGCCGATCCGCTCCGCGATCACCGTGGCGGGCATCGTCGGGTGGTCCCTGAGCTGCAGGCGGATGAGTGACTCGACCTGGTCCACGATGGAGACCGCGGCCCCTCGCGTGTACTTCGGCGCCTCATGCGCAACGAGCGCCCTGCGCACCGTGTTCCGGGAGAGTCGCAGCCGCCTGGCGATCTCCCGGATCGACATGCCGTCGCTTCCATGTAGCCGGCGGATCTCCGCCCAGTCGTCCACGCTGATCACCCTCCTCTTGTGTCACAAGCGGTGACCAAGGCGGGTCGGTTTCGAGATTTTACATGTGGGTCATTTTTCATCCCTTGTCGACTCTTGACACCCCCAATGTAAGTCAGGAAGGTGTACATACCCAGTCCGCTGAACCCCTGGCAAACGCGACCGCCGACAGCACCGGTGCGTGAGCCGTCTGCGGCCGCTCGCGTCTCATCACATTTCTTGGACTTGGAGTGTCAATGAAGAGAACGGTCAGGAAGCCCGCCACCACGCTATTGGTGGGTGTCGCCGCATCACTTCTCGCTACGGCCTGCGGAGGCGGCACTTCGGGTGGATCGAGCGCTCTCACCCAGGCGAAGTGCGATGCGCTCGTGCAGAACTCCCCCGCGCCGACCGCGTCCTCCGGCGCTCCGGCGAGCAGCGCGCCTCCGGCGGCGACGGCACCATCTCCCACCACCTCCAGCGGCGCTTCGTCGACGCCGGCCAGTGGTGGAAAGAAGGAGATCACCTTCGTCGCGGGCTCGTACACATCGACCACCGCGGCGTACTGGAAAGACCTGGCCGCGAAGTTCGAAACGGCCAATCCCGGCTACAAGGTCAATCTCCAGATCGTCGACTGGAACAACATCGACCAGCAGGTCGCCACGATGATCCAGACGAAGCAGTACCCGGACATCCTCAACGAGAACAAGTTCTCGGGCTGGGCTGCCAACGGCATCCTGCAGCCTGCCGCCGATCTGGTCTCTCCCAGCGTGCAGAACGACTTCATCCCCTCGTTCAAAAACGCCAGTGTGTACAACGGGGTCCAGTACGGGCTGCCGTTCATCACGAGCACCCGGGCGCTCTTCTACAACAAGGACGCCTTCGCGAAGGCGCAGATCTCGTCACCACCCACCACGTGGCGTGAGCTCATCGACGACGCCAAGAAGCTCGCGGCCGCCGGCTACATCGGCTACGGCCTGCCCCTCGGCTCCGAGGAGAGCCAGGCCGAGTGGTCGATCTGGCAGTGGGGCAACGGCGGCGACTGGGAGTCGGCTCCCGGAACGTTCACCGCCAACAGTTCCCAGAACGTCAACACACTGAACGTCTTGAACTGCCTCACGAACGTCTACAAGGTGACCCAGGCCAACCCCGGCCAGACCAACCGCACGGACGGTGTCTTCCACCCCTTCGCCGATGGAAAGATCGCCATGATGGCGGGGGCCAGTTTCGCTCCGGGCATGTTCAAGCAGTGGAAGTCCACCGTGAACTATGGCGTCGCCCCGCTCCCGGTCAACGGAAACGTCCAGCCGTTCACCCTGGGCGTGGAGGACTACCTGATGTCCTTCAAGAACCCCGGCAACACCGAGGCTGTCAGCAAATTCCTCAACTTCGTGTACCAGGCTGACAACTACCAGCGGTTCCTCACCAGCCAAGGGTTCCTTCCAGCGACCCAGAGCGCGTCGACGGCGCTGGCCGGCAACCCCGACTTCGGGCCGTTCCTGAAGCTCCTGCCGACCGCGAGGTTCTACCCGTCCACCGACCCGAAGTTCCCCTCGGTACAGGGCGCGGTACAGAACCAGATCGGCACCGGCGTCGCTCCGGGAGCCGACGCCAAGAGCATTCTCGATGCCATCAACACCGCGGCGAAGTGACGGGCAACATGCCGTCCTCTCCCGCTCGCACGTTCGCGGGCGGGAGAGGACGGAAGGTCACCCAGCCAAGAAAGTGGGGATGAACATGGCGGACGCACTACCCGGGGCCACGTCCTCGTCCGCGCTGGAGCGAACGCTCGCTCCGTCACGGAGCGCGGCATTTCGCGCGGTACTGAAGTCCACGCCGTGGATCAGTCCAGCGACCTTACTCATCGCGGCTGTCATCCTGATCCCGATCGTCATCATGGTCCGGTCGTCGTTCATGGTGACCGACTCATCCGGCGTCACGCATGGGTTCGCGGGCTTCGGCAACTTCAAGACACTGTTGGCTGAACCTGCACTCGGCCAGGTCATCTCGAACACGTTGACATGGGTGATCGTCGTCGTCGGCGGCTCACTGGCGATCTCACTCGGCCTGGCTCAGTTCCTGAACAAGGACTTTGCCGGACGGCGATTCGTCCGCTGGTCTCTGATCGTCCCGTGGGCGGCGGCGCTCGTGATGACGTCGACGGTCTGGCGCTTCATCCTCGAGTACGGCTACGGGATCCTGAACCGGGTGCTCCTGGACCTGGGCCTGATATCGCAGCCCATCGGCTGGTACCAGGACCCGAGGTACTCCTTCATCTCCGTCATCGTCGTCGGCGTCATCGTGACCATCCCGTTCACGACATACGTGATCCTCGCGGGGCTGCAGACCATCCCCGATGACGTCTACGAGGCGGCCAAGGTAGACGGTGCCGGCGCCTGGCGAACGTACTGGGGAATCACGTTCCCGCTGCTGCGTCCCTCGCTGGTGATCGCCACGATTCTGGTGGTGGTCTACGTCTTCAACTCGTTCCCCGTCATCTGGGTCATCACCGGCGGGAACACCGGTAACGCCGCGGACACCACGATCACCTGGTCTTACAAGATCGCGTTCCGGCAACAACTCGACACCGGCGAGGCGGCCGCGTTGTCGGTGATGAACGTCATCTTCCTCTGCGTCGTCATCTTCTTCTACTTCTCCGCCATCGCCTCCAAGGGAGGCCGGCAGCGCCGGCTCACCGTGGCCGTCATGCGGCTTCTCGCTCCGTTGGCCGAGCGCTGGGGAGCACTGACCCAACGGCACAGCGGGCGGGGCCGCCGCGACCACACCGACGGTCCGGCACGCGGCGCGCGGTTGTGGCGCGCGATGCGCCCGTACGGCATGCCATTCTTCGGGCTGCTCATCGCGCTGTTCTTCCTCGGCCCTTACGTCGTGATGTTCCTTTCGACGTTCAAGAACGGCACGGAGTTGTTCGCCTCGCCCGCCACCTACCTTCCCGAGACCTGGGCGTGGCGCAACTGGATCGACATCTGGACGCAGCTCGACCTCGCCGGCTTCATCATGAACAGCCTGATCATCTCGGTGGCGTCGACCGCGCTCGTGCTGGTGGTCTCCGTACCGGCCGCCTACTACAGCGCCCGGCACCGGTTCGCCGGGCGGTCGCTGTTCATGAAGCTGGTCCTGGTGACGCAGGTGATCGCGCCGGTCGCGGTGGTGGTCGGCTTGTATCAGGAGTTCGTCTGGGTAGGAGCCGTGAACCAGTACTGGTCGATCATCCTCACCAACGCCGCCTTCAACCTGGCATTCTCGATCTGGATCCTCAACGGTCAGTTCGAGTCCGTGCCGATCGACATCGAGGAGGCCGCGAAGCTCGACGGTCTCGGGCCGTTCCGTACGATGACGCGCATCGCCCTCCCGCTGGTCCGCCCGGGTCTGGTCACCGCGCTGATCTTCTCGTTCATCCAGGTGTGGAACGAGTTCCCGGTCTCACTGACCCTGTTCAACAATCCGACCCGAGGGCTTCAGACGCTTCCGGTCGGCATCCAGCAACTGGTCGGTCTGGCACAGACGAACTACCAGTATCTGTTCGTGGCCTCGCTCATGGCGATCGTCCCGGTGGTGCTGCTCTTCGCCGTGATCGAGAAGCACCTGGTCAGCGGTCTGACGGCAGGAGCGGTCAAGTGAGCCAGGATGACGGCACGGGGTCGAGTCGCTTCGAGGACCTCGGATCGGGCCTGCTCGGCATGCGCACGTCACGATCTTCGATCAGGATCGACCCGGGCGACGGCGGACGGCTCATCTCCCTCCTTGTCGATGGTCACGAGATTCTCGGCTCGAGCAGCCCGGTGGCCGGCCGCCCGCCAGGGATCTTCTACGGGTCCTTTGTCATGGCGCCGTTCGTGGGACGCACCGCAGACGGACGCTTCGACTTCGATGGCACGACCTGGTCGATGCCGCTCAACTTCGGCGAACATGCCATGCACGGCTTCGTCTTCGATCGTCCGTGGCGGATCGAGAACAACCAGCTGGTCATCGACCTCGACGAGCGGTGGCCGTTCGGCGGACGGGTAAGCCAGCGGTTCGAGCTCGGCCCCGACGAGCTCACGGTGTCGGTGACGGTCAGCAACGACAGGCGTTCCATGCCGGCGATCGCCGGATTCCATCCGTGGTTCAGGGAGCGACTGCTCGACGGCACCGAGGCGGGCTTCGACTTCCGCCCTGGCACCAGGTACGTCTGCGACGACTCCGGTATTCCGCTGACGGTCATACCGGGTGGAGGAGACCGGCCATGGGACGACTCGTTCACGAACGTCACGCGGCCGCCCACGATCAGCTGGGGCGACCAGGTGAATCTGCGGATCGAGACGAACGGGTCGCACTGGATCGTCTGCGAAACGATGCCTGACGCGTTCTGCATCGAACCACTTTCCGGCCCGGTGAACGGATTGGCCAGCGGCCACTACTCACTTGTCGAGCCGGGAAGTCCGCTGCGTCATTCGATGACGCTGCGATGGAAATGACGAGCCATTGGAAGGACATATGAACGCTCTGCAGAAGTTCTCCCTGGACGGGAAGACCGCGCTGGTCACCGGGGGAAGCCGTGGCCTCGGCCGTGCGATGGCGCAGGCTCTCGGCGAAGCGGGCGCGGCGGTCGCGGTGACGGCCAGGACGGAGGAGTCCGCGAAGGCGGCGGCCGCCGAACTGAACCAACTCGGCATCCGCTCGTTCGGCGTGCGCCTGGAGGTCTCCGACATGGACGACGTCGAACGAGCCGTCGAGACGGTCAGCTCGGAGTTCGGCGAGATCGACGTCCTCGTGAACAACGCCGGAATCGGTGTCGGTGGGGCGGCCTTCGAGACACCGGACAGCGCCTGGGACGACGTGATGGCGACCAACGTCGACGGCGTCTGGTACTGCAGTCGCGCCGTCGGCCGCCGGATGCGTGAGCGCGCCGGTGGAACGATCGTGAACATCGGCTCCATGTCGGCCGAGATCGTCAACCAGCCGCGCTGGCAGGTCTCCTACCTGACATCCAAGGCCGCCGTACATCAGATGACCAAGGGCCTGGCCGCCGAGTGGGCTCCCTATGGCATCCGGGTCAACGCCATAGCCCCCGGATACTTCCTGACCGAGATGTCGCCGGTGGACCAGCCGGAATACAAGCCCTGGTGCGTGGACCCCGCGCCGATGAAGAGATACGGCCTGCCTCACGAACTCGGCCCAGTTGTGATCTTCCTCGCGAGCGAGGCGTCGAGCTTCATGACCGGTTCGATCGTCAAGGTCGACGGCGGATTCACCCTCTTCTAACAGATCGGGCTCTCCCTCGATCACGGGCCGCACGTCACGAAAGGTCGTCCATGCTCACAGTAGGTATCGTCGGCGCAGGCATCCGAGGTCGGCTCTTCGCTGACGCTCTACGGACACAGCCGGGGGTCGAGGTCGTCGGACTCGCCGAGACGTCCGAGCCTGTCGCCGCCACCGCACGGGAGGCGACCAACCTGCCGGTCTTCTCTTCGCACACGGAGCTCATGGCGCGACTCGATCCGGACGCCGTGATCGTGGCCACGCCTGATTTCGCCCACCGCGAGATCGCCGTCGATATCGCTGAAGCGGGCAAACATCTGCTCATCGAGAAGCCGCTTGCGACCACGCTGGAGGACGCGCGGGCCATCGCGGACGCGGTGCAGGGTGGCGGCGGCCGCTGCCTCGTCGGCTTCGAGAACCGCTGGAATCCCCACGTACTACGGGCCAAAGCCGCCGCGAGCGATGGATCGATCGGCGCGCCGATCACCTCGTCCGCGACGCTCAGCAACTCGTACTACGTGCCCACCCAGATGCTCTCCTGGAGCGCCGCGTCGTCTCCGGCGTGGTTCCTCATGCCCCACACGGTCGACCTGGTGCTCTGGCTGACCGAACGGAACCCGATCAAGGTCAGCGCGGTCGCGTCCAAAGGCGTGCTGAGCGCGCGCGGCGTCGATACGTGGGACGTCGTCCACGCGTTGATCACGTTCGAAGACGGGTCCACCGCGAACCTCTCGTCCGCGTGGGTGCTGCCCGACGCGGGCGACGGGATCGTCGACTTCCGCTTCTCGCTGATCGGTACGCGGGGCTCCGTGAGTGCGGACCTGAGCCACCAAGGGTTGACCGTGGTATCGGACAAGTACCGCAGCGAGTGGCCGCTCTCCGGCAGGGTCGGCCGGTCGCAGGTGGGTCCTGCCGTCTGGATGGCACAGGACTTCGCGGCCGGACTGCTCGACGGCTCCGACCTTGGGCCCGGTGTCGAACACGGCCTGCTGGTCACCGAGATCATCTGTGCCATTGAACTCTCCGTAGAGCTCGGGCAGCCTGTGGAGTTGTCAAACCTGCGCAGCACCCCGGTCGCCTAGACGCGGCTGGACGGCGCCGATCGCAGGAGCTTGGATACCGAGGAAGGGAGTGAAGACATGTCGGCACTGCGACGATTCGACGATCACGTCGTCGTCGTCACCGGAGGTGGACGCGGCATAGGGCGGGCGACGTCGCTCCGCTTCGGTGTCGAAGGCGCCCACGTCGTGGTGGCGGACCAGGCTGTCACATCCGCCGAGGAGGTATCGACCGAGATCAAGGACCTCGGCGGATCCAGCGAGTCCTGGCTCGTCGACGCCGCGGATCCCTCGTCCGTTGGACGGTTCTTCTCCGCCGTCGGCGAGAAATGGCAGCGGATGGACGTACTCGTCAACTGTCCCGCACATGCCACTGACACGCCCTTCGAACGGGTCACCGAGAGCGAGTTCGTCGAGGACCTCTCCGTCACGCTGAAGGCGCCGTTCCTGTGCATACAGGCCGCGATCCCCTATCTGCTGCGCTCGGACAGAAATCCGAATGTCGTCAACATCGGGTCGGTGAACGGCATACGGGCGTTCGGGAACGAGACATACGGTGCCGCGAAGGCGGGGCTGATCAACCTGACCAAGAACCTCGCCATCCGCTACGGTCCGCGCGGCCTCCGCGTGAACGTCGTGGCTCCCGGGACCATCGGCACACGCCTTTGGGACGCCCGTGTCGCCGCGGAACCGGGCATCCTGGACAAGATCGCGGGACTGTATCCACTGCGGCGAGTCGGCACTCCAGAAGACGTCGCCGCGGCGTGCCTCTTCCTGGCGTCGACTGACGCGAGCTGGATAACCGGTCACACGCTAACTGTGGACGGCGGCATCACCGCCGGCCACGGTGACGTGATCGAGGCCAT
>JAOPYI010000067.1 GCA_025964675.1 Sphaerisporangium sp. | reverse complement strand
GCCCGACCCTGGTGACGCCCTGAAGCCTGATAGCGTCCGGAGGCCGCTTGGGCCTTACCCTGACGGGGAACCACGTTGGGGTGAAGGCAGCCTGGCCCGACTCGACCGCATCTGTCCAAGGAGGCGGCAAGGCAGTCGCGCAAGGCGCGGTACGCTCAGTACCCTGCTAGCTAGCTGGGCCGCTAGCTCAATGGCAGAGCTGCGGACTTTTAATCCGTAGGTTCAGGGTTCGAGTCCCTGGCGGCCCACCCTTAATGACCTGGGCAGACTCCCGGATTCCATGATCCGAAAGCCTGCCCGGGGTTGCAGTTTGGGTTGCAGTTGTCAGCAGCGGGTTGCAGTCGCCGCCCTCAGCCATCCCACAGCGCCCGGCCATCCGCGCCGCCGCATCGGTCGCCAGCTTCGATGTGACGTGGGTGTAGCGCTTCGTCGTGGTGAGCTGCGAGTGTCCAAGGATCTCTTGCACAACGCTGATGTCAACGCCCTGCTCCAGGAGCAGCGTCGCCGCCGGCGGTGGAGGCTTCGAAGTCCTTCACCTGCTCGACATCCCCTACGACGTAGCAGCCGTGCGGGAACACCTGCTCGAAGCCGATCGGGATCGGTCCCTGAAGCGCCATGAACATCACCTCTTGTGAAAGCCGAGTCGGTAACCCATCCCGAGCCGTTATCCCTTGACGGGATAACCCAAGTCCCCTACCTGTTGTAGGTCGGCGATCGGTAACGACCCGGGGGACCAGCGCATGCGGGCACAGGTGAACGAGCCCATCGGCCTATCTGCGGTTTTCTGGCAGCGTCAGGACGTATTCGACGCGCTATGCGCCCGGGATATCGGCCAGGTATTCCGCCTGGTCCGCCAATACGGTGGAATTAGCCAAACGCGCATCGGTATCGCCGTCAGCCTCAGCTCAGTCAAGGCAAAGTCAGCGCCATCATGAGCGGGTCCGCGCACGTCACAGCCCTTGAGGTGTTCGAGCGTGTCGCCGATGGACTGGCCATGCCCGACCCCGCCCGCATCGCTCTAGCACTCGCGCCCCGCAGTTCGATCCCCGTTATCCCGCGACGGGATACCACCCCGCCACCCGCCGAGCCATCGCGCATAGCGCCACCTACTGTGGACCTCGTCCGATCAGGGGAGGACGAGGACACCATGAGACGCCGCGACTTCGTCGCACTGACAGGCGCCGCCCTGTTCAGCGCCGTACTCCAGCCCACCCCAACCAGCCGGCCAGCAGACGGCATCGAAGACATCGCCGCCGCCCTGGTCGACTACCCGACCCCGACAGACCAGCCGATCGACCTCACCGCACTCGCCCGCGCCGTCGCCCAAGCCAAGAGCACCTACCAGGCGTGCCGCTACGCTGAAGTGACCGCGATGCTTCCCGATTTGCTGCGATCCGTACGCATCGCCTGCACTACGACGACCGGAGACGCCCGCCACCGGGCACACGTGCTGTCCGCCGAAGCCCACCACGTCGCCGCCTCCATCCTGCTCAAGCAGGACGACAAGGGTCTTGCCTGGCTGGCAGCCGACCGCAGTACCCAGACCGCGCACGCCTCAGAGAACCCCCTGATGATCGGCTCCAGCGCCCGGATCATCACACGCGCCCCCATGGACGGCAGACACCACCGCGCCGCCATCACCACGGCCAGCGCAGCCGCCCAGCGCATGGACACCGGCCTCACCCGCCCGAGCGACAACGATCTGTCGGTGTACGGGTCCCTGTTGCTCAGCGGAGCCGTCGCCGCGGCCCAGACCGGAAACCGGCACACCGCTGCCGAACTCCTCGATGAAGCCGACCAGGCCGGGCGCCGCCTCGGCCACGACGGCAACCACATGTGGACCGCATTCGGCCCGAACAACGTCCTATGCCACCGGGTGAACATCGCCCTCACGATGGGAGATGCCGGCACCGCGGTCGAGTACGCCCGCCGGGTCGACATCGACGCCTTACCGATCAACGAGCGAAAAGCCACGCTGCTACTTGACACCGCGCGTGCGTTCCTCACCTGGAACAAGCACGATCAAGCCCTCTACGTCCTACGGGGCGCCGGCGAAATCGCCCCCGAAGAGATGACCGCCCGACCCGCCACTCTCCGCCTGGTCCGCGACCTCCTCGCCACCGCGCCCATCACCGTCCGAGGCGAAGCCCGCGAGTACGCCGAATCGCTCGGAGTATCCGCATGAGCAAGGTGCTCTACATCATCGCGTGCGCCGCCGGCCCTGCTTCAGACGTCGGCAAGCTGGTGACCCTTGCACAAGACGCCGGGTGGACGGTGCAGATCGTCGCCACCCCGCCCGCACTCGACTTCATCGACGTACCGGCTTTGGAAAAGCAGACCGGCCGCCTTGTCCGCAGCCAATACCGCAAACCAGGAGAGCCGAAGCCACCGAGGGCAGGCGCCATCATCGTGGCCCCCGCCACCTACAACACCATCAACAAGTTCGCCCAAGGCATCGCCGACACCTACGCCCTTGGCCTGCTCGCCGAAGCCCCCGGACTAGGCATCCCCGTCGTCATCCTGCCGTTCGTGAACACCGCCCTAGCCGGCCGAACACCCTTCCGCCGCAGCGTCGACCACCTACGCGCCGAAGGCATCCACGTTCTGCTCGGTCCCGGACAGTTCGAGCCCCACGCCCCCAGCTCCGGAGGCGATCACACCGACGCCTACCCGTGGCATGTCGCCCTGTCCGTCCTTCAAGCATCGGCAACGTAGACCGACGTAGCAGGGATCTTGCCGAATTGTTCTGCAGCCCGCTCGGCCACAAGTCGTGGAGGTCTTCCCGTGCTCACAGCGCTTCCCGGCAGGTTCCCCCCGTAGTGGGTGAGCTATGCGTGGGCCATCACACCCATACAGGTTGCGATCGCGCTGCGGCCCGTCGCCGAACGGGGTAGAGGGCGATCGAAGGTCTGGGACTTAGTACCTCAGCCCCAGCCCAGCGTGAGCGCGACGACTCGCCGTTGTGGCCCCTGCCGGTTTCCCGCTTGGATGGGACACTCACCGGTCCTGTAACTTCACGTGCGGATCGGTGGCCCCTTCCTCTACTGCCCCTCGTAGTTATCATCAGTCTGTGGCCTACCCCCGAAACGCCCGCGCGGCCATCACCAGGATCGCCGGCTTAAGCATTGCCTTTTTTATCGGCACGACCGCACGGCAACTTTTCGACCATCACGACATCCGTGCCGCTCTGACCGAGGGTGCAATCCTGATGATGGTCACGTTTCTCGTGCTTACCCCGATATTTCTTCTCATCGTGCGAGCACGCGAATCGCGCCACAGCACCCAGGCCCGTCTAGAAGATCGTGACCAGTCGGTAATGATGTGACCATCGGCGGCCCGTAGCGTCCCGTGGTCCTCCTAGTGGCATCTGACCATGTGCAGTGGGCGCCATCAGTAGCAGGTGTCGCGATCATTCATACAGCGATCATCCACGCCACGTGGGTTGCAGTTTGGGTTGCAGTTCAGTGCGGTCCAGAGCCGTTCAGAATAGATCGCGTGTACCCGCTGACCTGCCTTGCACTGTCTGGAACCATGATCGTCCGAGCTTTTAATCCGTAGGTTCAGGGTTCGAGTCCCTGGCGGCCCACCAGCGAAAACAATGCAGGCCAGGGGTGGGTTCGTTGGATTCGGCTCCATTGCTACTGGGACCCCGGCTTGAATGGCGGCCCATGGGGTGAGGGGGTGTCAGCCCTGGCGGCTGGGGAGCATGGCCAGGGCCTGGGAGCGCTGTGCGACGAGGTCGTCGTAGGTGCCGTCGCGCTCAGCCCAGCGGTGCATGAGAACCCGCTC
>JAOPYI010000036.1 GCA_025964675.1 Sphaerisporangium sp. | reverse complement strand
CTGCATTCGCCACTCACCACACGACCCGGCTCGAGACCGGACCGGACAGCTCGGTGGATGGGGATCCAAGAGCACAGCCGTACAGCACTCGACGGTCGGATCCGTATCCGAAGGGCAACTCCTCTGGAAGCCGGGCGAAAAGTACGGCGCCCATCCCGGCGTCGGCGGCCAGCAGGCGGACCGTTGCCGCCGCCATGGCCGCCTTCATGCGTAGACGATCATTTGTGATGTACGCGGTGAACAGCAGCAGCGCCGCCGGAGACAACCCCCGATCGCGCATATGGCTCTCAAGGCTCGACAGGTCCAGGTCGCACGGCTGATCAGGTTCGCCCATCCACCGCGTCGAGCCGAACGGCGTGCCCTTGACCTTTCGGGCGTACATGGCGCAGTCCAGGCGCCCGTCGCCGAAGGCCTCCTCGGCCCTCGCCAGGGCGCGGACGATCACTCGCGTCAGCCGAGCTCCGTCGAGCGGCTCGTCACCGAAATGGCACTCGGCGCGCGGCCGGACACGCCTGGCCGGGCGGGCTCTCGGCCGAACGGGTGTGAGCTCGGCAACAGCGGCCACCTGTTCACAGCCCACATCGAGATCGAGCTGTACGCAGGAGTCGATGGCCCGTACCCGCCAGCCGGCAGCGTCGGCGTTGCCGGCGAGCTGGGCGAGGATCAGACCGGTGTCGCCGGGAAGCAGTCGCCTTTCTGCGCATACGTCATGCGTCAACACCAGCGTGGGCGTTTCGTAGGCGTGCCTGACCGGACCGGGGAGTTCGACCAGAGCGCCCGCGGCCGGATCGACGAAGTACGTCCGGCGACCATCGTGCAGGTCACCCAGCAGGTAGGCGCGCACGGCACCCGCATGACCCGCGGCCGGCGCGCGGTCCAGGTCGTCCAGGATCCGGGACATCGTGCGGACCAGCGGCTGGCTGCTACGCCGTAGCGGGAGCCGGGGTTCGGTCAGATGGCGTCTGGCCATGTGCCGGCAGGGCTCTGATCGACCGGCTCGCCCGGGAGCCGGTCGCTCCACGACCCGCACCAGACCACCGGAGTCCAGCACATCGATGACGGGCTCTTGCCCTCCGTGGCCGCCGAGCATGCGCAGGGCGACGCCGGCGATGACGCCCGCGGCGACGCCGGCAAGCGCGGTATCGCACTCCCCGGAGGCCGCGTCATATTCGGCGGAGTCACCGGGCTGGAGCAGCGGCCCGATCGAGACGGCGGTGGATGTGACGCGGATGGGCAGGACGGGCGCCGCGCGACCTGGCATGACGGTGATGGTCAGGTCGGGCCTTCCTTCGCCGGGACCGAGCAGGCCGCATCCTGATTCTTCGAGGAGGCCGACGAGCAGGTCGGTCAGGGGTTGGCCGCATGCGACGGCGACGTTCGACGCCTGAAGCCGTCGCCAGATGCCGCCCGCCCAACCGGAGGGATACGAGCGTTCCAGGAAGGTCTTCATGGGTGGGCTCCGATGCTCGCGCGGCGGAGTCGCCCGCAGCCGTACCAGATCGCGCTGGGCGAGCAGGGCCATGACTCCCCGCAGGTGAGCGAGAGGCAGGCCGAGGACGTCGGCGATCTCCTCCACGGTCCGGGTGCCGTCCAGCAACGGGATCAATGCCGGGAACAACTCCCGTGCGAGCTTGCCGGTGATGTGTTCCTGCCGGTCTCCGCCGTCAACGACATAGCCCTCGCGGACGGGTATGAAGGCCAGCCCGTCGGTACGGCATGCGTACAGGCTCATCGTTCATCACACTCCGGACAGTCTTGACAGGGCACCACGCGCCAGGAGCCCACCTCGCCGGTTCGGCTGTTGATCGTCATGAGCCGTCCGGTACGGCCCGCCTCCGCCGCGCGTATCAACGACAGTGCCAAGCCTGCGGCGAGCATGGACAGGTGGGGCGGAAATCCGCGCACTCCCAGCTGGGTATCAGCGGTAAGCGCCTGTTCGAGCGTGGCGTTGGGGGACGTGTCGTGCTGGCGTGCTCTGGCGAGATAGCAGGCGTGGCAGGGAGCGGCACCGGGGACGACGGCGGGCCCGATTCTGATGTTGGGGTGGCCCAGGGCGATGGGCAACCACGGCACTCCCGCGGATCTCGCGGCTTTCGCGAAGGTCTCGAACTCGGTTCCCATGTCTCGCCAGGCAGCCCGGATGCCGAAGGCGCAACCGGCCATGAAGCGTTCCGGAGGCGTGGACATCGGCTCGCGCGCCACCTGTACCGGTCTTTCGACGTACCTCAGAAGTATGCCCAGGTGATCGGCGACGGTCCAGCCGAAGTCGCCACTGGCCACGATCCGCACCATCGTCATCACGCCATCGGTTGGGGATAGGGGTTCAGCCGATGCTCCGGCAGAGTGCGAAAACCCATGTGGCCCGGCGCGGTGTAGAGCCGGTGGTGGCCGCGGTACTGCACCAGAGGACGGGCCGACATGGGCTGAAGTTCGGGAATGATCACCCGGATGGCGACGTGTCCGACCTCGCGTAGTTCGCGCGGCGTGAGATCGACCGCCAAGGTCGTCATGCCACGCTGAGCGAGGCGCTGGAGCAGGAACAGCAGCCGCTCGTGGTCCGAACGCGGGCCCGGGGCCTCCAGCCGTGAGACAGGACGGTTCGCGAGATCATCGAGGAGGAATCCGAACGCCGCGCGCTTGCTTCTGGCGGCCATGACAGCGGCGTCGTCGTCGATCGACCGGAAGTCGGCGTACCTTCGCGGAAGCCGGCGGCGGCCTTGCACTCCCGGCCGGAGTCCCATGGTCTCGAGCAGGGCATGCTCGGCCAGAAAGGGGATGTCGAAGCCGCACGCGGCGCCCACCAGTTGAGCCGCGCGCGGCGTACGCTCGGTGGTCTGCAGGCAGTACACCACGGGCACATCGAGGTCGGTGGTGGCATCGTACAGATGTGACGTGATGCCGCGATCGGTGCACCAGGCGATGAGCGATCGTGCGGCCTCGGAGAGGCGGCTGTCGTCCAGGCGGGGCAGGGGCAAACGCTGGAGCCAGGTCAGCGCGATCGCATCACGCTCGATCACCTCGCATATCGCGGCGACCGCCGCCGCCTCGAAAGACGCGTGCACCGCACAGCCGGTGGATATCGGTATCCAGAAATTCTCGGCGTCCAGCTCAGGGAATTCCAGAAACGCCATGACCGCGGGGACCAACACCCGCCTGCCGGTGCGCAGGTCCTCGGCTGCGGTCCAGCGGATCGGCCGCGTCTTGTCGATGTCCATGATCGGGCAACCGGGCCTGCTCAGTTCCCGGCTGGAACATCGAGGTATGTGATCGAGATCCAGCGCATCGCCCCCGAGTTCAGCCGCGCTGGCCAGGGTCAGCCTTCTGTCATCGACGAGGAGCGCGGCGTAGCGCTCAAGCGCCTCGGCGACCGCCAGCAGGCGGGCTCGGTCCGGATCGCCGTACGCACGGCCCGCGCCGTGAGCGATGCGCGCGCCCGGTCGGAACGGCCCGGTCACCGCCGACGGATTACCGGTGGACGCGGTGAAGATGGAACACTCCTCCGGCATCCACCCTGTGGTGTCGCTTTTCCGTGGGGGCCCCACTGCGCCGAAGGGGCCGGCCAGGTCCAGCAGTACGGATGCGTCCGCCATGGGTTTCGTTCCCCGTTCTGATCAGCCGGTCATCAGCGGCAGGGGGCCGATGGCCGATCGATCGACCTGGCCGCCTGCCGACAGGTGCAGGTTGCGTAGCGTGTACGCGATCGTCCTGCTGATGGATCGCGTGCCGGCTCTGGCCTCGTACCACCGCCAGTCACCATCGGCGTTGGCTTCCAGGAACACCGGGCCGTCGTCGGTCAGCAGCACGTCGAACGCGCCGAAGTCGAGCCGCCAGCGCGCGGCCAGGCGGGCGACGAGCGCGGCCACGTCAGGGAGGCTTTCCGTCTCCCGTACCTGGACCGCCTCCCGGTTGCGCCAGATCGCGTCGGGGGAGGGTTTGCCGACCTCAAGGGTGATCACCCTGCCGCGGACGAAATAGACGCGGTGCTCGGCCCTGTGCCGCACATACTCCTGGACGACCAGCGGTGGAGTTGCCGCCGATCCGTCGTGCGCCGCCAGATCGCTCCGCGGCCAGATGCGGGGAAAGAGGCCGTCGAGCGTCCCCGGCACCCGCTCGACGGCATGCATGTCGAGCACCTTGACGACCAGCTTTTCCATGGCGACCCGCCTGGCCACGGCCGCCGGGTCGGTGGTCACGACGGTCGCGGGGACGCGTACGCCGACCTCCGCGGCATCGCGCAACTGCGCCAGCAGTCCGAGCCGGGGGCCTGGCCAGACGGTGGGGGCCAGCATCGGTGCCTCCCGGACGAGGGCGATCCACGAGTTCGCCATCAGGATGCCGGCCGTGGTCGGCGGAACCGTCATGGCCGAAGCCCAGAATCTGCGGGTCCAGCAGACCGTGGCACGCACGCGGTACCCGTCGACGCGCAGGGCTCCCGGGTCGTTCAGGTTGAACTCGATCGAACCGAGGACGTCGGCGTCTATGCGGCGGAACGGTACTCCGAGCAGGCTGAGGAGTCTCGCCACTTCTGACACCTCCGGATCGGCTCGCCTGGAGAAGAAGACCACACATCCGTCGGCGGCCGAGTCGACAGGTTGAGTGTATCGGCGCTGATCAGCGGCTGCGGTGAGCGTGAAAGTGCTCCGGTCGAGCAGCGACGTCACCGCGGGTTCCGCCCACCGGTCAAAACCTCTTCGGCCGCGTTCAGCAGGCTGACCGCCATGGCGGCAGTGGCAGGGACGGCCGTGCACATGCCTTTTCCGATGCGGTCGAGCAGCATCGCGCTTTCGTCGGTGAGCGGGGTCCCGTCGGTCTTGTACCGTGCCCGGATCAGGATCTCCAAGCCGATGGCGGCCTGGACGGCCAGCAGTCCGAGTATGTCGAGGTCTGCCAGTTCGCTGCGGGATGCCGCGGACGGGTCGAGCACCTCCAGCACCCCGATACAGTCCTCTCCCCTGGTCAAGGGAGCGGCCATCAGGCTGCTGGGCACGTATCCCGTTGACTCCGCGGCGGCCCGGGCGAACTGGCTGCTCCCGGACAGATCGTCGACATAGACCGGCTGGCAGCTCATCGCGACCCAGCCTGCGATGCCGGTCTCCGCAGGAAACCGGGTCCCGGGCAGATGCGTGTCGCCTTTGCCGGCGACGGCTTCGAAGACCAGGTCGCCCGAGTCACCGTCGATCAGGAAGATCGACGATGCCGCCGCGCCGAAGACATGGCGGGCGACCTCCACCACCGAGTGCAGAAGCTGCCGCTCAGTCAGTGGTGCCTGCCGACCCGGATGGGAGTTCGGCAGTGAGTAGTTCTGCAGGGGCATGGCGAGCTCCATTCCGTGTGACGTTGCGCGCGGTTTGGTAGAGCACCGATCTGAGCTGGAACGGTGTGAGCCACCGATGCTTACTCAAGATCAAGGCACACAGGCCGGCGATGTGCGGCGCGGCGAAGCTGTTGCCGGAGTTACGCGTTCGCCCGCCGCCTGGGGAGGCGACGGGAACGCTCAGCCCTCTGGCGTAGAACTCGACCGGCGGGGAGGGGTTGTAGTAGTGGAGGAAGGGGTCCGGCTGGTCATGGCTGGCGACCGAGATGACCGAGGCGAAGGACCAGGGAAAGCTGCGTATCGGCATGTTGTGCGCGGACACCACGAGAATCGAGCGCCGGAAGTAGGCCCGATCGGCGAGTTCATGCAGCGCGGGGAGGAATTCCGGCTTGGTTGTCGAGAGGCTCAGATTGATCACGTCGAAGGCCGAGTCGATCGCCCAGCCGAGACCGGTCAGCAGCGCTCGGCCGGTTCCGGCGATCGAGTCGGTCAGAACTCGCATCGACGACAGTGAGGCCTTGGGCGCGATCGACCGGATGATGCCGGCACAGGCCGTGCCGTGTCCCGCCGTGTCAGTCGCCTCGGTCGGCACGATCCCCGGACTGTCGGAATTCTCCGAGACAACGGTCATGGCCTCGTCGATGGGGGCGACGAGCGGATGGCTGCCGTCGACCCCGCTGTCGACGATGCAGACCCGGATCCCGCTCCCGTCGGCTCCGCCCCACGCCCACTCGGCGGTGACTCCCGCCAGGTGGGTCGTGGCTAGCGCGGGGAGCGGTTGTTGTGAGGTCGGTACGCCCCAGGCGGGCACACCGGGGAAGTGCTCGGGCGGCGGGCTGTGCCAGAGTGGGGTCACCGGTCACCTCCGTTGCCGGGTGCGGCCCAGCGGCGCACGGTCTGCGCCGGCAGGGTGGCGCCCTTGGCGAGGTAGTGGGCCTCGGCCTGGGCGGCGGCGCCGGTGGCGGCCGCCCATCGGCCGGCCATCCGTGAAATGATCGCGAATTCGAACCACGCGTCCCCAAGGAGGCACGGGTCGTCAGTGACGATCGCGTCGAGGGCGCGCCGGGCCATCGCGTGGCCCTCGTCCGGCCGTCCGTCCAGGCAGGTGAAATGGGCCCGCAGCAGGTGCAGCCAGGTCCGTGCGCGGGCGACCAGGGCCGTGCCGCCGGCAGCCGGGCTCAGTTCGGCGAAGGCCTGGCGGGCCGCCTGGGGACGGCCCGAGCGGAGGGTTTCCCGAACCGCGTAGATTTCCAGCGTCAGTGCCGGCTGGATGTGGCCCTGATGTCGCAGCATCGCCGCCGCCTCGGTGAATCGCCTGCTCGCCATGTCGTTGCTGCCGACCAGCGAGAGCAGGATCGCCTCTGCCTGGTTGATCGCGATCTCGGGGAAGGACGCGTGCAGCGCCGAAGCGTCCGCGCGCGCGGCGGACAACGCCGCGCGTGCCTCGGACACCCTTCCGGCCAGCGCCAGCAAGCGGGCGCGGGTCGCGAGGACGGGGATCAGCAACAGCCGGTCGGCCTCGAAATTCCGCACCAGTTGGTCGCACAGTTCCAGTCCGTCGGCCACAGTCGCCGGAGACCACTGGACCAGTTCGCCCAGGGCGCTCGAAAGCCGGTGCTCGATCCATCGTTCGTCGAGGCGCCGTGCCCTGGCCAACGCCTTTCTGAACTCGGATTCGGCCCTGCCCACCTGGTCGGCGCTGAGTTGCACGAACGCCGTGAACTGATGGAACAGACACCAGTCCAGGTCGTCGGCGGCGTGCCGGAGGTCGGCTTCATGGCGCGCGATGTCCGCGAGCGCGGCGTCGAAGCCGAGATGCCCCAGGCGGAACCTGACGATGTCGCGCTGCAGCCGCAGGGTGATGCGGTCAGTGGCGGCGATGCGGCGTAACCCGTCCTCCAGAACACGCAACGCCTGGTCGCCTTCGCCCCGTGCGAGAAGGGCCTCGCTCAACCGTACGGTGATGTCGGCGTATTGCCGGCCACGCTGGGTGTGCAGGTCGAGCGCCCGTGTGAACAACGATTTGGCGGCCTTGGCATCGCGGCGATGCAGTGCCGTCGTCCCCTCTTCGACGAGCAGGCGCACGGCCTGGGCAGAGAGATGCGGCAGGCGTGGCTCGTCGATGCTGACCTCGCGGAACAGCAGGCTGGCCCGTTCCGCGTGATACATCGCCTCGGCCGAGGACGGCGCCCTGTCGGACAGCAGCGCATGCCACCGTGCCCGCAGCGCCTTGGCCGTCATCGCGTAGCAGGTGTCGCGGATCAGGGTCTGCGCGTGATGGCGGCCCGCTCCGAGTGGGTGGACCAGGCCACGCCGTGCCAGGCTCGCCAGTACGCCAGTGAGCTCGTCGCGTCCCACCCCGTCCCGCGCGGCGAGCGCCAGCAGCTGATCGATGTCGAATTCACGACCGCAGATGGCGGCCCATTGCAAGGTGCGTCTCTCTGGTGCGGGAAGGGCGTCGATCCGGGCCCGCAACAAGGCGGAGATCGTCGGCGGAAGCGTAGAATCTCCGTCTGCCAGGGCACCGGCCATCACGGTGACGAACAGCGGGTTGCCGCCGCTCAGCTCGGCGATCCTTGCCGTCGCCGCATCGTCATCGTGCCCGGCCACCTCGACGGCGCTGGACGTCAGGGTGCCGAGCAGCCGCAGCGTCTCAACTGGGCTGAGCGGTCGCATCCGGATCCGGCTGGCCTGCTCAGTGGCCGATTCCGGCTGGCTCTCCAGCAGCTCGTCGCGGGCCAGGCACAGGACGAGCACGGGCAGATGGGACAGCTCTCGCGTCAGATCTTCGATCAGCTCCAGGAATACGCGATCCGCCCAGTGCAGATCCTCCCAGATCAGGACCAGGGGCTGTCGTTCGGCCAGCACCGTGAACAGGCGCGTGACCGCCCAGCGAACCTCTTCCACGCCCACCGGCAAGCCGTTCACTCGGGTCTCGTTCCCTGCGATCGCCGACAGGGTGCGATACGCACGGTGTTCCGGGCCGAGCTCCTGTTGGATACGCGCCAGTCCGCCGGGCATGGACTCCCGCACGATCGAGGTCAACGGATGGAAGGTGATGTCTTTGCCGTACGGCTGGCAGGAGCCGGCCAGCACCAGCGCCTCCTCCAGCTCGGTCCGCGCGGCGAACTCGAGCATCAGCCGGGTCTTCCCCATGCCCGCTTCGCCGTGCAGCAGGACGCATCGGCATCGTGCCTCCGTTACCGCCTGGCGGTAGTAGTCGAGTAATTGCCGCAGCTCATCGGATCGTCCGATCATGGGCGTTGGCGGAGCGGGTGGCGCGACCGCCGCGGACGTGACCCGCCACACCCGCTCGGGCTCGGCCCTGCCCTTGAAGTAGAGCGGCTCGAGCTCCTCAAGGCCGATGCGACCTCGTACGAGCTGTGCCGCCTCAGCGTTGACCAGGATCTCGCCGGGCCGCGCGGCGCCCTGCATGTGTGCGGTCGTGTTGACCGTGTCGCCGACGATGCGCAGTTGCGCCCCTGGACTGGTGATCACCGCGGCCTCTCCGGAACCGACACCGCAGTGGACATCCAGCTCGGCCTTGACCTCTCGGGACCGGCTCAGCCTCCGCACGTCCTCGACCGCGGACAGGGCGGCTCGTACCGCTCTCAGCGCGTCGTCCTCGTGCGCGGCGGGAACGCCGAACACGGCCATGATGGCGTCGCCGATGTACTTCTCGATCAACCCACCGTGTTCGGTGATGCGGTCACTGCAGACCCTGTAGTAGCGATCGAGGACATTGCGCAGCAGCTCCGGGTCGAGCCGTTCGCCCAGCGCCGTCGACCCCACCAGGTCGATGAAGAGGACGACGACGTTCTTGCGGGATTCCGGGCCCGTCTCGGCGACCGTCGCGACGGCGCCGCAGGACGGACAGAACCGATCTCCGGTCGACAACTGTCCGCCGCACGCACGGCACATCGTCTGCTCGGGCACCGGTGTCCTCTCTCACATCACATAACCTTGACTTCCTGGCCCTGCACGTCCGGTGCCACCTCGTCGAGCCGGCGTTTGATCCGGTTGAGTACGTCCACCTCGTCCTCGGTCAGCTGCTGCATGACCTCTTTCTGCTCCGCGGTCAGAAGATCCACCCAGTGGCCACTGGCCCGCAGCGCGGCCAGAGCGTCGAACGCCATCGCCGGTTCACCTCTTTCCTTCGTCGGGTTCTGAGCCGCCGACAACCGTGCTGACAGTCCCGGTGAACTGCTCGCCGGGACGGAAATTTCTGAAGGCCGGCTGGGTGATGGCCCACAGCACACCGGAGGCCATCGCGAAACCGGCGACGGGGAAGAAGGCGGTCACACCGAAGCGCTCCACGCCCCAGCCGGTCAGCGCGACGGACAGCGGGAAGGTGCCGGACATCGCCAGCAGCATGACGCTCATCACGCGGGCCAGCATGTGGCGCGGCGCCCACAGCTGCAGCATCGTCATGATTTTGATCCCCGACCAGCCGTTGGCGACGGAGAACACGATGATGCACACGGTGGCGCCGATCAGCCCGCCGGCGAACGGCACGGCCGCGACCGAGGTTCCCATGAAGAGGACGAGGATCACCAACAGACTTCCCGAGCTCAGCCAGGGTGGTTCCCAGCGGGCCAGCAGGGCGCCGACGATCATGCCCCCGCCGAGCCCGGCGAGGATGATGCCATAGCCGCCGGCGCCGAAGTCGCGATGGGCCAGCGTGGGCAGTGCCACCTCCGCGGCACCCGCGTACACGAAATTGCCGATCAGCGCCGCCACGAGAACCACCTGCAGGAATTTCCCGCGCAGCAGCACGCTGCGGAACGTGACCGCCTTCTCCTCGGCGGACTTGTCCTGCGACGCCGCGGCATTTGGCACCCGGAGCAGGAGCAGCGCACCGGCGGAGACGAGGTAGGACCCCGCGTCGACGAGCAGGGCCGGAGCAGGGCCGAGGCCGGCGACCAGGATTCCCCCCAGCGCCGGCCCGAGGAGCGAGCCGAGCTGGGTCGCGACCGACGACATCGAATTCCCCGCGGTCAGGTCCTTTTCCGGCAGGACGCTCGGAAGCAGGGCGAACGACGCGGGGACGAACACGCCCCCACAGGCCCCGAGCCCGATGGCGATCGGCGCGAGCACCGCGAACGTGGGCGTCATGGTGGCGGAGATGGCCACGAGAAGCAGGGTGAGGCCGAACCTGACGAAGTCGGCCACCAGCATGACGGCGCGCGGACTGAAGCGGTCGGCGAGGACTCCGCCGACCGGGATCGCGATCGCCCGGCTGATGCCAAAGCAGGCCAGGACGGCGCCGAGCAGGATGACCCCGCCATCGGAGGACAGGACCAGCCACGGCAGGGCGATCGCGTAGCACAGATCACCGACGTTGGAGGTGAACTGGCCGACGAGCAGCCACCGGAATCCTCGCACCGCCATCGGTCCCGACACGAGAAACGCCTTGGCCGCGGTGACCCGCGTGTTGCTCACGATTCCTCCCCGCCCTGCCCGGGGTCCATACCGGGGGTCGTAACGATGTCCTTGATGATCGCGGCGACCTGCGACGGCGAGGGAAGTCCCAGCCCTGGTCGCATGCCGTCTTCGTCTATCTCCCAGCACTGCGTCATGACCGGCCCGGCGATGCGATGGCGGTCCGCCGCCAGCTGCGCCACATTGCGCTGGACGGCCGGCTTGCGCCACATCGCCGCGTTCATGCTGGGAAAGAAGATCACGCTCCCCTCGTACGCCAGCAGCGTCGCCGTCAGCAGGCTTCCGGCGTACCCCTGCGCGGCCTGCGCGAGCACGTGCGCGGTCGCCGGTAGCACGATGAAGAGGTCGGCCCAGTCGGCCAGTCGCGCGTGGCCGGGCTCGAAGTTGTCCTCGCCGTCGCAGAACACGGCATCGCTCACCAGGCGCACCGTGCGGACGGGCACGAACCGCGTCGCGGTGGGCGTCATGATGACCTTGACACGAAGCCCCGGCACCTGGCGCAGCGTCTGCAGGTAGCTCGGCAGGTTCAGCACGTTGGCCGCGCCGCAGGCGCCGACGAGGAGACTACGTCCCTCGGCGTCCACCGCACTCACCCTGCCGGAACGGGCCGCAGGCCGATGCGTTCGGCGGCCAGATCCAGGCGTCCTTGAACGTTGTACTTGTAGCTGGGACACGGTGGGTTGCCCTCATGCCAGGCCTTGGGGCACGAACCTCCGCACGTGGGCAGGAAGACGCAGTCCCGGCACCATGATTTGCCCTGTTCCACCTCGTCGTACCAGCCGTCGAACTCTCCGGCCGGGCGGAATATGGGAAGGTCGTCCTGGCTGATGTGGCCGAGTGCCGCGGTCAGCTCTGTCTGCGGCACCAGCGGATGATCCGTGCACGAGAAGATCTTCCCGGTGCCGCTGATCAGCTCGGACGTGGCCTTGACCGCCGGGCACGTGATCCGCTTCGCGAGGGTGGGCATGCGCATGTACGGCAGTCCATGCTCGTTGATCAACCTCAGCCAGTCCAGCTCACGCTCAGCGTAGTCCTTGCCGGCCAGCTCGATCGCCGAGACGTCGTTCCCCCACGGGCGCACGCGGGCGAGCGAGAAGAACACGTTCGGCCGGGCGAACCCGAGCTCGGCCATCAGGTCGATATAGCGGGGAAGGCTGTCCTGGTTGTGCACATCGACATTGGTTCTGAACTCGAAGACCACATCCCTGTAGTCGGCATTGTCGAGTGCCGCGCGGACGGTCCGGACGATCTTCCAGAAAGACCCATTGCCGCTCTTCAGTGGACGGTGGACGTCATGAATCTCGGGCGGCCCGTCCAGGGTTATGTAGAACCTGCTGACCCGGCATTCCCTGATCAACGCGTCCAGATTCCGATGATTGAGCAGGTATCCATTGGTCACGATTTCGGAGGCGTACGCGACGCCCTCCTCATCGGCGACCCGGACGAAATCCCTGGCCAGATCACGAATGATCGCGTAACCCATCATCGGTTCGGAGCCGAACCAGTCGACGCGTACCCCTTCCGTCGTGGGCAGCCGGATGGCGCGCAGCACCCGAGCCCGGACACGATCCCGGTGATCGGCGGTCAGCCCGCCCCGCACATGCTCCTGGCCACAATAAGAGCAGCCCATGTTGCAGTACGAGGTGGGCAGCAGGATGAATTGGACCAGCGACCTATCACGCGCCGCCGATCGGTTGCGATCCAGGATCTCCGTCAGCTCGTCCTGACCGTCGGGCACCACCACCTGCGCATCCCGAAGTGCGGCACGCGTGCCTGGCGATATGACGTCGAGCCTGCCCGCGCGCAGGGCGTCCGCGACCTGTGGAATGACGAACAGCAGCTTGGCCGTTCGCGTCGCGTAAACCAGCTGAACTCGCACGCCGCTGTTATCCTCATAGATATTATCACTGACGACACAATAGCGACCGATTTTTTCCGCCACGACACTCTCCGTACATCGCATCCGGCCCGCCGGGCCACGGGGGACCACGGCGGGCCGGATTTCATGAAGTACTAGCAGACGGTGTTATTGTTGCTCTGGCCTTCGACTTCCGGCGTGGCCGCGTTGAGACGGTCCTGGATCGCGCCGACGATCCTCAATTCCTCAGCACTCAGCCCTTCGAAGACCATTCTCTGAGTCTCCGGCAGCCTGTCCAGGCCAGCCGCATTGAGGGCGTCACGAGGATTACTGGACATGCCCTACTCCTTTCGGATCCGTCTAAAAGCTGTTGGCTGAGCCGACCATATGCCAGACCCGAATAGCCGTCCAGGGAGGCGAACGGAAAGTTCTTAAGACCAAGGGTGGATGGTTCTTAAGACGCGGACTCGCGGCACTAAGAACAACACCGCGATTCTTAAGAACATCCCGGCGCCTGCGCCTTTGATCTTCCGCGCGTTCAAGTATGCTGCGAACTTGACAGAGACTTTCTGTGGAACGAACCCGGGAGGTCGGGATGCCCGTCTTCATTACCGAGTTGCCGGTCACTCGCCAGACAAGCCGCACGGAAAGCAGCCTGCCGTATCTGCTGATCAATCCGCCGCTGACCGACCCCACCCAGCCATACCATTCGATCCCTTACCTGGTCGGCGCGGCCAGAGCCGCCGGCTTCACAGGTGAGCGATGCGTTGACGCGAACATCGACGCGCTGAATCATCTCGCGCATCCAGAGCAGGTTGGCGCCCTCATCGACCGCGCGGAAAAGGCGCGGGTGCGCATCGAATCCCTGCCCGAACTCACTCGGCTGGACGAGCTCAACTACCAGGCCGCGCTCACCGTCGAAACCCTCACCGCGGATTCGGTACGCAGGGCGATCGAAATCTTCAAGAACGAGGAATTCTTCTATCACTATCCGACCTACCGGCAGGCGGTCCTGGTGATGAAGGCGTGGCAGGAACTGCTCTGCCTCGACGGCGTCCCGAAGAGCATCGCCGACTTCAGCATTCTGGCCGGCGGCGTCGTCAGCCTGTCCTCTTATCAAGACCTGTGCGACCCCGCCGTGATCGACCGGCTCACTGGACCGTTCGATCCGTATCTCAACGGGCCGTTCGCCGATATCCTCCGAGAACGCCGGTGGCGAGTCGTCGGGTTCTCTGTCAACTTCACCAGCCAACTGCCCGTCGCGCTCCGCATGGCCAGACAGGTGCGCGCGGCAGATCCCGGCGCGGTCATCGTGTTCGGCGGAACCGAGGTCTGTGACGACGTGCGACTCGCCCGCGAGCCGAAAGACTACTGGCGGCTCTTCCAGGATGCCGACATCATCGTCCCCGGGGAAGGTGAATCGCCGTTCTGCGACATTTTGCGGGCCGTCCACGACGACCGGGATTTCGGTGGTATCCGCGGAATACTCACCCGCGGCGAGCACCCCGCACAGCCGCCCATCAACTACGAGAACGTCGGCGCGCTGCCCACACCCGCCTATGACGTATGGGAGTGGGATTCCTACTGGGCGCCGGAGCCGGTCATCCTTTACAGCCCGACCCGCGGATGCTACTGGAACAAATGCACATTCTGCGACTACGGGTTGAACCTGGATCGGCCGACCTCCCCATCCCGGGAGCGCCCTGTAGAGACAGTGATCGAGGACCTTCGCGCCATATCCGGCATCGGCAGGACCCTATATTTCTCGGTGGACGCGATGTCGCCGAGATATCTGCGCCTGCTCTGCGAGGCGTTGAGCGAATCGCGCACATCAATACGATGGAGCGCGGAGCTTCGCTTGGAACGGACCTTCCCCAAACGCGACATGGCGCGGCACCTCAGGGACGCCGGCTGCGTTGCGATCTCCTTCGGCTACGAATCGGGCTCCCAGCGCGTGCTGGACCTGATCGACAAAGGCGTTCAGCTGGCCGAGGTGCCGTCTATCCTGACCCATCTGAGAGAGCATCACATCGGCGTTCAAATGATGGGATTCACCGGCTTTCCCACGGAACGGCTGGATGAGGCAGAGCGAACATACGACTTCTTGGTCGATCACCAACATCTATGGACGATCGCTGCGATCGGCACATTTTCCCTCACTCCCGGATCGATACTTGCGAAGCGTCCGGATGACTTCGACATCGATATACTCCCCCTTCCGGCCACTCAGCACATCCAACGCTATCTGCCCTGGCGAGAACGCCCCGACGGTGCGGACCGCTGGGCCGGCGAGACCGACGAACGTATCGGCGAGAATCGGCGAGTCGCCCTCAGGTGTACCGTCGATGACCGGCCGTTCGTCGGCGGCGTCGACACCGCACACACATTGCTCTACTTCGCGAAATTCGGGCCGGTGCTCACTCCGGACGACTCCTTCGGCGAACCGCGGATCCAGCTCACGCACGTCGCGCAACGCGAGATCCCCTTCACGAACATCGAAGATTTCGCGAACTTCGTAGCTGTGCGGGACAAGTACTTCCTGCTGCAGCGTCATGACGGAGCCACCAGCGCGTCAATGAATGCCTGGCTGGGCGAAACCGGCAAGGCCCGACCTGGCGCGGCCCAAGCTGTGATCACGCCGTCGGGGCTGGTGTTCACCCTGCGCGCCGAAGAGCGCCTCTTACCGGCCGATCGACTACAAGACCTGCTTACCCTCACCGCTCGGATACGAGGTGACGCGTAGTGGAGCACATCCTGCCGCCACGTCGACGACTGCGCATGGCCCTGGTCAACATGCCCTGGTCCTGGACGTACATGCCCTCCGTCCAGTGCGGCCTGCTGCAGTCGATCGTCAGGAAGTCCGGGCACGACTGCGACGTGCTCTATCTCAACCTCGACCTGGCCGCCTGGCTCGGGGACGAGACCTACCACCAGATCGTCACCATCGACGATCAGGCCGGCCACTTCTGCCAGCTGGGCGAGTGGCTGTTCTCCTACGCGGCCTTCGGCGACCTCCGCCCAGAGGCCGAGTATTTCGCCGAATACCCCGAGGTGCCCGAGAGCTGGTCCACGCTGCGGCATGAAGCCCCCGAACGCTTGATCACCTATCGCCGGGATACCCTGCCCGCATGGCTTGAGAGCTGCGTGCAGAACGTCGACTGGTCCTCCTACGACGTCGTCGGATTCTCCTCCACGTTCCTGCAGAACAACGCGTCGTTGGCGCTCGGGCGCCTGCTGAAGACCCGCTTCCCCGATTTACCGCTGATCTTCGGGGGCGCCAACTTCGACGGCGGGATGGGCGTCGCCTACGCCGAAAAGCTCTGGTGGCTCGACTACGTGGTGTCCGGCGAGGGCGACATCGCCCTGCCGACGCTGCTCGACCAGCTCGCCGCCGGCACCCATGAGCCTATTTCCGGCGTGTACCGGCAAGGAGCCGAGGACAGCGACCCGGGCGAGGCACCGCGTACTCGGGACCTCGACGGCCTTCCGATGCCGGACTATCACGACTATTTCGCCTGGCTCGCCCGGTACGACACGGCTCAGGTCCTCGGCGGCCAGAGCATCCGGCTTCATGCCGAGTTCTCGCGCGGCTGCTGGTGGGGAGCCAAGCACCACTGCACATTCTGCGGTCTGAACAAGCTGGGAATGGCCTACCGGTCCAAGAGCGGCCAGCGGGCCGTGGCCGAACTCGAGCATCTGCTGCGCACCTATGCCACGGACCGCGTCGATGCCACGGACAACATCCTGGACATGAAGTACCTGAACTCCTTCTGCGCCGAGCTGGCCGAGCGGCGCTGGGATCTCGACCTGTTCTTCGAGGTCAAGGCGAATCTCACCAGGGACCAGCTGGCCCTCATGCGGCGGGCGGGAATCCGGCGGATCCAGCCCGGCATCGAGAGCCTGAGCACCCCTGTCCTGGGTCTGATGCGCAAGGGCTCAACCAAGCTCATCAACATCCGCCTGCTGAAGTGGGCGCTCCACTACGGCATAGCCGTGCAGTGGCACGTGCTGTGCGGTTTCCCCGGCGAGTCCGACGCGGACTACGCTGAGCAGGCCGAACTCGCCCCCCTTCTGCACCACATGCAACCGCCGCGGACCCAGCACGGTATCTGGCTCGAACGATTCAGCCCGTACTTCACGGACCCGTCCTCCTTCGGGATCTCCGATGTCCGCCCGCAGCCCAGCTACGCTCACGTCTATCCGCCCGAGCTGGACCACCCCAGGATCGCCTATTACTTCGACTACGAGGTCGCGGACACGGCTACCCCCGAGGCGCACGCGCTCATGAGCACGGCGATCACCGAATGGCAGCGCGCCTGGACCGGCGGTGACCGGCCCGTCCTGTTCTACCAGCGCCTGCCCGGACGCCTGAGCATCATCGACACGCGGTCGGGCAGGCCGCGCAAGGCAGTACTCGAGGGGTGGCAAGGTGACGCGTACGAAGCCTGCGGCGACACCATGCGCAGTAGCAAGGGCGTCCACCAGCAGCTGCTCGATCGTGGATGCGATCTTTCGCTGGAGGTCGTGACAGAGTTCCTGGACGACTGCTGCCGATCCGGCGTGATGGTCTCGGAGGACGACAAGTACCTGTCCTTGGCCCTGCCGCAGAACCCCGGTTAGCAGCCGTCTCCCCACGGTGGTTTTAAGACCACCGCCGCGGCTGTCAACGGATTGAGATCCAGGTGCGCCACCCGGGGCGTCGGCGTGACCGGGCTGTCAACGGATTCACAACGTCTCATGCCACAGTCGGGCCAGCCCGTACCTGAGGGTCGTCGGCGACGAAGGGCACGGCCATCCTTGTCCGCGCTCGAACCGGAGACCCCGCGCCAAGGGAGGAGTCCGCCGTGGTGTCCATCGCCAGGGTCGAGAAGGTCAAGCTGGACAGGCTCGTGGTGGGCGCGCAGCAGGTACGCACCCGCGACGTCGAGGAAGACCTCGCCGAACTGATGGACAACATCCGCGTCCACGGCCAGCTGGAACCCATCATCGCCGCGCCGCTACCGGGCAGAGAGGGATACTACGAGATCCTGGCCGGCCAGCGGCGCTGGCTGGCCATGCGCAGGCTCGGTGCCCACGACATCACGGCGGCGATCATCGCGGAGAAACCGGACAACGATGTCGCGAGCGCCCTGTCGATCAGCGAGAATCTCGTGCGCCGGGACCTCAGCCCGCTGGACCTGATCGACGCGTGTACGAGCCTCTACCACAAGTACGGTTCCGTCAAAGCCGTCGCGGAAAAATTCGGGCTCCCCTACGGCACAGTCCGCAGATACATCAAGTTCGATCGGCTCAGGCCGGCGTTGAAAGCGCTCGTCCGAGACGGCGACATCGACCTCAAGACGGCGCTCAGGATCGAAGACCACTTCGGGCGCGAAACCGTCGACGACCAGCGACTCCGGCAGGTCGCCGCCGGCGTGGCCGGCATGTCCAACGCCCAGCAAACGGACTACTTCCGGACCCCCGAGGTCACCGGTCAGCAAGTGGCCGGCCACGGCGGCAACGGGCACAAACCTGGGTCGGTGAAACAGATCATCGTCACGCTGAGCATCAACGATCTAGAAGCGCTCCGTGCATGGGCGCGCGCCAAGAACCTCACACAAGACCGCGCCGGCGCCCGCATCATCTCGTCGTTCCTGCGGGAATTGGCCGATCGGGCGCACCGCAGCTCTTGACCTAGGTGTTCCTGAGGATGATCTCCGGTGTCGGCGGCAGGGCATGCGTGTCGATCAGCCGCTTCTCTTCGACGCCGATCAGCCCAAGCCCATGGAGAATCGCACCGGAGGTACGCCGGCACTCCCGCGCCCGTTCGGACTCGCCGAGGTCGTCGTAGCAACGGCTCAGGCCCCACCAGTGCTCGGCCTCGTCGTAGGTGCCGGACCGCTCGGCGTTGACATCGGCCCGCAGCGCCTCTTCGTATAGCAGGAGCGCCGGCTCCGGCTGACCCCGCAGTCGCCGCGCCTCGGCCAGATTGCCCAGCAGACTGCCTAATCCGAAGGAACTGCCAGTCTCGCGGTGAATGTCGATGGCCTCGCTGTGCGCTCGAATCGCCTCGTCGAAGCGGTCGGCATTCTGATAGGTAAGTCCCAGGTTGCTCAGCGTGATCCCTTCGTTGAATCGGTCGCCCTGCCGCCGGTCGAGCGCCAGGGCCTGCTGGTAGTAGCCGATGGACTCATTGAAGCGGCCGAGCAGGCCGTAGGCGCCGGCGAGCCGGTCCAGCTGCGAGGATTCTCCCCGCCGATGCCCGAGCCGGCGGTAGGCCTCCAGGGAGCCCGTCAGGTGGGGGATCGCCTCGTCCACCTGGCCCAGATGGGACTGGACGTCGCCGAGGTCGCCGTGGACCACGGCGTGGTGGAGAAGGTCACCGGTCCGCGCTGCGGCCTCGATCGCGAGTTCGCCCAGCGCGAGCTGTTCCTTCCAGCGTCGTTGATATCCCAGCGGAAGGTACACGGCCGCGGCCAGCCCCACCGCCAGTGACGGGCCGTCGTCGAGTTCGTGGATGGCCTGCCGCAGGACCATGGGGAAGGTCGTCGCCCCCTCCTCCGTCCAGGTCTGGATCTGCTGCGGGTCGTCCAGGGGCAGGCCCGGGTGACTCAGGTCCTGCGGTCCGACCTCCAGGCGCCAGGCGGCGTTGGGGTTGACGCGGACGCAGGCGGTGCGCGCCGTCGCCAGATACCAATGCAGGACCTGACGCAACGCGCGGACACGGTCCCGCGGGGTTTCCTCATCCTGAGCACGATCGAACGCGAACTGGCGTAACAGATCATGCATGCGGTAACGGCCGGGGGCGTAATTCTCCACCATGTGCAGATCGACGAGATCATCAAGGACATCCTCGGCCCGCCGTTCCGGTACCCCCGCCAGGGCGGCGGCGACGCCGACGCTGACGTCGGGGTTGGCGAGCAGGCCCAGGAGCCGGAAGAGCCGAACCTGTTCGGCGTCGAGTTCGTGATAGCTGACCGCGAAGCTCGCCTGTATCGTGCGATCACCCACGCGCAGCTCCACGAGCCGGTCCCGGTCTGTGGCCAGCCGGTCGGCCAGAGTACGGACCGTCCACGTGGGGCGGGCATTGAGCCGCGCCGCGGCGATGCACACGGCCAAGGGAAGATAGCCGCACAGCCGGACGACGGCCTCCACGGCCTCCACGTCGAGCCGCGCTCGCTCGTGACCGATGAGGCGGGAGAACAAGGAGACGCACTCCGACTCAGACGGCAGGTCCAGCCGCAGGTGGGTGGCACCGTCGAGCTCGGTGAGCACCTTGCGGCTGGTCAGCAGTACGGCACTGCCGCCACGGCCGGGAAACAGGCCACGCACCTGACCAGCGTCCAGCGCGTTGTCCAGCACGATCAGCAGGCGCTTGCCGGCCGTCAGCGATCGCAGGTGACCCGCGGCCTCCTCGGGCCCGACGGGCACCGACTGGTCGTCCATGCCGAGCGAACGCAGCAGGCGGCCCAGCGCGGCGGCCGGTGTGAGCGGTCTGACTTTGGGAGTGGAGCCGAGCAGGTTGATGTAGAGCTGGCCGTCAGGGTACTGCTCCGCGATGCGATTGGCCACGTGGATGGCCAGGGCCGACTTGCCGACCCCGCTTGCCCCAGAGATCGACGCGATGATCGTCCCGTTGCGGCCGGGCCGGGTCAGCAACCGGCACAGGTGCTCGACCTCGCGCGTGCGACCGGTGAACGTGGCCACGTCCATCGGCAGCTCGGAGGCGATGCCCCGGGCCGTCATACGATCGGGACCTGGCGCATCGCCGACGACCGGCCTGGAGACAGCCGGAGCATCCTCCAGCAGCCGCGCGTGGGCAGTCCTGAGCTCGTCAGAGGGGTCGACTCCGAGCTCGTCCGCGATTCTGCGCCGGACCTCCTCGAAGCGGCGCAACCCCTCCGCACGACAGCCGCTCTCGCCAAGGAGCCTGATGAACCGCGCCTGGAGGGGCTCGTCGTAGGGCGTGGCGGCGGCCAGTTCTCGCACGTACGGCAGGACCGCCTCCGGTTTCCCCAGCCCAAGCGCCAGGTCGGCGGCCTTGTACACGCAGGCGACCCGGGTGCGCTCCAGGCTCTGGACGGCGGGGTGATCGCGCAGCCTGTCGGGTGCTCCCTCGAGCACGGCTCCACGCCACTCTCCTAGCGCGCTCACGATCGACTCGAGCCCGAGTTCGAGATCGGGATTGCGGGTGGCGGCCTGAAAGCGATGCAGGAACCGTCCCGCATCCACGTGATGGGGCTCCACCTGCAGCACATAACCGGACCCTGTGTGCATGACGGCCTGCGTCAGCCCTACCTCCTCTCGCAGCCACGATCTGAGCCGCGAGACCGTGGTTCGCAGGGCGCGCAGGCTGGCGGGGGACGTCTCCCAGATATGGTGGAGAAGCTGCCCCTCGGCGACCGGCCCGCCCGCTGCCAGCAGCAACACGGCCAGCAGCCGACGCACATACTGACCGGGAAGGGAAACCTCCCGTCCAGACATCATGATCTGCAGCGGCCCGAGGACACGGAAGTCCAGCGCGGTTTCGCCGCGGTCGAGAAGTATTCGATCTCCAGCCACACGCTTCATCACAGATTCCTGAGACCGGACCTCATTCTCATAAGATCATGACATGGAACACGGCCGGAACCCAGTGGAGCGCCGGCAGAATCGTGTGATCTCCGGTTTTCGCCGTGAGTGGCCAGGGGGTGGAGTCCGGGGGTGCGAGCCACCCCCACCAGTCCGAAGGTCATGACGCCCGCGTCTGCGCTTCGGGCTCTGGCAAGAGAAGCGATGCTGAGCAGAGGTTCACCCGCAGGCGTCCGCCGGCCGACGTCCCATGTGAGCCGGAACATTCCGCCGGGGTGCGCCCTCCATTACGGGTCAGCCGCTCGTCACCGAGGAGATCTCGGCCAGCGGGAACTCGAGGTAGTCGCCCGCCTCCTCGCACCAGGCGTCCAGCACGCCGCGCCGCAGCTCGCCGTGACTGATCGTCGCGGTGAGCCCGTCGGAGAGCGTGATCAGCGCGCGCACGCCCCGGTCGACGACGAACCCCAGCAGGGACTGCTGTGCTGTGGGCAGGCGGGTCGCCAGGCGGCCGATCACGGCCCAGGTCTGCCCGGTGTGGCGCTCGGCCTCGTGGGTCCGCATGAGACGCCGGGCGTGCTCGCGCGGGTCGGGCGGGGGCTCGGCGATGACGGCCTGCGGCTCCTCCAGCTCGGCCACCCGGCCGCCGGGCAGCAGGATGAGCCGCCCGCCCTGCGGCTCACGCCTGACCGCGATCTCACCGGTGTCGTCCACGGGCACCGGGGCGTACCCGGCGTCGCGCAGCGCGGCGAGAGTGCGATCGGCCGGGGCGGTGCCGGCGAGCACGGTGGGCGCGAGCAGCCGCAGCCCCAGCCGGGCGAGGCGGCGGTGCGCGGCGATCTCGGCGAGCAGCGCCGGATCGGAGCCCTGGATGATGCAGCCGACCGTGGTGACCGTGACCTCGCCGTACCGCCGGGCCACGTCCTTGATGAGGTAGGTCAGGGGCTGCGGGATGGTGCCGGCCGCACGCAGTTCCTCCAGCAGGCCCTCGGCGGAGTACCCCGCGTCAAGGGCCCGCCGCACGCTTGCGGGGGTGAACCGCCACACCGAGGCGGCGCCCTGGGACTCCCGCTGGGCGGCGCGGTCGAGCAGGCCCGACAGCTCGGCGGCGGGCGGCCCGGTGACGACGGCCGTGAGGTCGGCCCCGAAGAGCGCCGTGCGCTGCGCGCTGGCCAGGGCGTGCACCGAGGACTCGACCAGCCCGGGATCACGTTCGATCTCCGGCACCGTCTCGTCCTGCTCGTCACCGGCCACGGCGGAGCCGAGGGCGGCCAGCGACCGGCCGAGACCGGTGAGGGTGTCGCAGTCGACCAGCCCGAGCAGCAGCGCCTCCTCCAGCACGGCCGGGCAGCACTCCGCCAGAAGCTCCCTGTCGAGCAGCGGCGCTCGCCAGTGCACGGCCTGTACCAGCTCGGGCATGCTCGCGAACGCGGCGTCCGGGGGGAGGGTGGTCAGCGTGGCCATCACCGCCCACCGGATCCGGGCTACCGTCTCGCCGGCCGGGTCGTCGCTGAGCACCGTGGGATACCTGCCGGCGGTGCGCCGCAGCGACGAGCGCTCCATGCGCCACCACGCGGCGAGCAGCACCCGCAGCCGTGCGGGGGCGTCGGCCAGCCGCCAGGCGTCGAACCGCTTGGTGGGGATCAGGCCGCCCGCCGTCTCGTCCCAGGCGAGCAGCCGGGCGACGGCGCAGACCTCCAGCACCAGCCGGGTCTCCTCCTCGGTGCAGCCGGTCTCCTTCATGACCCGGCGTACCTCGCGGACCCCGACGCCGCCGCCCTTGAGCAGGGGGAGCGGGGTCTTGTCGGTGTTCTCGAGCAGGGCGGCGGCCCGGTCGACGGCGTGCGGCGCGGCCAGGCACATCGCGTGGTCGACGGCCTCGGGATCGGCGGCCACCGTGCCGAGCTGGGGCGGCTCGGGGGTGAAGGGCGCGTGATAGTCGGGGCCCCGCAGTGCCAGCGCGACCTCGCGGGGCATCTCGGCGATGTCCCACTGCGTGCGGTAGAGCAGCCCTCGGTCGGTGGCCCACTTCTCGGGGGTGCCGGATGCGATGAAGCGGTTGCCGTCGACGCCGCGCACCGGCCCGTCCCACGCGAACTCGTCGAGGAGGCTCACCGTGCCGTCGGGCGCGTCGACCAGCAGGGCGGCCAGCCGGTCGGCGTCGCCGAGGACCGAGGTGAGGCGCGCCATGAGCTGGCGCCTGCCGCCCTGGGCCGCGAGGCCGAGGCTGCGGTTCATGCGGCGCAGGCCTTCGGCGTTGATCGTCCAGGAGTCGAGGTAGGCGGCGAGGGGGTCGCCGAGACCGCACGGGGCGGTCCACCAGCGGGCGACCGCCTCGGCCAGGTGGAGGCGGCCGTCCTGCCCCGGCCAGGCGAGAGCGTGGTCGAAGAGCGCCTCCAGCCAGGGGAGCACCTCGGCCCTGGTCACCCCGAGGAAGCGCGCCAGCTCGTCGCCGGTGGCCCGCTCGCCGATGACCAGGCAGGCCTGCAGGATCTCCAGCGGCGGCAGGGGGAGGCCACGCATGACCTCCATGACGGCGATGTTGTCACTCAGGCGCCGTGCGAGCGTGTCGAGGCGGCGCGGCCAGGGCGCGGCTATCGCGTCAGGCCGGTTGGCCAGGACGCGCCCGAGCCGGTCTTCATCAAGAGTCGTCAACCAGTAGAGCAGGTGATCATCCATCACAGCTCTCTCGAAGGTCTCGCGGGAGTCACCAAGAAGCCACCGTAATGCAGAGCACCTGCTCGACGGGATCGACGTAGCGGAATAGAACCCGAATCAATGAAGCCCGAGATCAACATCTTCTCCGCGGATCTGTACGAGCAGGGCGTGCCCTGGGGGCCGGGTCAGCCGCGGGTCTACCCCGCGGACGGTCGGGAGGCTGGAAGGGGCACATCAGGGGGATCCGCGGCGAGCTCATCGAGCAGGTCTCTGGGGGACCGCGTCACGGACGTCGCGGCGCCGTTGCCGCTTGTATGTGATCTGCGAACGGCCCGGCGCACCGGCCGAGGACCGCGAGAAGGCCTTCGCGCGGGCTGGTCGACGATACGGCCGAGCTGTTCGGTTTGTTTGAGTATGGCATCCAACGCCGTAAAGCTCGGGGACTTCGGCCACGTCACGCCAAGTTGACTCGCTTCGGGAGCGGGTGGAGCCCCTGGCCACAGCGGGTCCGTGCGAGGTCACCGGACCTCATGACACGGTCCGAGCGAGTCGGAAGCCGAGGTCGTCGATTGCGAACGAGGGGTGACTGCGGCGACGCACGGAGGCCCCGCAGCCCCGCATGGACTCGGCCCAGCTCCCACCTCGGAAAATGCGATAGGAGCCGTAGACCTCCTCGTCGTAGAGGTCCCAGCACCACTCCCAGACGTTGCCCAGCATGTCGTGCAGCCCCCATGGGTTGGGTGCCTTGCCGCCGACGTCGTGGACCCGGCCTCCGGAGTTGTCCGCGTACCAGGCGATGTCGTCGATCTCCCCGTACCGGTACCCGCTGGTGCCTGCCTTGCAGGCGTACTGCCACTCCGCCTCGGTCGGCAGGCGATAGCCGTTGGACGCCCAGTCGCAGGTCACTTCCCCGCTCTCTGCGTCGCGGGAGTAGGCCTGGTTCAGTCCGGACCGCGCCGAGATTCGGTTGCACACGTCGATCGCGTCGAGCCAGCTGACGTTCGTCACGGGCGAGGCGCCGCTCGCGGAGGGATTGAGATCCGCTCCCGTGACGGCACGGTGGAGGTTCTCCGTGACGGGATACCGGCCGAGCAGGAAGGGAGCGATCTCAGCCCGCCAGTGAGTGCCGCGTCGGTCGTCTCGAAGGTCCACGGCGCCACCCGGGGCGTGAACCATCGAGAGGACCGTCGGGTCGTCGGTCGGTGGGCGCACGCGGCGTCCCTCTCTGTCCGGGGCGACCACGAGGTCGTCGCGCGCCCATGGTACGGGTCGTGTTTCAGGGGTTGCGGCCGTGCCACGACCCGTCCGTGGGTTACCGGGATGGGTGATCATTCTCCCACCCCGACACCGCGCAACCCAGGGAGGATCACGCCCAACTCATTGTGAAACTAGCTCTTGAGCACGGCCCAGACGACCTTGCCGTCCGGGAGCAGGGGGTTCCAGCCCCACCGCAGGCTCATCGACTCAACGATGTGCAGCCCCATGCCGCCGGGCTCCAGCGGCGACGGATGGCACAGTATGGGCGCCGCCGAACCGGGGTCGGCGAAGACGCACGCGACGAGGGGATCCCTGCGGATCATCGACATCCGGATCGGCTCGGAACCGCTGCGCCGAAGGTTGCGCTCGTCGAGCACCAGACCGTGACGGAGCGCGTTGGTCGCGAGCTCGGACACGACCAGCTCCATGTCCTCCACCAGGTCGCCCATGCCCCAGCCGATGAGGCTGCCGGCGGCGAAGCTGCGCGCCGAATGCACGGATTCTGCTCGTGGGGGGAGCACGAACGTGGCACTGGACGTGCCGGCTCCGGGGGGCGTGAGGTCGCGCGCGGGGTGGGGCCACCAGCCGGCAGGAGGCCACCAATCGAGGGCCGACCACTGGTTTTGCCCACGTGTCAGGTCCGTGGAGTGCACGAGATCATCTTGCTGCAAACTCCTGTGCAGGTGCAAGGGCGAATGCACGTGCAGAAGACCCGTGCAACCGCTACGGTTGGGCAAGGGAGTGAAAACCGAAGGGGGCCCACACGCGCGATCTTTGACAGACTGTGAACCAGTCCACAACCGGAGGAAAGCACGTGTCCATCGATCCGCCTGGTTCTGGCTCAACGGTTCGGCGCATTATGTTGGGCGCCAGCCTACGCAGGCTGCGTGAAGAGCGCGGGCTAACCCGTGAGGTCGCGGGTTTCCACATCCGCGCCTCGGAGTCCAAGATCAGCCGGATGGAGCTCGGACGGGTAGGGTTCAAGACACGTGACGTCGAGGATCTGCTCACCCTCTACGGCGTCGACGACGACGCCGATCGCCGCGGGTTGCTCGAGATGGTCCGCGAGGCGAACACCCCCGGATGGTGGCACAAATACAGCGACCTGCTTCCCTCATGGTTCTCGACGTACGTCGGGCTGGAAGAGGCGGCCTCGGTCATCCGCACCTACGAGGTGCAGTTCATACCGGGTCTCCTGCAGACGGCGGCGTACGCCCGGACGGTGATCAGGCTCGGATATCCGGACGTCCCCGACGAGGAGATAGAGCGCCGCGTGCATCTGCGTATGCAACGGCAGGAACGTCTGACGCGTAAGGACGGACCGAAACTCTGGGCTGTCATCGACGAGGCCGCGCTGAGGCGGCCCATCGGTGGCAAAGAGATCATGTACGAGCAGTTGCAGCACCTGATGGCGGTCGCGAGCCTGCCAGCCATCACATTGCAGGTGATGCCGTTCCAGTTCGGTATGCACGCGGCCGAGGGTGGAGCGTTCACCATCCTGCGTTTTCCGGAGTCCGACCTGTCGGACGTGGTCTACGTCGAGCAGCTGTGGGGTGCCCTTTACCTGGATAAACGTGAGGATATCGATCCCTACCTCACCGCCATGGAACAGCTGTGCATCGAGAGCACAACTCCCGGGGGCACTGCCGAGATACTCGGCGACATACTTAGAGAGACCTAGATGAACCAGCCGTATAACGGAATGCCGGCCACGAGCCTAACCGGCGTCGCGTGGCGCAAGAGCCTTCACAGCAACTCGCAGGGCAACTGCGTCGAGCTTGCCAAACTCCCCGACGGGGGGGTCGCCGTCCGGAACTCTCGTTTCCCGGATGGTCCAGCCCTCATCTACACCAGCGACGAGATCCGGGCGCTCGTGCTCGGCGTCAAGGACGGCGAGTTCGACAACCTGGTCGCGTAACACCCTGTTCACATATCGCGAGTCCGGTTAACCGGAGAGCGCTGATCGCGTAACCGGGGTCGTTCATCGATCCGGCAGACTGGGTTCGTCCACTTCCTGAAAGGTTTGGGGGCCCATGATGCTGGACCAGATGACTCTGTACCCGGTAGCCGACGACGTGCTGTTCGCACCGGGGGGCCGCGTCGTGATCCGTACGTACGGCGTCGCGTCCGCGGCCTCCACAGAAGACGGCGCCCGCCCGGTCTCCTACCGCACCTGGGTGACGGGAGTCAGGGACCAGCCGAGATACTGGCGCTGGGGCCATTTCGAGGACGCCCGCAGGGGCCACCGGAGGGTCCTCGAGTGGCTGACCGGCCGCGGCCCCCAACCGCAGCCCGTCGTCGCGAGCTGAGCGGTCCCCTCGCGCTCTTTTCGCCCTCTTTGACCAGGCCTTGGCTTGGTGCTACTTGGAGACGGGGCAGTTCCACCGAGCGACGGCGTGTTCCTCGTGCTCGAACCCCAGCGCGGAGATCGTTCCCGTGTCCAGCTTGAAGAAGCGCCCGTCCTGCGGGGGAAGGTCGAGCCAGCGGGCGGCGAGCACGCGCAGGAAGTGCCCGTGCGCGACCAGCACGACGGTGCCCTCCGCCTGAAGCGCCCGCGTGATCACCTTGTCGGCGCGCTCGGCCACCTGCTCGATCGTCTCGCCCGGATGCTCGGCGTCCCCGGGGACCACGCCCTCGCGCCAGAGGTACCAGCCGGGACGTCGTTTCCTGATGTCGGCGGTGGTGATGCCTTCGTAACCGCCGTAGTCCCACTCCCAGAGGTTCGGATCGACCTCGTACCCGGTCAGCCCGGCCAGCTCCGCCGTGCGCCGGGCCCGGCTCGCGGGGCTGACGAGGACGAGTGAGAAGTTCTTGCCCTTCAGCGCGGGCGCGAGCGCGCGGGCCTGCTCCTCGCCCTTGGGGGTGAGCGGGAGGTCCGTGCGCCCGGTGTGCCGGCCGTCCCGGCTCCACTCTGTCTCGCCGTGCCGCAGAAGAATCAGTTCATCCATATCGGACCATCATCTACTGCCCGGGTGACTCCTCGGCGATCGGGGCGCAATTCGTCGGCACCTACTCGGCCCGCGACGTCGAGCACGCGTTCGACCTGCTCGAACACGGCATCGGGGACGGCTTTCCACGCCATGTCCGCCATCTACGGCCCCTGACTTTCTGGCTCATCCCACGTTTCTGTGGAGATTCTGTCCCCGGGAGTGGGGTGCTCCTTGATGGCCGGTTGCGACAGTGGACTCATAGTCCGACGTGCGAGGAGACCACTGAAATGAGCGAGACCATCGCGGGCGTCACGATCCCGGACTCGGCACTGGCGGCCGAGGCGACCCAGCTGGTCCGGGACGCCGCGCGCCCGCTGCTGTACGACCACTCGCGCCGCGTCTACCTCTTCGGCACGCTGCAAGGACGGCGGCTAGGGCTGGAGGCCGACCCGGAGCTGCTCTACGTCGGCGCGATGTTCCACGACCTCGGGCTGACCGAGACCTACCGCCGTACCGACCAGCGTTTCGAGATCGACGGCGCGGACGAGGCACGCCGTTTCCTCGCCTCGCACGGCGTCCCGGAGGCCGACATCCGCAAGGTGTGGGAGGGCATCGCGCTGCACACCACCCCCGAGGTGCCGTACCGGCTCGAACCCGAGGTCGCTCTGGTGACCGCCGGGGTCGAGACCGATGTCCTCGGCATCGGCTACGACGAGCTGGACCCGGAGGACGTCGCGGCGGTCACGGCCGCCCACCCGCGGCCCGACTTCAAACGCCAGATCCTCGCCGCCTTCACCGACGGCTTCAAGGACCGCCCCGACACGACATTCGGCACCGTCAACGCCGACGTCCTCGAACACTTCGTCCCCGGCTTCCGCCACACCGACTTCGTCGAAGTGATCGAGAACTCCCCCTGGCCCGAGTGAACAGCCCTCGCCTCCGGCTCACGCCCCCCGTGCCGCTGGGCGCGGAGCGGCAGGTCAGGCCTTTCAGGTGTAGGTCACTGGCCTTCGTCGTGATTTGGGTACTTCTTACGGAACCAGACCGTCTTCGCGTGTCCGTCGAGAGTTGGAAGGATGCCCCACTCGTCGCAGACGGCGTCCACGATGGTGAGCCCCCGGCCGTGCTCGGCCTCGTCGTCCTCGGGGCGACGCTCGGGCCATTCCGTTCCGTGGTCGGTCACCTCGGCACAGACCGATTCTCCTACGATCCGGAGCGCGAGCTGGATCGGCGGCAGCCCGTAGAGAACGGCGTTGCTCAGCACCTCGGTCGTGGCCAGCACGATGTCGTCGGTGAGATCGTCCGCGTGGGCGAGTTCCCACGTGATGAGGGTCTGTCGGACCATGCCCCGAATGTCGCGGAGGATCATAGGGTCCCTGGGGATGTCCCAGCACGCGGCGCGGAAACCGTCCGAAGTGCCGATCATTCTCGTCCTTGTCTGCGCCGTATATGACCCGGATGACCATACTCTGTCCAGGTTTGGGGTCTTCGTGAGGGTGGGCCGGTGATGGCGCATTGTCGTCAAAGAGCAACAAACCTGGCTTTATCCGTCAGATCCGGCAGTTCAGCCCAGATGTCTCGCAGCGGCCCGCGCGTCCTACGTCCTCCGTCGCCGGAGCTCGTACAGCACTGCGACCAAATCTTCGGGATGGACGGCCACTTCGACCGCCTCTACCAGTTCATGCTCCAAACATCAGGGCCAGCATGGTTCGCCCGCTGGCTAGAGGAGATCGAGCCCCGCGCTACTGTTCTCCGCACGTGGGATCCACTCCTGATACCTGGCCTGCTCCAGACGGAGGCGCGATACGTCTTCGGAGGGGCGCCCGGTATCACTCCAGAAGAACTTGAAGAGCGACTGCAGAGCCGTATGCGACGCAAGGCAATCCTTGACAGGGAATTTCCGCCCATGGTCTGGGCGCTCGTCGACGAGTACGTGCTGCGGCGTCCGGTTGGTGACCCAACGACCATGAGTGAACAACTTGGTTACCTCGTGGAGATGGCGCAACATCCTAAGGTGACCATTCAGATCGTCGCTGCCGAATGTATGACAGGCATGATGAGTGCCTTCATGATTGCAGCTGGGTCAGGGAATCAGGGTGGGGATGACGCCTCCGTCGGCGCGCAGGGCGGCGCCGGTGGTCGCGGAGGCGTACTCGGAGCTCACGTAGAGCACCAGGTTGGCGACCTCTTCGGGGCGGATGAGCCGGCCGAGGAGGGACGTCGGGCGGGACTCGGCGATGAAGCGCCGCTCCGCCTCGGCGAAGGGGATGTCATCACCGACCAGGCTGGTGATGAACTGCTCGACACCGGGGGTGAGGGTCGGCCCGGGGAGCACGGAGTTGACGGTCACACCGGTGCCCTTCACGGACTGCGCCATGCCCCGCGAGACCGCGACCTGGGCGGTCTTGGTCATGCCGTAGTGCACCATCTCGGTCGGAGGCATCACGGCCGAGTCGCTGCTGATGAAGATCACGCGCCCCCAACCGCGGCCGGCCATGCGCGGGGTGTGGTGACGGGCCAGGCGCACGCCGCTGAGGACGTTGACCTCGAAGAACCGCCGCCACTCCGCGTCGGGGATCTCGAACACCGGCTGCGGGGCGAAGATGCCGGCGTTGTTCACCAGGATGTCAACGTCCGGCTCCGCGGAGATGATCTTTTCCGCGCCTTCCTCGGTGCCGACGTCGGCGGCCACGGGATGGACCTCGGGGTTGCCGGTCTCGTCCCGGATGCGGGCGGCGGCCTCCCGCGTGCGCGTCTCGTCCCGCCCGTTGACCACGACGCGCGCGCCGGCTCCCGCGAACGAGGTGGCGATGGCGTGGCCGATGCCCGAGGTGGATCCGGTGACGAGCGCGGTGCGGCCGGTCAGGTCGATGTGCATGTCTGAGTCTACTGGCTCGCCTGTCACAAGCCCTGAACCTCCCGGGCGCGTCCGCCGAATCCTGATCCCGGCGAGGCCGGGGGGGTTCAGCGGGTCGCGGGCGCCTGGGCAGGGGTCGAGGCTCGGGTCTCCATGGCATGCTCCACCAGGGTGACCAGGACCTTCTTGCTGGATTCCTTCTGGCGCGCGTCGCACAGCACGACCGGGATGTCCGGACTGAGGTCCAGGGCCATGCGGATCTCGTCGAGGTCGAAGCGGGTGGCTCCCTCGAAGCAGTTCACCGCGACGACGAACGGCGTGCCCCGCCGCTCGAAGTAGTCGACCGAGGGGAAGCAGTCGGCCAGGCGGCGCGTGTCCGCGATCACCACGGCGCCCATCGCGCCCAGCGCCAGCTCGTCCCAGACGAACCAGAACCGCTCCTGGCCCGGGGTGCCGAACAGGTAGAGCACGTGGGCGTCGCCGATGGAGATGCGGCCGAAGTCCATCGCGACGGTGGTGGTCTTCTTCGCCTCCACCCCCGCCAGGTCGTCGACCCCGACGCCCCGGTCGGTCAGCGTCTCCTCGGTGCGCAGCGGCCGGGTCTCCGACACCGAGCCCACCATCGTCGTCTTCCCGGCTCCGAACCCGCCTGCGATGAGGATCTTGATCGCGGTGGGCAGCTTCACGCGCCCGACGTCGCGGTTAGAGCGTCCGGAGTCCATTGAGCACCGCCTTGTAGGTTTCCAGGTCGAGAACGTCCATCTCGCGCGCGGGCTCCTGGATGGCGACGAATCCCCTGTCGACGAGGTCGCCGAGGAGGACCCGGACGGTACCGGCCGGCAGGTCCAGGTGAGCGGCGATCTCGGCGACGGACAGAGGCCGTTCGCAGAGCTTGACGATGGTGTGGTGCTCCGGCCCGAGGCCGGGCTCCGCCGAGGTCACCGACTTCATGGTCACCACGAGGGTGATGAGGTCGATCTTGCCTCCGCTCGGCTGCGTGCGGCCGCGCGTCATCACGTACGGGCGGACGATCCGCCCGGCCTGGTCGTCGAGCCACTGTTCGTCTGCGGGATCGTCGGAGAGGCTCGTCATGTGGCGCCCTCATTCCTTGGTGAAGGGTTCTCCGATCGTGCTGGTGAGGTGAGGTACTGCCCGACACGGGTCACGAGCATGGCCATCTCGTACGCCACCAGGCCGACGTCGGCGTCGTGCGCGCACAGGACCGCCAGGCAGGCGCCCTGGCCTGCCACGGTCACCACTAGATACGCCGACTTCAGCGCGATGATGGTCTGCCGTACGGCCCCGCCGTCGAACCGCTCGCTGGCGCCCTGGGCGAGGCTCTGGATCCCGGCCGCCACGGCCGACAGGTGCTCGGCGTCGGCCTGGTTGAGACCCCGCGACGCGGCGAGCAGCAGGCCGTCGGTGGAGAGAACGATCCCGTGCTCGGCTTCCCTCACCCGCGCGACCAGATCGTCCAGCAACCAGGTCAGGTCGGCGGGGGAACTCGTCCTTTGCATCACTCGCTGTCCTCTTTTACCGGCTCACACTGTCGTCTACGTGATCTCCGAGGCTTACCTGCCACGTGATGATCCAAACCATCACTCGTAACGCATCGGCGGCTCGTCCTCCGGAGCCGGGCGGGCGTCCAGGCGGCGCGGTAACCTCGCCGCCTCGGACCGGCCGCGTTCGGTACCACTCTGGAACGACTCCATGAGGCGCCTGAGCTCCTCCGGCGAGCGGTCGTCGCCGTCGTCCTCGTCGTTCACCGGGTCGGTGGCGGACGCGGGCGGCTCGCGCCGCAACTCCGGGGCGAGGTGCGCCTGGGCGGTGCGGCGAGGCAGCCCGGAGGGGGTGTAGGCGGGCTCTGAGGAGGACGGCTCCGCGGCGGGAGGCTCGGGGAGGCGCGGCCTGGGGGAGCGGAGCCGGGGCAACGGCGGCTCGGGATCCTGGGTCGCGAAACCCGGTCGGTCAACGCCAGACCCGTTGACGTCCGGTCCCTCAACGGGCGGTCCTTGAACAGGCTGCGACGGGTCGTTCCAGTGCGGGACCGTCGTCAGCAGGCCGGGCCTGTCGGCCTGCGAGGGAAACTCTCCGGTAGAACGGTGCCTGCCTGGCGGGTCCTGTGACGCGCCGGGGGGCAGCGGCCTCGAGGGCAGCGCTTCTGGCTCGGTCATGGGTTCCATGTCGGTGTCGGTGTCGCCATTGATCAACTCGCGCGGTATCAGCACGACGACGGTCGTGCCTCCGTACGGGGAGGCCTTCAGCGTGACCTGGATCTGGTGCCGCGAGGCCAGGCGGCTGACCACGTACAGGCCCAGGCGGGGCGTGCCGGTCAGCTTGAACTCGGGCGGGTCGGCGATCCGCTCGTTGGCCGTGGCCAGGTCCTCCGGGCCCATGCCGAGGCCGCGGTCCTCGATCTCGACGACGTAGCCCCTGGCGACCTCCTGGCCGCTGACCTGGACCGAGGCGTACGGCGGGGAGAAAGAGACGGCGTTCTCGATCAGCTCGGCCAGCAGGTGGATCACGTCGCCGATGGCCCGCCCGGCCAGCTCGGCCTCACCCATGGGCAGCAGCGCCACCTGGGTGTAGTCCTCGATCTCGGCGAGCGCGCCGCGTACCACGTCGACCATCGGCACCGAGCGCCGCCAGGCGCGACCGGGGGACGCGCCGGACAGGACGATGAGGTTCTCGGCGTTGCGCCGCATGCGGGTGGCCAGGTGGTCGACGCGGAACAGGTCGGCCAGCTCGCCCGGCTCGGTCTCCCGGCGCTCCATGGCGTCGAGGATGGTGAGCTGCCTGTGCACGAGCGACTGGGTGCGCCGCGCGAGGCTGAGCAGGATGCCACGGTAGCTCCGCCGAAGCTCGGCCTGTTCGACCGCGACCCGGATGGCGGTCTCCTGGACGGTGTTGAACGCCTCGCCGACCTGGCCGATCGCGTCGTTCCCGCCCGTGAGCGGGGGCGCCTCTGCCGCCACGTCCACGTCGTCTCCACGGCCGAGCCGCTCGACCACGCCGGGCAGCCGCCGGCCCGCGAGCTCCAGGGCCGCGGTGCGCAGCTCCTCCAGCCGCCGCACCAGGGCTCGGGCCGTGGTGATGGAAAGGATGATGGAGGCGATGACCGCCAGCAGCCCGAGGCCGCCGGCGAGCAAGAGCCGGACGACGACGCCGACCGCGATGGGCGTCGCGCGCCCGACCAGCGCCTCGCCTCCGGCCGCGACGAGCTTGTCGATACGCGAGAGGACCGTGCCCGTCGCTGACTTCCAGTGGTCGATGTCGACGGACACCAGCATCTGCCGGCCGGACCCGATGAGCTGGTCCTCCGTGCGGCGCAGGCGGTTGAACGGCTCGCTCTTCGCCAGCTGGTCGAACGACGCGCGATCGGCGGGAGGCAGCTCGGCCACGGTCCTGTTCATCAGGAACCGCTGCGCGCCCACGGTCTGGGCGAACTGCGCGCGCTCGGGCTCGGTGAGACCGCCCGCCGCCAGGGCGCCGGCGGCGAGGGCGTCCTCCTGCGCGAGGAGCTCGCCGGCCCGGCTCATCTCGATGAAGGTGCGGGTGTCCTTGGCGAACCCGGCGTCGTCGAGCGTGGCCATCGAGTCGTACATGCGGTACAGGGAGTCGATGACCTCGGTGATCGTCGTCGAGGCCTGGGTACGGTCCGTCTGGCCGATGTCGACCTGCTTGCGGAGGGGGCCGAGGATTTGGAGCTCGCGGTACGCCTCGTCGATGCGGCGGTTCAGCGTGTCACCGGCCGCCTGGCGCACGCTGCCGGTGGTGGCCTCGCGGCGGAAGCCGGCGCTCGCGGCCTCGGTCTTGGACCGCTGTGCGGTCAGGGCGTCGCGCTGCCGGGTGGAGCCGGGGTTGGCCAGCAGGATCACGGTGAGCCGGCGCTCGCGCTGGAGCTCCACTCTCAGCCGCTCGCTGGGCTGGGCGACGCCCGAGTTGAGGGTGGACACCCAGAGGACGTTGAGACCCTCTCTTAACGTCACCCACGCCGCGAAACCCCAGAGGGCGACAAGCGACACGATCAGCGCCGTGACCTTGGTCCGGACACGCGAGTTGCGGAAGCGCATAACTCCATCCCTGACGAAAGGCAGGAACCCACATCACGGTTCACGGCGAATTATATGTAGCGCTATGTCGCTATACGATGCCGTATCGTGTGGTAGGTCGGTATTTCACCGAATCACACCGGGAACCCTAGCACGATGCGAAATGGGCCTACGACACTTTGGTGTCAATTATGTAAAGATGTCCAGTTATGAGTCGTCGCCTATGATGACGCCTCACGTTTGTCGTCCGATGGGCTGTATTGTCCCGCGATGGTGGAATCCCGCCGCGCCAAGTGAATCGCTCCGATAATAGCGGCCCTGACGATCGCCACGGGTACGTACAGATCCTTGTCGTGCCACATCGGGGGCTGGTCGGAGGGCTCCGACCGCAGGAGATAGGCGTGGCCCCGCGCCACCGCCTGCCGGGTCTCGTCGCCGGAGGCGCCGGTGAGCACCAGGAGCTGCATCGCGTACGCCGTCTCCTCGGCCGTGCCGCGCCACAACCCCCATGAGCCGTCCGCGCGCTGGGTCGAACGCACCCAGCTCACCGCGCGCCGTACCGCCTCCTTCGAGCCCGCCCCGCCGAATTCGTCGAGGGCCAGCCCGCAGCACACCGTGGCGTAGTACGGCGAGGCATGCCAGCGGTCCGTCCAGCTTCCCTCGGCGTGCTGCCGCCCGCGCAGCCAGACCGCCAGCTCTCCCATCGCCTCCTTGTACCGTGGCCGCGCGCCGGGGCGCTCCGCGACGTACCTGCCGAAGGCGTCGAGCACGTGGGCGTTGACCGTGGTGGAGAAGCCCTGCTCGCCCTGCCACGTGCAGAAGTGCGTACCGGCGTGGTAGGTCCACAGGCTGTCCGGCTCGCGCGGTGCGCCGAGCAGCGCCAGCGCGTACAGCGCCACCGACGTGGTGTCGGCGTCGGCGGGCAGCCCCGGGCCGGCCGGCACGCCGCCGGGGCCGAGCCCCTCGCCGAGGCTCGCCACCAGCTCGCCTGGCACGGTGACGGGCACGCCCGCACGTGTCAGCCAGCTCAGCACCCAGCCACGCTCGAACACGGTGATGGGAACCGCGCACGACACCGGCCCGCCGTGCGCCTCCGCCGCGGCCTGGAGGTGCAGCCGTGCGGGATGCGTGGTGTCGAGCGTTCCGAGGTCGCCGAGCCAGGCGGCCGTGGCCGCCGGCGACGCTCCGACCGTCCCGAGGGTCGTGGGGGCGATGCCCGGGGCCTGGAACGCCGCCTCGCCCGCGACTTCAAGGGCGTGCAGCAGCTTCTCCGGGAGCCGGGCGCCCGACCGCAGGCGCGACCGGATCAGCTCCAGCCCGGCGCCGTCCATACCCTCCGGCAGGGGCAGGGGCGTCCCCGCCCACGAGCCCAGCCCGTCCAGCGGCTTGCGAAGATGCTCGTTGATCGACGTCACAAGCGCGGGGACGATGAGCTCGATCGCGGGCATGTCGGGCAGGATCGCGCCCGGGGCCTGCCGCGCCCGGAAGAACAGCGCCCGCAGCCCCTGGTCGGCGGTCGCGGCGAGCGCCACCGGGTCGGCGTCGCGAGCGTCCGCTGGGCTTTCACCGTCGCGGGGACTCGGTACGTGCGCCGCACCACGGGCGAGCTCCGACAGCAGGGCATCGGTCGCGCTGAGCGTGGGAACGAGGGCGTAGTCGTCGTGAGGACCCCACGCGCCGTCCGGCCGCTGGGTGGACATGAGGAACGCGAGGCGCTCGCGGTGCCCGGCGAGCCACGGCGCCAGGGCGACCACCCGCCCCGTCTCGTACACCGAGGGGGAGGCGTCACCCCACGGCCGCTCCAGGAGCCCCGCGACCAGCGCGCGGGCCTCGGCGGCCACGTCGACGCCCGCTGAGAGCACCTCGCCGGCATCATCCGGCTCCGGTCGCAGGCCGGTGACCTGCCCGGTGGGCGCCGAGACGGGACCGTGGACGCTCATAAGCTGCCCCAGTAGTCGGCGAGCCGGTAGAAGCCCGCGCAGAAGTCCATCTGGCGCTCCAGATAGCCGGCGATGTGCGGATGGCTTGTGCGCAGCGGGTCGATCAGCTCCCGGCTCCGGTGGGCGAGCATGGAGACGCGCCGGTCCACCTCGTCGCGACTCACGCCGAGCAGCAGGGCGTTGAGATCGCCCCACTTCACGTCCCTTTCGTATGTCCCGAGGTCGTTGAGCAGGCGGATGACCCGCTGCACCGCCCAGCTCGCCTCGCGTACGCGGCGCAGGTCGTCCGGCCCGTCCGGCCCGCCGGTGTGGATCAGGTGGGAGGCGAAGGCGAACGAGAAGCCGAGGTTGTCGGCGTTCAGGAGGTACTCGTCCAGTGAGGGGGTCACGCCGGAGCTCCGCCACTCCCGCTCGCGGGTCATCGCCTCCAGCATGAGCTGGAGCTCCTCCAGCCAGACCGTGCCGAGCGTGGCGAACGCCGGCGCCGCCGCGAGCTCCTGGCGGATGTCGGACAGCAGGCGGGTGAGGTCGTCACCGGCGACAGGCTCCGCGCCGCCGGCGACGGCGAGGCACCGGCGGGCGATGTCGCTCACCTCGCCGGTCGAGGTGGCGACGTAGTCCACCAGCCAGTCCAGGCCGAACGCCCACAGGCAGACCTTGTTCGCCATGCGCAGCTGCGCGGCGGTGAACCACGGGCCGCTGAACGCCATCGCGAGCGACAGGGTGCTGGACAGGGCCGCGTCGAACGGCTTGGCCGAGAAGAGCTGGGGGTAGGCGGCCAGCCAGTCCTGCATGTCGCGCTGCGACTGCCCGGCCACCGCGCAGATCGTCCCCGACTCCGTGGCCGCAGGCCACCGGTCGGCCAGCGGCTCGGCCGTCATCGTGCCCCCCGCGAGGCGTGCTCGACGGGCAGGAGCCGCAGCTCGACCTTGCCCCGGGGACGCAGCAACGCGGTGACCGCGGGGGTGAACGGGCCCCGGCTGAGCAGCGCGGGGCGGAACCGGCTCACGATGGCCGCGACCATGAGCGGCGCGTCCATGTAGAACAGGTGCTGGCCGAGGCACTGGTGCGCCCCGCCGCCGAAGGGGAAGTAGGCGTATCGGTGCCGGCGCGTCTGATCGTCGGGCGAGAACCGCTCGGGGTCGAACTCCAGGGGCCTGTCCCAGAACTCCTCAAGCCGATGCGTGGCATACGGGCTGATCAGCACCATCGACCCGGCCTTGATCCGCACCCCGCCGACGTTCTCGGCCTCGACGGCCATCCGGGGGAACAGCCAGCCCGCGGGGTACAGGCGCATGACCTCCTGCAGGACCATCTTGGTGTAGCGCAGCTCGGGCACGTGGGACGGCAGGGCCGGGCCAGGGCCGACCACGCGCTCGATCTCGGCGTACAGCCTGGCGGCCACCTCCGGATGGGCGTCCAGCACCGGCCACAGCCAGGTGAGGGTCGTCGCCGTGGTCTCAGAAGCCGCCGCGTAGACGCTGACGATGTCGTCGCGGATGTGCCGGTCGTCCCTGGGTTCGCCGTCGGCGCCGCGCGCCCGGCACAGAGCCGAGACGACGTCGAGCCCGTCGACGGCCCCGCCTGGCTCCTTGGCCTTCCGGATCACCGGGAACACCACGTCGTCGATCGTGGCCACCGCGTCCATGAAGGCCCGGTCACCGGGCATTCGGATCGAGTACGGCATGAACGGCATCAGCAGCCGGAACGTGACCGCCGCGTCGGCCGTGTGGAAGGCGGATATCAGCCGCTCGCTGTCCTGGCGGGAGACCTTGTCGCCGAACAGGACCCTGACGACGCTCTGGTTGACGACGGCGGCCATCTCACGGGCGGCGTCGAGCGGGCGTCCCGACCGGGCATGCTCGTCCAGCTCCCGGATGCGCTCGTCGATGGTCTTCGCGATGGCGCCTGCCAGCGAGGTGACGTACTGCGCCGTGAACAGCGACTGGAGGACCTTCCTGCTGGACTCCCACGCGGGGCCGTCGCTGAGGATCCCGTGCCCGAGCAGGCGGTTGAGGGGACGCCAGAACATGCCCTCGCGGGTGTAGTTCGTCCAGTTGCCGCGCAGGACGTGCTGGACGTGGTCCGGGTGGGACACCAGGTACGGACGGAACAGGCCGAGGTTAAGGCGTACGACGTCTCCGCCCGCCCGCATCCCGATCTCCGCGAGGCCGTTCACGGGATCTCGCGCGATCGCCGGCATCAACCGTGAGAAAGGACCTGTACGCCGGGCATGCCCAGCACCCACTTGGACCGGCATCGCGACGATCTCCCACCTTGATCTACCGTTACCACGCAGCGTGAGCAGGAGGTGAACGTTCCTGCCTCGCGGCGCCTACGTCGAACGCCGGTTACCGCGGGAGCCACTGACAAGAGAAGCGGCTACGCTTGCGGCAAAGGTGCGCATGATCAATGGATTATCACGATCAACTTACCGTAGACAAGTTTTTCTGTCAGAGGCGACAATGCGATCACGTACGGTGATCATCCCGCGCCGTGCCCGGCGACGGGCGCCGGGTCATCTCGCAGCCCGTTGGCGCGAGCCTGCCACCCTCGTCGACCAGGCGTTCCGCCCGTTCAGGGACGTAGCTGAGGCGGGCTCGGTCGGTCCCCGGAGAGGTTCCGGGCTTTTGATCTGCCCTATTCCATCTTTTCGGCCTGACGAAAACTCCGTCGGAAGGCGGGAAACGATCTTTGATGATTCAGATCGTATTGAAACCGCGGCCTCTCGTCATTCTTCTGGGACCGGCCTGCCATATGAAGAATGGGTTTTCCTTGGGAGACGACGCTCTTTCCGTGAATGATTTCGGGACGGCTTCCGTGGGAATTGACCGACATGCTGAAGGCCATCAGCCTGTCGCCACCACGAGTCATGGTTTCGGCCGGGACGGCGGTCCGTATGTCGCCAGGCGACGGCGATCCGAGGTCATGTTCATCCCTACATCGAATGGTATGAGCTAGTCTCACCAGAATGATCCGATACGTCGGGAGCTGAGCGCTGTGGAGCCAGTGGCGGTAGGTCTGATCGGAGCCGGACCGTGGGCGGAGGCCGTACACGCCCCCACGCTCGCGGCGGGCCCGCACACCCGGCTGGCCGGGGTGTGGGCACGCAGGCCGAGGGCCGCGGCCAGGCTGGGGGCCCCTGTCTACGAGCGGGTCGAGGAGCTCTTCGAGGTCTGCGAGGCCGTCGCCTTCTGCGTGCCGCCGGGCGTGCAGGCCGAGCTGGCCGTACGAGCGGCCAAGGCCGGCAAGGCCCTGCTCCTGGAGAAGCCGCTCGCCGCCGACCTCGACGGCGCCAAGCGCCTCGCCGACGCCGTCGGCGAGGCCGGCGTGGCCTCCCAGATGGTGCTCACCTTCCGATACTCGGCCGCGACCAAGGCCTTCCTGGAGCGGGTCCGCGCCATCGAGCCGTTCGGCGGGTACGCCCGCAACATCTCCGGGGCCCTGCACACCATCGACTCCCCGTGGCGCCAGGAGCGGGGAGCGATCCTCGACGTCGGCCCGCACATGATCGACATGCTGGACGCCGCCCTCGGGCCGGTCACCGGGATCCGCGCCCACGGCGACACGCTCGGCTGGGTCGGGCTGATGCTGGAGCACGAGAGCGGCGCGGTCAGCGAGGCGTCGCTGTCCATGGCCGCCCGCGCCGAGCACGGCGCCTCCCACGTCGCCGTCTACGGCCGCAACGGCAGCGAGAGCCTCGACGGCGGCGACCTCGGCCACGACGTCTTCCCCGACATGGTGGCCGAGTTCGCGCAGACCGTACGCCAAGGCGGCGGCCACCCTCTCGACGCCCGGCACGGGCTCCGCCTCCAGCAGATCATCGCCGCCGCCGAGGCGCAGCTCGCCTGAGCCGTACGAAAGACGGCCCGGAGTAGTGGGGCTTTCGACCCGTCGTATCCGGTCGGGTCGTTGGTTGATACCGTTCGTCTGACGCGCAGCGTGCAGCGAAGTCCGGTGTGAGTCCGGCGCTGTCCCGCAACTGTGAGATCCCCTCGGATCGAGCCAGGTCGCCTGCATGCCGCGCCGACGCCGTCAACCCTCGTGGAAAAGGGTGATCCGTCATCCCACGGGTCCCTCGCTTCCCCGCCACTGGAGGAACCCCTCGTGAGGCCCGTACGCACGGTCTTGGCTGGCGCGTTGCTGGGTACGCTGACGCTGGCCGGATGCGGCCAGTCCGGCGGCACCGCGGCCACCGCCTCCGCCACCCCCGCCCCCACCTCGTCTTCGCAGGCCGCCGGCTTCCCCGTGACCGTCCAGGCCGGCAACGGCCCGGTCGCGATCGCCCGGCGGCCGAACCAGATCGTGTCGCTCTCACCGAGCGCCACGGAAAGCCTGTTCGCGATCGGCGCGGGGCCGCAGGTCATCGCCGTCGACGACCAGTCGACCTACCCCGCCGAGGCCCCGAAGACGAACCTGTCCGGTTTCAAGCCGAACGCTGAGGCGATCATCGCGAAGAAGCCCGACCTGGTAGTTCTCGCCAACGACACGGGCGGCATCGTGGCCGCGCTGACCAAGGTCGGCATCCCGGTGCTGCTGGAACCCGCCGCCACCAAGCTGGACGAGACCTACGATGAGATCGCCGACCTCGGAGCCGCCACCGGCAACAAGCCGAAGGCGGACGACATCGCCTCGGGCATGAAGCAGCAGATCGACCGGCTCGCCGCCGCGGCGCCCAAAGGCCGCAAGCTCACGTTCTTCCACGAGCTGGACAACACCCCGTACTCCGTGACCTCCAGCACCTTCATCGGGCAGATCTACGGGATGTTCGGGCTGACCAACATCGCGGACAAGGCGCCGGACGCCGCCGGCGGCTATCCGAAGCTGTCCAGCGAGTTCGTGGCCAAGGCCGACCCTGACCTGATCTTCCTCGCCGACACCAAGTGCTGCGGGCAGTCCAAGGACACCCTCGCCAAGCGGCCCGGCTGGGGAGGCCTGTCGGCGATCAAGAAGGACCAGGTCATCGCGCTGGACGACGACATCGCCTCGCGCTGGGGCCCGCGCGTGGTCGACCTCGTCAAGATCGTCGACGAGGCCGTCAAGAGGGCCGCCGGCTGAAACCCGGCCAGCATAGGCACGGCGAGCGAGCCGAGACGGGCCACGACGCTTATGGCGCCGGAACGACGGGCACTGTGAAGCAGACGCGCGCGGTGACGTCGCGGCCGACGGCACTGGTCGTCGCCCTCGCGGTGCTCGTGATCTGCCTGCTCGCCGGCCTGATGTTCGGCGCGGCCGGCATCTCGCTCAAGGGCATCGTGCTCGAACTGCTCGACCGGGTGCCGTTCGTCTCGGTGGACTCGGGTCTGTCGCCGGTCGAGCGGGGGTTGCTCTTCCAGCTCAGGCTGCCGCGCGTGGTGCTCGCGGCGGTCGTCGGCGGCCTGCTCGCGATGGCGGGCGCCGGATACCAGGGGGTCTTCCGCAACCCGCTCGCCGATCCGTACCTCCTCGGGGCCGCCGCTGGAGCGGGCTTCACCGCGACCCTGATGATCGTGGTGGTCCAGATCGACGGGCTCGTGCCGCTCGCCGCGTTCGGGGGAGCGATCGGCGGGGTGCTCCTGGCGTACGCGCTCGGCAACACGGCGGGACGAGGCGGCGGCACGGCCACGCTCGTCCTCGCCGGGGTGGCGGTCGCGTCCTTCCTGTCCGCCCTCCAAACCTTCGTCCAGCAGGTCCGCTTCGAGCAACTGCAGCGCATCTACTCGTGGATCCTCGGCGGCATCGGCGGGGACTGGTCGCAGGTGTGGCTCATCGCCCCCTACGCCCTGGTGTCGACCGTCGTCCTGCTCGCTCACGGGCGGCTGCTCGACGTCCTGTCGGTCGGTGACGACGAGGCGGTCAGTCTCGGCGTCAACGCGGCGCGCGTCAGGTTCGTCGTGCTGTGCGCCGCGTCACTGGCCACAGCGTCCGCGGTGGCGGTCAGCGGGCTCATCGGGTTCGTCGGCATCGTCGTTCCCCATGTCGTGCGCCGCCTCGCGGGCGGGTCCTACCGTGTCGTCCTTCCACTGTCGCTGCTCGCCGGAGCCGCGTTCCTCGTGTTGGCCGACCTGGTCGCCCGTACGGTCCTGGCCCCCGCGGAGCTGCCGATCGGCGTGGTGACGGCGTTCATCGGCGCGCCCTTCTTCGTGGGGGTGCTCCGCGCGACCCGGACGGTGGACACGTGAGCGGGACGACGCCGCCGACGCACCCTAGGGCGACCATGGCGTCGGTTCGGCCATGAGCTCGATCGAGGTGAGGAATCTCTCCGTCGCGCTGGACGGACGGCCCGTACTGTCGGGGATCGGCCTGTCGGCGCGCGGCGGTGAGTGGCTCGCGGTCATCGGGCCGAACGGCGCGGGCAAGTCGACCCTGCTCCGGGCCATGATGGGCCTGCTGGAAGCACAGGGTGACGTGCTGGTCGACGGCGTTCCCGCGCGCAGCCTCAAGCCGAGGCAGCGAGCCCGGCTGATGGCCTACGCCCCGCAGAGCCCCCTGCTCCCGCCGAGCCTGACCGTGTCCGAGTACGCCCTGCTGGGACGCACGCCGTACATCTCCTATCTCGGCAGGGACAGCCGTCGCGACCGTGACATCACCGAGTCGGTGCTCGAACGCCTCGACCTCTCCGCGCTGGCGACCCGCCCGCTCGGCCACCTGTCCGGCGGGGAACGCCAGAGGGTCGTGCTCGCCCGCGCGCTCGTGCAGCAGGCTCCCGTCCTGCTGCTCGACGAGCCCACGACCGCGCTCGACCTCGGCCACCAGCAGCAGGTGCTGGAGCTGGTCGACCGGCTCCGCCTCGCCGACGGGCTCACGGTCGTGACCACCATCCACGACCTCAGCCTGGCAGGGCAGTACGCCGACACGATGCTGCTGATCGCCGAAGGCCGTCACGTCGCCTCCGGCCCGGTCAAGGACGTGCTCACCAGGTCACTGCTCGCACGGCACTTCGGCGCCCACGTCCGCGTCGACCAGGGACCCGACGGCCGCCCCCTGGTCAACCTGATCCGGCCCGCACCCCCATCGTCCGGCACCGTGCCGGACGGCTCCTCAGGCACCGCGCCGGACGGCTCGTCGGGCACCGCGCCAGACGGCTTTCCTGGCACGGTGACACGCGGCCACCCCGGTGTCGCGACCGGCGGTTCTCCCGACCGGTCGTGAGTCTGTACGCTTCCGGGACCCCGTCGTGAGGAGACGTACGCCATGCTCTCGTTGAGCCATCGGCATGAGGACGGCGCCCGTCTCGCCTCGCTCCTGTGGGAGTTCGGCCCCGGGTGGCGCATGATCTCCTCGGCCATGGTGGGCGGCGGCATCGGGCCCGCGGAATGGGTGCTGAACGCGCAGGTCGTGGGGGCGTACTCGCGGATGGACCCGGTGGACCACCTGCTAGAGATGGCCCCGGCCGGGCGAGGGGTGGGCATGATGACGGCGGCTTCCGTCGGCCGCTACACCCGGGCCCAGGACGGGGGAGTGGACGTGGTCGCCACGGTCGGTCTACGGGTGCCCACCTGGGCCGCCGCCCCCGAAGGCCGACCCGACCCCGAGCTACGCCCCGAACATGACAACCTCCGCCCCGAACCCGGCCACATCCGCGCCGAGCAGGAGCCCCTTCGCCTCCAGCATGGCGGCCCGCCCTCCGAGCGCGACTCCCCGGTGCCCCGACCGGCATCTCCGCTCGAGGCGCGGCCCGCCTCTGAGGAGCCGAGGCATGCCTTCCCGGCACCGGGGACGATCAACATCATCGTGGCCGTCCCCGTGGCGATGAGCGACGCCGCCCTGGTCAACACCGTGATGACGGTGACCGAGGCCAAGACCCAGGCGCTCATCGAGGCCGGGTACGAATGCACGGGCACCGCGTCCGACGCCGTGTGCGTGGCCGTACGCTCCGAAGGCCCGGAGGAGGTGTTCGGCGGCCCGAGGTCCACATGGGGAGCCCACATCGCTCGAGCCGTCCACCGGGCCGTCTTCGACGGCGCCCACGCGTGGGCGAACGTCACCGGCTTCGCTCCCACGCCTGGGCGTCCCTTCACGACCTGACGGCGGAACGAAGTTACGCCTTCTACGGACCTGTGAACCGCGCGCTGCCGATGACGTGTTCGATCAGTGTCTGGTCGCACTTCGCCGGGGGGCAGAAGAAGGTGATCAGCGCCACCGGCTGTCCCTGGCCCCGGCCCACGATGTAGACGACGAGGTCGAGGCGTCCCTGCTGCCCGGGGTCGTTCACCACGCCGGTCAGCCTGAAGGCGGGCTTGCCCGCCACCGTGGCGGTGGTGGGCGCGGAGGCGAATTCGGCGGGTCCCGGCAGCACGAAGCTGAGGCTGCGCTTGAGGGTCTCGGGGGTGTCGGAGGTGGTGATGGTGTCGTTGAGCTCGGTGAACACCCCGGTCGCCTGCTCGGGATGGGCGGCGAGCAGGGCGTTGACCGCCGTCCAGTCCGAGGCGATGGGCACGGAGAACAGCGTGTCGAACTCGGCCGCCGCCGGCGAGACGATGACGTACTCGTCGGCGTGCGTGCTGGCCTGCCACCCGCCGGGGTACTCGAACGAGAGCGGCGCGGCCGTGGCCCCGGGGTATGTCTTGGAGCCCACCGGGGCGGATCCCTGGCTCACCAGCAGCGTGGCGGCGACCGCTATCGAGACCAGCACGGCTCCCGCACCGATGAGTGCGCCCATGGGCAGGCGCCGCCTCCTGGCGGGCTGCCCCGTGCCGGGCGGCCGGGTCTGTGACAGCGACTCGCCGCGCCCCAAGGGGCTCAGCGAGCGGATCGAGGCGGTGGGGCGTCCCGCGTCCGCCTGTTCCAGGGGACCGGGGGCGGGAGCGGAGGTGACCGGCGGGCTCGGAGGCGCCGACCAGGCCGAACGCCCCTCCGGCGGGCTGTGGTGCTGGTCCTCACCGCTGATCGCGTCCCGGAGGGCGGCCACGAACTGCTGGCAGGTGCCGAACCGGTCGGTCGGCGACTTGGCGAGAGCCCTTGCCATCACCTGGTTCACCGCGTGCGGCAGGTCAGGCCGGTACGGCGTCAGAGGCGGCGGATCGTGGGAGACGTGCGCGTAGAGCAGGGCGAGCTCGGTGTCCCGCTGGAACGGCGGCAGCCCGGTCAGGGCCTCGTACACCACGCACGCGAACGCGTACAGGTCGCTCCGGCCGTCCACGGGAAGCCCGCGGATCTGCTCGGGGGCCACGTACCGCGGCGTGCCCATGAAGTGGCCGTGGCTGGTCAGGCCCGCCTCTGAGAAGGTGCTCTTGGTCAGCCCGAAGTCGGTGAGGTAGACGTGCTCGGGGTCGCGGTCGGAGCCCTCGGCGACCAGGATGTTCGCCGGTTTCACGTCCCGGTGGACGAGCCCGTGCTGGTGGGCGGCGTCCAGGGCCGCGGCGATCTGGGAGAACAGGCGGTAGGCGCGGGGCACCGGCATAGGGCCGCTGTCCTGGATGAGTTTGCGCAGGTCGGCGCCCTCGACGTACCGCATCGCGATGAACAGCAGGTCGCCGCTCTCGCCGGCCTCGTAGATCGGGATGATGTTGGGGTGGTCGATCCCGGCCACCAGGCGCGACTCCCGCACGAACCGGTCGCGGAAGCGCTGGTCCTGGGACAGCTGTGGCGCCAGCACCTTGAGCGCGACCGCGCGGCCGAGGCGGTGGTCGCGGGCACGGTAGACCGTCGCCATGCCGCCGCGACCCACGACCGCCTCGACGAGGTAGTCCGCCACCTGGGCGCCGATCAGGGGAGGCATCGAGAATCCTTGCTCGCTCATTGGTCCGCCGGGTGGCCGCAGAAGCCGCAGAAGCGGTGCGCCTTGCCGAGGCGCATGCCGCACTGTGTGCAGAACACAACCTGGCCGCCGTTGCCGCTGGAGGCGGCTCCAGGGTTTCCTGACCCGGCGGCAACGGGTGGGGGCTCGGTGCCGGATGTCCGCTGGTACGCGGGGAAGGACCCTTCGGGGCCGGCCTCCATCGTCTGGGTGCCCTGAGGCGGCCATGTGGAGACGGCCGCGAGCGGTTCCGGCGGGATCTCCGACGCTCGCTCGCCGGACCGCCGGCGCCGCCGCAGCGTGAGCGGCACGGCTATCGCGATCAGGACGCCGACCGCCACCACGCCGATGGCCGTCAGCAGCAGCGGTGACAGCACCGCCGCCTTCTTCGCGGGCGCGGTCTTCGCCTGGCCGGCCGCGGGCCCGGCGGCGCGGTTGGCCCTGGCGAAGCGCAGGTGGTCCTGGGCCACGGCGTGGTCGGGCCGGAGCTTCAGCACCTCTTCGAACACGGGGATCGCGTTGGCGTAGAACTTGTTGTGGTACGACGCGAGCGCGGTCTCGTACACGGTGTCGACGGGGCCGCGGCGGGCGGTGACGTTGGCCGCGACCAGTGCCGCGCGGATGTCGTCGACCGGCGTCAGCACCTCCGGCGCGCTCCCGGCGCCGGTCACGAGCCCGACGACCTCGCTTCTGCCGTCGTCGATCACCGCGGCGCCGTCGCCGCCATTGCTGAGGAACGCGTCGAGCTTGGCCCGGTCGGCGGCCTTGAACGTGCGCCCGCCGGGCGGGTCCAGGTGGGCGGTCTCGACCTTCGGCGGAGTCTTGGCGCTCGGCCTGCTGGGCGGCCCGATGACGTCGACGGACTCGATGCCGCCGCCGAGCGTCGTGCCGAGCGGGACGGTCGGCAGCGTGGAGTCCTCGCCGCCCTTGGTCAGCTTCAGCACGGCGGGAGCTCCGGGGGAGGTGCCGGTGTGCACCAGGTCCGCGGGGTACCCCTCGGGCACGGACGGGTCGGCGTACGGGAACACCGTGACCTTGATGACGGTCGTGAAGATGCAGTTGGAGTTCTGTCGCTTCGGCGGGTAGCACGCCTGGAGCCGGCCATTGAGATCAGGATTTTTCAGCTTGTGCCGGGAGAAGTCGGCCGGAATCTTGACCTTGAAGTATTCGGCGAAGACACGGTTGGCGGCGTAGATGCCCGGGTCCTTGCTCGACTGGACGACGCCGGTCGCGGTCACCACGACGCCGTCGGGGGAGACCATGAACCCGCTGCCGTTGCCCACCGGGGTCTCGTACTCCCGGACCACCTGCTGGATCACGCCGCGGTCGTCGAGCAGGTTGATGGTCACGCGGGCCTGTGCCTCGACGCGGACCGTTCCAGGCGTGGCGCGGTCGGTGGAGCCGCTCGGGTGCGGGTGCATGGGGAGGGTGAGCGATCCGAGGACGCTTAACCCCGCGACGAGGTGGTGCAGGCGGGGCATGTCCGCCTCCTATTCCGGATCAAAGTAATCCCAGGGTCGCAGTGCGGGCAGCGCCGTTCAAGGCTCCCGAGGCGGCCGTCACGCAGTTGCAATCGGCCCTTGAGCGACCTGCGACGGCATGTTATCGATCTTGATCGACTTGGAGGCTACGTGGAGAGGCCTTGAGCAGGCCTGATCGGCCATGGTTTCCCGCCAGATGGGGCTATGCATGTATATTTTTCGTACATAAGCGGATGTAGGTGGAGAAATTTCGCTAACGGAGGTATGGACCGGTATGAGGGCTTTCCCCCGGGTGCTGTTCGACGAGGCGCACAACGAGTCGTGGACGATCCGCCGTGAGGTCGCCGAGGTGATCAACCCGGCGCACCCCGACGACAACAGCTACGCCCGCGCCGCGGAGGTCCTCCGGCATCTCGGGCTTACCGTGGCCGCCCACACCGAGGGCCCGATCACCCAGGCCCTGTTGAACGATCACGACGTCTTCGTCGTCGCCCACCCCTCCGCCGACCGCTGGGAGCGCACCACCGGTCTCGGCAGCCCCACCCTCCCGGTCGAGGAGCTCGACGCCATCCAGGAGTACGTCGCCGGCGGTGGAGGCCTGATCGTGCTCGCCGAGTGCGAGCAGGAGAAGTACGGCAACAACCTCGCCGACCTGCTCGCCCGGTTCGGCGTGGGCATCGAGCACGCCACCGTCCAGGACCCGAGGAACTCCCGCAACGGCGTGGCGACCTGGGTCCTCGGCATTCCCGTACCGGCCGCGGATGAGGACCTGACGGCGGGGGCGCGCGAGGCGTGCTTCTACCGCACGGGGGTGCTGACCCCGCCCGACGGGGCGACCGTCCTGTTCGAGACCTCGCCCACCGCCGACCTCCCCGGCCGGGCGCTGGCGGTGGCCCTGCGCCACGGACACGGGCGGGTGGTCGTGTTCGCCGACTCCGACCTGTTCGGCGACGACTCCATCGGCGATCTGCGGCACACCCGGCTCTGGGGCAACGTCGTCACCTGGGCCGCCAGGATCCCGGTCGGCACCGGCGGCGCGGGTGAGGCCGACCCCGGGTTCGCCGAGCTCAAGGCCGCCGTCGAGGAGCTGCGCCCCCTCACGGCCAAGGACGGATCCGTGGAGGACGCCGAGGCCGCCGCGCCCATCGTCGACCGCGTCGTCGCGAGCGTCGAGAAGCTCGCCCCGCTCTTCCCGCACGACGAGGAGTACCTCGCCGCCGTCGTCGCCGACCTGCGCGGGTGGCGGGACGCCGGGTTCGGCGTGCCGGACTTCCTGGACTCGCTGAACGCCTTCCACCCCGACACCCAGCGTGTCGACGGTCTGGAGCACCTGGTCGTCTTCCCGATGTACACGCAGAACGGCAACCCCAACCGCAACCTCGAGGCGGTCTGGATCCGCACGGTGTGGCCCGAGTGGCTCGCCTCGCTCGAGCGGGAGCGCTACGACAACCCGATGTTCGTGCCGATCGCGTTCACCGACTTCACGGCCGGTTACGACACCAACTGCGCGGTGCTGTTCCCCGAGACCGTCGCCGTACGCGAGACCCCGCCGAGGTTCACCTGGGGCGGCATCTTCTGCGACCGTGAGGCCGCGCGGTTCCGCGGCGTCAGCCGCGCCGCCGCCGACACGCTGAAGCTGGCACTCCCGCCGGACGCGGGCCGCCTGCTAGAGAGCCAGGAGCTGGCCCAGGACACCTTCGTCCTGTGGGACCTCGTGCACGACCGGACCCACAGCCACGGCGACCTGCCCTTCGACCCCTTCATGATCAAGCAGCGCATGCCGTACTGGCTCTACTCCCTTGAGGAGCTGCGCTGCGACCTCACGGCCTTCGGCGAGGCCGTCAAGCTGGAGGCCGAGGGTGTGCCGCACGCCCGGTACGTACAGGTCGCGATCCTGTTCGACCGGCTGTTCCGCTTCCCGATCACCGGCGAGCGGGTGCGCAACTACGACGGCCTCGGCGGCCAGCTCCTGTTCGCCTACCTGCACCGCAACGACGTCGTCCGCTGGACCGACAACCGGCTCAGCATCGACTGGGACCGGGTCGCCGGCTGCGTCGCCGACCTGCGCGGCGAGGTGGAGAAGCTCTACCGCGACGGCATCGACCGCTCCAAGCTGGCGCACTGGCTCGCCGCCCACCAGCTCGTCGCGGCCTACGTCGCGCCGCACCCCGCCTCGGTGTGGAACCGCGGCGCGGAGGCGCTCCCCGTCGAGGGCTTCCCGAAGGCCGTGGTCGACGCGGTCCTGCCCGACGAGTTCCCCCTGAGCATGTTCTACGAGGCCCTGCGTCGTAAACTTTCTGGCGTGATCGAGGCCACGAAGGGAATCCGCGCGTGAGCAACCCCAGCCGGCCCAGCAGGGTCGTCCTCGTCGCAGGGGCGGCCGGGCCCACGGGCCGGGCCGTCACGGCGCGCCTCGCCGCGCGCGGCGACACCGTGATCGGGGTCGGCAGACACGAGGCCGGCGGCGTGACCGCGGTCGACCTCGCCGATCCCGAGGCCGTACGCGACCTGGCGCGCCGGGTCGATCGGGAGCACGGGCGGGTCGACGGGGTGATCCACCTCGTCGGCGGGTGGCGGGGGTCCAAGACGTTCGCCGACACCGACCTGGCCGACTGGGACGCCCTGCACGAGCAGCTCATCCGCACCCTTCAGAACGTCTCGCTGGCGTTCGAGCCGCTGCTGCGCGAGAGCGACGCGGGCCGGTTCGCCATCGTCTCGGCGAAGGCGGCACAGGAACCCACCCAGGGGAGCGCGGCCTACGCGGCCGCCAAGGCCGCCGCCGAGGCCTGGACGCTCGCGCTCGCCGACGCGCTGCGCGGCACGTCGAGCGCGGCGACGATCCTGGTCATCAAGGCCCTGGTCAACGACGACATGCGGGCGGCGAGCCCCGACAGGAGGTTCCCCGGCTTCACCGACGTCAACGACCTCGCCGAGGCCGTCGCCGCTCTCTGGGACCGGCCGGCCGGCGAGATCAACGGCACACGATTGGACCTCACCACGTGACTCAGGCACGACGCCACCACGACCCCGAGGTGAAGGCGTTCGCCAGCGACAACTACGCCGGCGTCCACCCGGAGATCCTCGAGGCACTGGCCCTCGCCAACGGCGGCCACCAGATCGCCTACGGCGACGACGTCTACACCGAGGCGCTCCAGGAGGTCTTCCATCGGCACTTCGGTCCCGCCGCCGAGGTCTGGCCGGTGTTCAACGGCACCGGCGCCAATGTCGTCGGCCTGCGCGCGATGACCTCGCCGTGGGAGGCGGTCGTCTGCGCCGAGAGCGCCCACATCAACACCGACGAGGGCGGGGCGCCGGAGCAGAGCGCCGGGCTCAAGCTGATGAGCGTGCCCACGCCCGACGGCAAGCTCACCCCCGAGCTGATCGACCGGCAGGCGTGGGGCTTCGGCGACGAGCACCGGGCCCAGCCGCGGGTGGTCTCGATCTCTCAGAGCACCGAGCTGGGCACCCTCTACACGCCCGCTGAGATCACCGCGGTGGCCGCCCACTGCCACGAGCTCGGCATGCTGCTCCACCTCGACGGCTCGCGCCTGATCAACGCCGCCGCGGCGCTGGACGTGCCGCTGCGCGCGCTCACGACGGACGCGGGCGTGGACGTGCTCTCCTTCGGCGGCACCAAGAGCGGGCTGATGTTCGGCGAGGCCATCGTCGTGCTCGAGCCCTCGGCCGTGCGGGGCCTGATCTACCTCAGGAAGAGCTCGATGCAGCTCGCCTCGAAGATGCGGTTCGTGTCGGTGCAGTTCGAGGCGCTGCTCGCCGGAGACCTGTGGCTGCGCAACGCCAGGAACGGCAACGCCATGGCCGCGCGCCTCGCGGCGGCCGTGCGTGACGTCCCCGGGGTCACCGTGACCAGGGCGGTCGAGGCCAACGCGGTGTTCGCCGTGCTGCCCCCCGAGGTGGCGGAGCGCCTGCGCAAGCGGTTCCGGTTCTACACCTGGAACGAGGCCACGGGGGAGGTCCGCTGGATGACGGCGTTCGACACCAGCGAGGCCGACGTCGACGCCTTCGCCGCAGCCATCGCCGAGGAGATGGCGGGGCGCTGAGGCCCTAATTCAGCATGGAGGGGTACGGCTGCGCCCCGCGCTCCTTCAGCAGGTCGGTCATGTACGCGATCTCGCTGTCCTGGGTGTCCACGATGTTCTGCGCCATCGTCCGCACCTCGTCCCTGCTCGACAGCTTCAGCAGCGCCTTGGCCATCTGCACGCCGCCCTGGTGATGGCGGATCATCAGCTGGAGGAAGAGGACCTCGGAGTCCTTGCCCTTGGCGGCCTGAAGCTGCTTCATCTCGGCGCCGGTGGCCATGCCTGGCATCGTGGCGGGCATCCCGGCCGCCGCTCCCGCGCCGTGCGCGCCGTGGCCCGCCATCCAGGCCATCGGCGGCCGGGTGCTCGACTGGTCGAGGCCCCACTGCTGGAGCCATCCCCCGAAGACGCCACGCTGGGCCGTCTGAGTGGTGATGATGTCGTACGCCAGCGCCCGGATGCGGGGATCGGTGCTTCCGTCGCGCACGGCGAAGCCCATCTCCACCGCCTGGGCATGGTGTACCGCCATGTCACGCGAGAAGCCGGCCTCGGGGGAGGCGTCTCCCGGAGGCGCCGATCGGCCGCTGACCAGCAGCATGGTGACGGCCGTGACCACGCAGGTGATCAGCGCGACGAGGACCAGCCGGGTTCGTGAGTTGCTCATTGCCAGCCAGAATAGTGATTGCCCTTGGCGTTAGACGCAAACGTTATTACCTACCCACTATCCTCCACATAAGTATCGGCAGCTTGGACATGCAGGGTTTGAACAGCAGCTGGAGGATTGATGGCCAAGGAGAGGACGCAGGCGCGGCGGGACCACCTCGCCCAGCTGCGTGCCGCGCAGAAACGCAAAGAGCGGCGCACGGCCATGCTCATGTGGGGAGCGGGGGCCTTCGTCATCGTCCTGCTGGTCGGCCTGGTCGGCTTCTACGTGATCAAGGACCGGGCCCAGACGTCGCTCGACGGCGTCCAGACCTACAGCTACAAGGGGTCGCAGCACACCCCGATCAAGGTGAACTACAAGGAGACCCCGCCGGTCGGGGGCCAGCACAACCCCGAATGGCAGCAGTGCGGCGTCTACGACGCGCCGATCAACAGCGAGAACGGCGTGCACTCCATGGAGCACGGCTCGGTGTGGATCACCTACCGGCCTGACCTCCCCAAGGCCGACGTCGCCAAGCTGAAGGCGCTCGTCACCTCCGACTACCTCCTCCTCAGCCCCTTCCCTGGCCTGAAGGCGCCCGTCGTGGCAAGCTCCTGGAACCACCAGCTGGTGCTCAAGGGTGCCGACGACCCCCGCCTGCCGAGGTACATCACGAAGTACAAGCAGAACCCCAGCACGACGCCGGAGTACGGCGCGACCTGCACCGGTTCCGGTAGCACCGCCAAGCTGGCCTCGGACAACCCGCTCCCGACGACGGCCCCGACCCCGGCGCCGAGCGCGGCCCCGAGCAGTTCGGCGGCACCCGCCCCCAGCGCCACGCCGACCTCCTGAGCGGGGTTCCCTCGCCGTACGGCCTCACGACCGCCGGTCGTGGGGCCAAGGGACGGCGTCAGCGCAGGACCTCCTCCGGATCCATGGCCGTGATCTCGTGCGCCTCGCCGACCGGGCGGCTGGTGAGGGTGCCCGCGTGGGTGTTCAGCCCCCTCGCCAGCGCCGGGTCGTCGCGCAGGGCCTCCCGCCATCCCCTGTCGGCGATCGCCAGGGCGTACGGCACGGTCACGTTGGTCAGCGCGTACGTCGAGGTGTGCGGCACCGCCCCCGGCATGTTGGCCACGCAGTAGAACACCGAGTTGTGCACGCGGTAGGTCGGGTGGGCGTGGGTGGTCGGCCGGGAGTCCTCGAATGCGCCGCCCTGGTCGATGGAGATGTCCACCAGCACCGACCCCTCCTTCATCCGCGAGACCAGCTCGTTGGTGATCAGCTTGGGTGCCCTGGCCCCGGGGACCAGCACCGCTCCGATCACCAGATCGGCGTCCAGGACCGCGCGCTCGATCTCGTAGGTGTTCGACGCGACGGTCTGCAGGTGCCCCCGGTAGAGGGTGTCGGCCTGGCGCAGCCTGTCGATGTTCTTGTCCAGGATCAGGACCTCCGCCTGCATCCCGAGCGCGATGGCGGCGGCGTTCATGCCCGTCACCCCGGCGCCCAGCACCACGACCTTGGCCGGGTACACGCCGGAGACGCCTCCCATGAGCACGCCTCTGCCGCCCCCCTGCCGCATCAGGTGGTAGGCCCCCACCTGCGGGGCCAGACGTCCCGCCACCTCGGACATGGGCGCCAGCAGGGGCAGCGCCCCGTCCCCGGTCTGCACGGTCTCGTATGCGATGCCGGTGACCCCCGACTCGATCATGGCCAGGGTCAGCTTCCGGGACGCGGCCAGATGCAGGTACGTGAAGAGGACCTGTCCCTCGCGCATGAGGGGATACTCCGAGGCGATGGGTTCCTTGACCTTCAGGATGAGGTCGCCCTGGAGCCACACCTCCTCGGCCGAGTCCAGGATCGTCGCGCCGGCCGCGCGGAACTCCTCGTCTGGGATGGAGGAACCGGCCCCCGCCCCGCGCTCGACGAACACCTGGTGGCCGTGACGGGCCAGCTCGTTGGCTCCGGCCGGGGTGAGGGCGACGCGGTCCTCATGGTCCTTCACCTCTCGGGGTATTCCGACCTTCATGAATCCTCCTCCGACCCAGGGGCGCTCTCTGTCTTCCCTCACGGGCTGCCCGCGACGTCCTTCTTTGACCGGGCCGTCCGCGATCGGCCTCCGGCTCGCCGTGGCTCGGGGCCGCATCCGTCCTGGTGGTGGGGGGTGAGGATCGCCGACCCGGCCGGCGGCTGTCCACCTCGCGTTCCCTCAAAAGGCCGACCATGGAGCAGGCTGGAATGAATCGCCCCAGGTCCGTGGCAAATTGTCAGGACATCTACAGCGTAGAACCCTCTCCCGTACGCCGGGTCTGCGGTTAGCTCGATCACGCGAGCCTCGGTAGGCTCGCGTGAGCGATGTCAGGCACAGGGGTGAGGATGCGTAACCATCCGGCGGCGGACGATCACAACGATCCACCTGAGGTCCCGCCGGATCTTTTCGACGTGTTCCGGGGCGGTCCCGGCGAGCCGCCACCCTGGGGAGGACCGCTGCCTGGAGTGGGTGAGCCCCCGATCGACCCGATCGGCCTCCCGATCGGCCCAGGGGAGCCTCCAACGGCTCCCGGTGAGCCGCCGATGGGTCCTGGCGGTCCGGGGGAGCCGCCGATCGGTCCGGACGGCCCGCCCCCCGGCCCGGGCGCGCCCGGTGGACCGCCGGCCGCTCCAAGCGGGCCG
>JAOPYI010000030.1 GCA_025964675.1 Sphaerisporangium sp. | reverse complement strand
CGTAGTACCAGCCGTACCGTGAGGTGAGGGCCAGGTCCTTCAGGTGGGTGCCGTTGACCCGCAGATCGGCGGTGGTGTTCTGGCCGGTTCCCGCGGCGTTGTCCGGCACGCTGTAGCGCAGTGACATGGCGTTGGCGGGCTTGGTGAGGGTGAACTCCACGTACTGGCCGGCCGCGCTGAGCGTCACGGCCCTGCGGCCCGACGCCTCCGACGGGAGGTGCGTGTAGACCCGGTCGGGGCCGATGACCTGGCCGTTCGTGGTAGCGCGCGCTGTGTCTTCGGCTTCGAACTCGGTGAACGGGACAGTGGCCCCACGCCCGGCGAAGTCCCAGGGTGAGTCGACCGCGGTGGCGGCCACCGCTCCCGACGACATCAGCGGGACGGACACCGTTCCCGCTGCCAGTGCCACTACCGTGGCCATCGTCCAGGCGTGTAGCCTGCCGGTCTTCTTCATCAACTGGACCCTTCTGCGAAAAGCGAAGAGCCGGACGTTTCGGTCAGGGACGCGCGGACCGTCGCTTGCCCGGCGGAACTGCCCACACCCTAAGATGACAGACAGATAACTGCAATGTTTCGACGGAAACCTGCAATGTCACGACTGGATTACGGTATTTATTGTACGCTGACGTGGCCAAACGCTTCTGGCACGTCCGGGCCGGGCCTGCCCGCCGTCCAGTCACCACCCAGCGCAAACCGTTTGCACCTGCCTGACGTATATTTGCGATCGTGACAAGTGATAGTGCGGCTCCGCGCTCGACGACACGTCGTCTCGCGGAGGTCGCGAAGAAGGTCGGGGTCAGCGAGGCCACGGTCAGCCGGGTGCTGAACGGCAAGCCGGGCGTCTCCGACGCGACCCGGGCCGCCGTGCTAACCGCGCTCGACGTGCTCGGGTACGAGAGGCCTACGCAGCTCCGCGGTGAGCGCGCCCGCCTGGTCGGCCTGGTCCTGCCCGAATTAGGCAACCCGATATTCCCCGCCCTCGCCGAGGTGGTCGGCGGCGCGCTCGCGCAACGCGGTTTCACGCCGGTGCTCTGCACGCGGACCGCGGGCGGGCTGTCGGAGTCCGACTACGTCGAGATGCTGCTGGAACAGCAGGTCTCCGGCATGGTCTTCGCCGGCGGGCACTACATGGAGGCCGACGCCCCCCACGAACACTACTTCCGGCTGCTCGACCTGCGCCTGCCCGCCGTGCTCGTCAACGCCGCCATCAGCGAGCTGAGCTTCCCCTGCCTGGCCACCGACGACGTGGTGGCGGTGGAGCAGGCGTTCGGCCACCTGACCTCGCTCGGGCACACGCGCATCGGCATGGTGCTCGGCCCGGAGGACCACGTCCCCTCGCGGCGCAAGCTGGAAGCCTTCCAGGCCGAGGCGCACAGGGCGGGGCTGGAGGCGGGTCCCGACTCCGTCGAGCGCAGCCTGTTCTCCCTGGAGGGCGGCCAGGCCGTGGCCACCAGGCTGGTGAAGAACGGCATCACCGGCATCATCTGCGCCAGCGACGTGCTCGCGCTCGGCGTCCTGCGCGCGGTACGCCGCCTAGGCATGTCGGTGCCCGAGGACATCTCGGTCGTCGGGTTCGACGACTCGGCGTTCATGAACTGCACGAACCCACCGCTGACCACCGTGCGCCAGCCCATAGAGGCGATCGGCAGGACGGCCGTCACGCTGCTCGTCCAGCAGATCGACGGCGGCTCGGTGACGGCGGAGGAGCTGCTGTTCGAACCGGAGCTCGTCGTCCGGGGCTCCACGGCGCCCGTCAGGGTGCGCGACTAGAGCTGTCAAGCGCAACGCAAGCGGGTCCGAATGCTTTACCGCCACCGTCAAGCCCACCGGCCCGGATCCGGGGCCGGTCACGGCCCGGCGCCCCGTGAATCGGTGGGTGGGCGACGAAGCCCCGAATCGATGGATGCCGACGTCCCGAGCGGGTGCGTACCTTTGTTCCACCTCCGCGGGCCTCGGCGGGGGCCGGTCCCGCACGTCACGGGCCCGGCGTGACGTCAAGGTCACATCGCTGTTACCGATCGACGCACTGTCACTTTTTTGCATCATGCACGCCGGAGTCTTGCTGACATATGTCTGTCTCTATATGTTGCTCCCAACCGGTTCGCGAAGCTGTACCAGATCTTGAGCCTCGTAGTCGGGGGCAGTCCAGGAGGGAAACATCTATGAAACCCCGCAATCTTGCGATCCTGCTTAGCGCAGGCCTCGCCCTCGCCGCCGCCGGATGCGGCAGCGGCTCCGGCAGCACTCCGGACGCCAAGTCGTCCCAGGGCTCCGCGGCTCCCGCGAACGCTCCGGTGTCGATCACGGTCGGCTGCCAGCCGCCGAAGAGCAACCCGAAGGAGCGCAGCGAGTGGGACGCGGACGTCGCGTCCTTCCAGAAGCTGCACCCGAACATCACGATCGTCAGCAAGGACGCCTTCCCCTGCATCGTCCCCGAGACGTTCCAGGCGAAGCTCGCCGGCGGCGAGATGGAAGACATGTACTACGTCTACTACACCGACGCACAGAAGATCATCGCGGCCGGCCAGGCCGCTGACATCTCTCCGTACATCAACTCCATCACCACGCTCAAGGACATCCGTCCTGACGTCATGAGCATCTTCAAGAGCGGCGACAAGGTCTACGGCCTCCCGAGGACGAACTACTCGACGGGCCTGGTCTACAACCGCAAGCTGTTCACCCAAGCCGGGCTGAACCCTGACACTCCGCCCACGACCTGGGCCGAAGTGCAGGCCGCGGCCAAGAAGATCGCCGCGATCGGCCCCGGCTACGTGGGGTATGGCGAGTACAGCGCCGGCAACACCGGTGGCTGGCACTTCACCTCCGCGCTCTACGGCCGCGGTGGCGAGGTGGTCGGCCCCGACGGCAAGACGGCCGCCTTCAACAGCCCCCAGGGCAAGGCCGTTCTGGACAACCTCAAGACGATGCGCTGGACCGACAACAGCATGGGCACCAAGCAACTCCTCCGCTGGGAAGACCTCATGCGGATGATGGGCAGCGGCAAGCTCGGCATGATGATCGGCGCCCCTGACGTCGTGCAGGCCGTCAACAACGACTTCAAGGGCAAGTTCGACGACTACGGCGTGGCCGCGCTGCCGGAGGCCACCACCTCCCTCAGTGGCGGCGACGGCTACATGTTCAACCCGAAGGCCACGCCCGACCAGATCAAGGCCGGTCTGCAGTGGCTGGAGTACCGCTTCCTGACCCCCGGCCAGGGCCAGTTCAACTACGAGCGGGCCAAGGCCGACGGGCTGCCGGTGGGTCTGCCCACCACCGACCTGTACGGTACGGCGGCCCCGGGCATCAAGATGAACGAGCTGCGCACGCAGTTCGCGACGGTCCCGGTGGAGCACTTCAAGTCCTACGTCGACGGCGCGGCGAAGGTTCAGTTCAAGCTTGAGCCGCCGAAGGCACAGGAGATCTACGCGGTCCTGGACACGGCCATGTCCGCGATCCTGACCAGGCAGGACGCCAACATCGACCAGCTCCTCTCCGACGCGGAGAAGAAGGTCAACAGCGTGCTGGCCAAGTCCAGCTGACCTGAGCCAGGGGTGCCGGCCAGCAGGCCGGCACCCCTCCGGTCACGTCGAGATCAGGAGTTCAACCGATGACCACAATGCCTGTGAGGGGATCACGCCGCACCCCGGGGGCGGTGCGGCGTGGCCTGCGCCGCAATCTGACGGCGTACGGCTTCCTCTGCGGGGCGCTGATCTGCTTCGCGTTCTTCTCCTGGTACCCGATGGTGCGGGAGTTCCTGCTCAGCTTCCAGAAGACGAACTTCGTGGGGCCAGCCCAATGGGTGGGCCTCGACAACTTCCAGACGGTGATCGAAGACTCGGCGTTCGGGCCTGCATGGGTCAACACCGCCATGTTCACCGGCATGGCGCTGATCGTCGGATACGCCGTGCCGTTCGCGGCGGCCATCGTCCTCAACGAGCTACGGCACGCCAAGGCGTACCTCAGGTTCGTCGTCTACCTGCCGGTGATGCTGCCGCCGGCCGTCGCGGTCCTGCTGTTCAAGTGGTTCTACGACCCGGGCGCCGGCCTGTTCAACGAGATCCTGAGCGTGGTGCACCTGCCCGGGCTGAGCTGGCTCGACTCCACCAGCACCGCGCTCATCTCGCTGGTTCTCGTCTCCACCTGGATGAACCTCGGGACCGGCACGCTCATCTACCTCGCGGCGCTCCAGAGCATCCCGAGCGAGCTGTACGAGGCGGCGGAGCTGGACGGGGCGGGGCTGTTCAAGCGGGTCTGGCACGTCACCATCCCCCAGACCAAGCTGATCCTGCTGGTGATGCTGCTGCTCCAGATCGTCGCCACCATGCAGGTCTTCATCGAGCCGTACCTGCTCACCGGCGGCGGCCCCGAGAACGCGACGGTCACCGTCGCCTACCTCATGTACCAGTACGCCTTCAGCTTCGGGAACTTCGGCGGCGGTGGCGCGCTGGGGCTCATGCTCATGCTCGTGCTGATGGTGTTCTCCACCATCTACCTGCGTGTCTCGCGGGACAACCAGATCTAGGAGGGAGGGCACCGATGTCGAACAGCACAGTCGAGTCGAACAGCGGCCTCCGATCGCGCCGCCCCGCATCGCCGGTCCCCGCGCCGGCGTCCGGGAAACCTGGGCATCGCTCCCGCAAGCCGCGCAAGCCGATGCAACAGCAGTTCCGGGGCCTGGTCTCACCTCACACGCTGAACACCAGGCGCGGGCGGACCACGTACTGGATCGTTCTCGTCACGGTGGTCGTGCTCTTCACCGCGATCTTCGTGTTTCCGCTGTACTGGATGATCACCGGGGCTCTCAAGTCCTCGGAGGAGCTCGCCCAGATACCGCCGTCGTTCTTCCCGAAGACGATCGACTGGAGCGTGTACAAGGAGGCGTGGGACCAGCTCGACCTGGGCCTGTTCCTGCGCAACACGATCGTCTACGCCGCCGGCGCCTGGCTGTTCACGCTCGCCATCGACGTCACGGCCGCATACGCCCTGTCGAAGCTGCGGCCGATCCTCGGCAAGCTGGTACTCGCCCTGATGCTGGCCACGCTGATGATCCCGCCGATGGTGATCCTTCTGCCCGCCTACCTGACGGTCAAGGACCTGCCGATCCTCGGGTGGAACCTGCTCAACACGCCGTGGGCGATCTGGCTGCCCGCCGCCGCCAACGGGTTCTTCATCTTCCTGCTCAAGCGGTTCTTCGACTCGATCCCCCGTGAGCTGCTGGAGGCCGCCGAGATCGACGGCGCCACCCCGGTGCGGATCCTGTGGTCGATCGTGCTGCCGGTGTCCCGGCCCATCCTCGGCGTGGTGTCGATCCTGTCGGTCGTGAACGTCTGGAAGGACTTCGTCTGGCCGCTGCTCGTGCTGCCGGACAGCGACAAGATGCCGATCAGCGTGGGCATCTCCTCGCTGTCGGCGCAGATGCCGCAGAACGTGCTCATGGCCGCGCTCGTCATCGCGAGCATCCCGGCCATCGTGGTCTTCTTCGTCTTCCAGCGGAGCATCATGGCCGGCCTCACCGCCGGAAGCCTCAAGGGATGACCCGGCGTCAGCCGTAAACCAAACCGCATGCGCCGTACACGCAGCGGCCCGAGCCGTCCATCGAAACGGCCCGATCCGCGCACCGAACCTGTAAGGAGAGACTCGAGCATGTCCGAAACGTGGTGGCGGGGAGCCGCGATCTACCAGGTCTACCTGCGAAGCTTCGCCGACGGCAACGGCGACGGCATCGGTGACCTGGCTGGACTGCGGTCGCGCCTGCCCTACCTCTCCGATCTCGGTGTCGACGCGATCTGGCTCAACCCCTGGTATCCCTCCCCCATGGCGGACGGCGGCTACGACGTCGCCGACTACCGCGACATCGAGCCGTCCTTCGGCACGCTGGCCGAGGCGGAGAAGTTCATCCAGGAAGCACACGCGCTGGGCATCAGGACGATCATCGACATCGTCCCCAACCACGGCTCCGACCAGCAGAAATGGTTCATCGACGCGCTGGCCGCAGGCCCTGGTTCGCCCGAGCGCGAACGCTTCTGGTTCGCCGAGGGGCGGGGCGACGAGCCGCCGAGCGACTGGAAGTCCATCTTCGGCGGCCCCGCCTGGACCCGGGTCCCCGACGGCCAGTGGTACCTCCACCTGTTCGCCCCCGAGCAGCCCGACTTCAACTGGAGCAATCCGGAGGTCATCGCGGAGTTCGAGGACGTGCTGAGGTTCTGGTTCGACCGCGGTGTGGACGGCATCCGCATCGACTCCGCGGCCGTGCTGATCAAGGACTTCGACAGCGTCGAGGAGTCCTACACCGACCACGACGCCGTGCACGAGATCTACCGGGGCTGGCGGCAGATCGCCGACGAGTACGGCGAGCGCATCCTCATCGGCGAGGTCTGGCTCCCAGACCAGGAGCGTTTCGCGCTCTACCTGCGTCCCGACGAGATGCACACCGCGTTCAACTTCGACTTCATGGCACGCCCGTGGGAGGCCGACGAGCTGCGCGCGTCGATCGATATGACGCTGGCCACGCACGTGCCGATCAGCGCCCCGCCGACCTGGGTGCTGTCCAACCACGACGTACCGCGCCCCGTGTCGAAGTACGGCAGGGCGGTGACGTCCTTCGACCATGCCGAGCGCAGGGACGGCGCGCCGTCGGACCTCGTGCTCGGCGAGCGCAGGGCCAGGGCCGCGGCTCTGCTGGCGATGTCCCTGCCCGGCACCGTCTACGTCTACCAGGGCGAGGAGCTCGGGCTGCCCGAGGTCGACGACATCCCGGACGAGCTGCGCCAGGACCCGATATGGACCCGGTCGAAGCAGACCGTTCCCGGCCGGGACGGCTGCCGGGTGCCGCTGCCGTGGTCGGGCCAGGAGCCCCCCTTCGGCTACAGCACCGGGGAACCCTGGCTGCCCCAGCCCGCCTTCTGGAAGAGCCTGACGGCCGAGTCGCAGGCCACGGACTCGAACTCCATGCTGTGCCTCTACCGGACCGCGCTGCGGATCCGGCGGACCGAGCTCGGCGACGGCTCGCTGCGCTGGCTCGACTCCGAGGACGGCGTACTGGCCTTCGCCCGGGACTCCGGCCTGGCCTGCGTGGTCAACTTCAACACCCATCCGGTGCAGCTCCCGCCTCACGACAGCGTGCTGCTCGCCAGCGGGGCGCTGGAGGGGAACGAACTTCCCTCCGACACTGCCGTCTGGCTCCGTATCAGCTAGTCACCCAAAGGTCTTCCCCAGAGGGGGACGGCTTGCGCTCCGCGGAGCGCGAGCCGTCCCCATTTCTGTGATCTAGAAGCGAAGGTGGGCACTCGTGCGGCGAACCTTTCCCCGGCTTCCCAGGCGAATCGCGACCATAAGTGTGCTGACCTCTCCTTTCGACCAGCCAGGCGGAGGCGACGCGGGAGGGCTCAACGTTTATGTGGTCGAGGTCGCGAGACGGCTGGCCAAGCAGGGCGTCGAGGTGGAGATCTTCACCCGTGCGAGCTCCCGGGACGCGCCACCGCTGGCCGAGCTGATCCCCGGCGTGCTGGTCAGGCACGTGGTCGCGGGCGCCCCAGGGCTGGACAAGGCGGAGCTGCCGGGCACGCTGGGCAGGTTCGCCGACGAGCTTCTGCGCACCGAGGCCGCGTGCGACCACGGCTGGTACGACCTCGTCCACGCCCATCACTGGATGTCCGGCCAGGTCGGCATGGCCGCCCGCCTGCGGTGGGGCGTCCCGCTCGTCCAGTCCATGCACTCGCTGGGCAAGACCAAGAACGCGGCGCTCGCGAAAGGCGACGAGCGTGAACCCGGGAGCCGTATCACCGCGGAGACCGAGGTCGTGGCCGCCGCCGACCGGCTGGTCGCGAACACCGTGCAGGAGGCCGACCACCTCGTCACGCTCTACGGAGCCGATCCGGCACGCGTGCGGACCATCAACCCCGGGGTGGACCTGTCCCTCTTCCGTCCCGGGTCCCGCGACGACGCCCGCCGACGGCTGGGCCTTCCCCCGGGCGCCGTGTTGCTGCTCTTCGCCGGGCGCGTGCAGCCGCTCAAGGGCCCGGACGTGCTGCTGAAGGCCGCCGCCCGCATGATCCAGAACGATCCCCGGCTGGCGGGACGACTCGTGGTGGCGATCGTGGGCGGGCCGAGCGGGGCCGGTCGCGCGAACCCCGGTCACCTCGCCGAGCTGGCCGCCGATCTCGGAATCACGGGTCAGGTCCGGCTGGAACCGCCGTGCCACCAGGCCGTGCTGGCCGACTGGTACCGGGCTGCCACGGCGGTCGTCGTCCCCTCGCACGCCGAGACGTTCGGCCTGGTCGCCGTGGAGGCGCAGGCATGCGGGACCCCTGTCGTGGCGTCGGCCGCCGGCGGGCTTCGCACGGCCGTACGGGACGGCGTCTCAGGCGTGCTCGTGGAGGGGCACGACCCGGCAAGGTACGCGCGCGTGCTGGCCGACCTCGTGGCCGCGCCGCACCGGCTGCGGGCGCTCGGGCAGGCCGCCGTCGCGCACGCCTCCAGGTTCGGCTGGGACGAGGCCGTGGACCGGCTGCTCGGCGTGTACGCCGAGGCGATGAACGTCTTCCCGACCACCGTTCCCGGCGGCCGCGGGCACGTCACCGCCGGCAGGTGACCGGCACGCCCGGCTTTGAGGGCTCAGCCTGACGGGCCGAGGAGGCGGGCGCGGACGGCGTCGAGGTCGTCCTTGGAGAGCCCTCCGCCGAGGAGGTACGCCTCGATGTCGATGCCGGCCAGGGTCGAGAGGATGATCTGCCGCGCGGAGGTGTTCTCCCGCTGGAGACGGCGATCGATGAGCGGCGCCTCGTCCTCCTGGCCCAGCTTGGCGTACAGGGGCCGCAGGCGCACGGCGGTGAGCCCGTAGTCGGAGGCGATGTCGGACGGCGCGACACCCGCGAGCGCGAGCAGCAGCAGGGCGACGATGCCCGTGCGGTCACGGCCCGCGACACAGTGGAACAGGACCCCACCGGGCGGTGCCTGGGCGATGGCCCCGACCGCGGCGGCGCACCGCTCGGCCTTGTGATCGAGGAAGGTCCGGTAGTAGAGCGGCGTGCCGTAGACGTGCCTCCACCGCTGCCAGAACTCGGTGTCGCCGTCGTCGTCCAGCGGAGTGTGGAGCACGGTGATCCCGGGCGGGCGGTATCCGTTCCAGGCCCTGACCTCGCTGTCGTTGCGCAGGTCGACGAGCGTGCGTACGCCGTACGCGTGGAGGGCCGACCAGCCGGCGGGCGTGAGACGGTCGGGGGTGTCCGAGCGCACGACGGCGCCCCTGCGGGTCTCCCTGCCGTCGGCGGTGCCGAGGCCGCCGAGGTCCCTGACGTTGTGGCAGCCGTCCCAGTCGAGATGGCGATCGTCGATCATCCGGGCACCCGGTCGAGGCCCAGCAGGGGCACCTCGCCGGTATAGCCGGAGGCCGCCCAGACCATCAGGTCCTCGATGTGCTTCAGCATGCTCTCCGCCGTCTCGCCCCAGTGGGTCTCGTCACTCCACTGCAGGCTGAGGACGGCCCCCTCACGGCGGTGAAGGACCGTCAGCATGTACTTCGCGCCAAGCAGGCGCGGTGCTGCGAAGGTGACGATGCCGTCATCATAGAACGCGCTGGTCCCGGCCGACCACGCGGTGCTGAAGTGCCCGGCGACCGCCTCGTCCATGTAGCTGAACCGCGGGTACGCCACGGCCGTCTTGTAGAGGCCCCCGAGGATCTCCTGGCACAGCCGCTCGGTGGCGTAGGGGTCGGCGTTGGCGAACCGATGCCCGTGCAGCTGCTGGGCCGCGCACTCCGGCAGCGCCTTGCCGTACGAGTCGCGCGTGGCCTCTGGGACGAGCACCGGCAGCGTCATCGTCGCCTTGCGCACCGAGCCCCTGGCCCCAGCGGAGAGCCTGTTGGCCGAGATCGCGAACAGCCCGGCCAGCGGCGACCGCTCCACCGCGCAGACGGCCGCGCCGAAGGCCAGCAGGAAGGCCGAAGAGGCCGATATGCCGGTCGTCCTGGCCAGGACCTCGGCCGCCTCCCCCGCACGGGGGGAGATCAGCCAGCACGAGCGGAAACCTCCGTACTCGGTGAGCGGCACGGGCGGAGTGGGCGGGGCGGGACGCGGCACGTAACCGCCGAGCCCGTCCCTGAGCCGCCTGAGCTGCCGCTCCCAGTGGCGCAGGGCCCGCCGCTGGTAGGCCGGCCCTGCGGCGGTGACCTCCGACTCGGCGGCGTCGATGGGCTGCTCGGCCGGGTCTTTGCCGGCGAAGGGCTCGCGCCCGGCGGCACGCGCCCTGATCGCCTGGGTGAGGTCCCCGCACAGGACGCTCATCGCCCACGGATCGATGGCGACGTGGTCGACCACGAGGTCGATCCGGCGCACGGCCTGCCCGCGCAGGAAGAGCACGACTTTGATCGGCCACTCGGCGCCGATCCGGAAGCACGTGCGCCGCCAGGGGGTGTCGAACCGCGGGCCGTCCGGGTCCTGGTCGGTCACCTCGATGATGTCGTCCAGCAGCGCGTCCACCTGGCACACGTGCTGGCGGGCCCTGTCGCCCTCCCCGCGCTCAATCACCGACCGCAGCCCCTCGTGCCGGAGGACGACGTCCCGTACGGCCGCGACGACCACCTCACGGGGCGCGTCGCGCCCGGGGATCGCGGCGCAGATGTTGTCCTCGAACGAGGTGGGCGAGTCGGTGGGGATCCACTGCACCCACTCGTGCTGGGCCCAGGTGAGCCTGCCGCTGCGAACCACCGGCGCCGGCGGCGACCATCCGGATTCGGCCATTAGAAACCTCCGTATCGCCGCCGCCTCATCAGCAATGTCTACTTCTTGCGTCACTCTCTCATAATCTGTCAGTCTTTTGTCGTGATACCGATAGCTCGCCCGACGGGGATGCTCGTGGCGATCGAGGGTTCCCCATGATGAGGACAACGACGCGGCTGCTGGCGACACGGGCCGAGGAAGATCCAGAACGTACCGCCGTGGTCGTGGACGGCGTCGGCTCGCTGACGTTCCGCGAATGGGAGACACGGTCGGACGCGGTGGCTCGAGGCCTGCTCGAACGCGGCCTCGGCGCCGGGGACCGCGTCGGGCTGCTATTCGGCGGCCGGGGCTGGATGGACTTCGCCGTCGCCTACTGCGCGGTCCACAAGGCGGGCGGCGTGGCGGTGCCGCTGTCCGACCGGTTCCCACCGGCGGAGCTGGCCTTCATGCTGTCCGACTGCGCCGTTTCCGGCCTCGTACACGACGGCGTCCAGGGGGTCACGCCGCCGGGGGGCTGGACGGCGACGATCGAGGACCTGGAAGCCGGGCCGGGGGGCCCTGTGGACGTGCGGATCACGGAGGCGAGCCTCGCTCAGATCCTCTACACCTCGGGGACCACGGGCAAGCCCAAGGGCGTGGCGGCGAGCCACGCCAACCTGACCTACGGCTGCACCTACAGCGGGCGGCGCCGCCCGCTCGCGCACTCGCGGCACTTCCTCCACGCCTTCCCCGTCGGCACCAACGCGGGCCAGACCATGCTACTCAACGCCCTCGACGCGAAGGCGTCCGCGCTCACCCTGCCACTGTTCACCCCCGCGCGGTTCGGCAGGCTCATCGAGTCGCAGGCGGTCGGCACCGTCTTCGTCGTCCCCACCATGGCGAGCGAGCTGCTGAAGGGGAGGATCAACGAGAGGTACGACCTGTCGAGCGTGCGGCTGTTCGGGTCCACGGCGGCCGCGCTCCCGCCACCGGTCGCCGTCGCGCTGGGCGAGGTCTTCCCGAACGCCACGATCGTCAACTACTACACCTCCACCGAGGCGGCACCCGCCCAGATGATAATGATCTTCGACCCCGCGCGCCCCACGTCCGTGGGACGACCCGCCTCGCCTGGGGACATACGCATCGCGGGTGAGGCGGGCGGGGTTGTCCCCGCCGGAGAGCCCGGCGAGGTGTGGCTGCGGTCCCCGACCGTGCCTCGCGCCTACTACGGCGACGGCCAGGCGGGATCCCCGGTGTTCCGGGGCAGCTGGGTCCGTATGGGCGACATCGGCTACCTGGACGGCGAAGGCTACCTCCACCTGGTCGACCGCGACCACGACATCATCAAGTCCGGCGCGTTCAAGATCTCGACCATGAAGATCGAGGCGGCGCTCCACGAGCACCCCGCCGTGAGCGACACGGCGGTGTTCGGAGTCCCCCACGCCGACCTCGGCACGCAGGTGGTGGCGGCGATCGTCTCATCCGCCGCGCTCTCCCTGCGGGACGTGCGCACCTTCCTCGCGCCCCGGCTCGCCGAGCACGAACTGCCCCGGCAGGTCCTGATCCTCGACTCACTGCCCAAGAACGCGGGCGGCAAGGTGATCAAACGCGAGCTGCGCGAGCTGGTCCTGTCCTCCGCGGACTCCTAGCGGCCCTATCGCCGAGCCGGCCGATCACCACAGGTGACACCCGTACCCGCGGGAGCCGGTCGCGCGCCGCCTCCTCATGGCCGCGCAACGGCTGTGGAGACCGCTTCCCGACACGAGTTTTCCCGCTCAGAAAGAGAACTGATGCAGGCTTCCTTCGCCCAGCACGGTGTCTGGGTCGCCGAGCGGACGGGCGTCCCCGGTTCCGCGTACCACCTGCCCCTCGCCGTCCACTTCGGGGGTGGGCTCGACACCGGGGCGCTGCTTTCGGCGTGCGCCGCGCTGGTGGCCCGCCACGAGATGCTCCGGAGCCGCGTCGAGGAGGAGGACGGCGTGCTTTTCGTACTGCCCTCGCCGACCGCGCCACCGATCACGCACCACGACCTCACGGGAAAGCCGAGAGACGGGCTGGAGGCGTCGGTCGACCACCTCGTCCGGGAGGAGATCTCCCGGGAGTTCGACCTGACACGGGGTCCGCTGGCCAGGTTCACGCTCTTCACCATCGCCCCCGATCGCCACCTGCTGCTGTTCGTGGCACACCACCTGGTGTTCGACGGCGGGTCCAAGGACGTGCTCGTCCGCGACCTCGCCGCCCTGTACGGCTCGGTCCTCCCGGCCGCCCCGCATGGCGCCCCGCCTCTTGCCGAGGCGCGCGGCTCGTACCGCGCGCATGCCGCCGCCGAGAGGGCAACGGTCGAGGCGGACCGGGAGCAGGCCAGGGACTTCTGGAAGCCGAGGTGGCGGGACGAGGGCGAGGTGGTGCTCCCCGGCCACCGAGGGACGAGCCTGCGGGCGGCGCAGGGCGGGAGCGTCGACCTCACGCTGGACGGCGCGGTGTGGACGGGGCTCGTCAAGACGGCAGAGGCGGTGGGCGTCACCCGCTTCGAGTTCGTCGTGGCGGCCCTCAGGGCGCTCATGCACCGGTACGGCAACGACGACCTCATGCTCTCGGTCGACCTCGGCACCCGGACCGAGGAGACCCGTGACCACATCGGGCTGTTCGTCAACGAGCTGCCGCTCCCCGCACGGCCGGCGCCGGACATGACGTTCCGCTCGTTCGCCACCGGGTTACGCACCGAGCTGCGCGAGCTGTACCGCTTCCGGCACGTTCCGCTCACCCAGGCTGTGGGAGGGCTGACGTCGCGGACGGCCCTGACGCCGGTCTCCGTGAGCTACCGCAGGCGGGCGGAGGACCCGGCGTTCCTAGGGGTGGACACCACCGTGGAATGGACGATGTTCCCGCACGCCGTCAGGAACACGCTGAACGCCCAGTTCGTCGAGAATCCCGGTGACCTGTCCGTCAGCCTGCGGTACGACGCGGGGAGCATCGGCGCCGACGACGCCCGGCGCGTCGCCGCCCATTTCCTGACGCTGCTCACGGCTGCGGCCGAGGAGCCGGACACGCGCGTGCGGGACCTGCCGGTCATGCCGCCGGAGGAGCGCGAGCTGGTGTCCTCCGCATGGAACGCCACGCGGGTGCCGTACCCGCCCGACGCGACGGTGATCTCGCTGTTCGCCGAGCGGGTGCGCGAGACCCCGGACGCGGAGGCCGTTGTGCACGATGGCCGGCGGCTCACCTACGCCGAGCTGGACGCGATCTCCGGCAGGCTGGCCCACCGGCTGCGGCGTGAGGGCGTGGGGGCGCGCACGCTCGTGGCGCTCCACCTGGAACGCTCGTGGACGATGATCGCCGGGATGCTCGCGGTGATGAGAACGGGAGCCGCCTACCTGCCGCTCGACCCCGGCTACCCGGCCGAGCGCCTGGCCTTCATCCTGGCGGACGCGGGCGTGAAGACCGTCCTCACAGACGGCGAAACAGACCTCGCCACCCCTCTCCAGCAGATCCGCGTCGACCATCCCGACGACCCGGCCGAACCGAACGCCGGCCCGCGTGTCGATGGGCGGTCTCCGGCTGGAGATGAATCGGACACCTTGGACGCGCTCGAGCCCGCGTACGTCATCTACACCTCAGGCTCCACCGGACGGCCCAAGGGCGTCGTGGTCCCGCACTCGGCGCTGGTCAACCTGCTACTCGGCATGCGTGACCTGCTCGGCGCGGCCCGCGGGGACACCTGGCTCGCCCTGACGTCCCTCTCCTTCGACATCTCGGCGCTGGAGCTGCTGCTCCCGCTCGTGACGGGCGGACGGGTGATCGTCGCGGGCGAGGACGCCGTACGAGATGACCGCGCCGTGGAGCTGATCAAGAGCGAACGCGTGTCCCACGTCCAGGCGACGCCCTCCGGGTGGCGGATGCTGCTGGCCGCCGGATTCGACGGGCCCGAGGTGGTCGCGCTCGCCGGAGGTGAGGCGCTGCCCCCGCCGCTCGCGCGCGAACTGCGCGGCCGGGTGAAGCGCCTGCTCAACATGTACGGCCCCACCGAGACGACCATCTGGTCCACCGCCTGGGACGTACCCGCCGAACCGGCGGCGGTCTCCATCGGGCGGCCGATCGCCAACACGGCCGTCTACGTGCTGGACGGCCAGGACGGTCTGGCCCCCGTCGGCGTGCCCGGCGAGCTGGTCATCGGCGGCGCGGGGGTGGCCCGCGGTTACCTCGGCCGTCCGGGCCTGACGAGGGAGAGGTTCGTCCCTGATCCGTTCGGCGGTGGCCGTGTGTACCGTACGGGCGACCGGGCGCGGTGGCGGGCGGACGGCACCCTCGAGTTCCTCGGCCGTACCGACAACCAGGTGAAGCTGCGCGGTCACCGGATCGAGCTCGGCGAGATCGAGGCCAAGCTCCTGGAACACCCGCTGGTCGGCCAAGCGGCCGTGGTCGTCCGCGAGCCTGAGGAAGGAGACGCCCGGCTGGCCGCCTACCTCGTCCTCACTACGGGCACCGGAACCCGCGTGCCGGCGCGGGAAGCGGATGTGGACGCGGGTGCTCTGCGGGCGTTTCTGGCCCTCAGCCTGCCGAGGTACATGATTCCCGACCATTTCACGCTGCTGGGCACGCTGCCGCTGACGCCGAACGGCAAGCTCGACCGGGCCGCGCTGCCCGATCCCGTCCCGGCAGGCGATGACGCACCCGGGACGGCCCTCTCGGGCCTGGCCTCGGACGTGCGGGACATCTGCCGGGAGGTGCTGCGGGTCGACGACATCGCGCTCGACGACGACCTGTTCGACCTCGGGGCCCACTCCCTGACGATCACGCAGATCGCCTCGCGCATCCGGCAGCGTCTCGCACTGGAGGTGCCTCTCCGGCTCTTCTTCGACGCCCCGACGTTCGGCGACCTGATCGGCGGCATCTCGGACCTCCCGGCCACCCGCGTCACCCACGGGCAGGAGCGCTGATCAATGGGGACTCTCGCGCGCGGGAACATCGTCGCCCGGCCCGACGGCCTCGGCGACCTGCCTCTCTCGTACGGCCAGGAGCGCATGTGGTTCCTCAGCCGGCTGGAGGGAAGCGGCGGTGCGGCCTACAACGTGTTCATCGCCCACCGGCTGCGAGGCCCGCTGGACACGGCCGCGCTGGAGCGGGCGATCGCCGAGATCGTGGCCAGGCACGAGGTGCTGCGCACCCGCTATCCGAGCCGGGACGGGGCTCCCCTCCAGGTCATCGACCCGCCCCCCTCCAGCACCGCCGCCACCTGGTCTTCCGGCGCCTCCTCCGCTTTGGAACCCGGACCTGCGACCAGTTCCGGTTCTGAAGTGGGCTGGCTCGAGTTCGTGGATGTGAGTGGGCTGCCGCCAGGCGAGCGGGAGGTCCGGGCCAAGGGGCTGGCGGCTGAGCGTGTCGCCCGCAGGTTCGACCTCGAGCACGGCCATCCGTTCCGGGCGAGCCTGCTCCGCCTGGACGAGCGCGAGCACGTCCTGTGCGTGGTGTTCCACCACATCGCCGTGGACGGGTGGTCCAGTGAGGTCTTCTTCCGGGAGCTGGCGGCCCTGTACGCGACGCTCACGGACGGCGGCACGCCCGATCTGCCCCCGCCGCCGATCCAGTACGCCGACTTCGCGCTGTGGCAGCGGGCGCGGCTGGGCGAGGTGATGGACGAGCAGCTCGGATACTGGCGGCACCGGCTCGCAGGCGCTCCCACGCTGGACCTGCCCACGGACCGGCCGCGTCCACCGGTCACCACCTCGGACGGCGGCAGCGTCACCCGCCTGCTGCCCGCGTCGCTGAGCGGGAAGATGGACGCGCTGGGCAGGCGTGCGCGCGCCACCCGGTTCATGACGCTGATGGCCGCCTACCAGGCGCTGCTCGCCCGCTACGCCGGACAGGACGAGGTCTGCGTCGGCACCCCGGTCGCGGGCAGGGGCCTGCCCGAGCTGGAGCCGCTGATCGGGCTCTTCATCAACACCCTGGTCTTCCGCGTGGACCTCTCGGGCGACCCGACCTTCCGCGAGCTGCTCACCCGGGTCCGCACCACGGCCCTCGGGGCGTACTCCAATGACGCCCTTCCCTTCGACCGGCTGGTGAGCGAGCTCAACGTCCCGAGGGACCTCAGCCGGACACCGCTCTTCCAGGCGCAGCTCATCCTCTACAACTACGCCGAGAGCCTTCCGCCGCTGGCCGGCCTCACCACCGAGCCTTTCGACCCCGGTGTGCGCCTCGCGACCTTCGACCTGTCGGCGGAGTTCCGCGAGGACGACGACGGGCTCCGGCTCTCCCTCATCTACAACTCCGGCCTGTTCGACCGCGAGACCGTGGAACGCATGGCCGGGCACTTCGAGGCCCTGCTGTGCCAGGCCGTCGAAGACCCGGACCGCCATCTGTCCGAGCTGGACCTTCTCGACGTGGTGGAGCGCGAGCGCGTCCTGCTGCAGTGGAACGACACCGCCGCGCCGCGCCCGGACGCCACGCTGCCGGAGCTGGTCGCGGGCCTTCCGGGGGCGACGGCGGTGACCTGTGAGGGACACTGCCTGACCTACGCCCAGCTGGAGGCCCAGGCCAACCGGCTCGCCCACCGGCTGCGGCGTGAGGGAGTACGGCCCGGCGTGCTCGTCGCCCTGTGCGCGACCCGCTCGGTGGAGACGCTCGTCGCGCTGCTCGCCGTGATGAAGGCCGGAGGCGCCTACCTGCCCCTGGACCCGGAGTACCCGAAGGACCGGCTGTCGTTCGTCCTCGCCGACTCGGGGGCCAGGCTGCTGCTGACCGAGGAACGGGTGCGCGACCGGCTCCCCGAGTGCGGGGTCCCGGCCCTCATGATCGGCGACCTCGGAGCCTTCGCAGGGGAGCCAGACTCCGCGCCCGCGCCCCTCGCGGCGTCCGGCGACCTGGCCTACGTGATCTACACGTCGGGCTCGACCGGGCGTCCCAAGGGCGTCGCGATCGAGCACCGGGCACTGGTCAATCTGCTCCTGTCGATGAAGGAGCTGCTCGGCTCGGGTCCGGGCGACCTGTGGCTGGCCCTCACGTCGCTGTCGTTCGACATCTCCGGGCTCGAGCTCTTCCTGCCGCTGGTCAGCGGGGGTCACGTGCTCATGGCGGGGACGCCGGAGGCCGCCGACGCGCTCGCGCTGGTGAGGCTCGCGTCCGCACATCCCGTGACGCACGTGCAGGCGACGCCTTCGGGGTGGCAGGCGATGCTCGACGCGGGCTTCGACCACCCTTCGGTCACCGCGCTCGTCGGCGGAGAGGCGCTTCCTCCTACGCTCGCCCGCTCGCTGCGTGGCCGGGTACGGGACATGTGGAACGTCTACGGCCCTACCGAGACCACCATCTGGTCGACCCGCGAGCGGGTGCCCGTGGACCCGGACACGGTGACGATCGGGGGGCCGCTCGCCAACACCCAGGTGTACGTGCTCGACGACCGGTTCGACCCCGTGCCCGTGGGCGTGCCAGGGGAGCTGTTCATCGGGGGCGCCGGGGTCGCGCGTGGCTACCTGAACCGTCCCGAGCTGACCGCCGAGCGCTTCCTTCCCGACCCGTTCGGGCCCCCGGGCTCGCGGCTCTACCGCACTGGCGACCGGGTGAGATGGCTGGCCGACGGGCGGCTCTCCTTTCTCGGGCGTGCCGACGGACAGGTGAAGCTGCGCGGGCACCGTGTCGAGCTGGGCGAGGTCGAGGCGGTGCTGTCGTCCTGCCCCGGGGTCACGCGCGCGGTCGCGGCGGTCCACGCGGACGTCCTGGTCGCGTACGTCGTCGGGGACGCGTCCGGCGTACGGGCGCACGTGGCCCGCTCGCTGCCCGCCATCATGGTGCCAGCCGAGGTGATCTCCCTGCCCGCGCTGCCCATGACCCCCAACGGCAAGATCGACAGGAAGGCCCTGCCCGCGCCCAGCAGGCAGCCGGGGGGCCTCGGCAGGCCGCCGGAGACCCCTCTGGAACGCCGGGTGGCCGAGGTGTTCTCCGAGGTCCTGGGCCTTGAGACGCTGGGCGCGGACGACGACTTCTTCCGGCTCGGCGGCCACTCGCTGCTCGCCGTCAAGGCGACCGCGCGGATGACGGCCGCGCTCGGCGTGGAGGTCCCGTTGCGGGACGTCTTCGCCCATCCGACCGTGGCCGGATACGCCACAGCCGTACATGACAGATCCTCCGCCGCCGCACAGGAAGGGGAGGCCGGGCTCATTCGGGACGGCGCGGGGGACGCTGGGCTGGTCATGGACGGCGCGCCCGATGACGGGCCGCCGCCGCTGTCCCCGGCGCAGGAGCGGCTGTGGTTCCTGCACCGCCTCGATCCGGACGACGCCGCCTACAACATGTATGTCGTGTGGCGGCTGCGCGGCCCGCTCGACGGAGAGGCGCTGGCCGGCGCGTTCCGCGATCTGGTCGCACGGCACGACACCCTTCGGACCCACTACCCCGAAAGGGACGGCAAGCCGGTCGCCGTCGTCGGCCCCGACGGCCCGGCCATCGAACACCTCCTCCTCGACGGGGCGTCGACGGGCGTCGACGGCGACGGCGCACCCCGCGCTGCAGAGGACGAGGCCCGGCGGCTGGTCGCGGAGCGGACGAACGCCCCCTTCGATCTCACCACCGCCCCTCCGCTCCGCGTCACCCTCCTTCGCCTCGCGCAGGACGACCACGTGCTGTGCGTCGTTCTGCACCACATCGCGGGAGACGGCTGGTCGCTCAACATCCTCGGCGACGACCTGACCCGGTTCTACGAGGCCCGGTGCGCCGGGACGACCGCCGCGCTACCCGGGCTGCCGCTGCGGTACGGCGACGTCGCACGCCTGCGACGCGGCCGCGAGGACGGGGCGGCACTGGACTACTGGAGGGAACAGCTCGCCGACCCTCCCGTGCTCGAGCTGCCGACCGACCGCCCCCGGCCTCAGGTGCCGGCGCACCGGGGCGGGTTCCACTCCTTCGAGCTGCCCTCCGCCCTCACGGAACGGCTGGAGCGCACCGGGCAGGAACGGGGTGCGACGCTCTTCATGGTCCTGCTCGCCGCCTACCAGGTGCTGCTGGCACGCCACTCCGGGCAGACCGACATCCTGGTCGGCTCGCCTTCGGCCGGGCGGGACCACGTCGAGTTCGAGCAGATGGTCGGCTACTTCGCCGACACGCTGGTCCTGCGAGGAGACCTTTCCGGCGACCTGTCCTTCACCGGTCTGCTGGACCGCACGCGCTCGACGGTGCTGGACGCGATGGCGCACCAGGACGTGCCGTTCGAGAAGGTGCTGGCGGACCTCGACGTGCCACGGGACCTCGGCCGCACTCCCCTCTTCCAGACCATGGCCATCCTCCACAGCCAGGACGAGGGCGCCGGGAGGAGCGCCTTCGGTGACCTGGGGCTGGAGTGGTTCGACGCCGGCTACCGGCAGGTCAAGTTCGACCTCATGCTGGAGGCATGGCGGCGGCCCGGGGAGTTGTCCCTCGTCCTCGGGTACGACGCCGAACTGTTCGACGAGGCGACCGTGGCCGCCCTCGCCGAGCGGTTCGCCATCCTATGCCAGGCGATGGTGAACGGCCCTGACCGTGCCGTCTCGGCGCTGCCCCTCCTCACACCCGCCGACGAGATGCGGCTGCGCACCCTCGAGGAGCTCAGCCCCTTCCTGGCCACCTCCCTGGAACCCGGCCGGCCCCGGTCACGCCAGGCCCCCGGTGCCCTCGTGCCGGGGCTCATCGGCACTGTGACGGCCTCGCGGCCGGGCGCCGTCGCGGTGAGCTGCGGGGGCGAGACGCTGACGTACGCGGACCTGGACCGCCGCGTGGCCGCGCTCGCGGGCAGGCTCCGCGAGCGCGGGGTGGGCAGGGAGACCGTCGTCGGGGTCCACGCCGACCGCTCGCCCGACGCCGTGGTGGCGCTGCTGGCGGTATGGCGTGCCGGGGCCGCGTACCTGCCCCTCGACCCGGAGCTTCCCGCCGAGCGGATCGGCCTGCTCGTCGCCGGCAGCGGGGCGGCCGTGGTCGTGACGCGCGAGCACCTGGCCCACCTGCTGCCCGCGAACGTGCCTCACCTGGTCATCGAGGACCGCGCCTCCACCGCCGTGCCTGAGGCGCACTCCACCGAAGGCGCCGACGCCGCGTACGTCATCTACACCTCCGGCTCCACCGGTGCCCCCAAAGGTGTGGTGGTGGAGCACGAGGCCCTGGCCGCCCGGGTGGAATGGATGAAGGCGGCCTACGACCTGCGGCCCGGGGACCGGGTGGTGCAGTTCTCCTCGCTCAGCTTCGACACGCACGCGGAGGAGATCTATCCGGCCCTCGCCGCCGGAGCCACGGTGGAGCTGCTGCCCGGCGGCGCGCTCACCCTGCCCGAGCTGCTCGCCGGGTCCCGGGGCCGCGAGATCACGGTGCTGGACCTGCCGACCGCCTACTGGCACCAGCTCGTCGACCAGATCGACCGCGTGGCCTGGCCGGAACGGCTGCGCCTGGTGATCCTCGGCGGTGAACAGGCCCATGCCGCCGCCGTGGCCCGCTGGCGGGAGCGGTTCGGCGACCGGGTGCGCCTGGTGAACACGTACGGGCCGACCGAGGCCACGATCATCGCGACCGCCACCGACCTCGGTGCCGCCGACACGACGGGACGCCCACCCATCGGGCGGCCGATCGGCGTGACCCGCACGATCGTGCTTGACGGGCATGGCCTGCGCGTTCCCCCGGGCGCTCCTGGGGAGCTTCACCTCGGCGGCGCCGGGCTCGCCCGAGGCTACCTCGGACGGCCCGAGCTCACCGCCGAGCGTTTCGTCACGCACCTCGAAGGCCGGCTGTACCGCACGGGTGACCTGGTCCGCTGGCGCCCGGACGGTCGGCTGGAGTTCCTCGGCCGCCTGGACGACCAGATCAAGGTACGCGGGTTCCGCATCGAGCCCGCCGAGATCGAGGGACACCTGCTCGCCCATCCCGGCGTACGGCAGGCCGCCGTGGTCGCCCGCGACAACGCTCTGGTGGCCTACGTGGCCGGCTCCGACGAGCCCTGGTCCTCGGGACGGCCCGACCCGGCCGTGCTGCGGCGGGAGCTGGCCGGAGCCCTGCCGCCGTACATGGTCCCAGAGGTGTGGGTGGTGCTCGACGCGCTGCCGGTCACGCAGGGTGGGAAGATCGCACGCAAGGCCCTCCCGCCCCCCGACCTCGACGACGACCGCCCCTTCGTGGCGCCTCGTACCGACGCCGAGGCCCTGGTGGCGGAGATCTGGAAGGAAGTGCTGGGAGCCGGTGACATCGGCGCCTTCGACGACTTCTTCGCGCTGGGCGGCCATTCGCTGCTGGCGGTCCAGGTGGGCTCGCGGCTCCGCGCCTCCATCGGCATCGAGGTCCCCGTGCGCACGCTTTTCACCCACCGCACCGTGGCCGGCCTGGCGACGGCGGTGGAACGGCTTCTCATGGACGAGCTGTCGGAGCTGACCGACGAGGAGGCCGCCCGGCTCCTCGACATGGAGTCGCCGTGACCATCGGCTGGACCATCCCTGAAGGCAACGAGGAGAACAGAATGGACATGCGGAGCGTGAGGAAAGAGGACGGCGTGGGCGATGCCGCTGGGCCCGTGGAGTTCCCCGACGAGTCGTCGCTGAGGCGGTGGCTCGCCGGAGCTCTGGCCGAGGCGTGTGACGGGGAGATCTCGGCCACGGAGATCCTCGGCGCCGACTGCTCGTTCGTCGCCCTGGGCGTCGGCTCGCTTTCCATGGTGCGCCTGATCGACGCCATCGAGACGGGGCTGGACGTCGAGATCGAGTTCGACGGCGACGCCGGCTTCCTGGAGGACATGGACAGCCTGGTCAGCCACCTCACCACAGCTGCTCCGGCCGGCCCGCCGTTGTGAGGGGGCTCGCGCTCCTGCCTGGTCCGGTGAGAGCGCGGCCCGTGGTCGGCGCCCTGTGCGGCGGGCGCTCGTCAGCCGAAGAGGCCGGTCTCGCGGCCGTCCTCGCCGAGGGGCCCCGGCTCTCCCGCCAGCCGCGTGAAGTACTCCACGGGGAGCACCGGCTGACCCACGTCGTTGGACAGGGCGAAGTGGTGACCGTCCACGCTGATCTGCGTGCGGTGGGCGCGCAGGGCGCGAACCTTGGCGTCCAGGTGTCCGGTGGCGTCGACGCGCGTGGTGACCTGGGCGTCGGGAACGCCGAACCCGAAGTCCTCCACCGACTTCAGACGCTGGAAGGGCCCAGAGTCGACGGCCTGCTCCAGCACCGACAGCGGCATCGCTGTGGCGTAGAACCGTGACGGCGACCACGGCTCCCCCTCGCCGAAGGCCGGATCGGCGGCCTTCTCGAACGCCCGCCACGCCACACGATGTGCCTGGATGTGATCGGGGTGGCCGTAGTAACCGTTGTCGTCGTACGTCACGATCACCTGGGGCCTTACCTCCCGGACGATGCCGACCAGCTCCGCGGCCGCCAGATCGAGGTCGGCCTGCCAGAAGCACGCGGGATCGTCGTTGGTGGGCCCGCCCATCATGCCGGAGTCACGCCAGCGTCCCGCCCCGCCGAGGAACCGGTGATCGTCCACACCTAGGGCCGCGCAGGCGCGTGCCAGCTCTCCCACGCGGTACTCCCCCAGCCGGTCCTCCCGGTCGGCGCCGAGGTGCCGCAGCTCGGCGGGGATCACGTCGCCCTCCTCACCGAGGGTGCACGTGACCAGGCAGACATGCGCCCCCTGGGCGGCGTACTCGGCCATCGTGGCCCCGGTGCCGATCGACTCGTCGTCGGGGTGAGCGTGGACGAAAAGAATTCGACGATCGGGCGACATGCCGACCTGCCTTTCTTGCTGTGAGGGGCCTGCGGACCTCGGGCGTGGTTTCCGGGGGCGATCCACCGGCTGCCGGCCGGATCCTCCACGAGGGGTGCCGCGTCTTCGCAGGGGTCCATCTTCCCGAGTGGCTTCACGAGCCCGAACCGGGACCCTACTTCTACTCAACGAGCGTGATGGAACGAGCCCTGGCGGGCGCGGTGGAGCCTCGGACGACCAGCTCGGGCTCGAAGAGCAGCTCGTCGGCGGTGACCGACGCCCCCTCTATCTGGCTGACCAGCAGGGTCACCGCGGTCCTGCCCATGGCCTCGATGGGCTGGCGCACCGTGGTGAGGGGTGGATTGGTGCAGTTCATGAAGGCGGAGTCGTCGAATCCGACGACCGACACGTCTCCGGGGACCGAGATCCCGAACCGGCGCACGGCGCGGATCGCCCCGAGGGCCAGCGGGTCGCTCGCGCAGATGATGCCCGTGATGCCCCTCTTCAGCAGTCTGGTGACCACGGCCTGTCCGCCCTCGGGGGAGAACAGGGTGCGCTCGACCGACTCTGGGCCCGCTTCGATGCCCGCCTTACGCGCGGACGCGGTGAACGCGGCCAATTTGCGTCGTGAGGGAATGTGGTCCTCCGGCCCGAGCACCAGCCCGATGCGCTCGTGGCCGAGCGAGGTCAGGTGGCCGAACGCCTGCTCCACCGCGACGGCGTCGTCGGTGGACACGCGAGGGAAGTCGAGTCTGTCGGTCGCGGCGTTGACCAGCACGACCGGCAGCCGCAGCTCGAGCAGCCGGAAGTAGTGCTCGTGGGGGGCGTCCGCCTCGGCGTAGTGGCCGCCCGCGAAGACCACCCCCGAGACCTGCTGCTCCAGGAGCATCTCGACGTAGTCGGCCTCGGACAGGCCGCCCGCCGTGCGGGTGCAGAGCACGGGGGTGAACCCCTGCTGGGCCAGCGCGCCGCCCACGACCTCGGCCAGCGCGGGGAAAATGGGGTTCCCCAGCTCGGGGAGCACCAGGCCCACGAGACGGGCGCGCTCGCCACGGAGCTGGGTGGGGCGCTCGTAACCGAGCACGTCGAGCGCTGTCAGCACGGCCGCGCGGGTGGCGTCCGCCACGCCGGGCTTGCCGTTGAGCACCCGGCTGACCGTCGCCTCGCTGACGCCGACCTTTCTCGCCACTTCCGCAAGTCGCCGTGTCACGGCGCAATCATAGGTCCGTTACTCGCAAACTGCTTACATTCCGGCGGCTCGATCTGGACACAGACTGCATCGGGACCTGGTCCCGTCCGTATGGACAGGCAACCGCCGGCGTCCGGGAGACGCGCCTGAATACGGGCCGCTGACGGCGCCCAGCGCCGCCGCCGTACGGCCTGACCTGGGTGTACGGGATCACCGATCGTCCAGTGACATGGATACATGAGGTACGGCGGCGGTTGCGGCGCCTTACAGCCGCTTGCGACTCCTTCTCGGCAGCGTTGTCAACGAACCGGTCCGGGAGCTTGCGAGGCATCGCTTTGCCCCATGCAATGAGGTGCAACGGATTACACGGATCGTGAACCGCCCGAGTTTTCCATGCTCCAGCCGCTTGCCCGCAATTTGGACAACCGATCCTGAAGCAGGACGCCTAACCCCAGCAATTCATTTGCATCCCGATGAATGGCATTTGCGGATATGGCCACGGTCCGAGGCTGCCGATGCCGTACCGGCACAACCGCATCGGCGCCCCGGACAGTCGACCTGGCGGGGGTCAGCTCCAGAAGGCGGCGAGACGGTCGGCTGTCGACCTGCCCTGGGCGTATCCGGCCTCGGCGCAAGGCGTGCGCACGGCGGGGTCGAGCGGATCGGCCCCCATGGCGGCGACCGACGCCTTGTCGGGGATGATCACTTCCACCTCCCCGCCGGCGCCGAGCGAATCCACCTGCCCCGCGAGCTGCGGATCCTCGAGCGGTGCCAGGACGAGCACGCGCTCGAACCCGGCCGCCAGATCGGCGTTGACGCCCGATCGGACCCCGCCGTCCATGTAGCGCTCGGCGCCGATCGTCACCGGAGGCCACACGCCGGGTACGGCACAACTGGCCGCGACCGCGTCGACGAGGTCCACGCCGGAGGCCCGGTCGAACACCCGGTGCTCGCCGGTGGCGGCGTCGACGGCGACGAGCGCGATGTCGGTTTCTGGCCATTCGTGGCGGGGAAGCCGGTTGGCGATCACCTCTCGCCGTACGGGCTCGGGCACGGTGCCGGCCGCGAGTGCCAGCATGCCGACCTCCCGCCGCACCTGGGCGAGATCCTGGGTCCGCTGGTAGAGGGCCTCGAAGGAGGACACCAGCTCCTCGATCGACACTCCGCTCGGCAGCTCCTTGTTCTGCAGGGCGGGGTCGGCCTGGCGCCGGTACAGCTCGTCGAGCGGCACGTCGCTGGTCACCTGCGCGGCGACCGTCGCACCTGCGGACGTACCGACGATCTTGTCGGCGGTGCGGCAGTCGACGCCGCCGTCCGCCAGCCCGGCGAGGACTCCCGTCTCCCAGGCGATGCCGGCGACACCGCCGCCACCAAGCACTAAAGCACGCTTTGTCATGAAAGATCCCATGGCTCGTTCCGGAGGATCATGCTAACCCTCATATGCCTTCGCCAGGACCGGGTCCGTCGGTGACGACCGCGACGATCCGCGTGCCCGGCTCGAAGACTCCCCTGGCGACCAGGGTGAAAATCCCGTACATCATTTTGGCCACATATATCCGGTCAAGGGGGTGGCCGTGCCGAATCGCGAAGTCCTCCATGAAGGCGTCGAGCTCCTCGGTCCTCCTGGCGTAGCCGCCGAAGTGGAAGCCGCATTCGAGGCTCCAGTTCGACGTGGACATCCCGAAGGCCTCCCTTTGTAACCGCTTCACCTCCCCTGTCAGGAACTCGCCCCCCTTCAGCGCCGGAAAACCCACGGCCCGGCGCCCTGCGGGGAGGCCGGACGCGATGCCCGCGAGCGTGCCCCCCGTACCGCAGGAACAGCAGATCACGTCGAACCGCGTGGCGATCTCCGCGGGCAGCTCGGCGCAGCCCCGGACCGCGTACGCGTTGCTGCCTCCCTCGGGGAGCAGGTAGAAGTCACCCCACTCGGCGCGCAACCGGGAGATGACCTCTGAGGTCCTCTTGGCACGGTAGGTGGCGCGGTCGAGGTAGGTCAGCCGCATCCCGCGTGACTCGGCGTACGCCAGCGACGGGTTGAGGGGCAGATGCCGCTCGCCACGGATCACGCCGATCGTCGCGAACCCGAAGTGACGTCCGGCGGCGGCGGTCGCCCGGATGTGGTTGGAGTAGGCGCCGCCGAAGGTGAGCAACGTGCGCCTTCCCTGCCGCGCGGCCTCGTCGAGGTTGTACTTCAGCTTGCGCCACTTGTTTCCCGGCAGCTCCGGATGGATCAGGTCGTCGCGCTTCAGGAACAGGCGGATGCCACCCAGCCGGTCGTCGCGCAGCTCCTCCAGGGGGCTGGGCAACCGCAGCCGTACCGGCGGGCTCACCCGTCGCGGGAGGCCCGGCAGCCGTGGAGGGGGGCGCGTGAGGCCCGTCTCGCCGTTGTCCACAGGCCCAGCTTGGCACGCGGTGGAGGCGGAGCGGATCGGTAGGCTACGACCGACCCCGAACAGCGAGGAGACCCCCCGTCATGCGTGTTGTCGAAGCCTTCCGCGCGACATCCGGCCGCGAGCCCGACGGTGTGTGGCACGCGCCCGGGCGGGTCAACCTGATCGGGGAGCACACCGACTACAACGATGGTTTCGTGCTGCCCTTCGCGGTTCCGTGGGGCGTCACGGCGGCGATGAGCCGCCGCGACGACGACACCATCACCCTGCTGTCCCTCCAGGCCACCGGCGGCCGGCCCTCCGGCGAGGGGGCTTTCGGGCGACCCTTGGTGATCAGTGAGCACGAGCAGGCCGAGGGGTGGGCCCGTTACGTCGTGGGGGTGTTCTGGGCCCTGCGGCAGGCCGGCCACGCCGTGCGCGGCGCCGATCTCGTCATCGACGGTGACGTGCCGCAGGGCGCCGGGCTGTCCTCCAGCGCCGCGCTGGAGGTGGCCGTGGCCCTCGCGCTCAACGACCTGTACGACCTCGGTCTGAGCGGGCTCGACCTCGCCGTGCTCGCCCAGAAGGCGGAGAACGACTTCGTCGGCATGCCCTGCGGCATCATGGATCAGGCAGCCTCCGCTCTCAGCCGCGAGGGCCATGCCCTGTTCATGGACTGCCGCAGCCTGGCGACCCGGGCCGTCCCGCTCGACCTGGCCGCCCAAGGGCTCCAGATCCTGATCATCGACACGGGCGTTCATCACGAGCTCGCCGACGGGCAGTACGCCCGCCGCCGCCACGACTGCGAGAGCGCGGCCAAGCGCCTCGGGGTGGAGTCGCTGCGCGACGTCACCGACCTGGCCGCGGCCCTGTCCAAGCTCGACGGCGACGAGCGCAGGCGCGTTCAGCATGTCGTGACCGAGAACCACCGGGTGGAGGCGCTCATCGGGCTGCTGCGCGCCGGGGCCGTGCGAGAGATCGGCGCCCTGCTCAACGCCTCACACATCTCGCTGCGCGATCAGTACGAGGTGTCCTGCCCCGAGCTCGATGTGGCGGTCGAGGCGGCCGTCCGTGGTGGCGCGCGCGGCGCCCGCATGACAGGAGGCGGCTTCGGCGGCTCCGCCATCGCCCTGGTGGCCGACGACCGCGTGGGCTCCGTCCGCCAGGAAATCGAGAAGGCCTACGACCGGCAAGGCTGGAGTCACCCGCGCTTCCTCCCCGCCACTCCCGCCCCCGGCGCCCGCCGCCTCGGCTAGGCGGCCCTGGCGAGGGTCCTCAGCGCGGCAAGCACTCCTCCGCCGAAACGACGCCTTCCGTCTGGAGAAGGCGTCGCATCGATCAGGGTTCTCTAGAGGCGTACGGACCTCAGTGCGGGGGCGAGTTCCATGGTGTCCGGGCACGCGGGCGAGGTGTCCACCGTCACGGGAAACCGGGAACGGAGCCCGCTCGCCTCGAGCACTCGGCGTACGGAAGATGAGGGGGCCACGAGACGCAGACCGCCGCCGAGAAGGAGTGAACGGCGCCGGGCGGCCATGAGCGCTCCCAGCCCACTGGCGTCCATGAAGGTGACCTCTGACAGGTCGAGGACGAGGCGGGGTCGGGGTGGTTCCAGAACGGCGAGGAGTTGCTCCCGCAGCGCGGGAGAGCACGAGATGTCAACGTCACCGCTGACACGGCACAAGATCGAGTCGGCGTCAACGGTTACGGATAGGTCCATCAAGGACCTCCAATCGATGGACGCGAGGGCGGTTCGCGGTGATGCAAACCGCCCCGACTCACGTCCTTGGGGTGAAGGCGGCAGAGATGCCGCCTTCACGGAGCCTTGCGGCTCGATTTCACGAGCCTTGCGGCTCGTAATACTTAGAGCGGGCGAACCTGCTCCGCCTGGGGGCCCTTCGGCCCACGCGTCGTCTGGTAGTCGACGCGCTGGTTCTCCTCGAGGCTGCGGTAGCCGCTTGAGTCGATGGCGGAGTAGTGGACGAAGACGTCCGCACTGCCGTCATCGGGAGCAATGAAACCGAAGCCCTTTTCGGCGTTGAACCACTTGACGGTTCCCTGAGCCATAAAACTGATCTCCTAATGAGACGATCTACGAGGTCCACGGGCGTGGAGCCCCGGGTTGTTTAGCGACCGACCGCCCCTTGAAAGCACTCTGGCTTCGCACGGTGGAACGCCCGCTGTAAGAACTCCGCAGGCGCTGCTACACGTTAACGAACCTCCACTACAACCGCTCCTATTCAACACCATGACGGCCCGCATGGGCAACGCTGGGGCGCCAGTCCGGCGAACACGTGGCGGCCTCCGGGGGGACCCCCTCCCGACCTCGGGAGATATGCGGGTGCATGCCGGAAAACGCCTAGCCCAACGGGGGAAAGGCCGGGATACGGCGCTCCAGGAAGCTCGCTACGCCCTCGGCGAAGTCGGGCCGCCCGAACGACTCCAGCATCAGCCGGACGGCCTCGGAGGCGGAGTCGTCGAGGGACGCCTGCCAGTCGCCCCACACCTGCCTCTTGATCACCGCCATCGAGGCCGGCGAGCTGTGCACCGCCAGCTCCCGCGCGTAGGCGGTGGCCTCCTCCAGCAGCCGCTCCCCCGGCACCACGCGGTTCACCAGCCCGATCTCGCCCGCCTCGGCGCCGCTGAACGTGCGTCCCGAGAGCAGGAGGTCCATGGACTTCGCCTGCCCGACGAGCTTTGGCAGGATCCACGCGAGGCCGTACTCGGCGACGAGGCCGCGCCGGGCGAAGGCCGTGGTCCACTTGGCCTCCGCCGCCGTGAACACCAGATCGCAGACCAGCGCGTGCACCATGCCGAGCCCCGCGCAGGCGCCGTTGACGGCCGCGATGATCGGCTTGCGGATCGTCGTGGGATGGGTGTTCGGGCGCTTGTCGGGCTCCTCGTCGTAGGAGCCGTCCTGGAGGGCCGCGAGCGTCTGGAAGTCCGCCCCCGCGCAGAATCCCTTGCCCGCGCCGGTGACCACGATCACGCGGACGTCCGGGTCGCGCTCGGCCTCCTCCAGCAGGTCGAAGTAGCGCCGCCCCATGGCGTCCGTCCATGCGTTCAGCCGGTCGGGCCGGTTGAAGGTCAGGGTCAGCACGCTCTCGTCCAATGACGACAGCACGAGATCGGACATGGAACCTCCCGGAGAGACCGCTACCGAATAACGTTCTACACCAATTCTCCTCCGAAGAGAGGAACGGGGGTTACCAGTCGTACTCGCTCTTGCGCGAATGGTGGACGAACGCGGGGGTCATCTGTACGTCGTCGTAGTAACGGTGGAAGACGGGCGTGAGCGAGCCGGAGAGCGGCGGGACGATCCACGACCAGTCCGCGGGACAGACCCGCCCGGCACGCTCCTCGCGCTCCACATGGGAGATGAACCGGCGGGACTCGGTGTGGTGGTCGGTGATCGTGACGCCCGCCTGCTCGAAGGAGTGCAGAACGGCGACGTTGAGCTCCACGAGCGCGTGGTCCTTCCACAGCGTACGTTCGTTCGAGGTGTCGAGCCCGAGCCTCTCCGCGACCACGGGGAGCTGGTTGTAGCGGTCCTCGTCGGCAAGGTTCCGCGCGCCGATCTCGGTCCCCATGTACCACCCGTTGAAGGGCGCGCACGGGTAGCAGATGCCGCCGATCTCCAGGCACATGTTGGAGATCACGGGCACGGCGTGCCAGCGCAGGCCGAGCCGCGCGAACCACGGGTAGGCGGGATGGACCAGCGGCACCTCCAGGATCGCGTCCCCCGGGATGGTCGCCAGCAGCGGCGACGTCCTGTGCACGTCCTCGACCACCAGGGGAAGCACGTCGAAGCGCGAACCACGACCGCCGGCCCACCCAAGGCGCATTGCCGACGCGGTCAAGTCGGCGTTGCGCGCGTCCCCGACCACCGCCCCGTCCCGCGTGCGGTACCCCGCGTAGCGGATGAGTTGCTCATTCCAGATCTTTGGTCCGGGCCGGCCCGGCAGATCGGGAGCGAAGACCGTGATCGTCGGCCTGATCCGTCCCGAACCGGTCGCCTCGCGCAGATGGTTGACGCACTCCACCGCGACGCCCTCGGCACTGTCCACCGAACGCAGGTCCCGCACACGGAGCGACTGCCAGTACAAACGGCCGATACATCGGTTGCTGTTCCGCCAGGCCACCCGGGCGCCATAGGTCAGCTCTTCGGGGGTGTGGGTGTAGGTCCCGTACCGGGAGATCTGCGCCAGAACCTGGCGCAGACGCGGCTCCAGCGGCCCCGCGTCCGGGTCTTCCTCGTGGAACAGCCGCAGGAACTTCTCGGCCTCCGCGGGGTCGGCCGTCCCGGTCCGCTGATCCATCGGAGGGATGGCGGGGCTCACTCCGTTCGCCGCCCGGTTGTCGTCCAACCGGCGCTTGCCCCCCTCCGTCCGCCGCGCGGCGTACGCCGGTAAATCGTCGGAGGGGTCCTCCCCGGGCGATGGTCGAAATGCCGGAGACGGCTCGGAAAATGAAAACAGGCGTCGAGACCTCATCCAGAACACCATAGGACAACCGCCACATAGTTCTCACAGGTATCCAGCCGTTCCGGCGGCGTGGAAACCTTGTACGCAGCGGCCTTCCCCACTGCGGTTGCATGATCCGCGGCAGCCGAGCTGGGGTTTTCACGTGCGCACGCACAGCGAGTCGCGGAGCATGAGCACAGTGGTACGAAGCACGGCAGACCCACATCTTCGGTCATTCACCGTGATTTGTCCCGCCATATTTCAGACGGATCTCCAGAAGCCTGAAACGACGACAGCCCCAAGGAGGATCTCCTGGGGCTGTGGGCGTGGCTCCCGCGATAGGACTCGAACCTATAACCTGCCGGTTAACAGCCGGCTGCTCTGCCGATTGAGCTACACGGGATCGTCTGCGCGTCGCTCGGGGAGGGTGTCGGCCCTTCCTTGCGGCGCGGAACTAGATTAGCGCATTCCGGGGGGTGCGTGTCGCATCCATATCCCTCAGGCGTCCCGCCAGACCGCCGGCCGACGCCTTCCCGGCAGAACGCGCGGCCCGTCGGGACCATAACCCTTCGCAGCCGGGGTAGGGGAGCCGGAGAGCGGGGATGCCAGCGGCACGCGGAGGTAGAAGATGCGATATCGATTCACGTTCGCCGTGGGCCTGGCCGTCGGCTACGTCTTGGGCAGCCGGGCCGGCCGGGAGCGGTACGAGCAGATCAAGCGAGTGGCACAGCGGGTGTCCGACAACCCCATGGTCCAGCAGGCCGCCGGCGTGGCCGGAGCCCAGGCATCCAAGGCCGCCGAGGTGACCAAGCACAAGCTCGGCGACGTGCTCGGCGACAGGGTGCCGTTCCTGCACAGGAACGGCAGGGCCTTCGTCAAGGACGACACGGGGACCGGCTGGCCGGACAGCGAGATGAACCGCGTCACCTGATCAGGCGCCAGGCAGAGGCAGCCCGCGTGGATCCGTCCGCACGCGGGCTGCCTGCTTTCCCTGCGGCCCCGAAGACCCCTCAGACGCCGAGGTTCCGCCGCATCTCCTCCAGGACCTGCTCGGCGGCGGCCCGCAGCCCCGGATCGGCGGGGTCGAGCCCCGGGTCGAAGACGAACTCCCACTGCGCGGCGTCCTGCCCCGGCACCCGCCGCGCGACCAGGCGCACTCCCCCACGATCGCCGAGGCGCACGTGGCGGTTCACCAGGATCGAAGACGTGACCCGCTCCCGTACGGCCTCAGGCAGGCGGCCGGGCTCGGGCAGCGGCAGCCGCCGCTTGGCGCCGTCGGTGGCCACGACCAGCAGCCCCTCCTCGTCCCACAGGGCCCGGTCGATCCGGTACCACGGCAGGGCCTCGTCGCCCGGCAGGTGCAGCGCGCGGTCGGTGGCCACGACGTACGCCCCATCCGGCGTGCGGGCGTGGACGAGCACCCGTTCGCCCGCCTCCAGCGTGACGCCGGCCTCCTCGGGGAGGCTCCGGGAGCTCCAGGGAAATCGCATGGGTGAAAGCTACCTGGCGAGCAGATCGAGGGTGAGGGCGGCCGACCAGGAGAAATCCCGGCATCCCCTCCTGTGTCCCGCGCCCGGCCGTGGCGCCGGGTGACTGAAGCCCGCGTCCGGCGCGGGGCCCACGGGTGACGGGCCCCGCACCGGACGCGGGCCGGCTCAGTCGAGGTAGTCGCGGAGCATCTGCGCGCGCGTCGGGTGACGCAGCTTTGCGAGAGTCTTGGACTCGATCTGCCGGATCCGCTCCCGCGTCACGCCGAACTCCCTGCCGACCTCCTCCAGCGTCCTCGGATGGCCGTCGGACAGGCCGAAGCGGAGCTGAATGATCCGCTGCTCCCTGTCTGAGAGGGTCGCGAGGATGTCGTCGAGCTGGTCCTGCAGCATGATGAAGGCGGCCGCCTCGACCGGCACGACCGCGTCGGCGTCCTCGATGAAGTCGCCGAGGTCGGAGTCCTCCTCGCCGATCGGCGACTGGAGCGACACCGGCTCCTGGGCGATGCGCTGGATCTCGACCACGCGGTCCACGGGCAGGTCCATCTCCAGGGCGATCTCCTCGGGAGCGGGCTCCCGTCCGAGATCCTGATGGAGCTGGCGCTGCACCCGGACCAGCTTGTTGATCGTCTCCACCATGTGCACGGGAATTCGAATCGTCCGCGCCTGGTCCGCGATAGCCCGGGTGATCGCCTGGCGAATCCACCACGTCGCGTACGTCGAGAACTTATATCCCTTGGTGTAGTCGAATTTCTCGACCGCCCGGATGAGACCCAGGTTGCCCTCCTGGATGAGATCCAGGAAGAGCATTCCGCGCCCGACATAGCGTTTCGCGATCGACACCACGAGCCGCAGGTTGGCCTCGATGAGCCGCTGCTTCGCCCGGACCCCCTCCCAGACGAGCTCCTCGAACTCCGGCTTGGCCAGCCTCATGCCGATGTCGCATAGCTTGTCCTCGGCGAACAGCCCCGCCTCGATCGCCTTGGCGAGCTCCACCTCCTCCTCGGCAGTCAGGAGCGGCACCCGGCCGATCTCCCGGAGGTAGATGCGGACCAGGTCGCTGGTCGGCGCCCGCTTCCCGACGTCCTCCTCATCGGGGCGGGGGGTGTCGTCGTCGCCCGGGGGCTCGCGCACCTCCACACCCTTTTCGGCGAGCATCCGCACGACGCGTTCCAGCGCGTCGGCCGGCAACTCGGAGCGGTCAAGCGCGGCGGCCACGTCGTCGACGGTGACGCTCCCGCGCTCCCTTCCTCTCGCGACTAGATCCGCCACCTGGTCTACCGACGGCGGTCCACTTGGCAGCACCGATGCACCCACGGGACATAGTCTGCGGTATAGGGACCGGAAAAGGGCAGGCCTATTTTTGTCACCGAAGGTAAGGCCTAGGCCATTACCGAATCGATATCAAACAAAAGTTTGGCCGCTGTGAAGAGCGGAAAGTAAAGCTAATTACGCTCCTACGGCGCGTTCTCTTAACACGCGCCGTTGTTGTTCGAGCGCCACCAGTTCCCCGAACAGCCGGTTGTAGTCCTGCTGCTGCTCAACGGGGTTGAGCCTCTCCATCTTGGCCTTGATCTGGACGAGCGCGCGCGTCACCGCGACCTCAGCCAGCCTGGCCAGCACGGCCGCGCCGTACCTCTCCTCGCTCGCCAGGTCGGACCGCAGGGGCTCGACGGCGAACCTGGTCGCCAGCGCCCGCAGGGGCTCGTCCTCGGTGGCGCGGAGCAGGAGGTCGACCCACTCGCGCCCCCCGGGGCCGCCCTCCACGGTGCCGCCGGCGGCCATGACCAGCTCATACAGCGCGACGTGCTCGGGCAGGGTGAACGCCTGGGCGCCGAGGGCGTCGAACTCCGGGCCCATCAGCGCGGGCCGCTGCACCGCGAGCTTCAGCGCCTCTGACTCGATGCGCACGCCCGGGTCGGCGGGATCTGCCGGGCGCGCCGCCCTGACGCGCCTCGGGGCCCGCTCGGGCGCGCCGGGCCGGCCGGCCGGGGCGCGCCCGCCGACCTCCTGGATGCGCCGCAGCACCATGCGCTCGTCCATGAACCCGAGCCAGCGGTCGAGGTCCACGGCGTACCTGCCGCGCAGCGCGGTGTCCTTGATGCCGGCCACCAGCGGCGCGGCGGCGTCGAGGGCGGCCAGGCGGCCCTCGTTGGTGTCGAGCTCGTAGCGCGAGAGGACGCTGCGGATGGCGAACGCGAAGAGCGGCTCGCGGCTGGCGATCAGGTCGCGCACCGCGCCGTCACCCTGCTTGACCCGCAGGTCGCAGGGGTCGAGCCCGTCGGGTTGCACGGCCACGAAGGTCTGGGTCACGAACTTCTGCTCGTCGGCGAAGGCGCGCAGGGCGGCCTTCTGACCCGCCGAGTCGCCGTCGAAGGTGAAGACGACCTCGCCCCGGAACTCCGCCTGGTCGAGCAGCAGCCGCCGCAGGACCTTGATGTGCTCCTCACCGAAGGACGTGCCGCAGGTGGCCACGGCCGTCGGCACTCCGGCGAGGTGGCAGGCCATCACGTCGGTGTAGCCCTCGACGACGACGGCCTGGGAACGCTTGGCGATCTCGCGCTTGGCGAGGTCGATGCCGTAGAGAACCGTGCTCTTCTTGTAGATGGGGCTGTCGGGGGTGTTGAGGTATTTGGGACCGTCGTCGCTGTCGAGCAGCTTGCGCGCGCCGAAGCCGATCACCTCGTTGGTGATGTCGCGGATCGGCCAGACCAGCCGGGCTCGGAACCGGTCGACCGGCCCGCGGCGGCCGTCTCTGGCAAGGCCGCCCTTGATCAGCTCGTTGGCCGTGAACCCCCGGCCCAGCAGGTGGCGGGCGAGGCGGTCCCACTCGGCCGGGGCGTATCCCACGCCGAAGTGCTCGGCGTCGACCCGCTCGAAGCCCCTCTCAGACAGGAACCTGCGCCCCGGCGCCGCCTCGGCCTCCGCCAGAAGGGAGGCGTAGAACTCGGCGGCGGCCTTGTGCGCCTCGATCAGGCGGCTGCGCTCGCCGTGCTCGCGCCCCGGGACGTATCCGCCCTGCTCGTAGCGGAGCTGGATGCCCGCGCGCTGCGCCAGCCGCTCGATCGCCTCGGTGAAGGTCAGGTGCTCCAGCTTGCGGACGAACGTGATGACGTCGCCGCCCTCGGCACACCCGAAGCAGTACCAGTAGCCACGAGAGGGGGTCACGTTGAACGACGGGGACTTCTCTTCATGGAAGGGGCACAGGCCTTTGAGATTGCCGCCACCCGCGTTGCGAAGCTGGATATGCTCCCCTACGACCTCGGCGATCGATGAGCGCTCCCGCACGAGCGCGATGTCCTCGTCACTGATCCGCCCTGCCACGCCGTGAGTCTACGGCTCACCGCCGACAGCCTGGGGCGCGAGCGCTGCATGATGGGTGATTTTTCGCAAATGGGTCGTGGCGGCCTTGGAGGTCGGTTACAAAGGAAACGCTTATTTTCGGTAACGTCAGGCGGGTGGAGATCATGCGATCGGGGCGACTCGCCGCCATTGCAGCGACGGTGCTCATCACCGCCGCCTGCACCGCCCCCGGCGGGGTGGCCGGCATCAGCACGTCACCACCCAGGTCCACGCCGGACGCGTCCATCCCGGCGGAAGGGACTCCCAGCGCATCCTCCAGCGGGCGGCGGGCCGAGATCGACGCGGCCACGCTGAATCCCACTCCCTCCCCCGCCGCGCCCTCCCTGAAGCCGCCGCCCGGCGACGACCCGGTGAGAGTGCCTCCGCCGACGCTGTCGAGGTTCCGATACGTCTTCCCCGTGCGCGGGTGCCGGGTCAGCTACGCCCGCAAGCAGCTCGTCCTGCCGAAGACCACGATCTGGGCCGGGAAGGGCTGCGCGTTCGTCGCTCCCGTCAGCGGGGTGGTGAAAGAGGTGAACGCCAGGAACCGCTGGCTGTCGTCCACCGACCGAGGCGCCGACCGCGAGGGCCGGTTCGTGTCCATCGTCGGCGCGGACGGCGTGCTGTACTTCGGCGGCCATCTCGACTCGGTGGCCAAGGGCATCCGGCCGGGCCTCCGGGTGGCCGCAGGGCAGGCGCTCGGGCAGATCGGCGACTCGGGGAACGCCAGGGGCGGCGGCGGCAACCTGTACTTCGCGGTGTCCTGGGCCACGCCATCCAAGTTCTGGTGGGTACGGCGCGGCATGGTCAACCCATGGGGCTACCTCGACGCGTGGCTGAACGGCAACCCCACGCTCTCGCCCGCCCAGCAGGTGGGCGCCGTGCGTTCCAGACTCGGCGCGACACCCCCCTGCCAGACGCTCTGCGCGTCCAAGCCGGGGAAGAAGCCCAAGCGCCCCACCCCGACCCAGACCTCCGACCCGCACGTGGTCACGACCGGCTAGAGCCCTTCAAGCACGTACGACCGCCGGCAAGGCTCGGGAGCCTGCGAGGGGCGCGGGGGGCCCGTCAGATGCGGGAGCCGAGGCCCCGGTGGAGTGCCACGGCGGAGACGTCGGTCAGCGAGGCGATCTGGTCGACGACCACGCGCAACCTGGCCGCGTCGTCGCCCGCCTCGGCGAAGGCGGCGCGGAGGGCCGGCTCCAGCGTCCCCGGGGCGCCGAGCATGATCATCGAGGCCAGCTCGGCGATCAGCTCCCGCTGGCGTGCCTGGTTGGCGTGGTGGTCCTCCCTGGACATGACGTAGTGGGCCGTGATGCCCTTCAGCAGCGCGCACTCCAGGCGGGTGATCCTCGGCACGATGAGGTCGGCACCGTGCCGGCCGCACTCCGGGCCGTACGCCGCGAGGGTCGCCGTCTGCGCCGACAGGCAGAACCGGCCGATCAGCGCGCTGGTGAACGACTTGAGGCCCACGAGATCGGCCATGGTGCCCTCGAAGCGCCACGGCCAGAACGGCTCCGCGGTCAGGCAGGCGAGGACCTCCTCCAGCTCGGTGAGGCAGGCGTCGCCCGCGTACCACTTCAGGGCGCGCTCGCACACGTCGCGACGCTCCCCGGGGTCGCGCAGCAGCGCGAGCGTGACGTGCCCCGAGTGCAGGGCGTCCTCCAGGTCGTGCACGGAGTACGCCACGTCATCGGACCAGTCCATGACCTGGGCCTCGAACCTGACCCTTGCCGCGGGCACGCCCTCCCTGACCCATTGGAACACCGGCAGATCGTCGGGGTAGACGCCGAACTTGGCCCCGTGGGCCGAGGTCCAGGGGTACTTCAGCGCCGAATCGAGCGTCGCGCGGGTGAGGTTCAGCCCGGCGCTGTGCCCGTCGGCGGTGAGCACCTTGGCCTCCAGGCGGGTCAGCAGCCGGAGGCTCTGCGCGTTGCCCTCGAAGCCTCCGCAGCGGGCCGCGAGCTCGTTGAGCGCCGTCTCTCCGTTGTGGCCGAACGGAGGGTGACCCAGGTCGTGGGCGAGGCACGCCGTCTCCACCAGATCGGGATCGCAGCCGAGTGCCTTGCCCATCTCCCTGCCGATCTGGGCGCATTCGAGGGAGTGGGTCAGGCGGGTGCGGGGGATGTGGCGGCCGTGGTCCGGGATGTCCCCCGGGCCGACCACCTGAGTCTTGGCCGCCAGACGCCGCAGCGCCGCGCTGTGCAGGACCCTCGCCCGGTCGCGCTCGAACGCGCTGCGCTCGGGGTTGCCGGGAGGTTCCGGCACCCATCTGGCCTGTTCGAACTCCTCGTAGCCTCTCATCGGTAGCGGGGATGCTACCCCCGTGACGGCTTACAAATGACAAACATGCAGGAAACTCACGATGTCCGGCCCATCTCCTGTGTCTTTGCAGGTCAGGCATCCCGTACGAGCCCCGACGCGAGGCCTCCGCACCCCGAGCCCCGCACCGGGCCGACGTCGTCGGCGGCCTGGTACGGCGCGCGCCCTCCCACGGCCTCGCCGGCCGCGACAGGAAGGTCAGCGGGTCTCGGAGTCCGCGCAGGCCAGGGCCGCGCGGCCCGCCTCCAGGCGGGCGACGGGGACGCGGAACGGCGAGCAAGAAACGTAGTCGAGCCCGATCTCGTGGCAGAAGCGCACCGAGTCCGGGTCACCGCCGTGCTCCCCGCAGATGCCGAGCTTGATGTCCGGACGGGTGGCCCGGCCCTCCTCGACCGCGATGCTCATCAACCGGCCCACACCGCTGCGGTCGATGGTCTCGAACGGGGACACCCCGAAGATCCCCAGGTCGAGATACCGGGAGAAGAACGCCGCCTCGACGTCGTCGCGGGAGAAACCCCAGGTCATCTGAGTGAGATCGTTGGTGCCGAAGGAGAAGAACTGCGCCGCCTCGGCGATCTGGCCGGCGGTGAGGGCCGCGCGGGGCACCTCGATCATCGTGCCGATCAGCGCCTCGACGCCGACCTCGGAAAGGATGCGCTCGGCCTCGTCCCGCACGCCCTCGAGCTCCTGCACCGCGCTGACAAGCGGGATCATGATCTCGGCCCGGGGGTCTCCCCCGGCGGCCCGGCGCTCCGCGACCGCCTCGGCTATGGCCCGCACCTGCATGCCGAACAGGCCCGGGATCACCAGTCCGAGGCGTACGCCTCGCAGGCCCAGCATCGGGTTCTGCTCGTGCAGCCGCTTGACGGCGTCCAGGAGCTTGCGGTCGCGGGGGGTCGAGTCGTCGCCCGCCAGTGCCAGCTTCACCGACAGCGCGGTGAGGTCGGGCAGGAACTCGTGTAGCGGAGGGTCGATGAGCCGGATCGTCACCGGCAGCCCGTCCATCGCCTCCAAAATGCCGACAAAGTCGGACTTCTGGAGGGGTTCGAGCGCGTCGAGCGCGGCCCGCCGTTCCTCCTTCGACCCCGCCAGGATCAAATCCTCGACGAGCTGCCGGCGGTCGCCCAGGAACATGTGCTCCGTGCGGCAGAGCCCGATGCCCTGCGCGCCGAACCTCCGGGCACGGGCGGCGTCCTCGGGGTTGTCGGCGTTGGCCCGCACGGCCATGCGGCGGCTCTGGTCCGCGTGGCTCATCACCCGGTGCACGGCTTGGACCAGCTCGTCACCGCTCCCGCCCGTGCCCTCGAAGTACTCGACTACGGGCGAGGCCACGACCGGCACCTCGCCGAGGTAGACCTCACCGGTGGTGCCGTCGATCGAGATGACGTCGCCCTCCTCGACCACCAAGCCGCCTGGGCCGGTGAAACGCCTCCCCTGCGCGTCGACCTCCAGCTCCTCGGCGCCGCACACGCAGGTCTTGCCCATGCCGCGCGCGACCACGGCGGCGTGCGACGTCTTGCCGCCCCTGCTGGTCAGCACCCCCCGCGCGGCGATCATGCCGACGAGGTCGTCCGCAGTCGTCTCGCGGCGGACCAGGATGACGTCCTCGCCGCCCTCCGACATCTCCTTGGCCTTCTCGGAGGAGAACACCACCTTGCCCACGGCCGCGCCCGGCGAGGCGTTCATGCCCTTCGTGATCGTCTTCCGGTCGGCGCGCGAGTCGAACCGGGGGAACATCAGCTGCGCGAGCTGGTCGCCGGTGACCCGCGTGACGGCCTCGTCGAGGTCGATGAGGCCCTGGTCGACGAGCTGGGTGGCGATGCGGAAAGCCGCGGCGGCCGTGCGCTTGCCGACCCGGGTCTGGAGCATCCACAGCTTGCCGCGCTCGATCGTGAACTCGATGTCGCACAGGTCGCGGTAGTGGTTCTCCAGAGTCTTCATGATGTCGAGAAGCCGGTGGTAGGACTGCGGGTCGATCTTCGCCAGGTCCTGCAGAGGCACCGTGTTGCGTATGCCCGCCACGACGTCCTCACCCTGGGCGTTCTGCAGGTAGTCGCCGTACAGGCCCTGCTGGCCCGAACCGGGGTCCCGGGTGAACGCGACGCCGGTGCCCGACTCCATGCCCAGGTTGCCGAAGACCATCGCGACGATGTTGACCGCCGTGCCGAGGCCGGCCGGAATGCGCTCCTGGCGGCGGTAGATGATCGCGCGCGGAGCGTTCCACGACTCGAAGACCGCCTCTACCGCCAGCCGCATCTGCTCGCGCGGCTCGGACGGGAAGTCGTTCCCCGTCTGGTCCCTGACGATCCCCTTGTACGTCTCCACGAGGCCCTGGAAGTCGGCCGCTTCGAGATCCAGATCGCTGTCGACGCCCTTGTGCCGCTTGGCCTCGTCGATGCCGTTCTCGAACAGGTCGCCGTCGATGCCGAGCACGGTCTTGCCGAACATCTGGATGAGCCTGCGGTAGGAGTCCCACGCGAAGCGCTCGTCGCCCGCCTGCTTGGCCAGGCCCTGGACGGACTCGTCGTTGAGCCCGATGTTGAGGACGGTCTCCATCATGCCGGGCATGGAGTACTTCGCGCCGGAGCGCACGCTGACCAGAAGGGGGTCGCCGGCGTCGCCGAGTCGCTTGCCCATCCCCTTCTCCATCGCCGCGAGATGGGTCTCGACCTCCTCGGCGAGCCCTTCGGGGAAGCCGCCGTCGGAGAGGTAGCGGCGGCAGGCTTCAGCCGTGATCGTGAACCCTGGAGGCACGGGAAGGCCCAGGTTCGTCATCTCCGCGAGATTGGCACCCTTACCACCGAGGAGATCCCTGAGATCCTTGTTGCCCTCGGTGAAGTCGTACACGTACTTGGGCACGCGAGCTCCTTCAACGACTTCAATGGCGTACGATTCCGCCTCGTTCCCGGGACTCTACCTACGATTTACACGAGGAAACGTCACCCACCCCATACAAGGGCGTTTCCCCAGGTAGGACCCAATATAGCGGTCTACTCCATTCGACCTGGAGGTGAACTGCGGCGAAACTCGGGCACCGGCGTCCGTGGTATATACCAATTCTTGGCACGTTCAAGAAGATTAACCGGGGATTCACTGGTGTAGACCATTCTTCGGCCAAGTCCGCATAGAAACGCGGTCATCCGCGAAGCCGCCGTACGGGCGATGCGTCAGGTGGCGGCCATGGGCGGCCGCCGTGCTCTACGGGGCCGATCTCCCCTAGCCTGATCGGCACGTGCTCTTTCGGACGAGCCGGGCGGGTATGCCATGGGCGGGACGCCACGCCAGAATGGGTGCCGTGGAAGCCCGTATCGCGATGGTCCCTGCCGCCGAACCCCCCGGAGGGAACGACCCCCGTGCCGGCCGCGTGCGCGCCGCCCTCGAGGAGGCCGTGCGAAGCGGCGGCGGCTCGGTCGTCCCCCTGGCCGAGGCCGACGGGCTCCTGTGGCTCGTACCCGGCCACCCGGAACGGCTTCAGCAGACCCTGGACGACCACCCGCGCGTGCGGTGGGTGCAGTTCCCCTGGGCGGGCGTCGAGAAGTTCGCCGCGAGCGGGGTCTTCCACCACCCTGCCGTCTTCACCTGCGCGAAGGGGTCCTTCGCCGGGCAGGTCGGCGAGCACGCCCTCCTGCTCACCCTGGCCTGCCTGCGCAATGTCGCGCGCCAGGCCCGCACGCCGCGCTGGACGCCGATGCCTCCCCGCTCCCTGCACGGGCGAAGCGTGACGATCCTGGGCGCAGGAGGCATCGCCGAGGAGCTGGTCCGGCTTCTGCGGCCCTTCGACTGCCACATCAAGGTCATCCGCCGCCGGCCGGACAAGGTGGAGGGGGCGAACGAGACCTTGCCGCGCTCGGCGCTGGCCGCCGCGCTTCCCGGCACCGACGTCCTGGTGCTGGCCCTCGCCCTGACGGCCGAGACGGCGCACATCGTGGGCGCGGCCGAGTTGGCTCGTCTTCCCGCCCACGCCGTCGTCGTCAACGTCGCGCGGGGCGCGCACATCGACACAGGCGCGCTCGTCCAAGCGCTCGAGGCGGGGAGGATCTCCGCCGCCGGCCTGGACGTGACGGACCCCGAGCCGCTGCCGGAAGGCCACCCGCTGTGGAGCGACCCGAGGGTCCTCATCACGTCACACTGCGCGGACTCGCCGGAGTACGTCATGCGCATGCTGTGCGAGCGGGTGGAGCACAACGTCCTCCGGCTGCGCGCGGGCCTGCCGCTGGACGGGGTGATCGATCCCGCCGCCGGATACTGACGGCGGCCGTGTCGCGGGACCCGGCCGGACGTTTCGTTCACGCCTCGGGCGAACACGCGGGCTGACGGTCCGGCGGGCGGCCGGGGAGCTGCCAGGATGGCTCGCATGATGGAGCTGAACGGACGTCCCGTCACCCCCGGCGAGCTGGCCACGCTGGCCCTCTACGACTACGGCCACTTCACCTCCATGCGGGTGGAGGACATGCGGGTCCGCGGCCTGTCCCTCCATCTCGACCGGCTGCTCGGCGACTGCCGGGTCCTCCACGGCGTCGACCTCGACCTCGACAGGGTCCGCCACCTGGCCCGGCGCGCCGCCGCCTCGGCGTCATCGCCGGTTGTCGTCAGGGTCACCGTGTTCGACCCCGAGCTGGACATGGCCCACCCGGCGGCGAAGGCACAGCCGGAGATCCTGGTCACCACGCGACCGGCCCCGGCCGACCTGTCGCCACTGGCGCTGGGGGCGGTGCACTACGAGCGCGACCTTCCGGAGGTCAAGCACTCCGGGCTGTTCGGCACCGTGTTCCACCGGCGCATGGCGCGGCTCGGCGGCCACGACGACGTGCTGTTCGTCGACGGCCTGTCACGCGTGACCGAGGGCCCGACCTGGAACATCGGGTTCGTACGCGCCGGGCGCGTCGTGTGGCCCGAGTCCAACCGCCTCAACGGCGTGACCATGCGCCTGCTGAACGACGCCATGAGCCGCGCCGGCATTCCGTTCGACAGCGCCGACATCGACACCGACGACATCGCGGCGATGAGCGCCGCCTTCGTCATCAACGCCACGACCGGGCCGCGCCCCGTACGCTCGATCGACGGCGTGGAGCTGTCGGTGGACGAGCCACTGCTGGCGACCCTGCGAAGAGAGTACGCCGCCATCCCCGGCGAGCCGCTCTAGGCCCGCTATCCGCGCACGGGCGCGATCCCCGTCGCGGTGGCGATCATGTCCTCGTAGACCAGTGGGTCGGTGGTGCAGGCGCCGAGCCGGACGGTCTTGTTGTCCCCGTGGTAGTCGCTGGAGCCGGTCGCGCGAAGCCCCAGGTCGCGGGCAAGCAGGCGTACGTGCTCGCGGTCTTCTGGGACATGGTCGACGTGGTCGGCCTCCAGGCCCCACAGGCCCGCCACCGCGAGATCGACGATCAGCGAGTCGGGCACGATGTGCCCCCGGCTGCCCGCCCTCGGGTGGGCCAGCACCGAGACGCCACCGGCCTCCTCCACCAGGCGGACCGCCGTCAGCACGTCGATGTCGGCCTTCGGCAGGCGGTAACGGCGGCCCAGCCATTCGGGGGCGAAAGCCTCGTCCACCGACCCGACCAGGCCACGCCCGATGAGTGCCCGCGCGATGTGCGGGCGCCCCATCGTGCCGCCCGCCGCGTAGGCGCGCACCTCGGGAAGCGTGATGTCGATGTCGTCGGCGTTCAGCAGCGCGACGATGTTCTCGGCGCGGATGTCGCGGGACCTGCGCACGTTCGCCAGCTCCGCCACCAGCGGGTCGTACCCGGGGTCGAACAGGTAGGCCAGCAGGTGAAGCCCGATCGACGGCTCGCTTCCGTACCACCGGCCCGACAGCTCCGCGCCGCGTACGAGTGTCAGCCCCGGAGGCAGCGCGGCCACGGCGGCCTGCCATCCGGCGGTGGTGTCGTGGTCGGTGAGGGCCACCACGTCCAGCCCGGCGGCGGCCGCGTCCCGCATCAGGGCGTCCGGAGGGTCCGTACCGTCGCTGGCGGTGGAGTGGGTGTGCAGGTCGATCCGCATACCACGAGCCTCTCAGCTATCGGACCGGCATGGGAACCGACGCCACCTCACGACAAGATCGATGCCACCGGCAGCAGGTCCGCCGAATTCACGACAAGCCCGGCGGTCCGACTCGGCGACGGAACGGTGGGAGACCGACACCGACACCACCACCCACAACCTCACCCGCTATTTCGTCCGGCCGAGCGCCGGCCACCCGCCCATCTCATTCGAGAGACGTACCCAGCTCGGCGGCCTGATCGTGCCGGTACGCGGCGAGGGCTGCGGGGACCCCGCGTTCGACCACGCCTTCCTCGTGCACCCTAAGGAAGGCGCTCCGATCCACCTGCTCAGCCAGGAGATCCGGGGCGAGATGCTCGCCGGTGTCATCCCCCTGTGGGAGATCGACGCCGGCGGCATGCTCGTCACCTGGTACGACGACGCACCGCGCGTCGAGACGTTCGAGCAGCGCGCGGACGCCCTGCTCCACGTCCTCCGACTGCTTCGCTGACCCTCACAACCGGGCCTGGGTGGACTCGACCAGCCGGGCGATCTCCGGCAGGACGGCCTCGGCCACGGAGATCTTCCGGTCGATCAGGCCGCTGGCGTGGAAAAGGTCGGCCGCGCGCTGCTGCTCGGCGACGAAGTCCTCGCTGACGGGGTGCAGCCCGAACGGGCGCGTGCGCAGGGCGTGCTCCCACGCATCGACGTCTCCCCCGTCATCCGCGGCGAACAGCTCGGCCGCGGCGCGGTGGTTCTGCCGGATCCAGGCGTCGGACTCCTGTAGGGCGGCGACGATGGCGGCGAGCTCCTCCGGGTACCGCTCGGCGAAGTCACGCCGGGTGAACCAGAGCGAGCGGTGGCTGAAAAGCCCGTCCGTCGCGACCAGTTCCCTGATGGGCGCCTCCCGCTCGACCCGGGTGAGGGAGGGGTACGAGCCGACCCAGGCGTCGACCTTCCGGTCCAGGAACAGCTGGGCGGCGTCCCCGTACGCGTCGACGGGCTCGATGTCCTTCCACGTCAGCCCGGCCCGGTCGAGGGCGAACAGCAGCAAAGTGGTCTGCCAGGAGCCGTGGCCGAGCGCGACGCGCCTGCCCTTGAGGTCCTCCAGCGAGTGGATCGGGGAGTCCTCGTGAACGACCAGCCGGCCGTTCTCGTGCCGCGAGCCGGAGACCGCGACGTACACGATGTCGTGCCCCTTGCCCTGGGCGGTGACCGGCGGCGTGGAACCGGTGCCGATGAAGTCGTACCCCCCGTCGAACAGGTGGTCGCTGTGCACGGAGGGCAACCCCTCAGACGTGGCGGGGCGCTCCCCCTGCGGCAGGCTGCGCAGGTCCACCCACTCGACGCCGGGGATCGTCCGCTCGAGTATGCCCCGGTGACGCAGCACCCACAGCGAGTTGTTGTTGGGGAAGTAACCGACGCGAACGCTCATCAGATGGATCCTTTCGATACGGACAGCGGGGAGTTCTGGCGGATGTCGTGGCCGCGGAGCAGCGGCAGCACCTCCTCGCCGACGCGGTACGCCTCCTCCAGATGGGGCACGCCGGCGAGAATGAAGGCGTCGACGCCGATCCCGATCAGCTCGTCGAGCCGCTCGGCGACCTGCTGGTAGCTGCCCACCAGCCCGAACGCAGGGCCGCCCCGGAGCAGATGGAAGCCGCCCCAGACGTTCGGCGACACCTCCAGCTCCCGGAAGTCGCGCACCGGCCAGGAGACGAACGACTGGCTGCGCAGCCAGCCCACGGAGTCGCCGTCGGCGCCGCGCAGCGCGGCAGGGTCGACGTGCGCCCAGCCGCGCCGGATCTCGTCCCAGGCCGCCTCCTCGGTCTCGCGGGCGAGCACGTCGATGCGCACGGCGAACTTCGGGGCCCGTCCGATCGCCGTACTGTGCTCCCGTACCTGGGCGAACTTGGCCGCCAGCTCGGGGAAGGGCTCCAGCCAGGACAGGTAGTAGTCGGCGTGCCGACCGGCCGCCTCGATCGCGGCCTTGGAGGATCCGGAGAAGTAGATCTCCGGGAAGGGCTGCCGCGCGAGCGGTTCCGGCAGCCCCGCGCCCTCGACGCGGTAGAACCGGCCCTCGTAGTCGAACGGGCCACCGTTCCACACGCCCTTGAGCACGTCGAGGAACTCCGAGGTACGGGCGTACCGGTCGTCGTGGTCGACCCGGTCCCCCCACCAGAGCTGGCCCGGGCCGCCGCCGCCCGAGATGATGTTGTAGACGACGCGCCCGCCGGTCGCCCGCTGGAGGCTCGCCGACATCCGCGCCGCCTGTACCGGATGCAGGAAGCCGGGCTGATAAGCGATCATGAACCGGTAGGTGGTGGTCTCGCGGGCCAGTGCCGCCGAGGTCGCCCACGGGTCGTCGGTGAACGGGAACGACGGCAGCAGCCCGCCGACGAACCCGGAGGACTCCGAGGCCCTGGCGACGTCGGCCATGTGGTCGACATAGGAGTACCCGTCGCGGCGCCCGTCCCGCACCCCGGGGGTCAGGCTGCCCGGCACGACCGGGGCCCACTCCCCCCGGCTGGACGCCCGGCGCCGCAGCGACTGCTGGTCACCGTGGGTGGCGATCCGCCAGTAGATGTCAATGGGCATGCTCGATCTCCTTCCCGAACAGCGGCAGCAGCCGCTCGCCCAGCCGGTAGGTCTCCTCGATGGCAGGCCGCGCCTCGAGGACGAACGTGGTGACGCCCTGGTCGAGGTAGGCACGGATCCCGGCTGCGACGGTCTCGTACGAACCGACCAGACCGGGCGAGGCGGTGGCGTACGAGCCGGCCCTGCCGAGCGGGATGGAATCGGTGATCCGGCCGAAACCGCGCCACAGGCCGGTACGCGGGTCCGGATCAGGCAGGCCGTCCGCCTCGCCCCCGGCGAGGACCCAGAGCCGGCGGGCCTCCTCCCACGCCTCGTCGTCGTCATCCCGCGCCAGGACGGGAAACCGCAGGCCGTACGCGACACGGCGCCCCTCCTGCGCCGCCCGCCCCTCCAGCTCGGCGACGCCGGCCGCGACGTCCTCGTCAGCGGTGAACAGGTGAACGTCCGCGTGGCGGGCCGAGAGCGCCAGCGCCTCCGGCGAGGTGCCGGTCAGGTGGACGCGCGGGAACGGCAGGCCCGAGTTCGGTGACTGGAAGCCGCCGGCGAGCACCTGGTAGAAGCGGCCCTCGTAGGTGTAGCTCTCCTCGTGCCACACGCCCTTGGCGACGGTGAGGAACTCCTCGGCCCGCGCGTAGCGGTCGGCCCCTTGCAGGAAGTCGCCCTGCGACCGTGCCACGGCAGGGTCGAGGTCGACCTCGAGCTGCCAGCCGAGCCGGTTGCCGGTGAACCGCTGGAGGGACGCAGAGAACTTGGCCGCGTAGACGGGCGTGGCGATGCCGGGGTGGAACCCGGCCACGACCCGCAGGTGGCGACTGTGCCGGAGCAGCCCGGCGGCGACCACCAGCGACTCCTCACCGCCGGGGTCGAACGGCACCAGCGCCCCGCCGACGGTCGCCGTCTCCGCGGCTCGACCGATGTGGGCGAGGTGGTCGTACGGGCCGAACGCACCGGGCCGGAGATCGGTGACGAGCGAAGGCAGCGGGCGCCGGGTGCCGGGCTGCCAGTCCCCTCGATCCCGCCGCAGCGGGTCGCGCCCGTCGCCGCGGGTCGGCACCGTGACCAGGAAGTCCGGCCCACCGGGGAAGTCCCGCTGCCCGCTCAGCCCGTCCGGCAGCCTTTCCAGGGAGCCCTGCTGTCCGCGAAGCCGGTCCGGCCGCCCGGCCGGGAGGGCGGATCGGCCGCCGCTTCCGCCGTGGTCCGGTGACTGCGCGATCACGCCACCACCCCCGCGGCCTCGCCCAGCTCCGCGTCCAGCCGCTTGCGGGCCAGTTCGAGAGGCTCGTGGGCCACCCACGCGTCCAGATCCACGTCGGCGTCGAGGAAGCCGTGCACCAGCAGGAAGTCCTTCTGGAGGCGGAGCAGGTCCAGCCGTTCCCGCGAGAGGTCAGGGTGGAGCGAGCGGTGGAAGTCGCCCCGGTAGGCGGTGACCACGGCCTCCGCCCCGGACCGGGTCTCTCCGGCCAGGATCTCGCGTACCCGGTCGAGGTTGCCCTGCGCCCAGTCGGCGGCGCGCAGCGTCTGGGCCAGGAACCCGACGACCAGCTCGGGACGTTCGGAGAGCAGCCGCTCGTGCACGGTGATCGGCCTCGGGGTGCCGTTGTTCACCCGGGTACGGCGGTCGGGGTGCGCGTCCAGGTCTACGGCGACCACGGCGCCGATCTCCCCGGCCTGCTCGGCGGCTCGCGCCCCCTTGGCGTACACCGCATCCACCTCGCCCCGGGCCAGCTCGGCGATGCCCGGCCACGAGAACGCCCGGCCGCCCGCGTCCCGGCCGACCGAGGGGCTGGCCTGGGCGGCGACCTCGACGAATGTGACGTCGTCGAGGGTCAGGCCACCCTGCGACAGCGCGCCCTTGATCCCATGCAGGGCCATGGCGCGGGGGAAGCTCTTGGCCCGGGTCTCGGCCCAGGCGGGCAGCGCCACGCGAGCGCCCGCCAGGTCCGTCGCGCCTGTGATGCCCGAGCCCGCCCGTACCAGGATGGACTGCCACTCCTCGATCCAGGTCAAACCGATCAGCCGGGTCGGGGCCCCCACCGACCGCGCGGCAAGCGCTGGGACGTTGCCGCCCTCCCGGAAAAGCCCGAGGAGCTGGTGGTCGAAATGGTGCTTGGCCAGCTCCGGTCCCGCGTCCTGCAGGATGCCGACGTCCAGGCCTGCCGCCTGGAACTCCTCGGCCAGCCAGCCCTGGTTGTGGGCCAGGCCGCTGGCGGTGGGCACCGGGCAGCGGGTGTACCAGATCTTGTCTACGGATGACATTTGACTCCTCATCGGCTCATTGGTCATTGGCTCATTGGCGATACGGATCGGGATTCCGACCGGCATGGGTGGCCTGTGCCGGCACCGGCATGTGGCCTCCGACGGGCTAGTGCGAGGCGGTGACGACGCCCAAGTGGCTGAGGAACAGGCGGCGGTGGTCGGCGAACGAAGGGCCGTCGCGGTGCCGGGGATGGGGAAGGTCGATCGTCTTGTCGACGGCCAGCGCGCCCTCCCGCAACACCGCGACCCGGTCGGCGAGCCGTACGGCCTCGTCGACGTCGTGGGTGACGAGGACGACCGCCGGTCGGTGCCGGGCGCACAGCTCGGCGACCAGCTCCTGCATCTGGAGCCGGGTCAGCGCGTCCAGCGCGGCGAAGGGCTCGTCGAGCAAGAGCACCTCCGGATCGCGGACCAGCGCCCTGGCCAGGGCCACACGCTGCGCCTCACCTCCGGAGAGCGTCGCCGGCCACGTTCCGCCGTACCCGTCCAGCCCGACCTCGGCGAGGGCCCGGCGCCCCGCCTCCCGGGCGGTGGACGGAAGACCGAGGATGACGTTGGCGAGCACCCGCCTGGCCGGGATCAGCCGGGGTTCCTGGTAGACGGTCGTGCGGCGGCGGGCCGCCAGCACGGTGCCGGCGTCGGGGAGCTCCAGGCCCGCCAGGATGCGCAGCAACGTGGTTTTGCCTGTGCCGCTCGGGCCGAGCAGGGCGAAGAACTCCCCCCTGCGGATCTCCAGGTCGATCCCGTCCAGCACGGTCTTCGCGCCGAAGGCCTTGCGCAGCCCGGTGACGCGTACGGCGAGGTCACCCGCACCGGGCTCCTCACCGGTCGACGGCTCGCCGACCCGGACTCCCCCGCTCATCGGGCGACCACGTGCCCGCGCCACGGCATGGCCAGCCGCTCCACCAAGCGGATCGCGGCGTCGAAGACCAGTCCGAGGACCGCGTAGATGAGGATGCAGAGCACCATGTAGTCGATGCGGAAGTACTGCTGTGCGAGCGTGACCAGGTAGCCGATCCCCTCGGTGGCGCCGATCTGCTCGGCGGCGATCAGGCCGGTGAGCGAGACCGACAAGGAGATGCGCAGCGCCATCAAGATGCTCGGCAGGGCGCTCGGGATGACGACGCCGAGCGCCAGCCTGTGACCGCGCAGGCCGAAGCCGCGAGCCGCCTCGACGACCTTGCGGTCGACGTTCCTGACCCCGAGGTAGGTGTAGGCGTACATCGGGATGGCGGCCGACACCGCGATCAGTACGATCTTGAACGTCTCGCCGACCCCGAACCACGAGATGAACAGCGGTACCAGCGCGAGGAACGGCACGGCACGCATCATCTGCATGGTCGGGTCCACCAGCTCCTCCCCGAGCGCCGAGATGCCCGCGGCGACCCCGAGCAGCAGCCCGATCCCGCCGCCGACCAGGACACCCAGCCCCGCCCGCTGTGCCGAGGCGAGCAGGTACTCGGCGAGCTGGCCGGTGGCGGCCAGCTCCCGCAGGGCGTCGAGGACGGAGGACGGCGCGGCGAGCACGTCCGGCGGGATGCGCCCGCTGCTCGACCCGTACCACCAGGCGATGAGCAGCAGCAGCGGCACGCCGATCCGCACGCCGGCGGAAAGCAGCGGAGGGCGGCGCCTGGAGCCGAGATACCTCGGTACCTCCAGCCCGGAGAGAGCGCCCGGGCCTGTGCGCTCGGAGACCCCCGCGCCGGGAAACGCTCCCGAGCCAGGCTGTGTCGCCGTCTCGGAGACCTCGGAGCCCGGAAGGGCTTCCGTGCCCGGACGGTTCGCCGTCTCATCTGGCGCGTGGACTCTCTCCAGGGTCACGGCGATCACCTGGACGCGGCCGCCGAGGGTGACCCGGCCACCGCCTTGAGGTCGAACAGCACGTCCGCCGGGTCGATGGCCCCTGACAGCACGCCGTATTTGCGGAACAGGCCGGCCACTTGCTCGATGTTGACGCCGTCGTCCTTCGTGACGTAGCGGGGGATGTTCGCGTACCTGGCCGTGGCGATGTCCTGTGCCAGCCGCGCGCCGGTCACGGCCGTCGGTCCCTGGTCGAGGAAGACGTTCTCGAACTTCTCGGGTGTCTTCTTGGCCTCCTCGGTCAGCTCCCGCAGGACGTCGAGATAGACGCGGACGGCCTCGGGGTGCTTGTCGAGCAGCTCGTCGCGCGCGGCGGCGATGGTCAGATCCTGGTCGTTCAGGTCCCGGCCGTGCACGATCACGCGGGCGCCCTTGGCCACCACCTCGGGATAGGCCCGGACGATCGCCCACCAGGCGTCCACCTTCCGGGTCGCGAACGCCGACGCCCCCTGGTCGGGGTTGAGGTAGACGCGCTTGACCTGGTCGACGGGGACTCCGGCCTTCTCCAGGGCGAGGAGGAGCAGGTACTCGCCCTTGCCGCCCTTGTTGACCGCGACCTGCTTGCCGGCCAGGTCTTTCACCGACTTGATCGGGCTGTCGGGCCAGACCACCAGCCCGTCGGTCTGCGGCGCGGCCGGGTCGGTGATCGGATCGGTGACCGAGAAGATCTTGATATCGGGGCTGTTCGCCAGGTAGCCGACGGCGGGCGAGATGGCACCGGCCAGGACGTTCACCGACCCCGAGTGCACGGCGTCGATGGCGGCGGTGAAGGAGGCGTAGGAGCCGCCCCACTCGACCGAGGCGCCTACGGCCTTGAGGCGCTTCTCCAGGATGCCCTCCCGCTTGGCGTAGGCGAGGGGACCGGCGTTTCCCGGGTCCTGGAGCTTGAGCACCGCTCCCGTCCCGCCTGAGGACGAGGAACCGCCGCCGGCCGCGGAGGATGTGCCGCACGCCGCGGTCAGGCCGGCGAGCGAGATGGCCAGGATCGCGACCGCGACGCGCACACGACGGCGATCCGGGCGGTGCCGGCGAGATTTCCACATGATGATGACGAGCCCCTAACGGAAGTGGGATGGAGCGGCGTGAGACCCGCGGCGTACGGCCGCCGGGCACGGTGACACCCCTGGGTCAGGGGCGATCAGAACAGGTGAGGAGAGAGACGTCTCCGGCGCGGTCACCGCGCGAGACGGACCACGTTCACTGACAGAGGCTGCTGTCCACGTGCATGAAGTCGATCACGCGCCGGGCGGTCAAGGTCACATTCGGCACATTTCCTATATTTCAGGTAGGTAATATGGAAGTCAAGCCATGTCTCACATGATGGGATGAAATGGCAAGTCCGGCTGCGCGCGTCCGAGGGCTTTCAGCACGCCCTTGTCGTGTTTGAGACGCGACCGTGTCGTCTGGCGCGGAAGCCCGTCGACGCCAGTACGACGCCGACTCTCCACAGCCCCTTCCCGAGCTGCTCGTCGCGGCCAGGTGGAGCGATATCCTTCTCGGCGGACCGGCTAGATTCCGGGCCGCCGACCACGAGTAGGTCGCGCTGACTCGGCGGGGTGCCCTTCGCGCACAAGCCGAGACGCGAGCCTGGCCCGCGCGAAGGCCGTCACACAGGGGGATCGGACGCTGACCACCACGATGGCTGTGACGACCGGGCACCGATGACCACGCCCCCGGACTCCGGACGCGCTGAGCCGCGCCCGCCGAGACGGCCGTCCCGCCTGTGGCTCACTATCGTGATCTTGATTTCCATCCCCGTGCTGATCCTTGCGGCGGGCGGCGCCTCGCTCTACCTGCTGAGTGTCGGCGCATCGGCGCCGGACTCGTACACACGTGGCGGGGACGCGGTGTGGCTCGGGCACGCGTGGGTCGACGGGCGGAACGGCGACCGCCAGCTGGCCGCACTCGCCGCCCGCCTGCGGGACACCGGCGTCCGCGACCTCTACGTCCACACCGGGCCGCTCAACTACGACGGCACCCTGCCCGCGTCCCTCTATCCGCGCGCCGCCTGGGCGATCACCTCGCTGCACCGCGTCATGCCCGGCGTGCGCGTGCACGCCTGGCTCGGGCAGCGTGTCGGCCAGGGCAGGCTCGACCTGTCGTCACCGGTCGTACGCGGCAACATCGTGCGGGCGGCCGGCCAGGCGCTGGCCGTGGGGTTCCAGGGCGTGCACTACAACTTCGAGCCCGTACCCGACGGCGACCCCGGGCTGCTCGACCTGCTCGACCGCACCCGCGCGGTCATGCCACCCGGCCGGGGCGTGCTGTCGATGTCCGTCCATCACATCGAGCCGCTGCCCGGCATGAGCCTGGTCGGCGGTCTCCTGCTCGGACACACCAAGTGGTGGACTCCCGGCTACCTCACCCAGGTCGCCCGCCGTCTCGACCAGGTGGCGTTGATGAGCTACGACACCGCGCAGCCGACCGAGGCCCTGTACAGCGGTTATGTCCGTCGGCAGACCCAGCTCGCCCTCGCGGCGGTTCCGCCGAGCACTCACCTGCTCATGGGAGTCCCCGCCTACCACGACGACAACTGGACCCACCACGCCTCCGCCGAGACCGTGAGCGCGGCCATCCAAGGCATACGACTCGGCCTCGGCGGGGATACCCGAGCCGGCTTCGGCGTCGCGCTCTACGTCGACTTCGCCGCGACCGACGCCGACTGGAACGCCTACCGCCGGGAGTGGGCCGAGGGCCCTGGCTCAGGCCCGTCGATCCCCGGGGCACGCCGGCCGAGTCCGTAGAGATCGAGGCTCGCGGGCGTCAGAGGAGCAGGCGGACTGCGGCGACGAAGGTGAGCGCCAGCGTCACCCATTCGAACCACGTTCTGTTCATACGGCCGACGATCACGCGGCCGGCCGCGGCGCCGACCAGGACGGCCGGGGCGGTGACCGCCGCGAAAACCAGCGTGGCCGGGGTGATGAGGCCGAGCCCCACGCTGAACGGAACCTTGAAGGCGTTGATCGTCAGGAAGAACCACGCGCTGGTGCCGAGGAACCCCAGCATCGGCAGGCCCGCCGCCAGCAGGTAGAGCGCCATGATCGGCCCCGCGGCGTTGGCCGTCATGGTGGCGAAGCCGGAGAAGACGCCCGCGAGGGCGGCGACCGTGCGGTGGTGGGCGAGCGACGCGCCGTGCCCGCGGCGCCGGTTCCAGAAGTGGACGGCGATGATCGCCAGCAGGATCGCCCCGATGAGCCGTCTCATCTGCGCGTCGTCGACCCAGCGGACGACGACGGCACCGGCCACCACTCCGGCGGCCACCCATGGAAAGAGCCTGAGCAGCCTCGGCCAGTCCGCGTGGCGGCGGTAGGAGGCCACGGCCACCACGTCGCCGACCAGCAGCAACGGCAACAGCATGCCTGTCGAACTCTTCGTGGGCAGCACGAGCGCGAACAAGGCGATCGCGACCGTCCCGGCACCCGAGACGCCGGTCTTCGAGAAGCCTACGAGCAACAAGGAGAGCAGCAGCACCGCCCACTGCGCGACGTCGAGGGACGGCATCAGCCTCGCCCGTAGGTGTATCTCTCGGCGCACGCGCACCCGTGGGCGGCCCTGCCCAGGACGTGCCTGCCCGCGGCCTGCCCGCTCATGGCGGGCCCACCCCGAGCGGGCTCCGTCGCCCGACAGGCGTCGGGGGTGGCGTCTTCCATCGGCATGGAGCCCAGCATCGCGGCGTCATACGGCGGTCCGCAAATCCTTTCCTCCGCCCGGTGGACATCAAAACCTCCACGCTCGACCGCCCTCGGACCAACTGGACATTCTGGGCATACCTGGGGGTCGAGATCGGCCTGGGCACGGCAGCCCTCGTGTCCGCGAAATCCCCTCGTCAGCCACCCGCACGCTCCGGGCGATGACAATGGACCCGGGTCCCTACTTGACGGGGCTGAGCTCGCTGTCACGGGTGGCGACCCGGAAGACGACCAGGCCAAGCAGCCCCAGCTGTGCCGCCGGCAGGAAGATGCGGGCGTGCACCACAAGCAGCGTGCCTATCACCGCCCCTGTGATGAGACCCATGAGGATGACGAGGCTGTGCCGGATCTCGCGCGGCGGCCGGCCCGAGATCAGGCGGATCACCACGGTCGTGAGCGTGCCGGTCAGATATGTCGTCGACAGGCCCGGCACACCGAAGCGCTGCACGGCACTGCTTTGCACGCCTAGTGCCAGCGCGTTCAGCGCCAGCAGCGCGAGCTGTAACGCGGGGCCGGGCTGGCCCGCTGTACCCCACCACGCCACCGCGTAGATCCCCACCGCCGCGGCCTGCAGCACGAGCGCCCGGGTGACGGCACGCGGCCAGATCGGGTCACCCGCACGGGCGGTGCCGGCGACCCTGGTGCCGATCGCGCATCCGCACACGAAGGCCAGCACAGCGGCCCCGGCGTGGAGGACGAGCGTGCCCGCGGCCGATCCCACGGACAGACCCAGCAGCACCATGTTGCCTGTCATCACGCTGGAGAACGCCCCGCCGAGTGCCAGGTAGCCCGCGGCGTCGGTGAGTCCGCTGTTCAGTGCGAGCAGGACCACCATCGCGTTGCGATCTCGAACAGTCGTCTGCCGCTCAAAGGGCACGGATCATACCCCCGTCCACGGTGACCACCGACCCCGTGAGGTACGACGCCGCGGGTGAGAGCACGAAGGCGGCTACCCGTCCGAACTCGGCGGGCTCACCGAGGCGACGCAGCGGGATCGCCGCCTCGCTCCGCCGCCGGGCATCAGGGTCACCGGCCTCCAGCTGGGCAGTGCGCTCGGTCAAGATGCGGCCGGGCAGCAGGGCCATCGCCCGCACCCCAGAGGGGCCGAGCTCGTCGGCCAGCTGCTTGACCAGCATCGCCAGCCCCGGCCGGAAGGCGTTGGAGAGGGTGAGGTTCGGGATGGGCGAGCGCACCGAGCTGGACAGCACGAGCGCGATCGCCGCTCCCGGCTCGAGCACCGGCGTCGCGGCGCGTACCAGCCGCACCGCACCGAGGAAGACCGTCTCGAACGACTCCCGCCACTGCCGGTCGTCGATCTGGCTGAACGCTCCGCTGGGCGGCCCGCCGACGCTGACCAGCAGGCCGTCCAGCCGGCCGAACTCCTGCCGGGCGCGATCCACCAGTAGCTCCGGCGTCTGCGGATCGGCGTTGTCCGCGACGACTCCCACTGCTCCCGGGCCGAGCTCGGTCGCGGCCCGCTCCACCTGCTCCGCCGTCCTGCCCGAAACGATGACGTTCGCCCCGTCGTCGACCAGCGCCTGCGCTGTGGCCCTGCCGAGCCCGCGGCTCGCGCCGGTCACGATGTATGCGCGTCCGCGCAGTCCGAGATCCATTCAAACTCCAGTCATGAGGTCCGCCCGGCGGGGTTTCGTCCGGGGCGATGGGTCAGCGCAGTACCAGCCGGCACAGCCGCTCTAACGGGGGACGCACGTCGTCGACCCGCTCAAGGCCGTCGACCATGTCGAGCAGCGCCGAGCCGAGCTCAGGATCGCAGCTCCCCGCGGTGCAGAGGTCGCCGTAGCGGGCGACGGCGTCGGACCAGCCCCACCGCAGGGCCGGGTCTCGTCCGTCGCCGGGATACCCGCCGGCGTCACCGGACCAGATGCGGCCGTCCGTAAGGGTGACGGTCACCGAGCCGGTCACCCCCTGCGGCGGGAGATCGGCGATGACCGTGATCCGCCCCGCGAGGTCCAGCACATCCACATCGGCGAGCCGCTCCGCGGAGAAGGCACCCAGCAGCGCCGAGCCCTGGCCGACCCGATGGGCCGCCAGCACGCAGCTCGCCAGCGCGAAGCGGCCTGACCGCTTGGCCTGCTTGGCGTTCCGCGGGGGGAAGTCGTGGAACAGCCGAGACGCCGCGACCTGCGTCAACCGCACTTGGATGGCCTCGACGTGTTCAGGGGGCAACCGCTGATCGCCCAGCATGCCGATCAGAACGGCCGAGACCGGATGCAGGTCGCTGAAGTGCGGGTAGGGCTTGAAGCTCACCTGCTCGATGTGCCACGGCGGACCAGCCAGCAGCTCGGCGGCGGCGAGCGCATCGGCCGACGTGCCGGTCCGGCCGATCAGCCCGCCGGGTGCTTCGAGGGCTACCGGCGAGGCGTGGAATCCCGCCTCGGCGAGCTCGGCGGCCCGCAGCCCGGCACTGGCCGCCCATGCGGTCTGGACGGCGCGCATCGTCTCGCGCTCGTCGAACTCGGTGATGCCGCAGGACAGCGACGCGCCGATGCCGATGGCGTCGGTGGTTGTCGCGATGTCGGAGCCCAGCATGCGGCAGACCGCCAGCGCCGCACTCGGCACGCCCAAGAAGGTGGACGGGTGATGGCCGCGCAGGTGCATGCGGCCCGCGTCCACGACCTCCCCGAGACCGCCGAAGAGCTGGTAGCCGGCGACGAGAGCGGCGGCCAGGTCGGCGCCGCCGACCTCCTGCCGTGCGGCCATCGCCGCCCCGGCCAATGCCGGGACGAGCACCGCGCCGGGATGTGCTCGCGTCGCCTCGTCGAAGTCGTCCAGCCCGAGCGCCCCACAGGCCAGGCTCAGCAAGAACGGGACGTCCGCCCGTCCGGTAGCCGCCAGTGCACGCTTCACCCGCTCGTCGGCGGCGCCTGCGAGGATCATCCCCAGGCAGTCCAGCAGGTGAGTCTTGACGGAGACCAGCACACCTGAGCTCAGGGCCGCGACGTCGAGGCCGGCCGCGGCACGCGCCGCCCGGTGCGCCAGTCCGTCGGCTGCGGAGGTCACAACCCCAGCCTTTCGGCTTCCTGCCACGCCCAGTGGGCGAACAGGAGGTCCTGCGAGGCAAGTCCTTCGGTGCGCACGATGATCGTCTCGTCGGGGCGCCTGCGACCGGGCACGCTTCCGCTGACCAGCCCGGACAGCTCCCCCGCCAGCCGCTCCTTTATCGGATGACCGGCCGCGACCAGCCCGGCGACATCGGCCGACTCCTCTGTCTGGGCCCAGTCGTCAACGATCAACCGGTCGCACGACTCGTACGCCGCGGCGTCGAGTTCGTTGGACCCTATGGCGCAGAGCAGCACACCGGGGCGCAGCGGTCCCCGGACGATGGGCGCGCGTGCGGTCGTCGCCGTGACGATCAGGTCGGAGCCGTCCAGCACCGGCTCCGCCGAGTCGTACACCCGCACCTCGGCGTCGGTCAGCGAGCGGGCCAGTTCGGCGAGTTCGGCGCAGCGCTGCGGAGTCCGGGAAGACAGCGCCACCTCGGCCACCGGTACGGCTGCCAGCAACACCGCGACGCTGGCCCGGGCCACCACACCCGCGCCGATCACGCCCAGCCGTGCGGGCGTGTTCGCCAGCCGCCGCGCCGCGACGCCGACGCTCGCGGCTGTTCGCAGTGAGTAGTTGTAGTGCTCGTCCACGATGGCCAGCGGCACCCCGGTCTCGAGATCGATGAGCACGACGAGCCGGGTCGCGAGCTCAGCCCCCGGACGCGTGCCGTCAGGCTCGGCGCGATAGCCGACGATCCGGCATCCCGCCACACCCAGCTCCGGCAGTGCGGCGGCCTTGGAGTGAAAGCGGAGCGCGTGACCCGGCGGCCTCATCCGCAGCGCCCGCGGCATCGGGTAATGCACCCGGTCGCGCGCCTCCCAGGAGAGGGCCAGCTCGGCGAGCTCGACCGCGCGGGCCGGGGTCAGCACCTGTTCGCAGACCGAGCTGGAGACGTAATGCGGCTGTTGCATGGGGATTTCCAATCAAGTGTGGATCAGACGTCGATGACGGTCAGGACTCCGCAGCCCTGGGAGATGGGTTCGTATCCGTCCTCGGTCACGACCACGACGTCCTCGATGTGGATCTTCTCGCCGGTCGGGAGCAGGTAGCGCGGCTCCACGCAGATCACCACACCGGGTTCGAGCACCGTGGCGTCCTGCAGGCTGAGTGACGGCGACTCGCCCGCGTTGAGGCCGAGGCCGTGCCCGATGCGCTTGCGACCGCTCAGCGGCGGCAGGCCGGCGTCGACCATTGCCTCGCTGCAGGCGCGTGCGACGTCGCTGGCGAGCGCTCCGGGCCGCACCGCCTGCAGCGTCCGGGCATGCAGGGTGGCGATGCACTCCTGGACGGCCAGGTGTTCGGCCGTGGGCTCGCCGAGCACCGCGCGCCGTGCCACATCGGCCTGGTAGCCGTCCAGCGTCGCGCCGAAGTCGCACCAGATGGTGTCGCCGGGCCGTAGCGGCACGGTGCGGTCACCGAGGCTGGTCGCGGTGCTGACGTGGCCGGCGACGTCGAAGTTGCTGCCCACCCGCGAAAGCTCGACGGCCATCAAGGTCGCGAAGTCCGCCTCGCTCTCACCCAACCGGAACTGCTTGGTCGCCTCGGACCAGGCCCGCAGGCTCATGTCGGCCGCGGCGCGCAATGTCGCGATCTCGTACTCGCTCTTGTGTAGACGCAGGTCGTCGAGGAGCGGGCCGGCGTCCACGATCGTCATCGCGGGCAGCGCTTCCAGCAGTGACACCAGGTCGGTGTAGGGCAGGCCCAGCCGGTGGTTCTCGCCAAGCTCCATGCCGACGCGTCCCCGCTCGAGCCCGCTCTCACGCAGCGCCTGTTCGAGCAGCGCCACGTCGAACGGCACATCCTCATAGCCGTGGATACGGGCCGTCGGCACCTTGGCCCGCACGCTTGAGCCCTGCTGCCGGTACACCACCGCCACCGGATCACCCTCTAGCGGCACCAGGAAGAGCATCGGTCGCATGACCTTCTCTATCTCGCGGGTCTGATGTCCGCTCAGGTACCAGTAGTTGTACTTCTCGCCGACCAGCACGGCGTCCAGGCGCGCTGCCTCCATACCGCGCCGCAGCCGCTCGTGCCGAGCGGCGATCTCTGCCGGGCTCACTGCCATGACTTCCCCATCCCTGGTTGTGCGGGCTGTTCGGATCGTCGGCGCCCGATGAGTGTCGCCAGACCGCAACACCGCCGACACGACGAACGATATAACCTGCTTGCATTCTGCGAAAGGCCGTTGCGCCTGGTGCAACGGACCCGCAATTGTTTCGTGCTCGCGACACGACTATTTCTACGGCGTAACACGCCAGAACGCCGCCGGCCTGCCGGCGCCCAACTTGCGCGGTCTCCTCGATCATTGCGCCAGACGAAAGGCAGTTGCGCACAGCGCAGTGGACAGGTAGCTTCATTTTCGACAATGACGTCCCCTCGCGAGAGTCAGAAGAGGCTCTCCACTCCCGATGGCACGCCGGTTCCCGAACCCGCTTCGTCCCACGCAATGGAGGATCGATGTCCGCGTTGAAAGCACGCATTCGATGGGTCGGGGCATTTTCATGCGCCGCGAGCACTGCGTTGCTTATCACGGGATGCGGAAGCGCCTCAGGAGCGAAGGCGACGTCATCAACTGATCGCCTGTCCTTGACCGCACAGGCCGCCTGCGAGGCAGGAAACAAGGAAGGATCTGTCAATTACGTCTCGAGGACAGATCCCGAGGTTTTCGCAAAGGAAGTCGCGCCATTCGAGAAGGCGCACCCGCAAATCAAGATCAAGTACACCTCGACAAAGCCCACGGATGTGACTCAACGCGTCGTGATCGAGGTTCAGGCACGTCATCCGCTGAGTGTCGACGCGACAACGACTGACCTGGCGTCGGCTGCCCCGCTGTTCGATCAGAAGCTGGTGCGTGATGTCGACTATCAGACACTCGGAATATCCCAGAACCTGATACTGAACCACAATGGCGTGACAACTTTCCGAGTCTTCCGGGATGCGCTGGGTCTGGCCTACAACCCGAAACTTTCGCAAGAGTCCTCGCTACCGCGCACATGGGACGAGCTCGTAGACCCGAAATGGACGAACAAGGTCGTTGTCGATCCACGGGGAATTTATCTGGGCGTACTCGCGGCCGCCTGGGGCGAGCCCAAGACCATGACGTGGTTCAACAAGTTCATGCAGAGCGACAAGCCTCTAGTGATCAACGGGACGACGGACAGCATCGCGAAGGTCGTGAGCGGGGAGGCGCTTCTCACGACGAGCGCGACCGCTTCGGCTGTCGTCGAGCAGCAGAAGGCCGGCGCTCCGGTTGCCATCCATTATTTGGACGTGGTCTCCTCGCAGGACAAATATGGCGTACTCCTGAAGGGAGCGCAGCATCCTAATGCCGCCGCTTGCTTCCTTTCATGGTGGGGCAGTGCCGAGGGGCAGGCGCAGCAACTGAAGTACGAGTACAAAGCGAACACGGACGTCCCGGGCGGCGTGCCGTCGACCGCGAAGTTTGCGTTTGTTGTCAAGCCCGCCGATCAGGCCGTAGTCACGAAGACAACTGAGGAGATCAGTAAGATCCTCGCCCCGTGACCCGTTCCCGCCTGATGTGCGATGACCAATCCAAGAAAGAGCCTCCGGAAGGAGGAGAGGTGAACCATGACGACCCGACACCCCGAACTGGACCGTCGCGCGCCTGACGCCATGCTCATCGGCGGCAAATGGGTGCAGGCGACCGAAGGTGAGACCCTGGAGAGCTGGTGTCCGGCGACCGGCGAGTTGATCGCCACAATTCCGTCAGCAGGCCCCGCCGATGTGGATTCCGCCGTTCGCGCGGCATCCACAGCCTTTACCTCCACCTGGAATGACACGTCGCCCAGGCAGCGCGCCGACGTGCTGTTCGAGCTCGCCGACAGGCTGGAACGTGACACTGATCGTCTTGCCATGATCGATGTCGTCGACAACGGCAGCACGCTTCGCAAGATGCGCGCTGATATCGCGGCGGGGGTCAACCTCATGCGCACCTATGCGGGGCTGATCCCCACAATTGGCGGCCGGACGATTCCTCTGGACTCCAACACGTTCAACTACACCGTGCGCGAGCCCTGGGGAGTGGTCGGCGTCTTGATGCCGTTCAACCATCCCTTCATGTTCGCGGCGCAGGTGGTCGGGTCTGTTCTCGCGGCCGGCAACACCCTGGTGTTCAAGCCGTCCGAGTTCACCTCCCTCAGCACGCTCGAAGTCGGCAAGGCCGCGGAAGACCTCTTGCCGCCGGGCGTGCTCAACATCGTGACGGGCTCTGGCACCGGAGCCGGCGCACCTCTCGTCCGCCACCCGAAGGTCGACAAGATCCATTTCAAGGGCAGCCTGCCGACCGGGCGTCTCGTCCTCGCCGCAGGCGCGGACACGGTCAAGCCGGTGACACTGGAGATGGGTGGCAAGAACCCCTTCATCGTCTACCCGGACGCCGACCTGGAGCGTGCCGTGGAAGGTGCGGTGATCGGGATGAATTTCGTTCACCAAGGCCAGTCCTGCGGCTCATCGACGCGCATCTTCGTCCACGCGGACCTCTACGACGAGTTCCGTGACCGGCTCGTCGCGCGGGTCGAGGCCCTCTACCCGAGTCTGCCGTGGGACGAGAAGGCGGATATGGGATCGATCGTGTCGCGGCCGCAGTACGAGCGCGTGTTGCGCCTCATCGGGGAGGCCGTCAACGACGGCGCCAAGCTGCTGACGGGCGGATCGGTCGTGGACCGTGAGGACCTTCGGGACGGCTTCTACATCCAGCCAACCGTCTTCGAGCAGGCCGGCCACGACTCTGCCCTTGTGCAGGAGGAGATCTTTGGACCTGTGACATGTCTCTTCCGGTGGGAAGACGAGGAAGAGGTCATCAGGCTCGCCAACGACGTTGTCTACGGGCTCACAGCGAGCGTCTGGACCAAGGATCTCGATACCGCCCACAGGACCGCCCGGCGGCTGCAGGCGGGGCTGGTCTGGATCAACGACCACAACCGGCGGCCTGCGCTCACACCCTTCGGAGGCTACAAGCAGAGCGGCATCGGCAAGGAACGAGCGATGGACGAGCTCCAGACCTACACGCACGAGAAGAGCGTGCTCCTGGCCATGGCTCCGGCACCGACAGCAAGCCCCCGTCAGGGAAGTCGTCTGTGATGCTCCGGCTGACCAGATTGAGTCCACGACTACTGCCGGATATCAGAACGGGGTGCTCCGGTGCCTAATCACGCGCCCTACGAGGAACCCGTGTGGGGCTCGGACGTCATGGTCGACGTCCTTCGGCAGCTGAAGCTGCCGTTCATAGCTCTCAACCCAGGTGCCACCTTCCGCGGGCTGCATGACTCGCTCGTCAATTACGGTGGCGACGAGATGCCGATGATCGAGGTCCCCCACGAGAAGATCGCGGTCGGTCTCGCACACGGCTACGCGAAGGCGACCGGCAAGCCGATGGCCGTGATCCTGCATGACCTCGTCGGTCTACTGCAGGGGACAATGGCCATCTACTACGCCTACATCGACCGGGTCCCGGTGATGGTGTTCGGCGGCTCCGGCCCGGCGGCGCACGAGCGGCGTCGGCCGTGGTTCGACTGGATCCACTCGGCGAACGTGCAGGGCGAAGCAGTACGGAACTACACTAAATGGGATCACGAGCCGCGCTCCCTGATCAGTCTGCCCGATATCATCTCCCGGGCTCACCGCATCGCGACGGCGGCGCCGCAGGGCCCTGTGTACATCGCTCTGGACGCCGGCCTGCAGGAGGATCGCGTCGAGACGCCCGTGCCGGTCCACGAGGTGGCAGCCAGGGGTCTGGCGCCGGCGCCCATGGGCCCCGACCCAGCCGAACTCCGCCGGCTCGCCGAGATCCTCTGCACAGCCGAGCGTCCGGTCATGGTGCTCGGCTATCCCGGCCGCGACCACGACTCCTTCGGCCACCTGGTGACGTTGGCGGAGCTCGTCGGTGTTGGTGCCATCGACACGAGGTATCGCCTGAACTTCCCGAACCGTCACCCGCTCGCGGCGACGGACACCGATGCCATCGGAGACAGCGACTGCGTTCTGTTCGTCGACGTCAAGGACATGGCCAAGGCGACGCAGTCCACCGATGGTACGGCTCGACAGTCGGTCTCGCGGTTGCGTCCGGACTGCCGGGTGCTGGACCTAGGTTTCGGCGACGTCGGCATCTCTTCCTGGAGCGAGGACTACTCGCAGCTGATCCCGGCGGACTGCCAGGTTGTCGCGGACAGCTCGGTGGCGCTGCCCCTGCTCATCGAGGAGTGCCGGCGCCTGCTCGCGGACGAGTCGCCGGCTCGCGCCGACGCCCGCCAGGCCTGGCGTGACGACTTGCGTGCGCGCCACGACGCGTTGTTCACGAAGTGGGCTGAACGCGCTCATGCCAAGGCCGACGAGGAACCCGTCTCCACGGCGAAATTGGCCGCGGCGGTCTGGGAGGTCGCGCAGGAGCACGACTGGGTGCTGACCGCGGGCTCCGCGTCCGAGTGGGCGTATCGCCTGTGGGACTTCGACCAGCCACACCGCCACCCTGGTCGCCAGCTCGGCACGGCAACACAGATCGGTATCTCCCTCGGTGTGGCGCTCGCGCATAAGGGCACCGGCCGGCTGGTCGTTGACATTCAGCCCGACGGCGACCTGATGTTCGACGTGGGAGCGCTGTGGGTCGCCAGCCGCTACGAGCTGCCCATGCTCGTCGTGATGTTCAACAACCGCGCTTACTACAACGACCTGGAGCACCAGGAAAAGGTGGCGGCCCAGCGGGGCACCCCGGTCGACCGTGCGCACATCGGCATGGCGATCGACGAGCCCGCGCCAGACTTCGCAGCCATCGCGCGGGGTTTCGGGTGGTATGCCGCTGGTCCCATCGTCGACCCGTCGCAGGTCGCGGCCGAGGTGCGCAAGGCCGCTGAGCACGTGCTCAGCACAGGTCGTCCCGCCCTCGTCGACGTCGTATGTCAATACAGATAGTCTCCGCTCGCCGGAGACCGGTCAGATGTGATCCGGTGGACCAGCAACCTGGCGCCAACCTCCGCTGACCTTGGCTTTCCCTGCATCGCCCATGTGGCTCGCGAGCTTCGCGAAGCCATATGGGCGATCGGGAGTAATCGTCACGACCTGTGGATCGGCGGTTGCCTCGGGGGGCTCCAGTCCGCGGACGAAAACGAGGTGCGCGCGACCTCTGGCGCTGACAAGCTGCGCCGGTGAACCGTGAACAGATCTCCAGGATCGCCCATGATGGGTGGACTCCTGTCGAGGGGCACGTCAGCACGCGCCGTGAGCTGGACAACTACGAATGGGGCTGCTGGGGATCACTGGCCTCATGGGCCCTGGACCACCCTGCCGATCCGGACAGCTCGCAGGTGCTCGCGACAGCCACCACCCGCCGCTCCGAATGGCTGCGCGTCTACCGGGACACCTGGGGCTTCGTCTCCCTGGTCCTGCGTCAGACGTCCGACTGACCCTGGACCAGCCCAGGTGTCCAAGCCCAGTCCCGACAGATCACGGCCGACAAGTGAGCACGACCGGGTCAGCGCGGGAACGCGGGTCTGTCTCGTCGGCGGGGCGAGGACGCGCGTGGTTGCTCAGGCTTGACGGGGCCGCACTGGTGTCGGGTCTCTGGCACGACTAGCGTCTCGGCTGTCCTGAGATTCTGAAAATCCCGGTGGTGTCCCTTGCGCAGTTGCTCGTTGGTCGTGCAGGTGAGAGCCCGGCGCGACTTCGGCGGCCCACGCTGTGAGCAGCGATAACCACCCGAATGTTCATATCGACCCGAGGAGAGGCCACATGTCAGCAGCCCAGGCAACAAGCAACAAAGCGACGTTCAGCCGCTTCCATGAGGCCGTCAACAGTGGCGATGCGGAGCTCATCTCGAAGACGATCGACGAGGTCGTCGAGCCGGACGTGCTGTTCCACGCGCCAGCGCCGATTGATGCGACGGGGGCGCAGGCACTCAAGCAAGTTTGGGCGGTGCTCCTTCGCGCGTTCCCCGACATTCACGTCGCGGTCGAGGATGTGATCGCGGAGGGGGACAAGGTCGTCTACAGGAACACGGTTACCGGGACCCACCAGGGCGAGTACAGGGGCCTCCCACCAACCGGCAAATCCGTCACGTACCACGAGATCTTCATCGTCCGCTTCGCCGGCGGCCGAATCGCTGAGATCTGGGGGGTCGTCGACGTCCTCTCACAGATGCGACAACTCGGCGCCATTCCGGCCTAGCGAAGCCGCACTCCAGCTCCAGCAGAGCGATTGTCCCACCGCTGCATCGCCGCGGCGTAGTCAGGCGCCAGTTGCTCGACGGCCCGGTCGCCGTCCAGCAACCGCCAAGCAGTACCTCTTGCTGATCAGCTGGAAGACGAGGGGCCCGCATTGTGTGCGGGTGTTCAGATCTCCTCGCTGCCGCTCAGCCGGCGCAGGACAAGCGCGGCGGTGACGGTCACCGCGGTCAGCAGGACGCTGAGGACGGCGGCGCCTGTCACGTCCCCGTAGTCCCAGCGATTCCAGATCAACGTGGAGATGACCACGTTGTCGGAGGACTGCAGCATCAGCGGAAGGGTGAGGTTCTTGATCGATGCCAGGAAGACGAGCAGGAATCCGTTGAGCAGGACCGGGCGCAGCAGTGGCAGCAGGACGTGCCGCCAGACCTGTGACGGCCGTGCACCGCTTGCCCGGGCTGCCTCTTCGAGACCCTGCTGGATCTGGGTGATGCCGCCCGTCGTGAGCCGCGTGGCCAAGCTGATGTACTGCGTCGCCATCGCCACCACGATGATCCAGACGGTGCCGTAGATCGGCACCGGGAGCATGAGATAGATGAGCATGACGGCGAGGGCGATCACGACACCGGGGATGGCGTGCGGGATGAAGGCCAGCGTGTCCGCCATCCAGGTGAACCGCGACTTCGACCGGACGATGAGCCATGAGAGCGACACCGAGAGCACCATCGCCGCGAGCGAGGCCGCTAGCCCGATGACGAGGGTGTGCTCGAGGCTGGACCCGAACAGACCTGACGACAGCGTCTTGCGGTAGCCGGCCAGGGTCACGTTCCGAAGGGTGGCCCAGCTGATCGGACCGAGGTACGGCTGGAGGCTGGCATAGAGCAGGACGAACAGAGGAAGGATGAATGAGACGACGGCGTACAGCAGGCTCCCGCCGAACGCGACCCACCGCCACCGTCCGAGGCGTTGCCGCCTGGGCCGGAAGGCCTTGCCCGTCACGGTCGCATAGTCCTGGGCGCGGCGGACGGTCCGGTTGTAGATGAGCAGCGGCGCCACCGCCAGCGCGAGCAGCAGAATGCCGTACGTGCTGGACGCGCCGTAGTCGGGAAGGCCGAAGGCCGGATGCGTGACCCGGTAGACCTCCGTGCTGAACACCGTGACGTGGCCGGGCAGGCCCAGCACCAGCGGGATGTCGACCGCCTCGATCACCGTGACGAACTGGTAGATCCCCGCGCCGATCAGGACCGGCCGGAGCAGGGGCAGACTGACCTTGCGAAGGATGGTCCACGGCCCGGCTCCGGATGTGCGCCCGGCATCCTCGAGGGTGGAGCTCATGTTCCGCAGCGACGCGGTGATCAACAGGAAGGTGAGCGGCACGAGCGCAAGCCCCTGGACGAAGATCATCGCTGGCAGCGAGTACGCGTTCAGCGGGCCGTGTCCGTGCAGGCCGAACACGCTGCTCAGGGCGACGTTCAGGTAGCCGTTGGTCGGGTTGAGCAGCAACCCCCAGGCGATCGCGGAGATGACCCCGGGCATGCCCGTCGGAGCGACCACCAGCACGTAGATGAGCCCGCGCGCCGGCAGGTCGGTGCGCTCCACCAGCCACGCGAAAACGAGGCTCACCACGAACGAGAAGAGCAGGCAGGCGGCGGCGAAGAGCAGCGTGGTGCCGAGCACCTGGTAGGTCTGGGCATCGCCGAGCACGCCGGTGAAGTTCGTGAGGCTCCACGGGAAGGGCGGGCGGATCGTCACGCCTGCGGTGGTGTCCTCGAAGCTGGCCAGCAGCAGCATCAGGATGGGACCGATGACCAGGTACACCAGCACCAGCACCGTGATCGCGTTGACTACGCCCTGCACGCTGGGGCGCCCCCGCCTACGACGCCGGACGGGCGCGGGTCGCGCCGGCGGTGCCTGCGGCGGGCGGATGCTCAGGTCGGTCATCGGTCGCTCTCCACGTCACCGGCGGCCACGTCAGTCGCGTCCCTGGCCGCCTCGGCCCCGTCGGGGTCGGCGAGCAGCACCACGCAGTCGTCGGCGGCCGCGGTGACGTACACGGTGTCTCCGGCGACGAACTGGACACGCGCGCTTCCTCGCGCGCGCAGGGACTGGTCACCGACCTTGATCCGGTAGTCGACGCCGTCACCGACGAACAGGCTCAGTTCGACCTCGCCGGCGAAGCAGTTGTCTCCCTGCGTCGGCTTGTCGGTGACGACCAAGGACTCCGGGCGGAGCGCGACGATGGCGGACGCGCCCGTGCGGACGTCGGGCTGGGGACGGCAGCTGAGGGTGCCGAGCTCGGTCCCGACAGTGAGCGCGACCGGGCTCGAGCTGAGCACCCGCCCAGCGACGAAAGACGTCGCGCCGACGAAGTTGGCCACGAACTCGCTGTTGGGCTCCAGGTAGATCTCGCGCGGGCTGCCCTCCTGCACGACGCGGCCGCCGCTCATCACCGCGATCCGGGTCGACAGTGACAGCGCCTCGACCTGGTCGTGTGTCACGAAGACGGTGGTGATCCCGATCCGCTGCTGGATCAGCCGCAACTCGCTGCGCATCTGCTCGCGCAGCTTCGCGTCGAGGTTCGACAGCGGCTCGTCGAGCAGCAGGACCTTCGGCTGACGCACCAAAGCGCGCGCGAGAGACAGGCGCTGCTGCTGCCCACCGGACAGCTGAGTCGCGCGGCGGTCGATGTACTGGCTCATGTTCACTAGGTCGAGCGCCTGCTCCACCCGCTCGGCGATCTCGGCCCGGCGCAGCTTCCGGCCGATCCGCAGTGGGAAGGCGACGTTCTCGAAGACCGACATGTGCGGCCAGACCGCGTAGTCCTGGAAGACCATCCCGATGTCGCGCCGGTGCGTGGGCACAAGGACGCGGTCGGATACCACCACCACGCCGCCCAGTTCGATCGATCCGGACGTCGGCTGCTCCAGACCGGCGATGCACCGAAGCGTGGTCGTCTTGCCGCACCCGCTCGGCCCGAGCAGGGTGAAGAACTCGTTATCGCCGATGTCGAGGGTCACGTCGTCAACCGCCGTCACGGTCTTGTTCTTCATGGCATAGGTGTGGCGGAGCTGGTTGATCCTGATAGCGCTCATCGCGCTCCTTACGACGGTTGTGGACGGGATTCGGGCGGCTGCCGGCCGAAGCTGTGGCGCTCCGGCAGCCGCCCCCCTCTAGTTGGACGGCGCCTTGGTGATCTCCGACGACAACTTGCCCTTGACCACGCGCTTACTCGTCGCACGCCGTGACATCGTGCCTCCTCTGCGGGGGATGACTGATCCGCGATGCCAGGAAGGCATCGGCAAGGAAGGGAGTGAACGGTTCGACCGGCCTGCCGAGCGGCCGGCTCATCGGCGACGCTGCCAGCATGCGAGGACCATACCTTGTCATTGCGTTCTACGGAACCACATTTCACACAGCGCAATAAATGTATATTTGTTGTTTCAGGATTGATACAGGCCTATTTCCTGGACTGAATGAGTTCTCGCCATGTGAGACGCAGCACGGTAATGGGGTCGGTGAAGTCGTCGCGGGCCCAGCGGGTTGCTTCGGCGACGCGTGATCGGTGAAACTCAGCAGGCGTGGGCGTGCTGAGTCAGGTGGAGAACGCCTGCGCCGAGGTCGCGACCGACCGCCCTAGCTCGGCGACCCCCTTCTCCCGCATCCGTGTCGCCGGGCCGGAGATCGACAACGCGCCGACCGGCTTACCCTGGTGATCACGGATCGCCGCACCCACACACAACACGCCCGGCGTCCGCTCCTCGTTGTCCACCGCGTAACCCCGCTTGCGGACCAGCCCCAACTCCCGCCAGATCGAATCCATGTCCACCAAAGTCTTGGGAGTCAGCCGCACCGGAGGGTCATCACGCAAAATCTGCGCCACCGACTCCACCGGCAACTCCGCCATGATCGCCT
>JAOPYI010000029.1 GCA_025964675.1 Sphaerisporangium sp. | reverse complement strand
AGGCGATCATGGCGGAGTTGCCGGTGGAGTCGGTGGCGCAGATTTTGCGTGATGACCCTCCGGTGCGGCTGACTCCCAAGACTTTGGTGGACATGGATTCGATCTGGCGGGAGTTGGGGCTGGTCCGTAAGCGGGGTTACGCGGTGGACAACGAGGAGCGGACGCCGGGCGTGTTGTGTGTGGGTGCGGCGATCCGTGATCACCAGGGTAAGCCGGTCGGCGCGTTGTCGATCTCGGGCCCGGCGACACGGATGCGGGAGAAGGGGATCGCCGAGCTAGGGCGGTCGGTCGCGACCTCGGCGCAGGCGTTCTCCACCTAGCTTCCGAAAGCGTCACATGACCGCGCCGGTCCTGGCGATACGCCGTCAGCCGACACCGGTCCACCCCCAGGCGGGTGCCGCGTCGGCCGGCGGTAGCCAGGCGCCTGATCGACAGACGCAGACTGAGTTGTCACGTCGTTGGTACGTCTATGTCACCCTTCAACCAGTCGAGCGCAGCCGACAGCGAGATGACATCGCCGTACTTCTGGTCCATGTCGAACAAGCTCATTGCCAGTGAAGCCTCGTGGCGCTCGTAGACGCACTCCTCGACGACAATCATGTGCAATCGGTAGCTGCAGCCATCGACAACTGTTGCCCGCACGCACCCGCTTGCGCTCTCCCCGCAGACCAGCAGCGTGTCGATTCCTTCACCAATGAGATGGGCCGCCAGCGGAGTGCCGAAGAACGCGCTCGGTGAGTTCTTTTTCAGCACGACCTCCCCGGGAAGGGGGGCCGCCTGCTCCACGATGTCATAGCGGCGCAGGAACCTCTCCTGTTCTTCCTCAGTGCGCTGGTCTTTGCCGCGGCCACCGCGGCGAGCCGTCCAGTTGGGCATGCCGGACTCCTCTTCGCCCAGGCCCGTCGTGTGGATGACCGGAATCCTTGCCTTCCGCGCTGCGGCCAACAGTTCACTGATGTGCCCCAGAGCTTTCCAGCCTGGCAGACCGGTGCTGCTGGGCCACGTCTTGATCGCCTCCAGCAAAGGCTCCGGGCGGTCACCGACACCGTTTCTGTAGTTGTCGACAGACAGTACCGCCGCCTTTTTGCCGAAGCCATAACCTTTCTTCTCTCGAGACGCCGCCAGGTGAGCTTTGTCTTCTTCGGTCAGGAAGCGATCCCAAATTCGTTCGACCATGCTTTCCTCCACAGAGCCGGACTGCGAACTACTGTCCCAAGATCCTGCTGATCTCGCCGGCTACCTTGGTCTTTACAGCCTCGCCTTCAGGCGTCGTGCTGTAGGAGAGCTTCGAGGTGGCCGGCAGCCCTTCTGGAGTCTCCGTGTTCGTTTTGAATTCGACCTTCAGCTGCTGTGCCTGGCCCTCGGGGCCGCCCCACCAGGACATGAAGCAGGCGGCAGCGTTGGGGTGCTGAGCCTTCTGGAGCACCATGCCGTACTTGTCCTCTGACGTGACGACATCCAAGTACTGGATGTCCAGCGGAGCTCCACCCGCCTGCTGCTCGCGGATGGCAGAAGCGGTGGCACTGGTCGTCATGAGCGCCTCTTGGCTGGTGACCTTCTGCAGACTGGCGGTTGCACCTTGGATGACAAGGGGGTCAGCGGTCTGGCGAAATCTGTTGAACCAGTCGAGTGTCTTCGCTTCGCCCCAGCCGCCTGAGATTCCGGCGAGGTAGATTCCACGAGGGTCGACGATGATCTTCTTTTTCCATTTCGCGTCCACGAGAGCATCCCACGTAGGCGGGAGATCAGCCTTCTGCAGGGTTCGGGTGTTGTACCCGATGCCCAGCGGGTCACGGAACACCCGGAAGGTTTCCACGCCCCCGGTCTCCATGATCAGGTTTTTGGCGATGCCCAGCTTTGTGTAGTCGACATTGCGGATCAGCTTCTGAGCCAGGAGGGGCGTGGCGGACGGGAGGTCTGTGGTGGTGGCGTCGACGCTCAGCGCGTGCCCGCCCTGAACCTCGGTCACAACCTGCTGGGCGACCTGCTCCGGCCGCAGCGAGGTGAAGTTGACCTTAATCTTCGGATGCGCCTTCTGGAAAGGTACGACTTCCGCGGCGAACTGTTCGGGGTCGCTGGCGGACCAGTAGTTAAGGGTCCCCTCCTTGTCCGCAGCCGCGCATGCCGCGTCAGCTGTGACGGACAGCTGCTTAGATTCAGCAGATTTGCTGTCAGTGCCGGCGCCACCACAACCTGCGCTCAGGAGCGCGACACAGGTTGCACCACAAAGCGCGCCGTTCAGCCTGATGCGTGATCCGAGAAGGGACACCGAGCCTCCTTGCGTTGGGGTGAAGTGGACGATATCGGGCGTCCCCATCAGGCAATAACTTACAGAGGCGTTGCGGTGCACGGTAGACGCTTTTCACGGTACGAAATGTGAGAAATCGTTTACAGTGCATCTGGGCTGCCCCGATCAGATTGCGCCATGAGCCAGCCCGGCCGCGCGGGAATTCGGCGGGAGCCGGGGCCGGTCCGCGAGCGTGGTTATGCGGTGGACAACAAGGAGCGGACGCCGGGCGTCTTGTGTGTCGGTGCCGCGATCCGCGTCCACCAGGGAAAACCTGTTGGCGCGGTGTCGATCTGCGGCCCGGTGACAGGGATGCGCGAGAGGGGGACCGCCGCGCTCAGACGGTCCGTCACGGTCTCGGCGCAGACGTTCTCCGCCTGGCTTCCGTAGCGCCAACCGGAAATACCGCCGTATCGATCCTGAAACAATTAATGGACAATATTGCACTGTACGAAATGTGGTTCCGTATAGCGCAATGACGCGGTATGGTCTCGCATGGCGGCAGCGTCGCTGGTGAGCCGGCCGTTCAGCAGGCCGGCCGCACCGTTCGCTCTCTTCCCTACCGATGCCTTCCAGGCATCTCGGATCATTCATCCCCGCGAAGGAGGCACGATGTCCCGGCGTGCAACGAGTAAGGCCGATGATCAGGACCCGCCGTCGGCCGGACTGCCTACGCCTCGCCGATCGACGTCGCCCTACCTGCGCAACGTCGTCCACGACGGCGTGATGCACGTCAGCGGACAACTGCCCTACGACGGCGACGCGATCACGGTGACCGGCGCGGTGGGCCGCGAGGTCACGGTCGATCAGGCGAAGGACGCCGCCCGGTTGTGCGCGCTGAACGTGCTCGCCGTCGTGAACGCCGAGCTCGGCGGCCTCGCACGTATCCGCCAGGTGCTGCGGGTGACCGGATACGTGGCATGCGAGCCGGGCTTCGGCGGCCAGCCGCAGATCATGGATGCCGCCAGCGCCGTCTTCCTGGAACGACTCGGCGAGCGGGGCCGGCACGCGCGAACCGCGCTCGGTGTCGCCGCTCTTCCCCGTAACGCACCCGTTGAGATCGACGTGACGCTCGCGGTCGACACCGGGCTTGTTCAGTAGCCGCCCACCGCCGCCGAGTCCGATCGGGGATCCGCGGCCCCGGCGAGCCGCGTCCCGTCTGAGACGATCAGCTGCGCGTGGCCGAACGGATGGGCGAACGGCGCCTCCATCCGCACCTCGTGGCCGCGTGAGCGCAACCCCTGCGCCCAGCCGGCCGGTGCCTGGCCTTCGACGGCGACTCGCACCCGACCCTGGAATCCCCAGGTGTCGAAGGACGTCTCGTCGCCGGCGCCGCGCAGCACCCACCGCCCGGCCGCGAGCGCCGCGGCCGGGTCCTGCCCGCCGACGAGCAGCCGCGCGATCAACTGCAGCACGACCTGCGGTTGCGAGTCACCGCCTCGGGTGCCGAGTACGGCGCGGAACTGCCCGGCCTCGTCGGTGATCAAGGCCGGAGCCAGGGTGTGGGCGGGCCTGCGTCCGGGCCCGTACTCACCCGGATGCCCGGGGACGAGGCTGAACCCGATGCCGCGGTTGTGCAGCCAGATCCCGGTATCACCCGCGACCAGGCCGGAGCCGAAGCTCATGCAGTTGGACTGGATCAACGAGACCACTGTCCCGTCGGCGTCGACCGCGCACAGGTAGGTCGTGCCGCCGCGGCGGTATGAGTCGGACAGGTCGGCGACCTGGTCGGGGTCGATGCCGGCGCGCCGCGGCCCGAGCCGGTCCGGATCGATCAGGCGCGCGCCGTCGGATCCGTCGAAGAGCACCTCCGGACGATCGTGTGCGGCCTGGCGGGTCGCCTCGATGAGCAGGTGTGCCCACCGAGGGTCCTCGGGATCGGGGCCGAGCCCTGCCTGCTCGGCGAGCCATGCCGCGCCGAGAGTGACGTATCCCTGGCTCGGTGGTGCCGGCGTCCACAGCCGTGCGCCCCAGACGCCGAGCGAGAGCGGCGCGGTCCACTCGGCCTGGTCGGTGCGCAGATCGTCCTCGGTGAACAGCCCCTTGCCCAGATCCAGCAGACCGGATCCGAACTCGCCCTCGTAGAAGCCGCTACGGCCGTGCTCGCCGATCGCGGCCAGGACCCGCGCGGCGCCGGGCCGGCGCACGAGCTGCCCGGCACGCAGCCGGCCACCGATGGTCATGGCGGCGGCGTCCGGCGAGCTCGCGGCACGCCGGGTCACCCCCTCGGCGAGATAGCCGGAGGCGGTGAATCCGTCCGCTGCGTAGCGGACGGCCGGCGCGAGGAGCTCGGCCAGCTCGAGACGCGCGTAGCGGCGGTGCAGTGCGAGCCAGCCGTCCGCGCAGCCGGGCACCGTCACGCTCCGCACGTCGCCGTCCCGCGGCATGTGCGGCTGTCCCTCTGCGCGTAGCGCCTCGGCGTCTGCCCCGGAACCCGCCCGTCCGGCCGCGGTCAGCACTTCGGGGGCTTCGCCGCGGCGCTGCACGATCGCGAACAGGTCGCCGCCGAGACCGCACTGGTTTGGCAGCGTGACCGTCAAAACGGCACTGGCGGCAATTGCCGCGTCGATCGCGGACCCGCCCCGGCGGAGCGTGGCCACGCCCGCCTCCGTGGCGAGTGCGTCGACGGTACTGACCATGGCGGTAGGGGCATACAACGTATGGGCGGGAACCAGCGGCGGAGTCATGGTCACAGGTGGCCGAACCGCTCGAGCGCCGCGAGCAGCGGCATGCCGTCCCGGATCGCGGCCCGGGAGGCCTCCTCGGTGCCCGCCCATTCGGTCACCTTGTCCCGCACACGCTGCAGGTCGGCGGACGGGATCGCGATGACGCCGTCCTCGTCGGCGACCACGATGTCACCTGGCGCCACGGTGATCCACTCCTGGAGGCCACCCCGAACCTGCACCGGCACCTGGTGGGCGGTGACCTTCCAGCGCCCGATCGCCTGTGCCGGCGTGCGGTAGCGGGCGAGGACCGGCAGCCCCAGCTCGCGTAGGTAGCCGGTGTCGCGCACGCCGCCGTCCACCACCACGCCCGTGCAGCCCCGGGCGTTCATCGCCTCGGCGAGCAGGTCGCCGAAGCAGCAGACGCCTTGGATGTCGGTGCCTGCCCACACGGGAACGACTCCCGGCGGCATCCCGTCGATCGCGGCCAGCTTCGCCCGGTCACCCGTCTCGCCCGTGGTGACCGAACAACCCCCGATGGTGTAGGCGGGACCGGCGAAGCGGGGGAGGGGGGTGACAGGCCCGATCGTGTCGGCGAGCACCGGGGGCAGCATGCCGAAGCTGTCGAACACGTCGGCGATCACGGCCGTACCTGCCTTGAGCAGCAGTTCCATTCTGGTCACCTTTTCGGACGAACGTGGGTACGCCCAGATCTCTGGGCGGGACTCGGATCGACGGGAGCGGAGTGGTGCTGGTCGATCATGCGCTATTGCACTGTGTGAAATAGCTGTTCATAGTATGCAATGCGGTGAGAGACTACACGAGGCGGCGTCGGTTGCGCTCCCAGGCTGATGGCGCTTTCTGGAATTGGCGGTGTGTGGGGGTAATCGTGTGGCGGTGTTCAGGCCGGCACGTGGCTGGATGCAGAGGGTGGTGTGTGAGGGTGGTTCAGCAGCAGTCCGGGCGGTCCTTACCTGCCGAGCAGCAGGGTGGTGTGCGGGCGGTTACGCGGGCGTTGGACCTGTTGATCGAGTTGAGTAGCTGGGATCGTCC
>JAOPYI010000274.1 GCA_025964675.1 Sphaerisporangium sp. | reverse complement strand
AGCGCCGTGAACGGTGTGCCCGTCTTCGACAGGTAGTGCTCGGTGGCGGCATGGTCGGGCATCGGTGCGAAGACCGAATCCTCGGCGGCGCCCTGGTGGCTGGTGTAGAGGATGCGCTTGGCACCGGCATCGCGAGCGGCGTCGATCGCCGCGACGTGCTGGGCGACCGCTGCCTCGCCCGACTGGTCCGTCGAGACGATGAGCACCTGCGTTGCGCCCTCGAACGCATCGGTGAGGGAGTTGGGGTCGGTGAAGTCGCCGCGTCGCACGCGTACCCCGCGTGCGGCCAGGTCGCCAGCGCGGTCGGTGTCGCGGACGCTCACTCCGACCCGGTCCGCCGAGACCCGATCGAGCAGCCGATCAACGATCTGGGAGCCGAGCCGGCCGGTACCGCCGGTAATGATGATCATCTTCGCCCTCTCATGCTAACGCTGGAAAGATAGAGATGATATCAGCGTTAGCAACAGAGATAGCATGAGTGCGTTATCATTGGAAGCATGGCAGAGGCTAGACCGGATAGCGCCAGCAGGCATAAGACGCGAGCGAACATTGTGGAGTGCGCGGCGCAGCTCCTGCGTGAGCAGGGCGCAAGCGCGGTCACCACCCGTGCGGTCGCGCAGGCGGCCGGCATGCAGGCGCCGACCATCTATCGGTTCTTCGAGGACAAGGACGCGCTGCTCGACGCCGTTGCCGAACACGTCTTCGCCACCTACGTCGCAGGCAAGACCCTCGTCGAGGACAGCGGCGACCCGGTTGCAGATCTGCGGGCGGGGTGGGACACGCATATTGGCTTCGGTCTCGCCAACGCAGCGCTGTTCGGTCTCCTCACCGACCCCAGCCGTGGGGCTCGTTCACCGGCGGCGGCCGCCGGCCTGGAGGTACTGCGCGCCCGGGTGAACCGCGTTGCGGCAATCGGCCGGCTTCGGGTCCCAGAAAGGCGCGCCGTTGAACTCATCCACGCCGCCGGCACCGGCGCCGTGCTCACCTTGCTCTCCACCCCGCCGGAACACCGGGACCTCGACCTTGCGGATGCGATGTACGAGGCGATGATGCGATCGATCCTCACCGACGTGCCGACGCTTCCCACGGACAGCGCGACCGCGGCCGCTGTCGCATTCCGGGCCGTCGCACCGAAGCTGACAATGCTCACCGACGCCGAGCGCGCCCTGCTGTCGGAGTGGCTGGATCGAGCCGGCGACGGCCCAACCACCCCCGGTGCCTCAGCCGGCCCCGACTGAGACCGCGATCAGGTGCCGTCCAAGGTTGACATCATTCATATCGCCGCGCAGCGACGCTGAGGATGCGTCAATCGGTCGCGACGGACGTTCCGCCCCATTCCTCCGGGGCGACATCCGCGAGCGTCTCCGAGAACGTCCACTGGTGGCCTGTAAGGTCCTCGGCGGTGTATTGCCGCTCGCCGTACTGGAAGTCGGTCGGTTCCATGACGATGCGTGCGCCGTGCTCCCGGGCCCGCTCGCAGTGGGCGCCAACGTTCTCCACGCGCACCATTACCGAGTGTGTGACCTCGCCGCGGCGCGGTGGGCGGCGATTATGTCGTACATCCCCGACGATCATGGCACCCTCGCCGAAACTGAGCTGTGCGCGGTGGTCCTCGCCGATCCGCACCCGCTCGACGAACCCGAGGGCTGCACCAAGCCAGGCGACCGCCTCGCGCACATCGGGATAAATCAGGACGGGGATAACCGTCGACGCCGGGATGGAGCGATTCGGCTTCATGTCTGACTCCAGACGTTTGGACCGCGCCGCGCCGCGCGACCGTGCAGGAACTGGGCGAGCGGGCTGCGCAGGCCGCCTACGACGACCGGGAGCAGGTGCCGAAGCCCGGCCAGTGGCTGTACATCAGGGAGCTCCAGGCGCCGCAGTCCAAGGAAATCAACCATCCATGGACAGTGAGCCGTCCCTGAGGATGATGAGTCTTTTCGTGCCGCCGCCAGTACTGCTACCAGGGACGGGGACGCTTTGCTCGTAGCTGTTCGTCGTGCTGTATTTGATCTGATCGTGGGTATTCCAGTAGTCCTGGAAGACCCAGTAGATGATACGTGTGCCCCGCTGGATGGCGATGCTCTTGCCCATCTCGCCCTGGTTGCCGACCCAGGGAGCCCTGATATTGAGCCAATGTTCGCCACCGGGGACGAGCCCATACGTTTTCTTCGTTTCTCCTACGTAGACCACCAGCCTCTCCGATAGGTTGTTCACGAAATACCTGACTTCTGTAACGGCTGCGGCGTTGGCGGGCTGGGCGGCAGTGAGCACGCCGCTGGCGACGAGGACTGCGGTGGCTGCGGCGATGATGCGGTGGGGAACTTTCATGTGCCCTCCTTAGACGGAGCCGATGCACTGAGAGTAATCGTATGAACGCGTTTTGTTAAGGCCTGATTGTCGTCACTTTCCGCACTGAGCTTCCTCGAAGGCCTTCCAGACGAGGTCGGTAGGGGACCCGGCGCGGCTGGCGCGGCAGGTCACCAAGTCGAAGCGGTCTCGGACCTTAGTTGCAGCAGCAGCGTCAGCCTGTCGGGACGAAGCCGTACAGCAGGGATCGGACGATCTCGTCGGGGTCGGGGAGGTCGAGGCTGAGCAGGCCCCGGTAGGCGACCAGTCCGGCTAATAGGTCGGTCAGCAGCCACAGGTCGCTGTCCGGGCGGAGCTCGCCGCGCTCCATCGCCCGGTCTGGAGCGGTAGCACCGGCATCCTGCGCGACCTCGACCTCGACCTGACCGGCGTCGGACGGCGCATCGACGCGATGGAGTCGCGGTGACCGCCGAGGTCGACGACGAGGTGGCGGACGCTCACCGGGACAACTCCGCTGCCGCGGCGCGGACCTCGGCGAGGAGTATGGCGAGATCCTGTTCGCTCGTCGCCGGGTTGAGGAAACAGGCGCGCATCGCTTCCGCACCGGCTAGTCGCGTACCCGTGAGAAATGCTCGCCCACGCCGCTGGACCGCGGACGGGATGGCTCGGTTGAGCGCGTCAAGCGGGTCTGGCGCGAGCTCCGGCCGCGGCCGGTACCGGAACGCGGTGATGGAGGTCGTGACCGGAGCGAGCAGCTCGAAGTCGTCCGAGTCCTCGATGAGGGCGGCGAGCCGGTACGCGAGCCTCATGGTGTGGTCAACGAGCCGGACGATTCCCTCGCGGCCGAGGTGCGCCATTGTCGCCCAGGCCCGTAGGGCGCGGAACTGCCGGGTCTGCTCCGGGCCGTACTCGGCGAACCAGCCGAGGTCCCCGGCCCCATCGTCGCGCAGGTACGCCGGTACGAGGCTGAAAGCGTCGCGGGCGAAGGTCGGGTCGCGGAGCAGGACGCAGCCGCAGTCGACCGGGACACCGAGCCATTTGTGCGGGTCCAGCACCACCGAGTCCGCCCGCTCCCAGCCTGCGAAGGCGGGTGCGGCCTGCCCGGCAAGAATGGCCAGCGCGCCGTAGGCGCCGTCAACGTGGAACCACAGCCCGTGTTCCGCAGCGACGTCGGCGATCTCGTCGAGCGGGTCGATCGCGCCGGTGTTGACCGTGCCCGCGCTCGCGGCCACGCAGAACGGGCGCAGCCCCGTGGCGAGGTCTTCGGCGACCACGGCGCGCAGTGCGTTCACGTCGAGGCGGAACGTGTCAGTGACCCGGACCACACGCAGGTGCCGACTGCCGAGACCGAGCAGTTCGGCGGCCTTGCGCAGGCAGCCGTGCGCCTCCGCCGACACGTACATCACCATCGGCGGGCGACCGGACAGGCCTTCCTCGCGTACGTCCCAGCCGTCCTGGCGGGCGGCACGCTGGCGGGCGGACGCGATGGCGATGATGGTGGCCATCGAGGCGCCGCTGGTCAGCAGCCCACCGCCGGGGCGGTGCGGGTAGCCGACGAGCTCCGCGAGCCACCGTAGGACGGAGTGCTCCAGCAGCGCGCCGGCGTGATCCCCTCCGGCGCAGCTCGGATTCAGCGCGGCGGCCAGTGACGAGACGGCGATGCCCGCGGGCGACGGCGGCGAGTTCACCCATCCAAAGAACCTCGGATGCCCGTTGCCCATGGGATAGGGCAGGATCCGCGTTCGCACATCTTGGACCAGGTCGTCGAGCGGACGGCCGGCGGCGGGAAGGTCCTGGCGGGTCAGCCAGTCGCGGTCGGCGCCGCCCACCGGCCGCCAGACAGGGTTGTCCGTGATGCCGGCGAGGTGATCGGCGGCGAGGTCGGCGGCGGCCCGGCCGGCCCGGCGCAGCTCATCCATTGACGACTCTCTTCTCGTGCATCGACTGGTGTCCCAGCTCCATCGCCAGGTAGTACACGCAGTCGGTCTCCCCGGGATTGGCGAATGCGTGCCGGCGGTCGCCCAGATAGCACACCGAGTCACCGGGGTCCAACATGTATTCCTCGCCATCAACGGCCAGCCGAAGCCGGCCGGATTCGATCGCGACGTACTCCCGCGAGCCCGGCTGGTGCGGCGAGAAGACGCCCGCGTCAACTCCAGGGCCGATTGTCGTCCGCATGAACTCGAACTCCACGCCAGGCAGAACCGGCGACAGGATGCGCCGTTCCCATCCGGACGGATCGCGGACCACCCGCTGGCGCGACCGTCGCAAGACCACAACGGAGTCGCGGGCCGGTTCGTCCAGCAACCGGGCGATCGAGGTGCCCAGCGCGGTGGCCAGCCGGTCGAGCACCAGGACGCTCGGTGTCTTCGCTGCGCGCTCAACCTCGGAGACCATGCTGCGGCTGACCCCGCTCAGCTCGGCGAGCCGGTCCAGCGACAGGCCCCGGGAACTGCGCTCGGCGCGGATCCGGGCCCCGAGGTCGGCCATCGACAGCCCGCTGGACAGCACGTTGTCATCACCCATCTCTCCACTATAGCGGAAATGGTTGCGCTATAGAAAAATGTGGCTGTCGATGGATGAGCAGACCCCCGCCGCTGCCGCTCGCCGCAAGACGCGGCAGACGTGGTGGCGGAGACCTTCGCCATCGCCTGGCGGCGCAGCGACAGATTCCGCCGGGCAGGCCGAGCTGATCCGCATGCAGCTCACCGACGAGTGCAACGCCGAATACCACCGAGGCGGGCGACCTCGTTCTACGTATCCGGCGGTGGTGGCGGCCTGACGATAGTCGACGGCGTTAATCATGATCGAAGACATGACTGATTCTCCGGCCGTCATCGCCCCCGTGAGCGGCATGCGCGGTGCTAGAAGCTGAACGACAAGTTACGCGTGGAGAACGTCCCGGAAGCCCTCCGGGAAAGGCGCACTCACCGGTGGAAAACGGAAATTGCCCGGGCAAGGGAAATTGCCCGGGCAAGGGACCACCTACTTTTCCGGCGAATTCGTCATCGCCGGAACTAAACTGGCCGGTCGCTTCTTGTAGTGGTGCTCGACTGCGGTCGTCGCACTACAGCGGCCCGGAGATCGATCACCAACAGCCGTCCCAGCTGCTGTAGCCCCAGCTCTCCTCGTCGTAGGTCTCCCACTTCTCGTAGCTGTACCACTTGTCGTGGCTCTTCCCCCAGCCACCGGTGGTGACGGCGGTGGACGCGGTGGCGCTGGTGGCCGTTGCGGCGCTTAGGCCGACAAGACCACCGGTGAGCACGGCCGTGGCAGCGAGCGTTGCGGCGTATTTCTTGATACCAGGCATTTGCGTTCCCCCTTGACGTCGGTCGCCCTACGGAGGCATTTATCGCGCTGATTCGAGATAAATGCCCGGGTGACTCGTTAAGAGCCTGCCAACGTAGGGTCTTTCCGGGCACCCGCTACGACAAACGAGGACAACAGCGTCTTGACAGCTATTTAACATCTCATTATACGTTTTAGTCTGATATCCACCGATTTGTTCCGAACAGTTCGAATGAATGTCTGACTGACTCGCGGGCCCATCATCACGCCGCCCGGCGTTAACAGGTCGCTGTGGGAGTGTCGTAGGGGAGCGCCGGGTAGAGCCAAGTGTTCCCGGTCAGGACAAGAGCGTCGTGTTGGCGCAGGTTATAGCGGGTTTTGTCCCAGAGAAGCCCGTTTTGGGACGCCTTGCCAGGAGGGCGGTGATGGGACAGGACATCGACTACGCGGAACTGTTCGCAGCCATTCCCTGCGAGCCGGCCTGGCCATTGGCCGGGTGGTCTTCCGCGCCCTCAACGGTATCGGGTGAAGGGCGCAACGGCTCGTTTGGGCAAATCTCCGTGCTGTTGCTATGGGAGCACCGGGCATCGACGGGCGTCAGGGAGCGGTCATGTCGCCGTTGTCCGGGAGGGCATCCCAGGTTGGCAGTGTCAGTGCCGCGCCCATGCGTCTCAGTTCGTCGCGGTGCAGCGCGCTGAGACGCTCCAGGATCAGTTGCCCGTTCGCGGTCAGCTGTACCTGTACGGCCCGCGCGTCGGAGGGGTGCGGTGCTCGGTGCACGAGCTCTTGTTTCTGCGCCCGGTTGACCAGTTCGACGACGGAGTGGTGGCGCAACTGGAGTCGGTCGGCCAGCTCCCGCATGGTCGCCCATTCGCGGCCGGGGAAGCCCTTGAGTGTCAGCAGCAGTTGGTAGTGCTGCGGGGTGAGGCCGTGGCGGCGCACCGTCTCTTCGCTGAAGCGCAGGTAGCGGCGGATGCCGAAGCGGAAGCGGGCCAGCGCCTCGAAATCCTGCTTCGTCAGGGGTTCTGATCCTCCGAGCTCGTCCTCCGTAGTCATCATGACACCACATCCCTCCCGATCTCCCACAGCCGTCAGTCCGCAGAAGTGTATCGTGATACGATATTAATGCGTGACTGGCCCCGAGGTTCAACCAGGGCCGGGAGGCACCCAGGAGGTGTGTCATGCTCAGTGATCGCGAACGCGAGACGCCGTGCGAGATCCAACGCTGCTTCTTGATCGAGGACCCGGGCTTTTGCGGTCCTTCCCACTGTCGAGCGGCGCTCACCAGGCGATCGCTATCGGCGGGCCTCTAGAAGCATGATCGTTTTGGCGGCGACGATCATTGTGCTCATGCTCCTGGGCGCGAGCATCATGGCAGAGGCTGAGGTCGCCGCCCGGAAGAGGTTCCCGCACCGCGAAGGTCGCCCTCGCGTCCCGCAGCTTAGTGCGGGTCGACGAGACCGTAGGCGGATGCAAGGGAGGACAAAATGATCGTCTTTTATGCGATGCTCGCGGCCGTGGGCCTTGGCATGGCGTGGCTGGCGACAAGCATTCGCGTCGTCAAACAGTTCGAACGGGGCGTCGTCTTCCGGTTCGGGCGTGTGATACCCGCAATCCGCGGACCCGGGCTCGCGTTGCTGGTGCCGATCGCCGACCGTCTGCAGAAGGTCAACATGCAGATCATCACGATGCCGGTGCCCGCCCAAGACGGCATCACCCGCGACAATGTGACGGTCCGCGTGGACGCCGTCGTCTATTTCAGCGTCGTCGATCCGGTGCGCGTGGCTGTCGACGTACAGGACTACGTGTCCGCCATCGGCCAGGTCGCGCAGACCTCGCTGCGTTCGATCATCGGTAAGAGTGACCTGGACGATCTGCTGTCCAACCGGGAGCAACTCAACCAGGGCCTGGAACTGATGATCGACAGTCCGGCGCTGGGCTGGGGCGTGCACATCGACCGTGTGGAGATCAAGGATGTGGCGCTGCCCGAGTCGATGAAACGGTCGATGTCGCGCCAGGCCGAGGCCGAGCGCGAGCGGCGGGCCCGCGTCATCACCGCCGACGGCGAACTGCGAGCCTCAGCGAAGCTGAGTCAGGCCGCCGAAGTAATGGCGGAGCACCCCGCCGCGCTGCAACTGCGCCTGCTTCAAACCGTGGTCGAGGTCGCTGCGGAGAAGAACTCGACGCTCGTGCTGCCCTTTCCCGTAGAGCTGCTCCGGTTCCTGGAACGAGCAACACCCTCTGAGATCGACCGGCCGGCCGGCGCTGCGGTTACACCGTCCGACCCGGCGCCCTCCACGGACAACGGCATGTCGGTCCCGCGCACGCCGCACATCCCGGACGTCCGCGATGCTGATCAGGCAACGCCCGTCGGCGGACGATCGACCCGGTAGGCCGTCCCGTGGTGGCGGTGCGCGAGGTAGCCGGTCGACTGGTAGACAGATGGTGGTCGGCTCTTCGGCCAACCCAGGACTGCGCTGACCTGCTTGAATTCGATGTCTGAGTGAAGCGTAGCGTTGTATGTAACGCCCCCGCGGGGCGGCCCGTGGCTGGGGTGGGGAACGCCTTGAAATCGGGCTGCCTCTGCATACGCGTAGGTGGCAGACAGTTCAGACCTCTGCGTCGGGATCGCAGAGAACACCGCAGACAACTCGGTCGGGTTCTGGGCCCGGTGCGGAGGGGTAAGCCGAAGCCGGAGCTAGGGGGCGGGTATGAGCCTCGAAGGCCTTCCGAAGGCCATCGCGCGACACGCGAACTCCATCGACGAGCGCATCGGCGCGGGAACCTTCCTCCGCCGCAACCTCCGCAAGGTCTTCCCGGACCACTGGTCGTTCCTGCTGGGTGAGATCGCGCTCTACTCCTTCATCATCCTGCTGCTCACCGGCACGTTCCTGACGTTCTGGTTCAGACCGAGCATGGCCGAGGTGCCCTACAACGGCTCGTACGCGCCGCTGGTGGGCGTGCACATGTCCCAGGCCTACGAGTCGACGCTGCATATCAGCTTCGACATCCGCGGCGGTCTCCTGATCCGGCAGATCCACCACTGGGCGGCGCTGCTGTTCGTGGGCGGCATCATGGTGCATATGCTGCGGGTGTTCTTTACCGGGGCGTACCGCAAGCCGCGCGAGCTCAACTGGAGCATCGGTGTGCTGCTGCTCACCCTGGCCCTCGCCGAGGGCCTGACCGGTTACTCCCTTCCCGACGACCTGCTGTCGGGTGCCGGTCTGCGCATCACCCAGGGTGTGTTGATCTCGATTCCGTTGGTCGGCACATACCTTTCGTTCTTCCTGTTCGGCGGGGAGTATCCCGGGCAGGATGTGATCTCGCGGTTCTACACCATCCACATCCTGCTGATCCCGGGCATCCTCGTGGCGCTCATCTCCGCGCACCTGATGCTGATGTGGGTGCAGAAGCACACGCAGATGCCGGGCAAGGGACGCACCGAGAGCAACGTGATCGGGGCGCCCCTCTACCCGTCGTTCATGGCCAAGTCGGGCGCCTACTTCCTGTTCACCTTCGGTGTCCTGGCGCTGCTGGGCACGTTCGCCCAGATCAACCCCATCTGGCTGTTCGGCCCCTACAGCCCGGCGGACATCTCGGCGGGTTCGCAGCCCGACTGGTACATGGGCTTCCTGGAAGGATCGCTGCGCCTCATGCCGGCGTGGGAGATCAACTTCCTGGGGCACACCCTGCCGCTGAGCGTGCTCATCCCGGCCCTGCTGCCGATGGGCATCATCTTCACCGGCCTGGCGCTCTATCCGCTAGCGGAGCAGTGGATCACCGGGGACAACCGCGAGCACCACCTCGCGGACCGTCCCCGCAACAACCCCCACCGCACCTCGATCGGCGTCGCGGCCATCACTTTCTACAGCCTCCTGATGTTGATGGGTGCCAACGACTGGATCTCGGCGAAGCTCTACATCCCGCTTTACACCACCACCGAGGTCGGCCGGGTGGTGATCATCGCCGGTCCGGTGCTGGCGTATCTGGCCACGTACCGCGTGTGCATCGGCCTGCAGCGCAGGGACCTGGAGATGGTGATCCACGGTGTGGAGTCCGGCGTCATCAAGCGCCTGCCCAACGGTGAGTACATCGAGGTTCACGTTCCGCCGATGGAGGATTTGGTGGAGTTGGTCAAGGGGAAGAAGTCCATCCCCGCGATCGAGGCCGGTCCGGACGGCGAGGGCGTGCCTCCGAAGGGGATGCGCACTCCGCTCGGCAGGATCCGAGCCAAGCTCAGCCGGACCTACTCCTCCGACACCGAGGCCATCGCGCTGGACACGGCCCACGAGGAGCATGCGCGGCAGGGCGAGGGCCAAGGCGCTCCCCCTGCCGCGGGTCGGAGCGTACGACGGTAAGGAGGGCAAGTCGCGTGATTATGGCACGCCGGCGGCGATGACACGGCTTCCGTTTCATCGGATATGGCGGTGAACGTCGCTCGCGGTGGACAGACCGGGCAGGACCGGGGCGATCCAGGGCCCGTCCAGTGAGGGGTCGAGGATGCCCTCTTCCACGAACGTGTAACGCCCGCCGAGGACCAGGCGGGCGAGCCGTACGTCTCGGGCGTCGGAGTTGTCCCACAGCCGGTGGAACAGCGCATCCGTGCGCAGCCGCGCCTGGTGGCAGAACATATCCGCGATCTCCTGCGGCTTGCGGCCGAACTCGGCGGTCTCCTCCTGGGCTCGGATGCATGTGGCGGTGATGGCGAACAGCTCGGCGCCGATGTCCACGATTCGGGAGAGGAAGCCCTGCTTGTGCTCCAGCTTTCCCTGCCATCGCGACATGCCGTAGAACGTGGACCGGGCGAGCTTCCGGCTGGTCCGTTCGACGTACCTGAGGTGGTGGGCGAGGGGGCTGAAATGGGAGTAGGAGGTGGGAAGCTGTCCGGCCCCCGCCACCAGCGTGGGCAGCCAGCGAGCGTAGAAGCCGCCCGCCTTGGTCGCCGCTCGTCCCTTGGCTTTGAGGTCGGCCTTCGGGTCGATGAGCCCTCCTGCGATCGAGAGATGCGTGTCCACGGCCTCGCGGGCGATGAGCAGATGCATGATCTCGGTGGAGCCCTCGAAGATACGGTTGATCCGTAGGTCCCGCAGCATCTGCTCGGCAGGGACGCCCCGCTCGCCGCGGGCCCGCAGCGACTCGGCGGTCTCGTATCCCCGTCCACCCCTCATCTGGACCAGTTCGTCCGCCACTCGCCAGGCCATCTCCGAGCCATAGAGCTTGGCCAGGGCCGCCTCGATGCGGATGTCGTTGGTCTCGTCGTCGGCCAGGCGGCTGACCAGGTCAACGAGGGCTTCCAGGGCGTAAGCCGTACAGACGATGAACGAGATCTTGCGGGCCACCGCCTCGTGCTGTCCGATCGGATGACCCCACTGGACTCGTTCGGCACCCCACTCGCGTGCGATCTTCCCGGCCCACTTGGCCGACCCGGCGCATGTGGCGGGGAGCGAGAGGCGGCCGGTGTTCAGCGTGGTGAGCGCGATCTTCAGGCCCTGTCCCTCGCGGCCGATGAGGTTGCCCGCCGGGACGCGGACCTGGTGGAAGCGGGTTACCCCGTTCTCGATCCCGCGCAGGCCCATGAAGGAGTTCCGGTGCTCGACGGTGATGCCGGGGGCGTCGGCCTCGACAACGAAGGCTGAGATCTTGCTCCCCGTCCGCGCCATCACGACGAGGAGATCGGCCACGACACCGTTGGTCGTCCACAGTTTCACTCCGTCGATGACGTACCAGTCGCCGTCGCGGACGGCGGTGGTGGACAGCCGGGCGGGGTCGGACCCTACGTCGGGCTCTGTCAGGAGAAAGGCGGAAATTTCTCCGCGTGCGCATCGGGGGAGGAATCGCTGCTTCTGCTCGGGCGTTCCGAACAGCCTGAGCGGCTGAGGTACGCCGATGGACTGGTGGGCCGAGAGCAGCGCGCTAAGCGCGGGGGAGTAGGACGCGGTGAGCATGAGCGCCCGTGTGTAGTACAGGTGGCTCAGCCCCAGCCCGCCGTACTTCTGGTCGATCGTCATCCCGAACGCGCCGAGCGCGCGCAGGCCCTTGACCACGTCGTCCGGCACGACCGCGGAGCGTTCGATGAGCGCTGGGTCGACGCTGTCCTGAAGAAACCTCCGCAGGACCCGCAGGAAGTCCTCGCCCTTCTTGGCCTCCTGTTCGCTCAGCTCGGGCGCCGGATGGACCAGATCCAGCCGGAAGTCGCCGAGGAAAAGCTGCTTTGCGAAGCTCGGACGGGCCCACTCCTTCTCGCGAGCCTGCTCGGCGACCTCACGTGCCCTCGCGTATTCGGTCATCGCGACCTCCTCAGGCGGTGGATGCCTTCGACGCTACGCCTGGTTGCTACCCGCGAGTAGTTTCCGGTATCGCCAGCAGTTCGCCGTGGATAGACAACCAAAGGTGCGGTGACCGCTGTTGGTCCGGCTCCTGGCCCTAGCACACCGGTACGAGACGTATCGTGAGCTGTGAGGGTATTCACGCTGCTTGGCTGGGATGAGTGTGAGCGCAGTGGCGATTTCCGCCAAAGATAACGCTCTGACCTTGGTCGACGACCAAACCGACGAAGAGACTGAGGCTCCCCCCGTGCTGGCGGCGGTTGTGGGCGCGAGCACCGACCCGGTCAAGGACTACCTTAGGCAGATCGGCAAGATCGCGCTTCTCACCGCCGAGCAGGAGGTCGAGATCGCTCGGCGCATCGAGGCGGGCCTGTTCGCCGCCGAGCAGCTCCACACCGACACCGGCAGGTTGCCGATGGATATGCGCGTGGAGCTGGAGTGGATCGCCCAGGATGGCCGCAACGCCAGGAACCACCTGCTGGAGGCTAATCTGCGTCTCGTGGTCTCGCTGGCCAAGCGCTACACCGGCCGTGGTATGGCATTCCTGGACCTGATCCAGGAGGGCAACCTGGGCCTGATACGCGCGGTCGAGAAATTCGACTACACCAAGGGTTACAAGTTCTCCACCTACGCGACCTGGTGGATTAAACAGGCGGTCACCCGGGCCATGGCGGACCAGGCGCGGACCATCCGGATCCCCGTCCACGTGGTCGAAGTGATCAACAAGATCGCCCGTCTGAACCGGCAGATGGTGCAGGACCTCAACCATGAGCCCACCCCCGAGGATCTCGCAGTCGAGCTGGAGATGACTCCGGAGCGGGTCATCGAGGTGCAGAAGTACGGGCGCGAGCCGATCTCCCTGCACAGCCCGCTCGGTATCGAAGGGGACGGCGAGTTCGGCGACCTCATCGAGGACTCCGAGGCGGTCACGCCCGAGGAGGCCGTCACCTTCACCTTGCTGCAGGAGCAGCTTTGCACGATGTTGGCTGCGCTGTCCGAGCGCGAGGCCGGGGTGCTGACGATGCGGTTCGGCCTGGCCGACGGCCAGCCCAAGACCCTGGACGAGATCGGCAGGGTCTACGGCGTGACCCGCGAGCGCATCCGCCAGATCGAGACCAAGATCATGAGCAAGCTACGCCATCCCTCCCGATCCCAAGCCCTGCGCGACTACCTGAACTGACAGCTCATGGTGGGGTCCCTGTGGGCGTTGAGGCGATCGTGCCTGATCATCGGGCCGGCATCTGGAACTTAGACAGGTGATCGGCTCTGATTATGGGCCGTGCTGAGATTGCTCGTTTCCGTCGTCGGACCCGCTGAATTGTCCCGCCTGGCGAGGCTGCTGTCGGCCGAACCAGCCTCCCCGGGCCACCCCACACCAGCGGACCAGTAGCCGCCGGGCATCGGCGCGGTCGACACGAGCCGGCACTCGAAGAAGGGCCCAATGCCCAACGCGGTCCTCGAACATCCAGGTCAGAAGATGCTTCGAACGAGTTTCAATCCTTGCGGACGGAGCAGGGAATCGACGAACGGACCTAAATAGATAGAAGATCAACCATGACTACAGCGCGTGACGTTATGCACCCGGGCTGTGAGTGCTTGGGGATCAACGAGAACCTCATCGACGCGGCCCAGCGAATGGCCGAACTGAACGTCGGTGCCTTGCCGGTCTGCGGTGAGGACAACCGGCTCAAGGGGATCATCACCGACCGCGACATCGTGGTGAAGTGCATCGCGAAGGGCCAGAACCCGGTCCAAGTCAAGGCCCGCGACCTCATCGAAGAAGCCGACGTGTGGTGGATCGACGCTGACGCGGACATCGACGAGGTACTGCGCCAGATGGCCGAGCACAAGATCCGTCGTTTGCCTGTGCTGGAGAACAAGGAACTGGTCGGCATCATCAGCCAGACCGATCTAGCAACGAAGCTGCTGGAGTTGGTGGAAGCCATCTCCAGTACTTCGCATTCGCAGTGAAGCAGGCAGCACGGCCCCCACCAGCTATCACCACGGAAGGGAGGTGAAACCGTGAGCAACACCGAACAGACACCTGAATCCGAAGAACCGCAGGCCGAGGAGCCGACCGGCGAGACAGAAGAGCCCGCCGCCGAGGAACCGACCGGCGAATCGGAAACGCAGGGCGACGGGACGGCCATAACTCGAAGGTGCCCTGGAGGACATGGACGACATGGACGCCGCGTTGCGAGGGCTTCGGCGGCTTGCGGAACAGACGCCGCCATCGCGGGAGCGGTTCATCGACCTGCTGCGGGGGATGTCGATCGTCGCGGTGGTCCTCGGACACTGGCTGGCGACGGTGGTCGGCTACGACGAGCACGGCGAGCTTGTCGGCCGGTCGGCACTACCGGACCTACCGTGGGCGCACCCGCTTACCTGGGTGGTGCAGGTGATGCCGGTGTTCTTCTTCGCCGGCGGGTACGCCAACGCGGTGTCGCTGGACAGGCAGCGCCGCCGGGGCGGGGATGCGGCCGAGTGGCTGATCAATCGGGGCGGCCGGTTGATCCGGCCGACCACCGCCCTGGTGCTGGTAATGGCCGGTGGTGCGCTGGCCGCCCGCCTGTTCGATGCCGACCCCGCCCGGGTTCGTCTGGTGGTGTGGCTTGCTTCGATCCCGTTGTGGTTCCTGGTCGTGTTCCTGGTCGTGGTCGTGCTAACCCCGCCGATGTACGCCCTGCACCGCCGGTACGGGCTGTTGGTTCCGCTGGTGCTGGTCGGCCTCGTCGCCGTCGGCGATCTCGCCCGCCTCTTCGGTGAGGAGTCCTGGGGCAACGGCAACTTCCTCTTCGGCTGGCTGGCCATCCACCAGATGGGGTTCGCCTGGCGCGACGGGCGACTGCCGGTCCGCCGCCGCGTGGCGCTGCCGCTGCTGCTCGGCGGGTTCGGCGCGCTGCTGCTGCTCACCCTGGTCGGTCCCTACCCGATCAGCATGATCAATGTGCCGGGGGAGCGGCTGCACAACATGTCCCCCCCGAGCCTGGCGCTGCTGGCGGTAGCCACCACCCAACTCGGGGCGGCGCTGCTGCTGCGGGACCGGGCTGAGCGGTGGCTGCGGCACCCGTGGCCGTGGATGACGGTGGTCGCCGTCAACGCCGTTATCCTGACGATCTTGCTCTGGCATATCACCGCCGCGATCCTGCTCACCGCCGTACTGGACGTCGCAGGAGTCCTCCCCACTCCCGAGGTTGGCTCGGCGGCCTGGCTGGCCTGGCGGATCCCCTTGCTGATCATGTTCAGCTTCGTTCTCACGCTGCTGGTCGCGATCTTCGGGCCGATCGAGGTCCGCGGCGCCCACCGGCACGCCCGGCGCCCGCCTTGGATTCCGGTCGGGCTGGTCCGGGCAGCGACCCGCCCGGCGTCACGCCTGGTGCTGGCCCTGGCGGGGTTCGCCGGCGTCGCCTTCGGCCTTCTCGATAACAGCCTGCTGCCCAGCACTAGTCCGGCCGTGTTCGGGTTGCCGACGGTCGCCTTGATCGCATACCTCGTCGGCGCGGCGCTACTGCGATTCCTTCGGTCGATACCACCCGGCAGGTGAGCCAGGCGATGAGCACCTCGAGCCTCTACCTGTTCGCGGGTACGCTGACGGCGGCCCGAACTGGTTCGCGTACGGACCGTCAGCCACTCGGGGCGGCCACATTGCCAAGGAGCTGCCCGACAGCAAGCTCGCCGAGTTCGTCCACCGCGTCTACGCGGGCGCCTGACTGACGCCTGGGATCATTTGCGGCCCTCGCTCTGGGCCCCCAATGCTCGTGATCACATTGTGGGGCGAGGGCGAGACAGGAGAAGGGCCCGCACTCCGGGGACCGGGTGCGGGCCGGGTGGTGCCAGGTTAAGCCCTGGTAGTGGTCTTTCCGCTCGGTGTGGGCTTTTTGCCCGCCGTCTTACTCCTCTCGGTGGCGGTCGCCGGCCTGGCCGTCTGCGAGACATCCTCAAGCTCCTTCGCGGCCTCGTGGCCCATACTGCTGATGATCTTGCGGCCGCGGGTGGCCAGATCCTCGTAGAACTCGTTGACTTTGGCGGTGGTGGTGTCGGCGTACTCGCGGGCTTGCTCCGGCAGGCTCTTGGCAACGGTTTCGCGCGCCTTGCCTGGCAGGTCCTTGGCGGTCTCGCGGACCTCACCCTGGCGGGCCCGCAGCTGCTTCTGCAGCCGGTTGCGCAGCTTGCGCAGGTTCTCAACGGCGTAGTCGCCCGCGCCCGCGGCGGCGTAGAACGGCTTGGACTGGGTGATCTTCTTGACCTGGTCGGCGAGCATCATAGGCGCTTGCTCCATCCTGGAAATCCGGTATGGCATTGCCGTTCAGCGAGCGAGCCGCGTCTGTGATCGCGGCTCATCGGATGAGTCGAGTCGGTGTCGGGAATCTCGGGCCGGTTTCTCTTTTCGGAACGATTCGTAGATGTCGATCAGCACCTGGCGTTGCCGCCCGGTGATGGTGGTGTCGCCCCTGATCGCGGCCAGCGCGTCACTGTGGGGGCTGCGATCCTGCAACAGGCCGGCCTGCACGTACAGCGCCTGGGAGGAGATGTGCATCCCCCTGGCGATCTGGTTCAAGATCGCGGCGCTCGGCTTACGAAGACCACGCTCGACCTGGCTCAGGTAGGAGTTGGAGACGCCCGCCTGAGCGGCGAGTTGGCGCAGAGACATCTTCGCCTGCTGCCGCTGCCGGCGAATGTATTCACCAATCAAGCTGCCCCTGCGTAGTGCCATATCCCATCCTCGTCAGCTCTGCTTGCAATTGCGAACAATCTGACATGCAACAGCCAGCAAAGATGTGTCAGGCCGGCAGCGGCGACAGACACCGACACCACGACCGAGGCGGCCACGATCGCCAATCGGGATGCAATGCCGGTACAAACGGTGTCACCAGCCTCAATTGGCAACGTCTTCGCACGTCAGGCAACCAGCACCATTACTACGTTCGAGGCGTCAACGCTCTTCCCAGACGTAGTCGTCCTCGTCCCAGCCGACCGAGGTGTCGTCAGGGTCAGTCACCAGGTCCTCGTTGTCGACGTCGTCGAGGTGTTCAGGCGTCATGATGTCTCCCCGTCAATGCCGAGGTCGAGGCGGACCGATGATCGCTAAGCGCCCCGGTACAGGTTGCCATGCCTGTCATCCCCGCACCGCTGACCACACATTCCCTGGATGAGGCAAATCGTTCGCGGCACGCTCCGCAACTACGACAAGCGACAGGAGTACATCGCCGGGCTCGTGGACAACCTCCTCGAGCACGGCGCCGCAGAGACGCCCGTGCACCCCTACCTGTAGTCCAACGGGGCTCCGTGCCGGCTGACCTCGGCGGCGTTCCCTTTGGTCTCCCACCGGCGACCCCTGCCACTGCTGGCCGTTCGAGCTGCCCGAGTTAGACGGACCCGTTCAGGGACATGCCGGTCGAAGGTCAGCACCTCGATTAGCAGACGGCCTTGGAGCGCGTGCCACGACGCGCCCCAAGACGTGCACGCCTACTTGGACTGCAACAGCTGTTTCATCGTGGAGATCTCCGCCGTTTGGCCTGACACGATGGAACCGGCCATTTCCTTGGCCGGCGCGAAGGCGCCGGAGCTCTGCTCCTGCTTGGCCATGGAGACGGCCCCCTCGTGATGCTTGATCATCATGTTGAGGAAGGCCTTGTCGAAGGCGCTGCCCGACAGACCTTCGAGCTTCTTCATCTCGTCAGCCGACATCATGCCCGGCATGCCGTGATCCATCGAGGACATGCCATCGCTGGGCACCGGCATGTTCCAGGTGGTCAGCCAGCCGCTCATGGTCGCGATCTCGGGCCCCTGGGCTGCCTCGATCTGCTTGGCGAGCTGCTTGACCTCCGAGCGTGAGGCCCGGGACCCTGCGAGTTTGGCCATGTCCACCGCCTGCCGGTGGTGGGGGATCATCATCTGGGCGAACATCACATCTTGGTCGTTGTGGTCCGCCGCCGGGCTCTGAGCAGGGCTGCTGACGGGACTGGCAGTGGGTGACGACATCGACGACACATCGTGGCCGCTGGCTCCCTGTCCGCCGCAGGCGGTGGCGAGCAGCCCGGCCGCCGCGACGGCCGCCGAGGCGATGACGAGACGTTTCATGGTGTACAACCTCCGTGCTTGGGTTCGATGACTGGTCCGCAGGCAGCCGCAAGGCCGCCGTGGATGAGGTCACCGCCGAAGCACGCAGAGTTGTGCAAGAGTTGGGCCGCGTGGCAGGACCATTGGTCCCGCCCTGGGCACGAGCCCGCCGAAGACAGCGAGATGAGCGCGCAGGCTCTCGCCGAGTGCCCTCGCGACGAGGAACACGAGCGCACCGATCAGAAGCAGGGCCAGGCATATCTCCCCGCCACCGTGCCCGTCGTGGGAGGGCATCTGCGGATCATGGCTCTTGGCGGCGTTGGATGGCATGTCTTCTTGATTGACATGCATGGTCAAGACGCTGGCTACCGCAGTGGGGCCGGGTGTGGGTTGAACGCCGTGCATGGCGAACAGCCCGGCGACTACCGCGCATAGCAGGATCGGCCCGGCCATGGCCCGGCCGATGGTCCTGAAGGCCCTACGCCCGATCACACACCCACACTATCGTGTGCTTGGAGTGCAGGTTCCACGCCTCCTCGGGAGCATCCGATGCAGGACAGGCGGGCTAAATATCTACTATCTCTTTTAGTGTGAATCGTTCGCGGTCGCAATGCCTGCCGAGTGCATGCCGGTCGGCGATGGGGAGTGACCTTGACAGGAGCCCGCGTGGGGGGATGCGGGTTCTATGGAAGCACATCCATGTCGAGCGAGGATCCGGTCCGGTTCGCCGTCCATCTGGACGCGCTCGACTTCCCCGATGTCGAAGCGATCCTGGCCGCCTGGCACGAACGCCATGTAACCGGCCACCTCGCCCACCTCGCCGAGGTCCGGAACCAGGCCGGCGACGCCGGCGAGCGGCTCGAAGCCGTGCTCCAGGCCTATGCCCTCATGACCTACGAACGCCCCCACGGCACCGAGCTAGCGGCGCTCCTGCATCGCGGTGAGCACGTCGTCCGAGCGCAGCGGCACCTCAGCGACCTTATCCGCGACCTGCTGGCCGAGGCCGCCCAGACCGGCGGCCTCCGGGACGACGTCGCGCCGGAGGAGCTCGCGAGCTACTGCCTCTACGCCCTCACCGCGGCCGGCAGCCTGCCGTCCGAGGCCGCGGTCCAGCGGCTCGTCAAGGTCACCCTGGCCGGGTTGTACTCCCGCCCCTGACGACATCCGAGCCGCGGTCCTGACCTCAACCGTGAAAAACAACACCTCAGCCGAACAACTCAGTCGACCACGCGAAGATCACTGGCTTGTAGTCGAGAAGTGACCGCGGGCCTGTGTTGGGGTTGGTGCTGTTGAAGTCGGCACCCACGAACAAACCTGACCTGGGCCTTTCGAGCCAGCCGGGCATCGGGAGTCAGGTGCCCGCGGTCACCGCCTTGAGCCCTGCGAACGACTCTCCGATGAACTGCGACAAGTCCTTCTGCTCGGCCTGCTCGGTCCAACGCCGAAACGCGATCTTGAAGACGGCGATGCCCGCCTCTGCGGCGAGGCTCGCGGAGGAGTCGTCGACACCGCGCTGCCGCAGCGCGTCGGCGAGTGCGGCGGACAGCGAGGCGAGTTTGATCAGCTCGCGTTCCTGCAGCTCGGCGTTGGCAGCGATGACGGCCTGGCGCCGGCGGGCATGCTCCTGGCGTTCCTGCAGCACAGCTGCGGCAGCCTCGAGGGCCGCCGCCACGGCTTCCATCGGGGTGGCGGGCTCGGGAGCACGGGCGACGGTGCCCACGAGAAGCTCCTGCAGCGCGCTCGAACCCCCGAACAGCACTTCACGCTTGTCCGCGTAGTGCCGGAAGAACGTCCGCTCCGTCAGCCCCGCCCGTTCGGCGATCTCCGCCACCGAGGTCCGTTCGTAGCCGCGCTCGATGTAGAGCTCCAGTGCCGCCCGTTCGAGCCGGCCGCGCGCGTTCGGCTCCCATCGACCCATGTCCGGCATCGTACCCGATGACAGTTGCTGACATCAGCTGCTACGGTGTTATGACAGTGACTGACATCGCTCGGTCGCCCCGCACGCATCCCCGGCGCGAGGACGATCGACCTACGCTGGAGGCTTACTCATGCGCGTTTTCGTCACCGGGGCATCCGGATGGATCGGCTCCGCACTCGTGCCCGAACTCATCGGCGCGGGTCACCAGGTCGTCGGGCTCGCCCGCTCGGATGCCTCGGCCGCCGCCCTCACCAGGGCCGGGGCCGAGGTGGTCCACGGCACGCTCGACGACCTCGACGTCCTGCGCGACGCGGCCGCCGCGTCGGACGGGGTGGTCCACCTCGCGTTCAAGCACGAGATCGCCTTCGCGGGGGGCTTCCAGAGCGCCGCCGACGCGGACCGCCGCGCC
>JAOPYI010000269.1 GCA_025964675.1 Sphaerisporangium sp. | reverse complement strand
AGGCCGCGAGCTTGCCGGCCTCGGCGAATCCCGCGGGGTTGACCGACTGAAGGATGTCGGGAAGGTGGCCCGACGCGTCGAGCTGCTTGGCGTAGCCCGTGCGGTCGACGTTGGGCGACACCAGCTTCTTGATCGTGACGCCGGGCACCTTGGCCGAGGCCCGGGCGATGGCGGCGTCCCAGAATTTCGCGTCCAGGTTGGGCGTCTCGAAGACGAGGAACGTCAGCGTGACCTTCCCGCCCGCCGCCGGCGTGCCGGCAGGCTTGGCTTCCATCCCGCACCCTGCCGCCGCAAGCGTCGCGACCAGGCAGAACACCATAGGTCTGCGCATTGCACAGCCTCCCTCGCACCAGTTCTCGACTCCCCAGCGCCTGGCTGAGATAACGTTATCCCGAAGGTAGAGTGTTACCACGAGGTTTCAAGACCGAGACCGGCAACAAATCGGTCACGGACCCGCAGCACCGCGGTGGCGAAGTCCGGCCATCATGCCGATGATGAAGCTCATGGAGGGGATGTTGGGCACCACGCGCCGCAGCCGCAGGCCGACGATGGTCGACGTGGCCCGCGAAGCCGGGGTGGCGCTGCGCACGGTGTCGCGCGTCGTCAACAATGACTCCACTGTGGGCCCCGAACTCGTGGAGCGGGTGCGCACGGCCATCGCCGCCCTCGACTACCGTCCCGACGAGCGCGCGCGCCACCTGCGCCTCGGCGTCACCGGCACGCTGGGCGCGGCCGTGCGGCAGCTCTCCCACGTCAACCCCGTGCTCAGGGCGGTCGAGCGGGCGGCCAGGGCGGCCGACCTGATGGTGCTGGCCGCCTCCACCGAGGACGACGAGCTCCTCGAACGCCAAGTGGTGGAGTCGATGTGCCGGCGCCGCTTCGACGGCATCATCCTGGAGCCGATCGGGGCCGACCACGGCTACCTCGTCCCGGAGCTGGCGGCGGGCCTGTCGCTGGTCGCCGTCGACCGGCCCGTCCTCGGGCTCGACGTCGACTGCGTGATCTCGGACAACGTCGCCGGCATAAGGACCGCGTTCGCCCACCTGGTCGGCCACGGGCACCACCGGATCGCCTACATCGGCGACGACGAGCGCATCTACACCGCCCGCGAGCGCGCGACGGCCTTCCGGGCGTGCGCCGCCGATCACGGCGGCCCGCTGGACGGCATGGTGCACACCGGCAGGATCGAGCCCGACCGGATCCGCTCCGCCGTGCGCGCCGCCCTGGGCGGCCCGGCGCCCGCGACCGCGATCGTCACCGGCAACGCCACCATCAGCGTCGAGGTGCTGCGCCGCCTCGGCCAGGACTCCGAGAAGGTCGCCATCGTCGGGTTCGACGACTCGGAGCTGGCCACGCTGCTGCGCCCGGACCTGACCGTGGTCGCCCAGGACGACACGGCGATCGGCAGCATGGCCGTCGAGATGCTGCGCGCCCGCATCGCCGACCCCGGCCGCCCGGTCGACCGGGTGACCGTGCCCGTGGAGCTCCTGCGGCGCGGCTCGGGCGAGATCTCTCCCATCGCGTGAGTGCCGCGCCCCGGCGCACAAGACCCTCCCATCCTTGAAGCCCGCGGGGCGTGACCGTCCGCCCCCGGGCTCTCACCCGTGGCCGAAGATCCTCGTACGGCTGTCATCTCAACGCAAGAAGCGTCTGATATCGAGCAAATAACGATGCTCACTGCGGCTGCGCGAATCCGTGAAGTCCGGAGGACGAGAGCGCCCCTGCTAAGCCCGAAGAGTCTCATCCTATGTATTTAACCTGACAAGCATCAGTAAAGTACGCATATACCGCCATATCGCCTACTGAGGCGGGCATGTCGCAGGGACTTGACACTGCTCACATCCGATGTAACCATCGCAAAAAATTGCATTTCTATGAAAACGGATTCGAGTAACTCGAATGCAAGGTGGACGGAAGTCATCAAGTGTCGACAAGGCCTTTGAGCTGATCCAGACGGTCTCCGACACGGGCCGGGCCGGCATCACGCTGGGCCAGCTCGCCGACCGTGCCGGCGTCGCCGTCAGCACGGCGCACCGGTACGTCACCTCCCTGCTCGAACTGGGGGTGCTGGACCGGGACGCGGCGGGCTCGTACCACCTCGGCGTCACCCTCGTCGCGCTCGCGGGGCAGTACCTGGAGGAGGACGGCCTGCGTGCGGCGGCGCGCCCCTACCTGGCCGAGCTGGTAGAGCTGAGCGGCGAGACCGTACACCTGGGAATCCACGTCGGCGACCAGATCGTGTACATCGACAAGGTCGAGAGCGCCAAGTCCGTCCGGCTCGTCTCCCGGATCGGCAGCGGCGTGCCCCTGCACTGCACGGCGATGGGCAAGGCGGTGCTCGCCCTGCTGGACGCGCGGCGCGGAGAGGAGCTTCTGGCCGGCCCGCTCGACCGGCGCACCGCGCGCACGCTCACCGGCAGCGCCCTGCTGGCCGAGCTGGACGTCGTGCGCGACCAGGGCTTCGCGATCGACGACGAGGAGAACGAGGAGGGGGTGCGCTGCGTCGGCCTCCCGATCATGAACGCGTCGGGCCAGCCGGTCGCGGCGTTCAGCGTGTCGGCGCCCGCCAACCGGTTCAGTATCGACGACTGCCACCGCTTGGCGCCGTCCGCGCTGGCGATGGCGGCGGAGATCAGCCGCCGGATCGGCTATGTGGCCGCCCGGAACGGGGCGTCCCCGACGCACCGGCCGTGGAGGCCGGGAGCCGAGGCCGGGCCCCCGTGACCGCGCCGATCCCCGAAGAAGCAGGGCCCCCGAGCAATACCCCACTGAGAAGCCGATCCACCCGAGGAGTGAAACGGATGTCCGCCGCCATATCGCCGGCTCGTCACACCATCGTCGTCCGCAATCCCGGCACGGGCGAGCCCCTCGGGGAGGTGGAGGCCATGGACGCGGAGCGCGTGGCCACGGTGGTCGGCGCGGCACGTGAGGGCCAGCGCGCCATGGCCGCCATGCCCGCCCACCAGCGGGCCGACCTGCTCCGCCGGGTGGCCGACCTCATCGAGGACGAGACCGAGAGCCTCGCCGTGCTCCTGGCCGGGGAGAACGGCAAGCCCCTGCCGCAGACCCGTGGCGAGATCGAGGCCGCGATCCGGATCTTCCGGGGCTACGCCGGGGAGGCCACGAGGCTCTTCGGCCGGCAGATCCCGCTGGACGCCGTACCAGGCCTGGAGCGGCATCTCGCCGTCACGATGCGCGAGCCGCTCGGCGTCGTCGCGGCGCTCGTCCCGTTCAACTACCCGGTCGAGCTGTACGCCCACAAGGCGGCCGCCGCGCTCGCCGCCGGCAACGCCGTGGTCGTCCAGCCGCCGTCCCGCTGCCCGCTCGCCCTGCTGAGGGTGGCCGAGCTGGTCGAGCGCGCGGGTGTCCCCCGCCACGCGCATCAGATCGTCACCGGCGGTGTGGAGGTCTCGCAGGCGCTGGCCGGGTCGCCCGGGATCGCGGCGGTGACCCTCACTGGGAGCACGGCGGCCGGCCGCGAGATCGCCAGGCGAGGCGCGGACACGCTGAAAAAGGTGTTTCTGGAGCTCGGCGGGAACGACGCGCTGATCGTGTGCGACGACGCCGATGTGGAGGCCGCCGCGCAGGCGGTGGTGCTCGGCCGCCTGGCGCGCGGCAACGGGCAGATCTGCTGCGCGGTAAAGCGGGTCTACGTGCAGGACGGGATCCACGACGCCTTTGTCGAGTCGCTGCTCGCCCAGACCGCCAAGCTGACCGTGGGCGACCAGCTTCTGGAGTCCACCGACGTCGGCCCGCTGATCACCGAGGAGGCCGCCGAGCGCGTCGAGGCTGCCGTCGGAAGGCTGGTCGAGGACGGCGCCCGGCTGGTCGCCGGGGGCGGCAGGCACGCGGCGTTCGTCGATCCGGCCGTGCTGGTGGACGTCCCGGCGAGCAGCGAGGCCTTCGCCGAGGAGATCTTCGGCCCGGTCGCGCCGGTGGCCCGCTTCGCCGACCCGCTGGAGGCCGTGCGTATGGCCAACGAGTCTCCGTACGGCCTGCACGCCGCGGTCTTCACCCGGGACGTCTCCCGGGCGTTCACCATCGCGCGCCTGCTGGACGTCGGCGGAGTGATCATCAACGGCTCGACCGCACTGCGCGCCGAGAACCTTCCGTTCGGAGGCACCAAGGACACCGGGGGCTACCGCGAGGGCCTGCACGAGACCGTCCTTGACTTCACCCGGCAGAAGACCATCGTGCTGATGGGGGCCTTCGGATGAACCTGGAACTCCGGGGCGTGCGCAAGGACTACGGCGGCGTGCGGGTGCTCCACGGAGTGGACCTCGCGGGCCGGGGCGGCGAGGTGCTCGCCGTGGTCGGCGCCAACGGGGCCGGCAAATCGACGCTGATAAAGATCCTGGCGGGCGCGCAGCCCATGAGCCAGGGCGAGATGCGGCTGGACGGCGAGCGGGTCGAGCTGCGCTCACCCCACGACGCCCACGCGCGGGGCATCCGGACCGTCTACCAGGAGCTGACCCTGGTCGCCCAGCTGTCGGTCACCGAGAACCTGCTGATGGGGAACTTCCCCCGCAGGCGCGGCGGCCTCATCGACTGGCCCGCGGCGCACGCGCGGGCGAAAGAGCTGCTTGAGGGCATCGGCTTCGGCGCGATAGACCCGCGTACGCCCGCCGGCCGCCTGTCGGTGGCCCGGCAGCAGATGGTCGAGATCGCCAAGGCGCTGGTGGACGAGCCCCGCGTCCTTGTGCTGGACGAGCCGTCGGCGGTGCTGGCCGGGACCGACCTCCAGGCGCTGTTCGCGCTGATCGGCCGGCTGCGCGAGCGGGGCGTCCTGGTCGTCTACGTCTCCCACCGGCTCGCCGAGGTGCTGGAGCTTGCCACCTCCATCGTCGTCATCAAGGACGGCCTGGTGATCGCGACGACCGAGCCCGCGCGCACCAGCGAGGGCGAGCTGATCGGCCTCATGGCCGGCCGCCGTCTGGAGCAGATCTATCCCGACCGGCGTGCGGAGCGTGGGGAGGCGGCGCTCAGCGTGTCCCGGCTGAGCCGGACCGGGGAGTTCCAGGACGTCTCGTTCACGCTGCACGCCGGGGAGATCGTGGGTCTGTTCGGCCTGGTGGGGTCGGGCCGCAGCGAGCTCGCCCGGTGCGTGTTCGGCGCCGAGCCCGCGACCTCCGGCCGGGTGGGAGTCGCCGGCGGGGCCGGCGGCTTCCGCACGCCGGGAGAGGCCATCGCGGCCGGGCTCGCGCTCGTCACCGAGGATCGCAAGGGCAGCGGCCTGGTGCTCGGCATGAGCGTCGCCGACAACATCATGCTCACGACGCTGCGCGCGACCACGCGCGGGCCGCTGATCGACGTGGGACTCCGGCGGCGGAAGGTCGCGGAGATGATCGACCGGCTGGACATCCAGCCTCCGCAGTGCGCCTCCATGGCGGCCGTCAACCTCAGCGGCGGCAACCAGCAGAAGGCCGTCCTCGCCAAGTGGCTGCTGGCCGGGCCCCGTGTGCTGATCCTGGACGAGCCGACCCGCGGCGTGGACATGGCCACCAGGGTCGAGATCTACCGGATGATCGACGGCCTCGCACGCGAGGGCCTCAGCGTCCTGCTCATCTCCTCCGACCTCACCGAGGTCCTGGGCGCCACCGATCGGGTGCTCGTGATGAACCAGGGGCGCGTCACCGGCGAGGCCCGCTCGGACCAGGTCACCGAGGACGAGGTCCTCACCTACGCGATCGGAAGGGCCGCATGACCGGTCAGCTCGCCGAGCCCGCACCCGCCGCCACGGCGGGCAGGAGGTCGCCCCGGCTGGTAGTGGGCGGCCGTGACGTCACCGTGCAGGCCGCCTTCGTCACGCTGATCGTGCTGCTGGCCGGGACGGCGGCGATCACCTCCGACACCTTCCTGACCCCGGCCAACCTCACCAACCTGCTCAAGCAGATGGTCACCACGGGCCTGCTCTCGTTCGGGATGCTGGTGGTCATCCTCACCGGCGGCATCGACCTTTCTGTCGGGTCGGTGGTGGCCTTCTCCGGCATCGTGACCGCGGGGCTGGTCGCGGGGTTCCCGATCCCTGTGGCCCTGGTCGTGGGCGTGGCGGCGGGCATCGGCTTCGGGCTGGTCAACGGGGTGCTGGTCGCCCGCTTCGGGCTGGCGCCGTTCGTGGTGACGCTGGCGGCGCTGACCACCATCCGGGGTCTCGCGTTCGTGTACTCCGAGGTGCCCATCGCCCCCGAGGATCCGGGGTTCCTCACGCTCGGCTCGGCCATGGTCGGCCCTCTCCCGCTGAGCACCCTCATCATGCTCGCCGTCTTCCTGGCGGGCGGGGTCTTCCTGTCCCGCACCCCGGCAGGTCGTTCGATCATCGCCATCGGCGGCAACGCCGAGACCGTACGGCTCGCCGGGATCGACGTTCGCAGGCACGTGATCCTCGCCTACACGATCAGCGGCGCCTGCGCCGGCCTGGCCGGGATCATCCTGACCAGCCGGGTCGGCATCGCCCAGCCGAGCGTGGGGGTGGCGTTCGAGCTCGACGCCATCGCCGCGTGCGTCATCGGAGGCGCCAGCCTGGCGGGCGGGCGCGGCTCCACGCGGGCCACCTTCGGCGGGGTGCTCGTCCTGGTGCTGATCAACAACCTGCTCAACCTGTACGGCGTGCAGAGCTTCTGGCAGCAGGTGCTCAAGGGATTGATCATCATCGCCGTGATCCTCGTCCAGCGCACCAACCGGGTGCGTGCGTGAAACCTCACACCATCGGAGGTCCCCCGACATGAACGCGAAGAGCTTGTGCGGCGTGCTGGTCACCGGCGTCCTCGCCGCCGGCCTGGCCGCCTGCTCGTCCGAGCCCGGCAAGCCCGGCGCGGCCACCGGCGACGGCCACTACACGATCGGCGTCGCCAACTTCCTGCTGAGCGGGCCCTACTTCAGCGGCATGGACAAGGCCATCGCCGCCCAGGCCAAGAAGAAGGGCGGCATCGACATCATCAGCACCGACGCGGGCGGCGACGCGGCCAAGCTCGCCTCCAACGTCGAGGACCTGCTGAGCAAGAACGTCGACGCCGTCATCATCTCCGGCGGCCCGCTGGAGTCCGCGCCGGCGGCGCTGAACTCCATCAAGGCGGCCGGCAAGCCGGTGGTCCTGGTGGACCGCAAGTTCCGGACCGGCGAGTACACCAGCTGGATCGGCCCCGACAACGAGGCGATCGGCAAGCAGGACGGCGAGTTCATCGCCGGGAAGCTCCCGAGCGGCGGGAAGGTCGCCATCATCAAGGGCGGCCCCGCCGACAACAGCATCGGCCTGGCCCGCACCAACGGGGTCAAGTCGGTGCTCCAGACCAAGCCGGCGATCAAGGTCGTGGAGGCGCCCGCCTTCGGCGACTGGGGGTCGGACGGCGGGCTGTCGGTGATGGAGAACCTCCTCGCGACCAACTCCGACGTCGACGCGGTGTTCTGCGAGAACGACGCGATGTGCCTCGGCGCGCAGCGCGCCATCGAGGCCGCAGGGAAGTCCAAGCAGATCATCATCGCCGGCGTCGACGGCCAGGCCGAGGCGCTCAAGGCGATCCTCGACGGCACGAACTACGCGGTCACGGGCCTCAACGACGCGGACGTCATCGGCAGCCAGGGCCTGGACCGGGCGGTGGACATCCTGAAGGGAGCCCAGGTGGAGAAGGACACGGTGGTCCCCTCCCCCAGGGTCACCAAGGAGAACGCGGCCCAGTACTACGACCCCAACGGAGCCTTCTGACAAACCCGTAACCCACAGCGTGTTCGGGTGGCGGGCGGCGACGCCACCTCGGACCGCCGCGCGGACGCGCGTCGTCACGCGCGGACAGCCAGGTCTTCACTCCGTCTACCGAAGGACACAACTCATGCGACAACCCGTCAGACGAGTCGTCCGCGGGGCGGCCATCGCCGCGGTCACCTCCAGCCTGGTCATGGTGGGCTCGCTCACCGCGGGCGCGCCCGCCACCGGCGCCACGGCCAAGGGCCCCGCCGTCAAGGGGGCGGCGGCCGACGACCCGACCCGCCCCGGATGGTCCCTGCTCTACAACGAGAACTTCTCCGCGCCGCTCACCGGGGCGAGCACCCCGTGGGTGAAGGAGACCTACAGCACCCCCTTCGACACGATCACCGACGACGCCGGCCAGTGGTACAAGAACGACTACGGCCCGGCGTGGACGACCGCCTTCAACTCCTTCTCGACCTACCGCAAGGACTTCAAGGTCGGGCAGGACGGCTGGCTGACGGCCTCGCTCTCGGCCCGCGACTTCAACAAGGACGGCGTCGTCGAGTCGCCGCCGTCGATCACGACCCAGGCGCTCGGCAGCGAGCACGTCGCGGTCCTTAACGTGCCCGAGTCCACCGGCGGAGCCATCTTCCGGCCCACCAACAAGCTGCCCGATCAGTACCGCATCGAGTACAAGCTGAAGACGATCGACTTCGGCGGCAAGCGCAACGGCACGATCGACTACGGCGGGCGGACCAACGGCTACAGCACGGCGGGCTGCAAGACCCAGCACCCGTGGGGCGAGGGCTCGAAGTCACCCGGGTGGAGCGGGGACGCGTCCGTGCCCTACTGCCAGTGGCAGGACGTGCGGCAGGGGGCCTACGGCTACAACGGCTACCATTTCCTGTCGATCGTCGACTTCGCCAACCCCGCGCCCCGCAACAACCACTTCTGGCACTACCACCGCAAGGTGCTGATGGACGCCTTCTCCCAGCACCCCGACAGGGTGGGCACCGGCACCGGCGGGCGCGTCTGCGACTCCGCAACGAACCAGTACTACAACTACCGCGACAGCAGCTTCAACACGGTCAACATGTGGATCAGCGGGATGCCGAACTGGACCCCGGGCCCCGGCGGCCTGCCCGGCAACTCGCAGTGGTTCATGACGAGCTGCTCCGGCGGCGTGGCCGAGCAGCAGCTCTCGTCGGCGGCCGAGCTCCAGCCCGAGCTGATGCCCAACACGTTCTACACGTTCGCCATCGAACGCGACGCCACCGGTTACACGCTCGAGGCCAGCGGCAACTTCGCCCGCGCGGGACAGAAGACGTTGCGCTTCCACCGCAACTTCGTCGTGGGCAACGACCCGATCTGGCACTACAACGTCAAGCCCTCGGAGTACGACGGCCGGTTCAACGGGAACCTCGTGCAGAACGACGCGCACGGCAGCACCACCTGGCCGAACCAGTGGCCGTCGGGCTCGGCCTACCCCGACTACTTCGTCATCGGCGACCTGTACACCAACGTCTACGAGGGCAGCGCCAGCCTGACCGACATCCGCCTCTACGTGCCGAGCCAGGCGAGCGGCAACCTCGCGCTCAACAAGCCCGCCACCGCCGACAGCCAGTGCGCGGCGAACGAGGCACCGGCCAAGGCCGTCAACGGCAGCGTGTCGGGCGGCTCGACCGACAAGTGGTGCTCCCTCGGGGCGAGCAAGTGGATGCGGGTCGATCTGCAGTCGCCCGCGACCGTACGCCGCTTCGTCGTACGCCACTCCGGGGCGGGCGGCGAGAAGCAGAGCTGGAACACCCGCGACTTCGACATCCAGGTGAGCACCGACGGCACGACCTGGACCACGGTGGCGTCGGCCCGGGGCAACACCGCCGACGTCACCACGCACACCGTCTCTCCCGTCAGCGCCCGGTACGTCAGGCTCAACGTGCTCACCCCGACCAGCGACAGCGACACGGCCGCGAGGATCTACGAGCTGGAGGTGTACGCCAACTGAGTCGCACGGCGCGTTCCCCGGCCGGCCGAGTACGGCCGCGGGAACGCGCCTCAGTCCCGGCCGCCGACCGGGATGTCGGCGCGCAGGGTCGTGCCGCCGTGGAGGGGGCTGACGATTTCTATCGTGCCGCCGAGCCCCTCCAGGCGGTCCTTGAGCCCGATGAGTCCCGAACCGTTGCGGAAATCGCATCCCCCGACCCCGTCGTCCCGTACCGAGAGCTTCACCGCACCGTCTTCCACGCCTACCTCGACGTCAACCATGGACGCCTGTGCGTGCTTGGTGACGTTCGTCAGCGCTTCCGACACGGTGAAGTAGACGGCCACCTCGATGCGCTCCGGCAGGCGCCGGAGCCCGTGCAGGGCGAGCTGCACCGCGACGCCGGAGCGGCGGGCGAGCGTCTTGAGTGCCGGCTCGAGGCCGCCCATCGACAGTATGGCCGGGTGCAGCCCCCGTGAGATCTCCCGGAGGTTCTCCACGACATCCGAAAGGCCCCGTACGGTGTGATCCAGCCGTTTTTCGAGGTCCTCGGAGCCGGGTGGCACGGCGAGGGCCGCCCGGCGCAGCTCGAGCCCGAGGGCGACCAGCTGCTGCTGGGTTCCGTCGTGCAGGTCGCGCTCGATACGGCGGCGGGTCTCGTCGGTGGCCGCGACGACGCGGGCGCGCGAGGCTGCGAGCTCGGCGACGCTCTCGGCGTTCGAGATCGCGGTGGCGACCAGTTCCGTGAAGTCGACCATGCGGGCCTCGGTGTCCTCTGGCGGGTCCGCCGAGGCTGACAGGGCGATCACCGCGCCCCACAGCCGCCCCTGAACCGAGATCGGGCAGCCGACTGCGGACCTGAGCCCCTTGCCGCGCGACCAGGCGGAGAAAGCACCGATGACCTGGGCGCTCATCACGTACCGCCCGGGCTGTCCTGTCCGCACCACTATGTCGGCGATCGTTCCGCTCCCGATCGACCAGCGGGAGCCGAGGCACAGCACCGGATCCAGCTCGCCGGTCTGGCTCCAGAACCCTTCAAGGGTCATCCTGCCGTCGATCTCGAACCGGGTGATCGCGATGAAGTCGGCCTTCACGATGCGGCCCATCTCGCCTGCGACCGTGTCGAAGAGCTCCCGTGACGAGGTCCCCCGCGCGACCAAGGTCGCGACACGCCGAAGCGAGGCCTGCTGCTCGGCTATGCGGCGGAGCTCGTCACGGCTCGCCTCCAAGGCGTTCCCGATGGCCTCCCGCTCGCATGCCGCGCCCAGCAACGCCTCCAGTGATGGCACGATCCGCTTGCGCAGGCGGCGCAGCATGCCCTGCGGCAGCCCGTTGGGGACGATCAGCGTGCCGAGGGCGGTGGCGCCCTTCCGCAGCGGGAACACCGTGCGATGCTCGTCGGCCGCGACCACCTCGCACTTGATCGTCGCGAAGGGCAGCTCGAGCGCGTCCGCGAGACGGCGGGAGGTCTCCGGCAGCGCCGAGCACAGCTTTTCCGCGCGCAGCAGGAAGCGAGCCTGTTCGGCGGCGAGATCGGCCTCCCTGCGGCGTTCGCAGGCCTCCTCGGCCGAAGACCGGGCCAGTCCGGCGATGGAGCTGGCCAGTATCGCCAGGCCGAGGAAGGTCGGCAGGATGACCAGCTCCGTGCTGTCGTTCACGACGCCCAGGTGGAAGTAGTGGAAGGTGACGACGCTGACCACGGAGGTCGCGACCGCGAGCCCGAGTCCCCACACGGTCGCTATCAGCATGACGCCGAGCAGGTACACCATGCCGAGCGACGTCACCGGCGCGATCTGCTTCATCAACTGGACCAGGCCCGTCTCTAGGACGACACATGACGCGCCCACCACGGTCCCCAGCCAGAGGGGGGGGCGCGTCGTGCGCAGCAAAGGCGACAGGATGCCCGGGCCCACCACATCAGTTTACCCGTCGCTCTGAGGGGGCCAAAGACCCGCCAGGCCGGTCTTTGTGCTGGTCAATGCACCTTCTTGGCGTGGTCGCGGGGTGGCGGCGTCACGCCTCGGCATACGCTTGACGGGTGTCGGGAGATCATTGCGGGACGACGGGGCGATGGGCGGACGAGGGACGCGGATAGCACTCGCGGAGGATGACGTCCTGCTTCGCGAGGGCATCGCCAGCCTGCTCGAGGGGGCCGGATACGACGTCGTCTGCCAAGCCGGCGACGCCGTGGAGCTTGTCGCCTCCGTGCGCGACCACCTGCCCGAGATCGCGATCATCGACATCCGGATGCCACCGACCTGCACCACCGAGGGCCTCGACGCCGCCCGCGTAATCCGCGAGACGTCCCCGGAGACCGGGATCCTGCTGCTCTCGGCGCACATCGAGGTCGATCACGCGTTGGAGCTGCTGGCGACCGGCCATCGAGTCGGCTACCTGCTCAAGAACCGTGTGACCAGCGTGAGCGGCTTCATGGGGGCGATCGAGCGCATCATCGCCGGTGACTCGGTGGTCGATCCCGTCCTGGTGCAGGAGCTCTTCGCGGCCCGCCGCAGGGAGGACCCGCTCGAGCTCCTCACCCCGCGTGAGCGCGAGGTGCTCGCCCTGATGGCCGAGGGCCGTTCGAACGCCGGCATCGCCCACCAGCTCTGGATCACCGAGGGAACCGTCGAGAAGCACGTGCGTAGCATCATGTCGAGGATGCGGCTGCCGGAGACCGAGGACGACCACCGCAGGGTGCTCGCGGTGATCACCTTCCTCGAGGCACGCTAGCCTCGAGAACCTCGCGGATCGCGGTGCCCGAGAGGCCGGACTTCGGCAGGAACGCCAGGGCCGGGCTGGCGGCGATCAGGTCCGAGAAGTCTTTCTCCGCGTACGTCGAGATCAGGATGATGGCCGGAGGCTGCCCTCGTTCCGCGCCCACGAGCCGCCGTACGATGTCGAACCCCCACTCGCTCCCGAGGACGATGTCGACGAGCGTGACGTCCGGGTGGAGTTCCCGGAACCGCCGAAGGGCCTCGGCGCTCGTCGACGCCACGCCGACTACCGTGATGTCCTCGCGTTCGAGCAGGTCACGTGCCGCCGTCAGAAAGTGATCGTTGTCATCGACGATCAAGCATTGCAATGACACCCTTCAATGATTTCAGCGAAGGCCCGGCCGGGCATTGCAGCTAGCTGGCATATCGGTGGTGCCGTTGGCATGGGCGCGTAGTGGGTGCTGGCCGCGATGACGCCGGGCGGTGGAAGCGGCATCGTCGAAGTCGAACGCAGTTCTCATCGCGGATGCGCTGTCCGGTGCTTCGGTGGGGCTGTCCCCGATTGGTGAGGATTGAAGGTACGGGCCATGTGGGAGCACAATTTTCCGGACGAACCCGTGGAGCCGCCTGACAGAGGTGAGGTCCTCGAGGGCCCCGGAAGCCGGCTGGAACGGTTGCTCGACCAGCAACGGCAGTTCATCTCGGACGCCTCGCATGAGCTGTGCACGCCCGTCGCCGGACTGCGCGCCCAACTGGAGGAGGCGCAGTTGCATCCCGACCAGACCGACCTGATCAGCCTGCTCGACTCCGCGCTCAGGGACGTCAACCGGTTGCAGGGGATCGTCACCGACCTGCTGATGCTCGCCCGGCTGAAGGCGGGAGTGCCCGTGGAACGAGAGCTGGTGGACCTCGCCGAGCTGGTCCAGACCGAGCTTTGCGCCCGTGGGGGCCGCCGGGTGGTGCGGTTGCGGCTCGACCCCGGGGTGACGGTCGACGCCGTACGCACCCAGATCACCCGGGTGTTCACCAGTCTGATCGACAACGCCCTGAAGTACGCCGGCAGCACGGTCTGGATCCAGGTCCGCCTCTACGGCGGGGAGGCGGAGCTGACCGTGGCCGACGACGGTGAAGGCATCGCGGAGGCGGACAGGGAACGTGTCTTCGAGCCGTTCACCCGGCTGGACAGCGCCCGCAGCCGCGACCGGGGTGGCACGGGCCTCGGCCTGACGATCGCGCGTGACATCGCCCGCTCGCACCAGGGGACCCTCGACGTGGAGGCCTGCACCAGCGGCGGCGCCTGCTTCGTGCTCCGGCTCCCACACGTGGCCGCCGGGCCCGCGGCTCTGGCCCCGCGCCGTATCCCGTAGGTTCCGCCTTTTCACCGCGCCGTGAACACATCTGTGCGGGGGTCTTGACGTCACGGACCCGGGAGTCGTACCTTCACTTCTAAATTTACTCCCAAAGAAAGTACCCCCCGCCGATGGCCGTTCATCGCTACAGCACCGATCGAGGTGACCTGACCCGCACCGCGATCCTCGCCCTACTCGGCACCGTCGGGCCGCTCAGCAGGACTGAGATAGCGCGGCAGCTCACCCTCAGCCCGGCCACGGTCACCCAGCTCACCCGCGAGCTCATGGGGCACGGCATGCTGGAGGAGCTCGAGCTGGAGCGCTCCAAGGGCGGCCGTCCCGCACAGAAGCTCGGCCTGGTCGGCAGCGCCGGACGTGCCCTGGGCATCAAGGTCATGACCGACCACGTCGTGATCGTCGACGTGCGGCTGGACGGCGAGGTGCTGGGCTCATGGGAGCGGCCGATCGACACGGCGGCGCCGAATGCCCTCGACGATCTGGCCGACTCGGTCGCGGAGGCGGTGACGCGCACCGGGTCGGAGGCCGGCCCGCCACTGCTCGGCATCGGTGTCGGCGTGCCCGGCAGCGTGGAGGACCAGGCCGTCGGCACGGTCGACGCGCCCACGCTGGGCTGGCAGGCCATGCCCGTGGGCCAGCGCCTGCGACGCCGCCTCGACCTGCCGGTCCTGGTCGAGAACGACGTGAACGCGCTCGCCGCGGCCGAGAGGCTGTACGGCAGGGGCCGCACGCACGGTGACTTCCTCGTTCTCACGATCGGGCGGGGCGTCGGCGCGGCGATCGTGACCGAAGGGCGCGTCTACCGGGGCGCGAGGGGCGGCGCGGGCGAGTTCGGCCACGTGCCGGTCGACGCCGCGGGGCCGCTCTGCGGATGCGGCAACGCGGGTTGCCTGGAGGCGCTGGTCGGCGCGGCGGGGCTGCTCGCCGCCGCCGGAGCACGAGGGCTCACCGCGACGACGGTTGCCGAGCTCGGCCAGGCCGCGACGGCGGGCGACGAGGCCGCGCGGGAGGTGTTCGCCGAGGCCGGCGCGATCCTCGGCAGGGCCGCCGCCGGCCTGATCAACGTGGTCGACCCCGAGGTAGTCGTGATGCTCGGTGAGGGCACCGCCGACTGGCCGTTCTGGCGCGCCGGTTTCGACCCGGCGATCCGCGCGCAGCTGCTTCCCGGGCGCCGTGACATTTCGGTAGAGGTGGAGAGCTGGGACGACACGAGCTGGGCGCAGGGGGCCGCGGCCCTGGTGCTCGCCACGCCGTTCGACGCCGCGGGGGCGGCGGGCGAGCAGGGCCGTCTCGTCCGTGCCCGCCTGATCGGGGCGACCACATGACCATGACCGCCGCCCCGCCCGAGGCGCCCGCCACGCACGCCCGCCACGCCCCGAGGCGGCGCCTGCGCTACGCCGGCACGGTCGCGCTGTTCCTGCTGCCGAGCGCCATCCCCCTCACGCTGTTCACCCTCGTGCCGATGGCCGCCTCGCTCTGGACGAGCCTGCACGAGTGGAACCTGATCACCCCGATGGAGTGGGCAGGGCTCGGCAACTACACCGAGCTGCTCGGCGACGAGGGCACCCGCTCGGCGTTCCTGCACACGCTGGTCTTCATCGCCGGCTACCTCCCGCTGGTCTACTCCGGCGGCCTCGGGCTCGCGCTGCTGCTGAACCGGGCGATGGCGGGCCGGAACCTGTTCCGCGCGATCTACTTCCTGCCCGTCATCACCAGCTGGGTCGTCGTCGCGCTGATGTGGAAGTGGCTGCTGAACCCCGCCGGAGGGATGGTGAACTGGGCACTCGGGTTGCTCGGCGTCCAGGGGCCCGGCTGGTGGACCGACCCCACATGGGCGATGCCGTCGATCATCCTGGCCTCGGCGTGGAAGGACCTCGGCTTCGTCATGATCATTTTGCTGGCCGGGCTCCAGGCGATCCCGAAGGAGTACCACGACGCCGCCAGCGTCGACGGCGCGACGGGCCTGAAGAGGTTCCGCTACGTCACCTTCCCCCTGCTCTCCCCCTCGACGTTCTTCGTCGTCGTGATCTCGCTGATCAACGGCTTCCAGGTGTTCGACCAGGTGCACGTCATGACCCGAGGCGGGCCGGGAGGGGCCACCCAGGTCGTGGTCGAGCAGGTCTACGACCTCACCTTCAGGTACGGCAGGGCGGGCACGGCCTCGGCGCTGTCCTGGCTGCTCTTCGCCGTCGTCCTCCTCGTGACCCAGCTCCAGGTCCGCGCGCAGCGGCGGTGGGTGCACTATGGCTAGGTACCTGAGGTACGCGGTGGTGCTCGCCGGGGCGCTCGTCATGCTGTTCCCGTTCGCGTGGGCGGTCGTCACCTCGGTGACCCCCGACGGCGCCCTGCTCAGCACACCCCCGGACTTCACCCCCGACAACGCGGGGCTCTCCGCCTACCGCCGGCTGCTGGAGGCGCTGCCGTTCTGGCGGATCCTGCTCAACAGCGCCTGGATCGGCGTGGCCTCCACCCTGCTGCAGCTCGTCACGAGCGCGATGGCGGCGTACGCCTTCGCCCGGCTGCCCTTCCCCGGCCGGGGCGCGCTCTTCGCGGTCTACCTGGCCACGTTGATGGTGCCGCTGCAGGTCCTGGTCGTGCCGCTGTTCATCGAGATGCGCACCTTCAACCTCGTCGACACGTACTTCGCGGTCCTGGCCCCCAGCATCTCCTCGGCGTTCGGCGTCTTCCTGCTGCGGCAGGCCATCGCCCAGGTGCCGCGCGAGTTCGACGAGGCGGCGCTGCTCGACGGGGCCGGGCACCTGCGCATCTTCTTCCACGTCGTGCTGCCGCTGATCAGGCCCGCACTCGCCACCTTCGCCGTCTTCGGGTTCATGGCCAGCTGGAACAGCTACCTCTGGCCACTGGTGATCATCAGGTCGCCGGAGTTCATGACCATCCCGCTCGGCCTGGCCTCGCTGCACGGCCAGTTCACCACCGAGTGGAACGTCGTCATGGCCGGTTCGGTGATCAGCGTGGTCCCGATCCTCATCCTCTACGTCTTCGCCCAGAAGCACGTCATCGCCAGTGTCGCCCAGTCTGGCCTCAAGTAAGACCCCCCAGGAGAAACACATGTCCAGAATCACGAAGGCCGCGGCCACGGCCTTGGTCGCCGGCCTGCTCGCCACCGGCTGCGCGCAGGGCTCGGCCACCAAGGGCGCCGACAGCACACCCGGGGGCAAGGTGACGCTGCGCTACTTCACCTTCTCCGCCGCGCCCGACCACGTCAAAGATCTCGACACGATCGTCGCGGCCTTCGAGAAGGAGCATCCCGGCGTCGACGTGGTGGTCGAGACCGCGCCCTACGACGAGTACTTCACCAAGCTCCAGACCAGCATCGCCGGTGGCACCGCGCCCGACGCGTTCGAGCTGAACTACGAGAACTTCGTCACCTACGCCGCCGCGGGCTCGCTGCTGGACCTCGGCACGGTCGCGGACGACAGCGACGTCTCGGTGTACGCGCAGGAGTCGGTGGCGGCGTTCAAGCACGACGGCAAGCAGTACGCCCTGCCCGCCTCCTTCTCCACGGTCGTCCTGATCTACAACAAGGACCTGTTCAACAAGGCCGGGGTGGCCGAGCCGACGGCCGACTGGACCTGGGCCGACGAGCAGGCCGCCGCCCAGAAGCTCACCGACAAGAGCAATAAGGTTTACGGCGACTTCCAGCCGGTGCAGTTCTTCGAGTTCTACAAGACGCTCAAGCAAGCGGGCGGAGAGTTCCTGTCGGCGGACGGCAAGAAGGCCACGTTCGACAGCCCGGCCGGCGTGAAGGCGGCCACCTGGCTGGTGAACAAGGTCGGCAAGACCATGCCGACCGAGGCCGAGATCGGCGGGACCGCCGACTACGACACCAACCTGTTCAAGTCGGGCAAGCTCGCGATGTGGCACAACGGCATCTGGCAGTTCGCCGGGCTCAAGGACGTGCCGTTCGGCTGGGACGTGGTGGTCGAACCCGGTGACACCACCAAGGCCAGCGCCGTCTTCCACAACGCGGTCGCGGCCTCGGCGACGACTCGGCACGGCAAGGAGGCCTGGGCCTGGGCCCGCTTCCTCAGCTCTTCCGGCATCGCGGCCACGACCAGGATCGCGTCGTCGTGGGAGCTGCCGCCCGTCTCCGACCAGTCGGTGCTCGCCGGCTACCTCAAGGACCCGAAGCCGGCCAACCGGCAGGCGGTGTTCGACTCGCTCAAGTCGATCGCGTTGCCGCCCGTCATCCAGCGCCAGCAGGAGATGCAGGACGCGGTGACCAAGGAGCTGAGCAACGCCGCCGCCGGACGGGAGCCCGTCAAGGACGCCCTCGCCGCGGCGGCCGCCAAGGTGGACGAGCTGCTCCGCTAGGCGCCCGCCCCAACACCTACCAAGCAGGAGATCTGACCCAGTGAGTGTAGGACGCGACCTGACCCGAGCCGGGCTGTCCCAGCTCGTCTCGCGCAGTATCGATGTGATCAACACGCATCAGTCGCCCTCGGGGGCCTACCCGGCGTGTCCCGCCTTCTCCGCCTACAGCGGCTACTCATGGCTGCGCGACGGCGCCTTCATCGCCGAAGGGATGAGCCGCAACGGCCAGGCCGACGGGCCGACCGCGTTCCACGCCTGGAGTGCCCGGGTGGTCGGCGCCCGGGCGGGGCAGGTCGCCTCGCTCGCCGGGCGGGCGGCGCGCGGCGAGGCGGTGAGCCCGGCCGAGATGCTCCCGACCCGCTTCACCTTGGACGGCCAGGACGGCACGGACGACTGGTGGGACCACCAGCTCGACGGTTACGGCGCCTGGATGTGGGCGCTCGCCGAGCACGTCGCGCGGCACGGCGCCGACGTCCCCGGCGCGGAGCAGGCGGTGCGGGTCGCGACGCGCTACCTCACCGCCTTCTGGGACCGGCCGTGCTACGACTGGTGGGAGGAGCACGTCGAGCAGCGGCACGTGTCGACGCTCGGCGCGATCCACGCGGGTCTGCGCGCCGCGATCTCCCTCGGGGTGCTCGACAGCTCCTCGGCCGAGGCCGCCGCCGAGGCGGTCCAGGGCATCGGCGCGCTGGTCGAGGCCGAAGGCATCGCGCCGGTCGAGGGCCCCGGAATCGCACCAGCCAAGGACACCAGGCAGCGCCACCTGACGAAGTGGCTCGGCACGGAGGCGGTGGACGCGAGCCTGCTCGCCTGCGTCCACCCGTTCGGGCTGTACCCGCCTGGCCACCCGGTGGCGGCGGCCACGGTCGCCGAGGTCGAGCGCCGGCTCGCCCGCGAAGGCGGGGTCCACCGCTATCTCGCCGACACCTTCTACGGCGGCGGCCGCTGGGTCCTGCTCTCCGGCTTCCTCGGCCTGAACCACGCGCGCGCGGGCCGCACCGGAGAGGCCGGGCGCTACCTCGAATGGATGGCCGGGCAGGCGAACGCCCAAGGGGAGCTGCCCGAGCAGGTCTCCACCCTCCTGCTCGCCCCGGAGCGGCGGGAGGAGTGGGTCGAGCGCTGGGGCCCGGTCGCCACCCCGCTGCTCTGGTCGCACGGGATGTACCTGATGCTCGCCGACGAGTTGGGAGTCAAGCCATGATCCGGCATCGGCCCACGGGGTCGGGACACCCCTACGCCAAGACGGAGGACCAGCGGGTCCCGGCGTGTCCGGTCGACGGGGACTCCGTGGAGCTGCGGGTCAGGGCGGCTCCTTCGGTGCGGTCGGTGGTGTGCGAATGGACCGTCGACGGCGGCCCGCCGGCCGTGCTGAACCTGGCTCCCGTGCGGGCCGGCGACGGCGCCGACGCCGGTGGCGGTCACCTCGCGGCCGCCCAGGCGCGAGCAGCCCGGGGGCCGGGCTCGTGGGCGACGCACACCCCGCCCCTCCGGGCGGGGCACCGCTACGCCTACCGCTTCCGCGCCACCACGGACGGCGGCGGCCGTACCACCCGGTGGTACGAGGTGACGGCGGCGGCATGGAGCCACAGCGGCGGCACGCTGACCGTCGAGGGCACCGACCACGTCGTCCCGGGCAGCGTCGAGTGGCTGGCCGACGGCGAGGGCACGCGCCGGGTGCGGTTCGATCTCGCGCTGGCCGAGGGCGAGCACGTCGTGGGCTTCGGCGAGCGCTACGACGCCGTAGACCAGCGCGGGCGCGAGCTGGACGCGGTCGTGTTCGAGCAGTACAAGGGACAGGGCAGGCACGGCCGCACCTATCTGCCGATGCCATTCGCCATGGTCATCGGCGCGGAGGCCAGCTGGGGTCTCCACGTCGCCACCTCGACGCGCACGTGGTACGACGTCGGCGCGTCGACCCCGGGCCGCCTGCGGGTCGAGGCGGAGCTGGAAAGCCCCGAGCTGACGCTGCGGATCCACGACGGCGAGCCAGTCAAGGTCCTCGGCGCCTTTCTCGCCGACGTGGGCATGCCCACCGAGCTGCCGCCGTGGGTTTTCCGGCTCTGGGCCAGCGGCAACGAGTGGAACACCCAGGACCGGGTGCTCGCCGAGATGGACCGGCACCGCGACCTCGACATCCCGGTGGGAGCGCTGGTCATCGAGGCGTGGAGCGACGAGTCGACGTTCACGGCCTTCCGGGGCGCGCAGTACGAGCCCGGCGAGGAGCCGCACCGCCTGGCCGACTACCGGTTCCCCGCCGACGGGCCATGGCCGGACCCGAAGGGCATGGTGGACGAGCTGCACTCGCGTGACGTCAAGGTACTGCTCTGGCAGATCCCTCTCATGAAGATGCGGCCCCATCCCTTCGGCCAGGCCGCGGTCGACGCCGCCACGGCCCTCCAGCGGGGGCTGGTGGTGCGGGAGGCGGACGGCCGGCCGTACCGGAACAGAGGCTGGTGGTTCCCGCTCGCCCTCATGCCCGACCTCAGCTCGGCCGAGGTACGCGACTGGTGGACGGCCAAGCGGCGCTACCTGGCCGAGGAGGTCGGCGTCGACGGGTTCAAGACGGACGGCGGCGAGCACGCGTGGGGCCACGACCTGCGCTACGCCGACGGCCGCCGGGGCGCGAGCGGCAACGGGTTGTTCCCCGTGCACTACGCGCGCGCGTTCGGCGACCTGCTGCGCTCGTGTGGCAAGGCGCCGGTGACGTTCAGCCGGGCGGGGTTCGCCGGGTCGCAGCCGCATGGCGCTTTCTGGGCGGGCGACGAGGACTCGACGTGGGAGGCGTACCGCTCGTCCGTCATCGCCGGAATCACCGCGTCGGCCTGCGGGATCGTCTACTGGGGCTGGGACCTGGCGGGGTTCTCCGGCGACACCCCCTCCGCGGAGCTGTACCTGCGGGCGGCGGGCACGTCCGCGTTCATGCCGATCATGCAGTACCACTCGGAGTTCAACCACCACCGCTCGCCGTCCCGTGACCGGACCCCGTGGAACATAGCCCTTCGCACGGGAGACGAGCGGGTCCTTCCGGTGTTCAGGAAGTTCGCGCACCTGCGGGAGCGGCTCGTGCCCTACCTGGCCGAGCAGGCGCGGGTCGCGGTGGCGGGCGGCCCGCCGCTGATGCGCGGCCTGTTCTTCGACCACCCCGCCGACCCTGAGATCTGGCGCCACCCGCTGGAGTACCAGCTCGGCGACGCCCTGCTGGTGGTGCCCGTCGTCGACCCCGGCGTCTCCGACGTGCGCGCGTACGTACCCGCCGGCGAGTGGGTCGACGTGTGGACCGGATCGCCGGTGAGCGGATCACAGGAGGTCACCCTGCCGGCCCCGATCGACCGCCCCCCCGTCCTCTGCAAGGCCGATCACTGGCCCGGCCTGTCCTCCGTCTTCACGCCCTGACCTCCGCTCCCCGCACACGACAGGTTCGCCGGCACGGTGGGGGTGGACCACCCCCGCCCGCCGGGCGCCGGGGTCTCAGCCGCCCAGCCGGTCCAGGTCGGTGAGCTGGGACGACCTGGTCTTCTCCATGGTGGCGGCAAGGCTTTTGGTGTCCGGGTTGGTGCCCGAGCGTTGCTCGCCCTGGGACACCACGACCGACTGCTTCAGGTGCTCGCGGAGGTGTTCGGTGACGAGACGGTCGAAGGCTGCGCCGGAGGTGCGGCCGATGGAGCGGAGCTCGCCGGGGGTCACCATGCCGGGCATGTCGTGTCCCTGGTGGGGGTCGGTCTCCGGCACGCCCGAGCGCAGCAGGAGCTGGCGGAGCTTCCCCAGCTCGGTCCTGTGATCCATGCTGACCCGTGCGGCCAGCCGCTTCAAGTCCGGGTCGGAGCTCTTGCCCGGGACCAGGGCCAGCATGCGCAATGCCAGCTGGTCCATCGGGATCATCAGCTCGACCCAGGCGACGTCGGTGGGGCCGAAGTCTCCCGCGGCCGTGAAAGCCGCGGGAGAAGGGGCGGCGGCCTGACCGGCCGGCGCCGCTGAGGGACGCGGCACCGTCACGGCGGCGGCGCATCCCGTGGCCAGGGACACGGCGAGGGCGGCCGAGCGCGCGAAGGACGGAATCCTTCTGGCGAAGGCTGCTCTCATGCCGGGTCCTCTCGCTGGTGGTGCCCCAGGGGCGAGGCGGCGGATTCGGCGAGCCGCGCTCCTCGCCCCCAGGAGAAACGGGGTGGAGGGAGTCTCCTTGTTGGAAGGGTCCCGGTACGGCCCGTGGGGGCCGTACCGGGGCCCGTGCGCCTACTGGTAGACGCGTACGTAGTCGACGAGCATCCGCTTCGGGAATCCGGTTGAGGCGTCCGGCGGACCGGGCCAGTCACCGCCCACGGCGAGGTTGAGGATCAGGTAGAAGGGGTGGTCGTAGATCCACGGGCCGCGCGTCGCCTCGACTTGGGCCTTGTCGATGGTGAAGACCGTCTGGCCGTCGAGGGTGTAGACGATGCCCTGGCTGTTCCAGTTGGCGGCGAAGACGTGGAAGCCGTCGGAGTAGTCGGCACCGCCGGGCAGGGGGTACGGCGCGCCGATACCGCCGCCGCCGTTGTAGGCCGGCGCGTGGATCGTCGAGTAGGCCGTCTTGGTGTCCTTGCCGAGGATCTCCATGATGTCGACCTCGCCGTTGTACGGCCAGGGCCGCCCGGTGAGGAAGTCGGCGCCCATCATCCAGAACGCCGGCCACAGGCCGTTGCCCTTCGGCACCTTGATCCTGGCCTCGACGCGGCCGTAGGTGAAGCTGAACTTGTTGCCGGTGTTGATACGCCCGGAGGTGTACTGGCAGGGGCCGCCCGGGCAGGCCGTTCCCGCGGTCACCTCGTTGCGGGCCTCCAGCACGAGGTTGCCGGCTCCGTCCATCGAGGCGTTGTTGTTGTTGGTGTAGTACTCGAGCTCACCGTTCTGGCCGGTGCCGGTGTCGGCGACCCACTTCGACCCGTCCGGTTTGGTGCCGGCTGCGCTGTTGAACTCGTCGCTCCACACCAGCTGTGGGGGGTTGCGGGGGTCGGGCGGCAGCGGGGGCGGGGTGATGGGGGCGCCGCCGGTGCCCCAGACCTGGAACTCCCACAGCGAGTAGCCGTAGGCCGAGGACCGCTGCGTACCGTACATGCGTACGTAGCGCCCGGTGCCGTTCACGGTGAGGGTCTGCTTGAACCCGGTGCCGGTGGTCGTCGAGTAGATGGACGTCCAGTTGGTGGCGTCCGGTGAGACCTGGATCTGGTAGGCCTTGGCGTAGGCGGGGTCCCACTGGAGGATGACCTTGTGGATCTGCGCGGTGGCGCCGAGGTCCACGTAGATCCAGCCGGGGTCGACCCAGCCGGTGGTGGAGCTGGTGGCCCAGCGGCTGGCCGGGTCGCGGTCGAAAGCCCTGGCGGGCGTGCACTCGTAGCAGTTGCCGTCGCTCTGGGAGGTGGAGGCGACGCCGGGCTTGTTGTACGACAGGAGCTTGTCACCACCGGGGTCGGTGGGCGGGGGGCTGGTCGGCGGGGGGGTGCCGATGGTGCCGAAGACCTGGAACTCCCAGAGCGAGTAACCGTACTGGGTGGATCGCTGGGTGCCGTACAGGCGTACGTACCGGCCGGATCCGTTGACGGCGAGGGTCTGGTTGCCCCCGGCGCCGGTCGTGGTCGAGTAGATCGTGGTCCAGGTACTGGCGTTGGCCGAGGTCTGGATCTCAAAGGCCTTGCCGTAGGCCGTCTCCCAGTTCAGCACCACCTGGGTGACGGTCGCGGTGGCGCCCAGGTCGACCTGGATCCACTGCGGGTCGGCGAATCCGCTGGACCAGCGGGTGCCGAGGTTGCCGTCGACGGCCGAGGACGCGGGAAACGCCACGTTCTCCGCCGACGAGGCCGTCACCGGCTTGCCTTGGGACAGCAGGGTGTCGGCCGCCATCGCGGGCACGATCGTCAGATAGGACATGATCAGGGCGACCGCCAAGGCGAAGAAAAGCGCCAGGCGGTAGCGATGAGGACTTGGGGACGACGGCATCGCGTCTCCTGGGGGTGGGGGGTGCGCACATTGCTGCGGGCTCCGGGGAGCGCTCTCTCAACGAGAGAGTGCTCTCGCCCGACAATGCCTGTCAAGGCCCTAATTAACCCTCCGGAAACGCAGTGCACATGATCCGGCAACCAGGAGTGCGCCTGAGGGAGCGCTCCCGGAAGATCCCTATGCACGGAAATCGGCCCGTCTGAGCTGGGGTTACCCAAAAACTTTCCAGGGAGCGGTTTCTCGGCTTTCCTAGATCAATCCCTGGCGGAGTCACCTAAAAGATCTTGAAATCCACGTCGCGTAAGAACGGCGCTGAAACGGAGATGATCCGGGGAGCGCGTTCTTCATGATCTTCTGTAGGGGTCCGGGAACGACGAGGCCCCGTCGGCCGTGGAGGGCCGCCGGGGCGTCGTACGGGGCCGCGGCCGCCGAGGCGGCCGGGCGAGGGGGTCTCCTAGGGGTAGCTGACCAGGTTGGCGACGTTGGTCGAGGAGTTGGACGGGCCTCCGGTGTTGTTGATGACATGGCTGATCGTTCCGGTGCCGCCCAGGGACACCGTCACCATGCTGTGGAACCTCACGCCCGGGGTGTTCGGCACCTCGAAGGAGTGCGCCTCCACCACGCTCGGGTTGACGTTGAAGTACGCGTAGCTGCCGAGGCCCCACGCCTCATGGGTGGTGACCGAGTTGCCCACCTTGTACGCCGCGTATCCCTGGGTTCCGCCGTTCATCCACGCCGCCTGGTTGGGCGGGTCGTACGGGAGCTCGTTCTGGTAGAAGTACGTCCGCCCGCCGTTGCCGTTCCAGATCGTCTGGTACTGCTGGTAGTGCTCGACGAACAGGCCGTACATCGTCACGTCGTTGCCGTTGACGATCAGGCCGTTGGCGGCGGTGTTGGTGTTCCAGCCGACGCCACTGCCGTGGTCGGCCCGCCACAGCCACATGTGGTCGCCGATGACGTTCGAGCTGTTGACCACCAGGCTCTGCGTGGCCTTGCCGACCCCCGCGCCCCCGATCCGGAAGAACACGTCGTGCAGGGAGGTCGGGTTGGCGGCGTGGCTCTGCGAGGAGCCGGACGGCCCGACCTGCATCAGCAACGGCGAGTTGGTCGTACCGGCGTCGATGAGCAGCCCGGCGACCTTGACCCCGTCGACGTCGGCGACCGAGACGGCGGTCACGCCGTTGTCCGGGATCAGCGTGGCCAGGCCGAGGCCGAGCACCACGGTGTCGGCGCGGTTCACCCTGATCGTGTCGTTGAGGTGGTAGACACCCGGGGTGAACAGCAGGTTCTTGCCCTGGGTGAGCGCCGCGTTGATTTCGGCGGCCGAGTTGCCCGGCTTGGCGATGAAGAACTGGCCGATCGGGATCGACGACCCTGCGGGCGCGCCGCCTGCCCAGGTAGTGCCCTGGGAGTTGGTCCGCAGCGCCGGCACGAAGACCTGGTAGGCGCCGGCCTGGTCGACGTACAGGAACGGCTTCTCGCGGACGACGGGCGTCGTGTTGACCGTGGTGTACGGCGGGTTCGGGAAGCTGCTCGAGGGCGCGTTGACGGCGCCGACGAAGACCATGTTCCAGTTGGAGCCCGTCCAGCTGCTCCACTGGGCGTTGCGCGACAGCCACTGCTGCTGCGAGCCCGACCGAACCTGCCCGTCGATCTTGGAGTCGGCGATGAAGCCGCCGCTCGACCACCCGCCGTCATCGAGCTGGAGGTTGCCGCGCACGTGCATGCGGCGGTACGGCGCGGCCTGTGAGACGGCCCACCGGTCCGTGCCCGAGGGAGGGGTGACCGAGAGGTTCTCGGCGCCGCGCCAGAAGTTCTGGGTGGCGTTGCCCTGGAACCAGTCGGCCTCGACGTGCACGCCGCCGTTGATCGTGACGTTGTCCGGCGACAGGCCGAGACCGAGCACCTGCGTGTAGAAGCCCACGTTGACGTCGACGTTGTAGGTGCCCGGCTTGAACAGCAGCGCGAAGCGGCCGGCACCGAACTGATTGGTCTCCTGCTGGCTGAACACCGAGTTCAGCTTGCTCTGGATGGCCGAGGCGGACATCGACGGGTCGAAGACGCTGACGTTCGGGCCGAGGTCAGGGCCGCCGCCGGGCGGCGGGGTCGTCGTTCCCATGGTGAAGGATTGTGCCGCCGTTCCGTTGCACGCGTACTGCTGGAGCTGGACGCTGTCGGCGGTCGAGGCCGCGGGCACGTCCAGGCACTTCCCACTGTTGCGGTTGACGAAGTGGAACGAGCCTCCCGTCTCCTCCACCGGCTGCCACTGCTGGTTGTTGCCGCCGGTGTAGTTCCACAGCTGGATCAGGGCGCTGTCGGCGGTGGAGACGTTCGTGACATCCCAGGCCTGGGCGGCGTTGAGGTTGGTGTTGACGCGGTAGTAGCCGCCGCTGGTCGCCTGAAGCTGCCAGAGCTGGGCGCCGCTGCCGTTGCACGCGTACTGCTGCACGGCGGTGCCGTTGGCCGAGGCGGCGGCGCGGGCGTCCACGCACTTGCCGCTGTTCCTGCTCACCACGGTGGTCCAGCCGGTGGGCGGCGCCGCCGCCACGGCACTGGCGGCGGTCTTGGCGCTCACCACCGTCGAGGGCGGGGCCGCCGCGTCGGCGCCGGGCGCCGCCATCAGCGCGAGGCCCATCGCTGCCGTCACCGCCAGGAGGGACCTGAGCCGCGTGAACCGCCGGCCTCGGGGGGGCGGGGGATGGATCACGCCGTTGTCGTCGTGGCCCAGAGTCACGGAAACCTCCTCTTACCGCGGTACGCGCCGCTGTGGCGGTACGTGGCGGACTTCGTCGTGCATGGCCCGCCTGGAGCATCGGAACCGGGCTCACAGGAGGGTGGGGGGGCGGCGCAGACGTCGTGGACGCTATGACTGTAAAGTTTCTTTGTCAATACGCGGTACGTGCCGCCGTCCATCGAGGCTGGTCAGTGGCATGGCAAGGGCCGGGACACGATTGCTCGTGTCCCGGCCCTTGCCGACGACTTCGGGTGACCGCACCCGTGACGGGCCCGCCTGCGGGCTTCCGGCGACCGCCTCTTCCTTGCCGTGGTCGATGCCGGGTGCCCCGCACGGTGGCGCTCGCGCCGGGCTTCGCCAGGGCTTCGGTGCCGACTATCTCCCCGGACTCAAACGGGGATGATCACGAAGCGTCTTCGGCCGAGGGGCCGGTGTTCAGGGTGTGGCAGGCCCGGAGCTCCCAGTGGCTGATGGCCGGATCGGAGAGGACCTCGGTCACCGTGGCCTCGATCTGGGCGCTGGTCGTGTCATCGGCGGTGTCGACTCGGATGACTATGTCCTTATTGGCCCGTTTTAGGTCTTTACGCCATTCTTCGGGCAAAAGTGCCAATATCCGGATGCCGTCGATCGGTGAATTGGCGGATGGTTGTGACGTGGTGGTGCGGTGCATCGTCAACTCGACCAGCATCGTCACGCATCCTCATTCAGTCCCAGGTGGTGCCCGGGTGCTCGTCCTGTAGCCGCCCTTACCGATGGTACCGGAGACGGGAGCGTGGACAATCATGGTCGACCGATTCGCGGACTTGGCCGAGTTCTTCATTTCGATTCCCTTTCTCAAGGGCTGTGCATTTGCTCGCACATTGACGGTTCCGCGGGATTCACAGCCGGTCTGCCAGGGGAATGAATGGCAGACTTCCCGCCATGTCGAAGGGTACGGAAAGGACGGCGGCCGCTATCTGGTGGCTCGGGCGGCCGCCGCACCGCCGTCCTTTTCCGTGTGGTGCGTGGTAGTGCCCAGGCGAACAGTTCGGCGAGCCGGTGCTGCCGGGACTGTTCGGTTTCGGCGGGGTCGGCGTCGTCCGAGAAGATGTGGTTGCCCCACCACGAGCGTGTCGTGCAATCCCTCGATGAACCGGTACAAGCCATCACGGGTACGCCTCGCCTAAAAGCCCGGGGCGTGGTCGGCGCCCCCTTGATCGGGTCGAACCCCTTGCGCGCCGAACACACCCGATCACCCCGCACCACGGCGCTCGTTCAGGCGGACTCGCGGATGATCAGCTCGGTGGGCAGGACCACGGGATCCGCCGGGCCGCCCTCGAGGAGGCCGAGCAGCAGCCGCACCATGGCCGCCGCCTGCTCGCGGAAGGGCTGGCGGACCGTCGTCAGAGGGGGCTCGGTGTAGCGAGCGGCCTCGATGTCGTCGAAGCCCACCACCGCCACGTCGTCGGGCACCCTGCGGCCCGCCTGCCGCAGCGCCTGGAGCGCCCCGACCGCCATCAGGTCGTTGGCGATGAAGACGGCGTCGAGTCCAGGGTCGTCCTCCAGGAGCTGCCGCATGGCGATGGCACCGGACTCGCGGGTGAAGTCCCCGATCGCGACGATCGAGCGCCTGTCGGAGCCCTGCAGGACCCTGCGGTACCCGGCCAGCCGGTCCTGGCCGCCTATCATGTCGGGCGGCCCGGCGATCGTGGCGATCCGCCGGCATCCCCGGTCGAGCAGGTGCCGCACGGCCGCCTCGGCGCCGCCCACGTTGTCGTTGTCGACGTAAGGCAGGTTGACGTTGACGGCCGGCCGGCCGTACGAGACCACGGGGACGCGCATGCGCGTGATCGCCGCGGGAAGCGGGTCGGCGCCGTGCATCGAGATCAGCATGACGCCGTCGACGTGCCCGCTCGTGAGGTAGCGCTCCACCCGGGCGTGGCTCGTCCGGGTCCCGGCGAGCATGAGTATGACCTGCTTGTCGGCGGCCTCCAGCTCCGCGCTGGCGGAGCGGATCACCGTGGAGAACATCGGGTCGTCGGAGAAGACCCTGGTCGGCGGCTCGGAGACCACCAGGGCGATGGAGTCGGTCCGCTGGGTGACCAGGCTCCGCGCTGCGAGGTTCGGGACGTAGCCCATCTCGTCGACGGCGCGCATCACCGCGTCGCGCAGCTCCGCGGTGACGGTCGTGCCCCCGTTGACCACCCGGGACACCGTGGCGCGGGAGACCCCCGCCCGTGCCGCCACGGCCTCGAGAGTCGGTCGTCTCATTCCAGTGACCTCCACGATATGGATTACGTCGACTCCCTGATCACCAGCTGGTTCGGCATGATGACCGGGTGGCCGGGCGCGTCTTCGAACAGGCCGAGCAGCAGCCTCGCGGTGGCCGCGGCCTGATCCCCCATGGGACTTCGGACAGTCGTCAGCGGGGGTGTGGTGTAGAGGGCGGCCTCGATGTCGTCGAAGCCCACCACCGCCACGTCGTCGGGCACCATGCGGCCCGCCTCACGCAGGGCCCGCAGGGCGCCGATGGCCATGAGGTCGTTGGCGGCGAAGACGGCGTCCAGGGCGGGGTCGTCGTCCAGGAGCTGCCGCATGCCCTCGGTGCCGGAGATCCGGGTGAAGTCGCCGATCGCGACGATGGACCGGCGCCCGGTGTCCCGCAACGTCTCCCGGTACCCCGTGAGCCGGTCCTGCGAGGCGATCATGTCGAGCGGGCCGGTGATCGTGGCGATCCGCCGCCGTCCCCGGTCCAGCAGGTGCTTGACCGCCACGGCCGCCCCGCCGACGTTGTCGTTGTCGACGTACGGCACCCCGGGGGCGGACCGGCCGAACGACACCATGGGCAATCCCATCCGGGCCAGCGACCCCGGCAGGGGGTCTGCGCCGTGCATGGACACGAGCATCACCCCGGCGACGTGCCCGGCCGCCACGAACTGCTCCACCCGCAGCTGGCTCTCATGGGACCCGGCGAGCATGAGCGTCACCTGCTTGCCCGCCATCTCCAGTTCGCGGCTCACCGTGCGGACCACCGTGGAGAACATCGGGTCGTCGGAGACCAGCCCTTTGGGGGGGTCGGAGACGATCACGGCCACAGCGTTGGTGCGCTGGGTCGCGAGGCTCCGTGCGGCCCCGTTGGGGACGTAGCCGAGCTCGCGCACGGCCTTAACCACCAGGTCACGGATGTGCGCACTGACCGTGGTCTCGCCGTTGACCACCCGGGACACGCTGGACTTCGACACCCCCGCCCGGGCGGCGACCGCCTCCAAGGTGGGCCGTTTCATGCCAGTCCATTCTCCCTGATGACGTCGCGATACCACATCGCGCTGTCCTTGAGCAGCCGCCGCTGGGTGGCGAAGTCGACGTGGACGATGCCGAACCTGCGGTAGTAGCCCTCGGCCCACTCGAAGTTGTCCAGCAGCGACCACACCAGGTAGCCCCGCAGGTCCGCGCCCCCCTCGATGGCGGCGTGCACGGCCCGCAGGTGCGCGTCGAGGTAGGCGGTGCGGTCGGCGTCGTGGACGCGGTCCCCCGAGTCGCCCTTGGTGACGACGTCGTCGAAGGCGGCGCCGTTCTCGGTGACCATCAGGCCGACCTCGGGGTAGTCGTGGGACAGCCGCAGGAGCAGGCGGGACAGTCCCGTCGGGACGATCGGCCAGTCCATGACGGTCTTCGGGGCGTCGAGTACCGGGAACAGGATGTCCTCGCTGCCGGGCCACGCCGGGTTGGCCGGCTCTCCCGGGCTCGACTGTACGACACAGGGGTTGTAGTAATTGACGCCGATGACGTCGGTCCGCTGGTGGATGTTCGCCAGGTCGTCGTCGTGGATGTGGTCAAGCCCGATGTGCCGCTCCACGATCTTCAGCACCTCGGCTGGGTAGCTTCCGCGCAGCACGGGGTCGAGGATCTGGCGGTTGAGCAGGCAGTCGACCCGGTTCACCGCCTCCGCGTCGGCCTCGGAGATCTTGGCGGACGGGTCGTTGCCCTGGGCGGGGGTCACCACCGGAGATGAGTTGATCACCAGCATGATCTCCTCGGCGCCCGCCGAGCGGAGCACCTGGGTGGCCAGGCCGTGGCCGAGCACGAAGTGGTGCGCGGCGAGCAGGGCAGAGCCCGCGTCCTTTCGTCCCGGCGCGTGCACGCCGGAGCCGTAGCCGAGGAAGGCCTGCACCCAGGGCTCGTTCAGCGTGGTCCAGTGCCGCACCCGGTCCCCCAGGCGCGCGTGGACGGCCTCGGCGTACTCCGCGAGCCGGTACGCGGTGTCCCTGGAGGTCCAGCCGCCCCGGTCCTCCAGCGCCTGGGGCAGGTCCCAGTGGTAGAGCGTGACGTACGGCGTGATGCCGGCGGCGCCCAGCTCGTCGACGAGCCGGTCGTAGAAGTCGAGGCCGCGGGTGTTGATCGGCCCGGCCCCGTCCGGCTGCACGCGCGGCCAGGAGACAGAGAACCGGTACGCGCCGAGGCCGAGGTCGGTCATCAGCCGTACGTCGTCCGCGTAGCGGTAGTAGTGGTCGCAGGCCACGTCACCGGTGTGCCCGAAGGCGACCTTGCCAGGCGTGCGCGAGAAGGTGTCCCAGACCGAGGGGCCGCGGCCTCCGTCCCTGGCCGCCCCCTCGATCTGGTAGGACGCCGTGGCGGCGCCCCATATGAAGCCTTCGGGGAAGACCGCCCGTCCCTCCGTCAGATATGAAGGCAGGGTCCCCCGAGTGGTGACGGTCATGGTCATCCCTTCACAGCTCCTTGCATGATTCCTCCGATGACCTGCTTGCCGAGCAGGGCGAACACGATGACCAGCGGCAGGGTGCCGAGTGCGGTGCCGGCCAGGCTGAGCGCGTAGTCGCTGACGTATCCGGCGGCCAGTGTGGACAGCGCCACCTGCACGGTGGGGTTCTCCGGGGTCAGCACGACCAGCGGCCAGAAGTAGTCGTTCCAGGCGGACATGAAGGTCAGCATGCCGAGGACGGCCGCCGCCGGGCGCGCGGCCGGGAGGACCACGTGCCAGAACAGCCCCCAGGTGCTGCAGCCGTCTACCCGGCCCGCCTCCAGCAGCTCGGTCGGCAGCGCGCGCGACAGGTACTGCGTCATGAAGAAGACGCCGAAGGCGTTGGTCAGCGCCGGGACGACCAGCGCGTACAGGGATCCTGTCCACTGCAGCTTCACCATGAGCAGGTAGAGCGGGATGATGCCGAGCTGGGTCGGCACCATCATGGTCGCCACTGTGAGCACCAGCAGCGCCTTGCTGCCGCGAAAGCGCAGCTTGGCGAAGGCGAACCCGGCGAGGGTGGAGAAGAACATCACCGAGATCGCGATGGCGCCGGAGACCAGGACGGAGTTCAGCAGCGCGAGGGCGAACGGCACGGTGTCGAAGACCCGGGCCACGTTGGCGAAGAGGTTGCCGCCGGGGATGAGCGGAGGCGGGACGTCGGCCAGCGCCGAGTTGTCGCGGGACGCGACAACCACGCTGTAGTACAGCGGGAGGGCGGAGAAGAACGCCACCGCCAGCAGGGTGAGGTAGGTGAGCGTGCGGGCCGTGCTCGTTCCGAGACGCGGTTTCACTACAGGCTCCCTCTCGACCGGCGGGTCAGCAGGAAGTTGACGCCCGCGATGACGACGATGAAGAGGAACATCATCCAGGAGACGGCCGAGGCGTAGCCGAAGTCCAGCTTGGTGAAGTTCTCGTAGATGAACAGCGACAGCGTCTGGTACTGCCGGTCCGGGCCTCCGGTGATGCTGTACGTGCCGAACAGCAGCGGCTCGGCGAGGATCTGCATGGCGCCGATCGTGGAGGTGATGACCACGAAGACGATCGTGGGCCGGATCATCGGGACGGTGATCTTCCGGAGCTGGGTGAACCCGGTCGCGCCGTCGATGGTCGCCGCCTCGTACAGCTCACGCGGCACGGCCTGCATCGCCGCGAGGAAGATCAGAGTGTTGTAGCCGGTCCAGCGCCACATGATCATGACGGAGATGGCGACGTGGGAGGTCGCGGTCCCGGCGTTCCAGTCGATGGCGCCGGCGCCGAACCACGACAGCATCCAGTTGATCAGGCCGTAGTCGCGGCCGAAGAGCTGGCTGAAGATGACGACGACGGCCACCACGCTGGTCACGTTCGGCAGCAGCAGCGTGACCCGGAACAGCGTCTGGGCCCGCAGCGGGCGGTTCAGAAGGTGGGCCAGCCAGATGGCCAGCAGCAGCTGCGGCACCGTCGACACCAGTCCGATGGACAGCGTGTTGAAGGTGGCGTTCCAGAAGTAGTCATCGGAGAGCAGCGTGACGAAGTTGTCCAGGCCGATGAACTTGTGGACATCGGACAGCAGCGTCCAGTCGTGCAGGCTGACCCAGGCGGTGTACAGCAGGGGGAACAGCCCGAACGCGCAGAAAAGCAGGAAGAACGGGGCGACGTAGGCGTATGGCGAAGCCTTGACGTCGAGCCGGTGCGCCAGGTGGCGCCGGTGCACCCCAGGGCCGGGCCGCACCGGCGGATGGGGCGGGATCGCCGCCAGGTTGTCTGGGGCACGGGTGGCCATGGCAGCTCCTTTCGGCAGGCCGACGGATATGGCAGGGGCGTGGCCGGCCCGCTGGTACCGGGCCGGCCACCTCCGGCGGCTACTTGATCCTGTCGAGATCCTTGAGCGCCTGCGTCCACGACGCGTCAGGAGTCTGCTTGCCCTGCTCGATGCGCTGGAGGGCGTTGCCGAACGCCGTGAGGACGTCGCCTGCCTTCGGGCCCACGTGCTGCGGCTTGAGCGCCTTGGCGGCGTCGGTGAAGATCTTGCCCGTTGGGGCGTCGCTGAAGAACGAGTTGACGTACCCGGTGATGGTCGGGTCGTCGTAGAGCGCGGGGATGGAGGGTAGGGCCCCCGCGTCGGTGAAGAGCTTGAGCTGGGTGTCCTTGTTGGTCAGCAGGTCGATCAGCTCAGCGGCCTCCTTGGGGTGCTTACCCTGCTTGGGGGCCATCAGGTGGGTACCGCCCTGGTTGCCGCCACCACCGCCGGGCACCGCGGCCACGTCCCACTTGCCGGCCGTGGTGGGAGCGGCGTCCTTGATGCTGCCGGTCTTCCACGACGGGCAGATGATGGTGGCGAACGAGCCCTTGGTGAGGCCGGTGTTCCACGGAGGGCTGAAGGCGTTGAGCTTGGCCGACTCGTCGGCCTGGATCATCTGAGCCGACAGGTCGAACGCCTTCTTCACGTCGGGGTTGGTGCCGGCGATGAGAGTGTTCTGGTCGTCGTAGAACCCGACGGGGGCCTGGTCGACCATGGCGCGGAAGTTCTCACCGGGTCCGTCGAACCACTTGGCGCCGGGCACCTTGGCGGCGATGAACTTCTTGCCCGCCTCGAGGTAGGCCTCCCAGGTGGGCCAGAGCTTGGAAACCTCGTCGCGGCCGGTGGGCAGGCCCGCCTTCTTGAACAGGTCGGTGCGGTAGCACATGGCGAGCCCGCCGATGTCGGTGCCGAGGCCGAGAAGCTTGGTGCCGTCGGTGGACAGGCCCTGCTTCCACTTCCAGTCGAGGTAGTCGCTCTGGCGCTTGCCGAGGCCGTAGTCGGTGAGGTTGTAGAACTTGTCGGCCAGCGGGGTGAAGGTCGCGATGTAACCCGCTTCGACCGCCTCGACGTCGGCAGCGCCCGCCCCCGTGGCCAGCTGCGTGGTGAGGTTGGTGTGGTGGTCGTTGAACTGCGCCCGGCGCTCGACGATCTCGACATTCGGGTGCGTCTTCTTGAACTCTTCGTACAGCGGCGCGAAGTGGAAGTCGCTGAACAGCGCGACAGTCAATTTGATCTTCTCGGCGGGCTGAGAAGCGCCGGACGAGGCGCCTGTGCCCGTACCGCCGCCACTGCCACCGCAGGCCGTCACGCTGACAGCCAGTATGGCGGCGAGCAGCGGGGTGACCATCCCGGGGCGAAGCTTGCCCATAGACCCTCCCTGGGGGGCTATTAACGATCATGGAGGGAGCGCTCCCTGTGAAGGGTCTTTCGGCTTCGACCCTCGTGTCAACGGGTCGGCGGGTAACGATCGTCGTGACCTGACCGTGCGATCCGGCCCTTGCCCAGGGAGCGCTCTCTGCGTTCTCTCAGTGTTTTCGCAGATCAGAGGGCCTTGATTCATATAGTCAGAGCACTTTGAGAGCGCTCTCGGCATCGCATCACAGGTTGCAAACGAATGTGCGCAACGTTTCCTCCCGGTTAATTGGGCCCTTGACAGTTCCTTACAGAAGAGCGCACGCTCGATCTCCGGGAGCGCTCCCCGAACCACCCCTGCATCACGAGGAGACGCCGTGCGTTCTTCCCGCAGCCCAGGCCGGTATCGGGTTTGCTCGTCGCCGCCGCGATCATCCTGATCACATCCTGCTTCACGTCGTCCCCGCCGTGGCGGCCGACAGCCGTCTTCCCGCAGAAGATGCCCGTCCACTACGTCCGCGTCTACCAGTGAGCGCCACCGGGGTCCCGCGCCGGCGGGACCCCGGTCACCCCCCACCCCCCTGGATGCCGCCATGCCATCGATCCGCCGATGGGCCGGTGCCACGCTCGTGGCACTGGCCCTGCTCGTGCAACCGCTACCGGCGCTCGCCGCGCCGGTCGACCCGGCCCAGTTCCAGCAGGTCACCCTGGCCAAGGGTGTCGCCGAGGTGGGCGAGCCCATGTCCATGGCCGTGCTGCCCGACCGCACCGTCGTGCACACCGCCCGCGACGGCACGCTCCGTGTCACCGACGCCGCCGGGAACACCAAGGTCTCGGGCAAGCTCTCGGTGTACTTCAACGACGAGGAGGGCCTGCAGGGCGTCGGCGTCGACCCCGGCTTCGCCTCCAACCGGTTCATCTACCTGTACTACGCCCCGCCGCTGAACACCCCGCCGAACGGCGCCCCGCTGGACGGGACCGCGGCCGACTTCGCCCGCTTCGACGGGGTCAACCGGCTGTCGCGCTTCAAGCTGAACGCCGACAACACGCTCGACACCGCGAGCGAGAAGTCCGTCCTCGAGGTGAAGACCAGCCGGGGCTTCTGCTGCCACGTCGGAGGCGACATCGACTTCGACGCCGCCGGCAACCTCTACCTCACCACGGGCGACGACACCGAGCCCGGCTTCAACGACGGCTACGCCCCGATGGACGACCGGCCCACCCGCAACCCGGCCCTCGACGCGCAGCGCGGCGCCGCCAACACCAACGACCTGCGTGGCAAGGTGCTGCGGATCAAGGTGAACGCCGACGGCTCGTACTCCATCCCCGCGGGCAACATGTTCGCCCCGGGCACGGCGGGCACCAGACCCGAGATCTACGCGATGGGCTTCCGCAACCCGTTCAGGATGAGCGTCGACAAGGCCACTGGCGTGGTCTACCTCGGCGACTACGGCCCCGACGCCGGCGCCGCGGGGGCGCGCGGGCCGGGCGGGCAGGTCGAGTTCGACCGCATCACCGGGCCGGGCTTCTTCGGCTGGCCGTACTGCACCGGTAACAACACCCCCGCCGACACCTACGCGCACTACGACTACGCCACCGGGGCGATCGGCGCCAAGTACGACTGCGCGGGCGGCCCCACCAACAGCTCGCGCAACAACACCGGGCAGACCAAGCTCCCGCCGGCCAAGGCCGCGTGGATCAGCTACGACGGCTGCAACCTGCCGGAGTTCGGCTGCGGGGCCGAGTCGCCGATGGGCGGCGTGGTGTACCGCTACAACACCGCGATCAGCTCGCCGGTCAAGTTCCCCCAGTCGCTCGACGGCCACTTCCTCGCCGGTGAGCTACAGCGCCAGTGGATCAAGGACATCACGGTCAACGCCGACGGCAGCCGCGGGACGATCAGCCCGTTCCCGTGGTCGGGCAAGCTGGTGATGGACATGGCCTTCGGGCCCGACGGCGCGCTGTACGTGCTCGACTACGGCACCGGCTGGTTCAACGGCAACGCCGACTCCGCGCTCTACCGGATCGAGTACATCGGCGGCGGCACCGGCGGGCGAGCGCCTCTGGCCTCGGCGTCGGCCACACCTCTCACCGGAAAGACACCGCTCGCGGTGTCGTTCTCCTCGGCCGGCTCGTCCGACCCCGACGGCGACGCCATCACGTTCTCCTGGGCATTCGGCGACGGCGGCACCTCGACGGCGGCCAACCCGAGCCACACCTACACCGCCAACGGCACCTACATCGCCACGCTGACCGTGAGGGACAGCACGGGCAAGACCGCCACGGCCAACGTCACCGTGACCGTCGGGAACACCGCGCCATCGGTCAGCATCCCGCTCCCCCTCAACGGCCAGGTCTTCTCGTTCGGTGACAGCGTGCCGTACAGGATCACCGCGACCGACCCCGAGGACGCGACGATCGACTGCTCGCGGGTCAAGATGACCTACATCCTGGGCCATGACGACCACGGTCACCCGCTGTCCACGGCGACCGGCTGCACCGGCACGATCCAGACCCCGCTCAACGGCGAGCACGACGGCGCCGCCAACCTGTTCGGCGTCATGGACGCCGAGTACACCGACGCGGGCGGCCTGACGACCCACACCCAGATCGTCATGCAGCCGAGGACCCGGCAGGCCGAGCACTTCACGACCTCGCAGGGGATCGCGCTGTTCGACAAGGCGACCGCCCACGGCGCCAAGACCGTCGGCAACATCGAGAACGGCGACTGGATCGAGTTCGACCCGTACGTCCTGGCGGGCATCCCGGCGTTCAGCGCCCGGATCAGCTCGGGCGGGGTCGGCGGGTCCATCCAGGTCAGGGCGGGCTCCCCCACCGGCACGCTGCTCGGCACCGCGACCGTCCCCGTGACCGGCGGCTGGGAGACCTTCGCCAACGTCACGGCTCCGCTGTCCGGAGCCCCGTCGGGCACGACCAAGCTCTACCTGGTGTTCACCGGCGGCGCGGGCGCGCTGTTCGACCTCGACGACTTCACCTTCACCCAGACGACCACCCCGCCGCCGGCCTCGGGGCTGCTGTCGGCGGGGCGCCCGGTCACGGCCTCCTCGGTGGAGAACGCCGGCACCGCCGCCGCCAACGTGGTGGACGGCAACGCCGGCACCCGCTGGTCCTCGGCTTTCTCCGACCCCCAGTGGATCAACATCGACCTCGGGGCCAACCGCTCCGTCAACCGGGTCAAGCTCACCTGGGAGGCCGCGTACGGCAAGGGGTACCGCATCGAGACCTCCACCGACGGCACCACCTGGACACCCGCCTACACCACCACCACATCGGACGGCGGCACCGACGACCTGACCTTCACGGCCGTCACCGCCCGCTACGTACGCATGTACGGCACGCAACGCGCCACCGCCTACGGCTACTCCCTCTGGGAAATGGAGGTCTACGGTGTCTAAGCTCCTCATCGCCCTGATGGCGGCCCTTGTAGTGGCCGTCGTCGGGCTCGGGGCGCCGAGCGCTCTGGCGGCCGATCCGGCCTACAAGGTCCTCGTGTTCTCCAAGACGGCCGGGTTCCGGCACGACTCGATCCCCGTCGGCATCACCACCGTGCGCGAGCTGGGCGCGGCGAACAACTTCACCGTCGACGCCACCGAGGACGCCGCCGCGTTCACCACCGCCAACCTGGCACAGTACAAGGCCGTGATCTTCCTCAGCACCACCGGGGACGTGCTCGACGCCACCCAGCAGGCGGCGTTCGAGTCCTACATCGCCGCGGGAGGAGGCTACGTGGGCGTCCACGCCGCCGCCGACACCGAGTACGACTGGCCGTGGTACGGCGGGCTCGTCGGCGCGTACTTCGCCTCCCACCCCGCCATCCAGCAGGTCACCGTCCGGGTGGAGGACGCCACGCATCCCTCGACGGCGCACCTCCCCGCCGCCTGGGTGCGGACCGACGAGCTGTACAACTACCGCACCAACCCGCGCGACGTCGCCCACGTGCTCGCCCGGCTAGACGAGTCGACGTACACCGGCGGGTCGATGGGCGCCGACCATCCCATCGCCTGGTGCCAGACCTACCGGGGCGGCCGCTCCTGGTACACCGGGCTCGGCCACACGCAGGAGTCGTACGCCGAACCGGCGTTCCGCGCCCACCTGCTCGGCGGGATCCGGTACGCGGCGGGCGTCGTCACCGCCAACTGCTCCGGGCCGCCGCCGTCTACCGCGCTACAGGCGGAGAACTTCTCGTCGCAGTTCGGCACCCAGGTGGTGGACAAGGCGGCCGCGCGCGGCGGCAAGGCGGTCGGCTACATCGAGAACGGCGACTGGCTCGGCTTCTCCGGGGTCGACACGGCCGGGGCCACGGGCTTCTCGGCGCGGATCGCCTCGGCGGGCGTCGGCGGCACCATCCAGGTGCGGACCGGCTCGGCCACGGGCACGCTCCTCGGATCGGTGACCGTGCCGGTGACCGGCGGCTGGGAGAACTTCCAGTCCGTCTCCACCACACTGACCGGGACCGGCAGCGGCCCGCTGTACCTGGCCTTCACCGGAGGCGCGGGGTCGCTGTTCGACCTCGACGAGTTCACCCTGACCAAGGGACCCACGCCGACACCCACGCCTACGCCTACCGTCACGCCGACTCCCACTCCCACTACCGGGCTGCTGTCGGCTGGGCGTCCGGTCACCGCCTCCTCCACCGAGAACGCCGCCTTCCCCCCCGCCAACGTCGTGGACGGCAACACCACGACCCGCTGGTCCTCGGCCTTCTCCGACCCCCAATGGATCTCCGTCGACCTCGGCGCCACACGATCGGTCAACCGGGTCAAACTCCAATGGGAAGCCGCCTACGGCAAGGCCTACCGCATAGAAACCTCGACCAACGGCACCACCTGGACAACCGCCTACACCACCACGACATCCGACGGCGGTACCGACGACATCACCTTCACCGCCGCCAGCGCCCGCTACGTCCGCCTCTACGGCACCCAGCGCGCCACCGTCTGGGGCTACTCCCTCTTCGAGATGGAGGTCTACGGAAGCTGAGACAGCACCTGTGGCCCCGGGCGATCGCCGCCCGGGGCCACAGGTCATCCCTCCGGCAAGCCCGAAGACTATGTTGTGGGCCTGTCGTCGGCGACGAAGTGAAGTACACCCTCGCGGATAGACAGATGCCCGATCGTGTCCATCAGCGGCAGCCGAAGTACGAACCGCGCACCTCGCGGCGCGTCTTCGATCCGCAGGGTTCCGTGGTGGGCGTGGGCGATGTCACGGGAGATGGCCAGGCCGAGCCCGCTGCCTCCGGGTTCGCGGCGCCGTCCGTCGTCCAGGCGGACGAAGCGCTCGAAGACGCGTTCGCGGTCCTGTGGCGCGATGCCGTCACCGTCGTCGGTCACCGTGACCACGGCCTGGCCGTCCGCACGCTCGGCTGTGATCTCGACTCTGGTGCCGGCGTGCCGCCGAGCGTTGGCCAGGAGGTTGTCGATGACCCGGATCAGCTGGATGCGGTTGCCTTGGATCTTCACATCGCCGTCGGCGTGGACGTGCACCGGCACGCCACCCGCCTGGGCTGCCGCTTCCTCGGTGACCAGCGCACCGAGGTCGACCGGCTCGTGCGCCGCCGGGTCGCCGGAGCGCAGGCGAGCCAGCACCAGCAAGTCATCGACGATCGCCTCCAGCCGATCGGTGACCGACAACGCCTCGTGGATGGTTTCGTGGGGGTCGACGTCGCCGGGATAGAGCAACGCCTCCTCCAGCCGGGTACGCAGGCCGGT
>JAOPYI010000239.1 GCA_025964675.1 Sphaerisporangium sp. | reverse complement strand
CTCGCCATCCAGGCCACCACCGATCTCCATAGCCTGCCCATCAGCCCCTGGGCCGGCCTCGGAGTGACCGCCGGGTGGGCCGCCGTGGCGTTGCTGGCCGGCGGCCTACTACTACGCATACGCGACGCCTAGAGCACCCCTGCGGTCAGGCTGGTGAAGGGCATCCCCTCCGCCGGACACGCTAATCGCGGCGTAGGTGGAGCAGATCGCCATGCTGCAGGCGCCGGTCGCTGACCTGCGGAAGCGACTGGAGGCAGCGGGAAACGCGATGGTGTCCTGGACGGTGTGAGCTGGCAGGACGTCGGTGACGGACGGCCAGATGCGCTGGGGGACGAACCGGCGGGAAGGCAGGCCAGTTCGCCTGGTGCCACAGCTCGGCTCAGTGGGGTGCCATGTCGACGAAACGGCTGTAGTGGCCCTGGAAGGCGACCGTGACTGTGGCGGTCGGGCCGTTGCGGTGCTTGGCCACGATGAGGTCGGCCTCGCCGGCGCGTGGCGACTCGCGTTCGTAGGCGTCCTCGCGGTGAAGCAGGATCACGACGTCCGCGTCCTGCTCGATACTGTTGTGGACCGATATGCCATCTGCCACGAAGTTGTGGGTGCCCACGACGGTGGCGTCGTAGACCGGCTGCTCGCCCAGGGTTTCGATCGAGTCGACCTCATCCCAGAAAACGTCGTTCGTGGCCAGCATCTCCAACTGCGCGTCGTCAAGGATCGCGGCGACCCTGCCAAGGCGCTCCCGGCTCGGCGCGTGCTTCGACAGTGTGCCGCCGCAGAACTGGCTGCCAAGCTCGGAAGCCCGGTGGGACATGTCCTTCTCGGCCAGCGCGCCACGGACGCGGTCCCACACCTCTGGGGGAACCGTGTCAACGTTGGTGTTGCCCTTGAGCCCCCGAAGCGCGGCGGTGCACCGATCGGCATGCTTTGACCGCTCGCCGTGCACACCAACCTCATCCAAGAAGCGGAGCTGGTTCTCCGCGCCGTAGATGTGCAGCTGGTAGCAGACCCGGTGGGCACCCTTCCTCGTCTCTTTCACCCGGGTCATCACGTTGAACCGCAGGAGCAACCGCGCGACGTCATCGACCAGGTGGCGACTGGTCGAGGCGTAATAGATCGTCGACCGGCCGAGGTTCTGGTCCCACCAAACGCATCCGTCGGTCGCCCACAGGTGCCGGAGGAACAGCGCGATCTGCTTCTTCGACAGTGAGAAGACTCCGTCCGGAACGAACTTCTCGTGACTTCGAAGGCCGAAGAGTCCCAGGGAGTCGATCCAGGCCGCGATGGGGTTGCCCTTGCCGTGGGTGAGTCGATATGGGGCGGGCAGCCTCAAGGTCGTGACCCTGGCGGCGGCGGGGTATTCCCCCTGAACGGCGGTGACGCCGAAGTGCTCTGCGGCGCGCGTCATCGTCGCGAGGCACGCTTCGTCTTTGCTCGCGTGCCGAATCGGCTGTCTCGTCACGAACGAGCCACCGCCGATCATGTGTGCGAGCACGATGACTTCGTCATCTGGCCACTCGTGAAGCTGCCGGGGAGCCGGCACGTGACGCGGGACCGCGACGCGTACGCCGGGCTGGATCTCCCCCAAAGGCCGCCAGCCGTCATAGGTCATGAAGGGGTGATTCGCCGTCGCCTTGATCTCACGGCCGGACTTCAGCCGCAGCCGGAAGACCTCCTTGACGCCGTTGGAGAACACATGAGTCATGGTTCGCGGGACAAGCCGAAGTCCTTCGTCGAGCGACCACACCTGGATGTCACGCGCTCCGGACTCCAGCAGCTCACCCAGCGACACCTCTGCCCCGGTGTCGGCTCGAAGGATCCGAGTATCGGCGGTCAGACAGCCGGATTCGCGCAGGTCGGACACCTGGGGGCGCTTGTCGGTGCGCTGCTCGGGGCCGCGGTTGAGCTGGGAGATGGCGATGACCGGGACCTCAAGCTCCTTGGCGAGAAGCTTGAGGGCACGGGAGATCTCGGAGACCTCCTGCTGGCGGCTCTCGGTCTTCTTCGGAGAGCTCATCAACTGGAGGTAGTCGACGATGACGAAGCGCAGGTCGTGACGCTGCTTGAGGCGGCGGCACTTGGCCCGGATCTCCATCATCGACATGTTGGGCGAGTCGTCGATGAACAGGGGCGCCTCGGCTACCTCGCTCATGCGGCGCGCGAGCCGGGTCCAGTCTTCGTCGTTCATCGTGCCGGAGCGCATCGTGTGCAGGGCCACCCGCGCCTCGGCCGAGAGCAGGCGCATCGTTATCTCGTTACGTGACATTTCCAGCGAGAACACGACGGTCGCCATATGGTGCTTAATAGCGGCAGATCTGGCGAAATCCAGCCCAAGCGTACTTTTGCCGATGGCCGGGCGGGCTGCCACGACGATCATCTGGCCGGGGTGGAGGCCGTTCATGAGCGCGTCGAGGTCCTGGAAACCGGTGGGAACGCCGACCATCTGGCCGCTTCGGCTCCCGATGGCCTCGATCTCGTCGAGCGCGCCGGGCATGATCTCCGACAACGGCCGGTAGTCCTCGCTGGTTCGGCGCTCGGTGACCGCGTAGATCTCGGCCTGGGCACGGTCGACCAGCTCGTCGACCTCTTCGTTCTGCCCGCCGTAGCCGTAGGAGACGATGCGGGTGCCGGCCTCGATGAGCCGCCGCAGGATCGCCTGCTCCCGCACGATCTTGGCGTAGTAACCGGCGTTCGCGGCCGTGGGCACGACCGCGGTGAGGGTGTGAACGTACGCGCCGCCGCCGACGCGGGCGAGCTCGCCACGCTTGGAAAGCTCGCCGAAGACCGTCACCGAGTCGGCCGGCTCACCCCGCCCGTACAGGTCGAGGATGGCGTCGTAAATGATCTGGTGGGCGGGGCGGTAGAAGTCGTCGGAGCGCACCACCTCGACCACGTCGGCGATGGCGTCCTTCGAGAGCAGCATGCCGCCCAGCACCGACTGCTCCGCCTCGATGTTGCTGGGGGGCGTTCTCTCGAAAGGTGCGTCGAAGGCTGGGACCGTTTCACCGCTCACTCTGGCCGCCCTCCCCTCGAACTCCGGCGCTTCCCCCGAAGTAGCCGGGGTGACAGTTTCGCCGGTTCTGGAGCAACCGGCAACGCGTCCTGTCGACAAGGTTGTGGATAAGGTGTGCAGTTCTCGTCACGAGGTGTGGGCACGCTGGGGACAACTCTGTGGATAACTGTTTTCCACAACGAAAGAACCCTTACTGAGCAGGGAAAACGATGTCCACGGGCTGTGGAGAAAAGAAAGTGGGCCCGACACGGATATCCGGGCCAGACGTGGTGCCGACCAGGGCCACGTAAGGGGCAAGATAGACAAGTGACTCTTACCCCCCGCGTCGGCAGCCGGGAGATCCTCAGACTGGCCGTTCCGGCTTTCGGCGCGCTGGTGGCCGAGCCGCTGTTCATTCTCGTGGACTACGCCATCGTCGGCCGCCTCGGCACGCTCTCCCTCGGCGCCCTGGGCATCGCCGGCACGGCGCTGACCACCCTCGTCAACGTCTGCGTCTTCCTGGCGTACGGAACCACCGCCGCGGTGGCGAGGCAGGTGGGCGCCGGATACGTCGCACGGGCGGTCAAGCAGGGCATCGACGGGCTGTGGCTGGCCGTCGCCATCGGCCTCGCCATCATCGTGACGTGCTGGCCGCTCGCGCCGTGGATCGTCGAGCTGTTCGGCGCGTCCCCCGGTGTGGCCGGCCCGGCGGTCACCTACCTGCGGATCAGCCTGCTCGGCACCCCCGCCATGCTGATCATCCTCGCCGGCACGGGGATCCTCCGCGGCCTCCAGGACACCGTGACCCCCCTGGCCGTGTCCATCGGCTCTTTCACGCTCAACGCCGTTCTGAACGCCGTGTTCGTTCTCGTCCTCCACTGGGGCATCGCGGGGTCCGCCTGGGGCACCGTGCTCGCGCAGGGGCTCGGAGCCGCCGTCTACCTGCGCGTCGTCGCCAGGGCGGCACGCGAGCACCACGTGTCCCTACAGCCGGACCCCGCCGGGATCAGGGACTCCGGCACGGCCGGGATCGCGCTGCTGATCCGTACCATCTGCCTGCGGATCGTCCTGGTCGTCGCGACGGCCGTCGCCACCCGCATGGGCGTCGCCCAGCTCGCGGCCCATGCGGTCGCGACGCAGATCTGGTCACTGCTCGCCTTCGCCCTCGACGCCATCGCCATAGCCGGTCAAGCGATCACCGGGCGCGCTCTCGGCGCCGGCGACGTCCACGAGACGCGCGCCGCCACGCGGACCATGGTGACCTGGGGCATCGGCTACGGAGTGGTCCTGGGGCTCGCGATCCTCCTCCTGCGCCCGGCCATCCCCGACCTGTTCGGCGCGGACTCCACCGTGAGCGCCCAGCTCCAGGCGGTCCTATGGGTGGTCGCGCTGCTCCAGCCCCTGAACGGTGTGGTGTTCGTCCTCGACGGCGTGCTGATCGGAGCGGGCGACCGGCGCTACCTCGCCTGGGCCTCCGCCCTCACGACGATCGTCTACCTCCCCGCCGTCTTCGCGGTCGTCAACCTCGGCGGCGGCCTCGTGGCGCTGTGGGCGGCCCTCGGGGCGTGGATGGCGGCCAGGCTGGTCACCCTGGGCCTGCGCGCGTACGGCCGTGCGTGGCTGGTCACCGGCGGTTGACCCTGTGCCGTCTCAGATGCGCCGGGCGTCGAGCACCCGCTGGAGGAACTCCCTGGTGCGGGGCTCCCGGGGATCGGTGAAGATCTGCTCCGCCGTGCCCTGCTCCAGCAGGACCCCTCCGTCGAGGAAGCACACCTTGTCGGCGATGTCGCGTGCGAGGCCCATCTCATGGGTGGCCAGGACCATCGTCATCCCGGACTCCTTCAGCTCGCGGATGATCTCCAGCACCTCGGCGACCAGCGCCGGGTCGAGGGCCGAGGTCACCTCGTCCAGCAGGAGCAGGCGCGGCCGCGTGGCCAGCGCCCGGATGATCGCCACCCGCTGCTGCTGGCCACCGGACAGCCGGTCAGGGTAGGCCGTGGCCTTGTCCGCCAGGCCGAACCGGGCCAGCAGGTCGCGGGCCTCCTCCTCTGCCCGTGCCCTCGCCACGCCGTGCGCCTTCCTCGGCGCGAGCGTGATGTTCTCCAGCACGGTCATGTAGGGGAAGAGGTTGTACGCCTGGAAGACCATGCCGATGCGCTTGCGCACGTCGTCCGGGTTCGCCCGCACGTCGGTGATCTCGGTGCCGTCGAGGTGGATCGCGCCGTCGTCGATGGTCTCCAGCAGGTTGACGCAGCGCAGCAGGGTGGACTTCCCCGAGCCCGAGGCGCCGATCAGGCAGACCACCTCGTGGGAGTCCACCGACAGGTCGATGCCGCGCAGCACGTTCTGCCGGTGGTAGTGCTTCCAGACGCCCTCGATCTCAAGCACGGCGACTCGCTCGCTCACATGCCTCGCCGCCTCTGGGAACGGGCCGCCAGATAGTCGGTGAAGCGGGCCATCGGGATCGTCAGCAGGATGAACAGCAGGGCCGCCGCCAGGTAAGGGGTGTAGTTGAAGGTGTCGGCCGCGTGGATCTGCGCCTGGCGCAACGCCTCCAGCGGTCCGATCGTCGCGACCAGGGCAGTGTCCTTCTGCAGCGAGACGAAGTCGTTGAGCAGCGGCGGCACGACACGGCGTACGGCCTGAGGCAGGACCACGAAGCGCATCGACTGGCCGTGGGTGAGCCCCAGGGACCGGGCGGCGGCACGCTGGCTCGGATGCACCGAGTCGATGCCCGACCGGAACACCTCGGCGACGTACCCGCCGTAGGACAGCGTCAGCGCGATGATCCCCAGAGTGGCGAAGTCGGACGGCATGCCCTGCAGTTGCAGCGCGGGCAACCCGAAGCCGACCAGATAGATGACCAGAATGGTCGGCACGCCGCGGAAGATGTCGGTGTACAGCACGGCCAGCGATCTCAGCGGGAAGAACACCGGCGCGTGCAGGTTGCGCACCAGGGCGACGAGCAGCCCGACGACGAGGATCAGGGGCTCCGCGATCAGGAAGATCTTGATGTTGAGCAGGAACCCTCTGAGGACGTCCGGGAAGGCGCCGGCGAACTGCCCGAGGTCGAAGAACGTCTCCTTGACCCTGGGCCAGCCCGGGGAGGCGGTGAACAGCCAGACCACCAGGACGAAGAAGACGATCGTGGAGGCCGTCGCGATGGAGCTCGATCGCAGGTCCCTACGTCGCCGGAGCCGCTCGCGCTCCCGCTGGCGGTCGCTCTTGACCCACGCCTTCCCGTCGACCGGGGCCGTCACGGCCCCGGAGACGGGGTCGCTCACTTCAGCTCCGGCGCACCGGCCGAGGAGCCGAGCCACTGCGACTCGATCTTCGCCAGCTCGCCGGAGGACTTCAGCTCGCCGATCGCCTTGTCGACGCAGCTCACGAGCGCGTTGCCCTTCTGGAAGACGAGGCCGAACTCCTCCGGAGTGCCGGAGCCGCTGCCGAACTGGCCGACGATCTTCGAGTTCTGCACCTGCGCCGCGGTGACGTAGAACGCGGTGGGCAGGTCGACCACCAGGGCGTCGACCTGCTTGTTCTTCAGGGCGCTCACCGCGTCGATCTGCTCGTTGTAGACGCTGGGCTCGGCGCTGGGCTTGATGACGTCCTTGACGGCCTGAAGCGAGGTCGTGCCGACCTGAACGCCGATCCTGGCGTCCTTGAGGTCGGCGAGCGCGGCGGCCGAGGCGAACTTCGAGCCGCTCAGCGCGACAGCCGCCTGCTTGACGGTGTAGTAGCCGTCGCTGAAGTCGACGGCCTTGGCCCGCGCCGGGGTGACGGACACCTGGTTCACGTCGAAGTCGAACTGCTTCTGGCCCGGCGCGAAGGCCGAGTTGAAGGGGGCGATCGTCCAGGCGACCGCGCTGCCGGTGAAGCCCAGCTTGCCCGCCACGGCGTAGGCGACGGCGCTCTCGAACCCTTGGCCGTTCGCCGGCTTGTCGTCCTTGAACCAGGGCTCGTAGGCCGGCTTGTCGGTGCCGATGGTGAGCGTGCCGGGTTTGAGCAGCTTCAGCTGGTCCTTGGCACAGGATTCGGACGCCGAGGGGGCCGGGGCGGTCGTACCGGACGGGGAGGAGGTGTCGGAGGCCGGAGCGCACGCCACCGCCGCCGTCGCGAGGGCGCCGAGCGCCAGCAGCTTCGAGGGACGGAGCATCAAGGCCTCCAGAGGGGGTCTACCCGAGGGAATTCGTGGCTCAGGATATCGGGTGCGACCGATTAGCCTATACAGCGTTATTACAGGGGAAACCCGCCCCGGAAGCCTCGGATGCGGAACCCTGGAAACGCCGGAGGGCCCCTCCCCGGATCAGGAAGAGACCCTCACGTACTTCACGAGCTGATCGCTCAGCCGCCGACGACCTCGACGTCGAGGTTGGCCGCGACCTCAGGGTGCAGCCGGACCGAGACGCGGTGGGAACCGACGCTCTTGATGGCGTTCGTGATCTCGATGCGGCGACGGTCGAGGATGGGACCGCCGGCGGCCTTGACCGCGTCGGCGATGTCACCCGTCGTCACCGAGCCGAACAGGCGGCCGGAGTCACCGGCGCGCGTCTTCAGCGTCACGCGGAGGGAGCCGAGCCTGCCGGCGACCTCCTTGGCGGTGCCGAGGTCACGAATCTCGCGGGCGTCGCGAGCCTTCTTGATCGAGTCGATCTGCTTCTCGCCGCCACGCGTCCAGCGCATGGCGAACCCGCGCGGGATCAGGTAGTTGCGGCCGTAGCCGTCCTTGACCTCGACGATGTCACCGGGGGCGCCGAGGCCCGAGACCTCGTTGGTGAGAATGAGTTTCATGTCTCAGAGCCTCCTGTCAGCGCGCGGTGCTCGTGTACGGCAGCAAGGCCATCTCACGGGCATTCTTGATCGCGGTCGCCACGTCACGCTGGTGCTGGGTGCAGTTGCCCGTCACCCGGCGGGCACGGATCTTGCCGCGGTCGGAAATGAACTTCCGCAGCAGCGCCGTGTCCTTGTAGTCGACGTAGGAGATCTTGTCATGGCAGAACAGGCAAACCTTTTTCTTCGGCTTGCGCAGTGCCGGCTTCGCCATCGTGGTGCTCCTCCTAAGAGAGCCCCGCGTCATGCGGGAATGGTCGATCGGTTACTGGAATTGGATTGCTGGTCAGAAAGGCGGTTCGTCGCTGAGGTCGCCGCCGCCGCCCTGGGAGCCGCCGAAGCCGCCACCCTGGTTGAAGCCGCCGCCGCCGCCACCGCCGCCGCCGAAGCCACCACCGGCGGGTGCCGGAGTGGCCGAGGCCCACGGGTCGTCGGCTCCGCCGCCGAACCCGCCGCCACCGCCACCGCCCTGCCGGGCGGTCTTGTTGACCTTGCACGTGGCGTTACGCAGCGAGGGGCCGACTTCATCGGCCTCGACCTCGTAAACGGTGCGCTTCTCGCCCTCTTTGGTCTCGTACGACCGCTGGCGCAGCCGCCCCTGGACTATGACCCGCATACCACGCTGGAGGCTCTCGGCGACGTTCTCCGCCGCCTGACGCCACACGTTGCAGGTCAGGAAGAGGGCTTCGCCGTCTTTCCACTCGTTGGTCTGTTTGTCCATGAACCGCGGAGTGGATGCGATGCGGAACCGGGCCACGGCCTGCCCCGAAGGGGTGAAACGCAGCTCCGGGTCGTCGACAAGGTTGCCGACGATGGTGATCGTTGTGTCGCCTGCTGCCATCGCTCGCTTTCGCCTTCCTGCGTGAATCTGCGCAGCCTGTAGGGCCTCAGAGTACGGCTACCGTCCGACAAAAAGCCGGGCTTCGGCATGACCCGAAGCCGCTCAGTGCATGTCGGGACGCAGCACCTTGGTACGCAGAATGCCTTCGTTCAGGTTGAGCTGGCGGTCCAGCTCCTTGACGGTGGCGGGAGTGGCCATGAGGTCGATGACGGCGTAGATGCCCTCGGACTTCTTGATGATGTCGTAGGCCAGCCGGCGACGGCCCCACACATCGACCTTCTCCACGGTGCCGCCGTCATTGCGGACGACGGTGAGGAACTGGTCGAGCGAGGGAGTCACCGTGCGCTCATCGAGTGACGGGTCAAGGATGACCATCAGTTCGTAACGACGCATGCGGACTTCCAACCTCCTCTGGACTCTTGCGGTCACGACACCATGCCGTGACAGGAGGACGCTGACGTCTTCGCGCCGCCTTCGGTGGCGGAGCGACATCGCGCGGTTGATAACACGCGGATAACAAACGCAGCCCAAGGAGTCTACCAGGCTCACCCAGGTGCCCGGGCGCGATTGCCCGCCGCCCGTAAGGGGAACGTCAGGGACATAAGAGAGGAGGTGGCCGCCAATGCCACAAGCCCTTGGCCCTACCGAGAGCGAGCCCTTCCGCCTCACGCTCAACTCCGACGGCAGGAAGCACACGCTTGAGAACACCTTGACCCTGGTCGCGCTGGCCTGCGGTCTGGTCGCGTTCGTGAGCGGGTTCGTCGTGGTCGCCCACGTGGTCGCGTCATGGGCCGGAGTGATCGGGTTCGTCGTCGGGATGTACTCCCAATATGTCTCCGCCACGACCGCCGAGCGCTCGGTGAACATCGTCGCCATCGTGATGTCGTTCGTCGGCGTGGCGACAGGCATCTACCACGGCGGGTTCATCCCCTGACCAGGTGATGCCGCACGCGCCGGTACGACCGGGCGCCCCCCGAGGCGCCCCCGCCGGCGTGTACGAGAGAAATCTCAGCCCCCGATATGAAGATCGACGCCGAGCAGGATGAGGAACCACAGGAACACCGCGATAAGAGCCTGAGCGACCTTCTTCAGCAGGCTGGGCGTGATGTAGTCGTGTACCCATGCCACGTAGATGCCGATGAGAATGTAGATCAGGCCTAAGAAGCTGATCCCGCGGCGGTTGTAGGCCACAGCTGTCTCCTATGTGTCACGGTACGCAGGTTTCCGGGCGTACCAACCCGGCGGCTCCACTGCCCCTGCGCGGGTTGTTGAAACGGCTACGCTCGACTCATGGTGCGTATCGGAGCTCACGTCGACCAAGACGACCCCCTGGCCCACGCCACGGCACGGGAAGCCGAGGTCGTGCAGTTCTTTCTCGGTGATCCCCAGGGGTGGAAAGGACCGGTCCTGCCCGCCGCCGCCGACGCCCTGAGGGAGTCGGAGGTCGACGTCTACGTCCACGCGCCATACGTGATCAACGTCGCGACGGCCAACAACCGCATCCGCATCCCCAGCCGCAAGCTTCTCGCGAGCCAGCTCGAGGCGGCGGCGTCGATCGGCGCCAAGGGCCTGATCGTGCACGGGGGCCACGTCAACAAGGACGAAGATCCCCAGGTCGGCTTCGACAACTGGCGCAAGGTGTTCGAGCGGCTCGAGACGCCCATCCCGGTGCTGATCGAGAACACCGCGGGCGGCGGCAACGCGATGGCGCGCAAGCTCGACCGCGTGGCGATGCTGTGGGAGGCGCTCGACGGCTTCGACGTGGGCTTCTGCCTGGACACCTGCCACGCTCACGCCGGGGGCGAGGAGCTCGCCGACGTGGTCGACCGCGTCAAGGCCATCACGGGCCGCATCGACCTCGTCCACTGCAACGACTCGCGCGACGCCTTCGACTCAGGAGCCGACCGGCACGCCAACCTGGGCAAGGGACAGATCGATCCCGAGCTGATCCTGAGCGTCTGCCGTGCCGCGGGGGCGCCGATCGTGGTGGAGACCCCGGGCGACGGGCAGGCGGCCGACATCGCCTTCCTGCGGGACCACCTTTAATCCACAGCCTGTGGATAAAACCATGGGATTATTCCACCGAAGAACTGGGTAGGCAGCGCACCTCAGCCCGCCCAGGCCCCGCCGATGAAGGTCATGGTGTTGAGCACCATGAGCGGCCCCGCGACCAGCGCGTACACCACGAGCAGGGCGCGGCGCCGCACGGAGACCTGGCCGATCATCACCCACAGCGGCCACCACAGCAGGGCCGCACGCGGGATCGAGAGGTAATACGCCGAGAACAGCAGCGCCCCGAGCTGCAGGCCGACGTAGACCAGCTCGCTCCACCGCCGGGCGACCAGCAGCCAGATCGCCACGGCTACACCCAGGACCGCGCCCGCGATCTCCATGCGGAACGCCCAGACGAACGGGCCGTCACCCGCCGCCATGTGCCAGGTCGTGAGGAACGACTGCCACGGCCACACCATCTGCCGCCCCCAGCCGGCCTCCTGGGCGTGCTGCCAGGCGAGCCAGTCCCCCGTACGCGCGTGCTGGTAGGCGGAGTAGATCACCAGCGGCACGAACGGGACCAGCAGCCACCCGGCCTTGCCGGCCCGGCCCCGGCGCATGACGAACTCCACGATCAGTGCCAGCCCCAGGAACAGCCCGGTGATGCGCACGCACGACGCGCCCGCGGCGAGGAGTCCGGCGGCCACCCAGTTCTGGCGCCGCGCGTAGAGCCAGGCGGGAATCGCGAAGGCCAGGAAAAGCGGCTCGGTGTACCCCGCGAACAGGAACACCGCCGTGGGACAGAGCAGCAGCGCCAGCACGGCCCGGCGTCCGGCGCCCTCGGGGCCCTCGAACTCGGCCAGCCTCGCCAGCGCCATCATCGCGACCGTCCCGGCGACGAGCGAGATCAGCAAGCCCGCGAGCGACCAGTCGGGGACGATCACGTGGAGCAGGCGGAGGGCGAGGGGCATCCCGGGGAAGAAGGCCGGCAGCCCGGCGTCGGGGTAGGCGGCGGGGTCGCCGTCATAGCCGAACTTCGCGATGTCCACGAGGAGCTTGGCGTCCCAGTGCTGCCAGCGTTCCAGGAAGGGCCTGAGGGTCTTGTCCCCCGCCAGCACGCCCGCCCCCACAGTGGCGGCGACGACGATCCCCGCCCGGGACCCCAACCACAGCAGCAGCGCGTCGCCGTCGGACTGGCGCACCGGCACCCGAGAAACGGTCTCCAGGGGGGAGGTCTGCACACGTAGGAGAATAGAGGGTCATCCTGGACTTTCGGCGTCAAACCGAGCTCTGCGCGGGCTCCACCTGGCGCGGCGGAGCGGGGACCCGCAGGACGAAGCGGTCCTCGGCGCCGTCGAAGACTCCGCCCGTGGGGTCGTCGGCACCACCCTTGCGTATCACGTCGTACTCGGGACGCAGGATGTCCCTGACGACGAACGCCGCCATGATGGCGATCGTGATGGCCCGGCCCCACACGGCGGTGAAGTAGGTGCTTTCGCTGATCCCGAGGGCCACGTTACCCGGCTGGATTCCGACCAGGTAGAGCCAGATCGCGAAGAAGTACCAGCACTCGGCCACCTGCCAGAGCAGCAGCGGCTTCCAGTTCGGCCGCGCCAGCACCGCGAACGGCACCAGCCACAGGACGTACTGCGGGGACCACACCTTGTTGGTCACCATGAAGGCGGCGAGGACCAGGAAGCTGAGCTGCATCAGCCTCGGCCTCGTCGGCGCGGTCAGGGCAAGGACGGCCACCGCCGCGCAGAGCACCCCGAAGGAGACGATGCCGAGCGTGTCCAGCCTGCCGGCGTCCCCAAGGATCGGCCACTGCTTCACCTGGAAGAAGTACCAGACCGAACCCCAGTCGGCTCCGCGCTCGCTGCTGAAGACGTAGAACCTCTTCCAGCCCTTGAACGCGAGGAGCATGAACGGCAGGTTCACCACCACCCACGTGATCACCGTGCCGCCGAGTGTCCAGAGGAAAGGGGCGAGCTTGCGGGTACGCAGGGCCAGCAGGAACAGCGGGCCGAAGAAGACAAGCGGGTAGAACTTCGTGGCGATGGCGAGCCCCAGCAGCACCCCGGCCAGGAAGTGGTTGCGCCTCGACCAGGCGAGGAAGGCCCCGAGGCTCAGCGCTCCGCAGAGCAGGTCCCAGTTGATGAACGCCGTGAGGATGAGCGCGGGCGCCAGCGCGTACCAGACCGCGTCCCAGGGACGGCCCTGCGCCCCGGCCAGCGACGCCATGACCAGGACCCCCGCGATCAGCGACACCGCCATCACGATCACTGTGAGGTCGTAGAACCAGACCCCCGGCTCGTTCAGCCCGGACACGAGCCTCTGGACGACCCACATCAGCCAGCCGATGCCAACGGGATACTCCACGTCGTGGCCGAAGTACGGCGCGAGGCCCTGGTCGAGCTTCTCGCTCCACCACAGCGGATAGATGTCGGTGTAGCAGAAGTTGAGGAACTGCTGGGTGCCGTCATTCCAGGCGCCGCTGAACCGGCACGGCGCCTTCCACGCGTACGCGAGCACCGCCCCGAGGACCGCGAGCAGCCCAAGGGGAACGAACGGCAGCACGGCACGTGCCAAGGGGCCGGCGGGACCGGATGCGTACGTCGATCGGCTCATGACGTTATTCGATCACCGGGAGGGGACGGCCGTCGGCCGTCGCCCGCTTGTCGGCGTGGGCGTGGGCGTTGGCGTTGGGGTCGGATTGGGCGTGGCGCCGGCTCCGGGGGCGTTGCCCTGGTTGGGCGCGGCGGCGCCGGCGTTGTTGCAGGCGTCGTCCCAGGGAAGGCAGCCGCCACCGCCGTTGCCTCCACCATTGTTGCCGCCACCGCCGTTGTCGGTCGGGATGCCGGTCGGGAACCCGTTGTCGGTCGGCGTCGGGGTCGGCGTCGGAACGGGCATGGGCACGATGTTCTCCTGCGTGCCGTTGTTGGAGGCGTCGGGGAACTGCTCCACCGACTTGCCCTTCATCGCGGCCGCCATGAAGGCATGCCAGACCCGGCTCGGGTAGGTGGCGCCCTGGATCTCATGCCCCAGAGAGATCTCCTTGCCCGTGGTCCCGTTGGGGCAGATCTCCCGGCCCGCCAGAAGCTTCCCGCTCTTCGTCACACACTGCTCGCGGTACATGCCGACGGCTGTGGACAGCTGCGGGGTGAACCCGACGAACCACGCTTCCTTGTTGTCGGTGTTGGTGCCGGTCTTACCGGCCACCGGGCGATCGGCAAGCGCCGCGGCGCGCCCGGTCCCCTCTGTGACCACCGCGCGAAGGGCCACGACGGCGTCGGAAGCGGAGGTAGGTGAGATCACCTGCGTCGGGGTCTTGTCCTCCTGCACGACGGTCACGCCAGTCGAGTTCACGACTTCCTTGACCACGTGGGACTTGTAGTGCTTGCCCTGGTTCGCGAAGATCGAGTACCCGCCGGCCTGCTCCAGAGGCGAGACCAGCGCGGTACCGATGGACATCAGGAACTTGTGGGCCTCGCGGTCCCTGTCCAGCTCGGCCCGCGGGATCCCCGCGGCGGCGGCGATCTCCTCCACCTTGTCCAGCCCGACCTTGTACGCCATCGACGCGAAAGCCGTGTTGATCGAGTGTGCCGTCGCGCTTTTGACCGTGATCCCCGAGGGCATGTGCTCCTGGTTGGTGATCTTCGTCGTGCCGGGCAGCACGTCGGGCACCGTGTGGTTTCCGGGGACGTAGCTGTTCAGGCTGTAGTTCGACTCGAGCCAGGCGGCGAGCACGTACGGCTTGAAGGCCGAGGCCGCCTGCTTCCGGGCGTCGAACGCGTCGTTGAACTGGTCGGGATGCTTGCCGAGGTAGTTCTTTCCCCCGTAGAAGGCGATGACCCGGCCGTTCCTGGGGTCTACCGCGGCGAGGCTGGTGTGGATCTCGGGAGACAGGGGTGAGGTGTTGTTCTGGACGGCGTCCGCCGCCGCCTGCATCAGGTCCTTGTCGAACGTGGTGGTGATCTTGTAGCCGCCCTTTTCGATCTCCGACTGGGGCAGGCCCTTCTCTTGCAGCTCGTTCACCACGGCCCTGATCATGTAGCCGCCGAACTTGTTGTAATAGTTGCTGACCCGCTGCGCCTTCGGCTTCTCGAACTTGGCGGTGCTCAGCAGGCTGCCGTACTTCTCCGGCCAGGTCTTCGCCATCTGGCGGATGACGTAGTTGAAGCGATACTCCGTACCGCTGTAGTCGCCCTTGGACTCCTGGGCGTCGAAGTTGCCGGGCTGCTGGATGCGACCGGCCAGGTACGCGGCCTCGGACGCGTTCAGCTTTGAAACGTCCTTGCGGAAGAACTGCCGGGAGGCCGCCTGGATGCCGTAGGTGTTACGGCCGAAGGACACGGTGTTCAGGTAATAGAGCAGCACCTTGTCCTTGGGCCACTCCTTGTCCAGCTTGATGGCGATGAAGATCTCTTTGACCTTCCGCGTGAGCTGGCGGTCGGTGTTGAGGTTGCTGAAGTAGTTACGTGCCATCTGCTGGGTGATCGTGGAGGCGCCCTGCACCTGCTGACCACTCGCGGTGCTCCAGACCGAGCGCACGATGCCCGACAGCGAGATGCCGGAGTCCTCGCGGAACGAGGCGTTCTCCGCCCCGATCACCGCGTCCTGGACCAGCGCCGGCACATCCTTCTTCAGGTCGTTCAACACGTAGCGCTCGGTACCGAGCCGTGCGAGCAGCTTGCCGTTCGCGTAGTAGATCGAGCTGCCCTGGGCGACCGCGGTCTCCTTGGCGCTCTTCTCGTCTGGCAACGGCGTGTTGGCGTAGGCGACGGCGATCATGCCGAAGACTCCCGCCGCCACGACGGCGAAGCCGACCATCACGATCTTCCAGTTGGGGAGGAAGCGCCTCCAGCCCCTACGGCCGGGGGGCTCGGCGTCCCTCAGCCGCCGCCGGCTCGGGCCGTCACCGGGAGGCCCGTCGCCCGGACCACGGCCACCGGGACCGCTCGGACCGCCGGACCCGCCACGCGACCGATGGCCTCGCCTTGCGCCCACGTCGCGGCTGGCGACGGTCTCCGAACCGGAGACATCGCGCCGGGGCGGGGGCGCCTGCCCCTGCGACATCGACTGGGTGTCCTCGAAGACCGCCTCGGAACGGCGGGCCCGTGGGTCACCCGCGCCCCGGCGGGGATCGCCGCCGCCCGAGCGGGGGTCGGCCGCCCCCGGCCGCGAGCGAGGGTCTACCGGCCCTGGATGTGAGGCCGATCCCTCGCGTGAGCGGGGGTCGCCGGAGCCCGGCCCGGGGCCGCCGGAACGGCCGGACGCAGGCCCCGGGGGCGAGCCCCAGCCCGCGTCCCCGCCCCGCGGCGGAGCAGCGCGCCGTCCGGAGGCCGGGTCGGGAGCGGGCCCGGAACGCGGTACCGGCTGTCCTCCGGGGGGCGCGTCCCCTTGGGGAGAGCGACGGCGCCGCCCGGGACGAGCTGATCCACCGGAGCCCTCGGCAGGGTCCGGGCGGCCGGTCGGGTCGGAGCCATAGCTGCTGTAACTCACGCGTCCTCGTTGGGTCATCTGGCGATCTGGAGGGTCTTGACGTCTGTCTGTCCGTGGCAGGCGGAGAGCGTGCCTCCTGAGCTGGGGAGCTCGACTGCGTTGGACTACGTCTCCGCGGTCCGTCCGTTTGTAGCGGAGTTGCCCGGTGGCCCGCCGTTGCCTAGGACGAAGGAAACCGTCAGGTGATTCCATGAACAACCTTGGCAGACCTCGACAACGTAGACCCGGAATTCCTCGTATTCATGGGCCATCTGAACAAGGTCTGACGTGGCTTTTACACGCCCTGTGCTGCGACCTAGCTGGTCGCCGTACACATATGTGACATGAGTCACGTTCCGGTGCTCGCATACCGGGCAGGCGCGCTGGGTGGGCTCGCCGTGATAACGGGCCGCACGTAAAAGGTACGGATGAGCGTCACACACATCATGCCTGGCCGTGCGACCGGAGCGGAGCGACTGGACGGTCGCTCGCTTCGCGAGGACGTAGTCCACGACCCCTCGCTGTGACCACATGAGCGCCAGACTACGACTTTTTTGGCTATTCCGCCCAACTGCTAATGGTTTTCTTGATTGCACAGTATGCCGACGCGACGTATCCTCAGGATGTATCGGCTCGATACATCGGTGGGACACATCGACGCGAGAGGGGGCGGTTCCAGTGGCGGTCAGCAGGGGCGGAGTCCTGGAACTGGCCGTGCTCGGCTCGCTTCACGAGACTCCCCTGCATGGCTATGAGCTGCGCAAACGGCTCAACGCCCTGCTCGGAATGTTTCGGGCGTTCTCCTACGGCTCGCTCTATCCGTGCCTGCGTCAGTTGCTGGCCGACGGGCTGATCGCGGAGGATCCGCTGGACCAGCGCGCCTCCGGCAACGCGGCGCAGGGCCCGCGAGACAACGCCCTTCCACTGACCGGCCGCCGGTCGAAGATCGTCTACAAGCTGACAGCCGAAGGCAAGGAGCGCCTGCAGGATCTGCTCACCCAGGCGGGGCCGTCCTCCTGGGAAGACGAGAGTTTCGGGGTTCACTTCGCGTTCTTCCGCCACACAGAGGCGGAGGTTCGGCTGCGCATCCTCGAAGGTCGCAGAAGCCGGCTGGAAGAGCGGCTGGACGGCGTTCGTACGGCTCTAGCGCGTACGCGCGAGCGGCTGGACAGTTACACCTTGGAATTACAGCGCCACGGTTTGGAATCAGTCGAGCGTGAAGTGCGCTGGCTGAACGAGCTGATCGATACCGAACGAGCGCAAGCCGTCCGGGCAAGAGCGGACAGGGCCGAGGCGCAGGACGCCGAGCCCGTTCCTGATAAGACGAACGAGTAAAGGAGCGAGTGCGATGGGTTCCGTGCGCGTAGCCATCGTCGGTGTCGGCAACTGTGCCGCGGCGCTGGTGCAGGGCGTGCATTTCTACAGGGACGCCGACCCCGCCAGCCGGGTGCCGGGCCTGATGCACGTCCAGTTCGGCGACTACCACGTCCGTGACGTGGAGTTCGTGGCGGCGTTCGACGTCGACGCGAAGAAGGTCGGCCGTGACCTGTCCGAGGCGATCGTGGCCTCGGAGAACAACACGATCAAGATCTGCGACGTGGCGCCCACGGGCGTCACCGTGCAGCGTGGTCCCACCTACGACGGTCTCGGGGAGTACTACCGCGAGATGATCGAGGAGTCCGACGAGGCCCCGGCCGACGTGGTCGCGGTGCTCAAGGACTCCAAGGTCGACGTCCTGGTGTCCTACCTTCCTGTGGGCTCGGAGGAGGCCGACCGCTTCTACGCGCAGTGCGCCATCGACGCGGGCGTGGCCTTCGTCAACGCGCTTCCCGTCTTCATCGCCTCCGACCCGGTCTGGGCGAAGAAGTTCACCGACGCGGGCATTCCGATCGTCGGCGACGACATCAAGTCCCAGGTCGGCGCGACCATCACCCACCGGGTCATGGCCAAGCTCTTCGAAGACCGCGGGGTCGAGCTGCTGCGCACCTACCAGCTCAACTTCGGCGGAAACATGGACTTCATGAACATGCTGGAGCGCAAGCGCCTGCAGTCCAAGAAGATCTCCAAGACGCAGTCGGTCACATCGCAGATCCCGCACGAGATGGCCAAGGCCGACGTCCACATCGGCCCGTCCGACCACGTGCCGTGGCTGGACGACCGCAAGTGGGCCTACGTCCGGCTGGAGGGCAAGTCCTTCGGCGACACCCCGCTGAACCTCGAGTACAAGCTCGAGGTCTGGGACTCGCCGAACTCCGCCGGCGTCATCATCGACGCGGTGCGTGCCGCGAAGATCGCCATGGACCGCGGCATCGGCGGCCCGATCCTGTCGGCCTCGTCCTACTTCATGAAGTCGCCTCCGGAGCAGTACTCCGACGATGACGCCCGGGATGCGGTCGAGAAGTTCATCCGCGGCGAGATCGAGCGCTGACGATCGACGACCGGCGGTCCGGCACGGGTAGTACGGCTGCCGCCTATATATAGAGGAAGCGTCCGGGTTCCACGTGGAACCCGGACGCTTCCTCGCGTCGCGAGAGGCCTTTACTCCGGCGCGCTAGCGGGGGCTTCGGGCCGCGGGGGGCAGGTCCGCCGGGTCGGCCGCGGGCCAGGTGAACGGGTCGGGGCCAAGGGCCATGAGGAGCGGCAGCTGCTCACCGCACCACGGGGAGATCGACAGAAGCCCGCTCCGCACGTCATGGGTGAACTCCTTCCACGGCATCCACCGGACCTCCCCGACCTCGTCGGGGTTGGGCCGGGGGTCGCTGGAGGCGAGGGCCCGATAGACCGGGCACATCTCGTGCTCGACCGTGCCGTCGTCCATCACCGCGCGGTAGGCGAACCTGGGCAGTACCAGCTCGACGCTGTCGGCCGTAAGGCCGAGCTCGTACGAGAGCCTGCGTACGACCGCCTCCATCGCGGGCTCCCCAGGCAGCGGATGCCCGCAGCAGCTGTTGGTCAGCACGCCGGGCCAGGTGCGCTTGTGTGACGCGCGCCGGGTCAGCAGAACCCGTCCCTCGCCGTCGAACACGTAGCACGAGAACGCCAGGTGCAGCGGCGTGTCGGCACCGTGCACGACGGTCTTCGGGGCGGTGCCGATCGCCTCGCCTTCGGCGTCCACGAGGACGACATGTTCGTCATGGGTCACGTGACCGAGGGTACGTGATCATGTCTACGGGCTCTATCGGGCCGACGGTCCGGCCGGTCGAACAAGCGTCATCCCCAGATGGGCAAACGCCACCCTGAGTAGCCCAACCCTCTACCCCAGCCACACGAAGCCCCGCGGAGATCTAGGTTCCGCAAGCGGAACGCGGTTTCGTATGCCCGCGGGACCCGCTTCCCTGAGAGGTATCCGGGATGTTCCCGATGTGGCCTTCGACACATGGCCAGTAGGCTGACCCGCGTGTCCTATGTCTCCGACCTCCGTGCCGTCCTTCGAGGCCGGGACTTCAGACGTCTGTTCGCCACCCGCCTGGTCTCGCAGTTCTCCGACGGCGTCTTCCAGTTCGCGGTCGCGGGCTACGCCTTCTTCACCCCGGAGAAGCAGACCAGCGCGGTCGAGGCCGCCGTCGCGTTCGCCGTCCTCCTGCTGCCGTACTCCATCCTCGGTCCCTTCGCCGGGGTGTTCATCGACCGCTGGTCGCGCCGGCAGATCCTGGTCATCGCGCCGATCGTGCGAGGCGTCCTTCTGGTCCTCGCCGCCCTTCTGGTGGCGTTGAACACCCCCGACTGGTGTTTCTACGCCGCCGCGCTAGCGGTGCTGGGGGTCAACCGCTTCTTCCTGTCCGCTCTCAGCGCCGCGCTGCCCCACGTGGTCGAGGGCGAACGCCTGCTGCTGGCCAACGCCGTCACCCCGACGTCGGGCACGGTGGCGACGTTCCTCGGGGCCGGGGTCGGCTACGTCCTGCGCCTTTCCTTCGGCGCCCAGCACGGCGGAACGGCCTTGTTGCTGGTGTTCTCCGGTGTCGTGTTCGGCCTGAGCGCGCTGATCGCGTCCACCATGCACAGGAGGCTGCTCGGCCCGTCGTACGACGCCAACCTGCCGCAGGCCCGGGAAGCCGTGCGCAACGTGATGACCGGCATGATCGACGGCGCCCGCCATGTGCTCCACGTGAGGGCTCCGGCGGCCGCCCTGGCGAGCATGGCCGCCCACCGGTTCCTGTACGGAATGACCATCGTCATGACCGTGATGCTCTACCGCTTCTACTTCACGACGAACGTCGAGGCGGGCCTGAGCCACATCACCGGAGTGCTCGCCACGTCGGGCCTGGGCTTCTTCGCGGCCGCGCTGATCACACCGTGGGCCACCGACCGCTTCCGGCCCGAGAGGTGGATCCCCATCATGCTCGCCACGGCCGGCGTGCTCGAGCTGGCGCTCTGCCTGCCGTTCCAGCAGATCGGGTTCCTCGCCGCGGGCTTCGTCCTGGGCGTCACCGGGCAGAGCGTGAAGATCTGCACCGACACGATCGTGCAGCGTGACGTCCAGGACGCCTATCTCGGCCGGGTGTTCTCCATCTACGACATGCTCTTCAACGGGATGTTCGTGGTTGCCGCCGCCGTCGCGGCACTCCTCCTGCCGGCCAACGGCAAGTCCTACCTCATCCTGGTGATCGCGGCCGTGGGGTACGTGCTCAGCGCCCTCGGCTACCGCGTGATCACCGGAGGCACCGCCCCCCGCACTCCCCAGGAAGTCACCCGGTAACCACCCACCGCCTCACACAGACCCCAACCCCGTCTTGGCGACCGAGGCCCGGCCCGTACGCCCGGGCGGGTGTTACGCGGAGAGTGTCGCCGCTGCGGCTGTCATCGCCTCAGTGATGCGCGCCAGATCATCGGGGCCGGTCGTGTAGGGCGGCATCGTATACAGAAGGTGACCGAACGGGCGCAGCCAGACCCCGTGCTCCATCACGATGTCCTGGATCTTCGATGTGTCCACGGGATGCTTGGTCTCGATCACGCCGATCGCTCCGAGGACCCGTACATCGCTGACTCCTGGCGCCCGGGCGGCTCCGGCCAGCCCCTCGACGAGACCGGCCTCGATGCGCCTGACCTCGTCTCGCCACGGGCGCTCCTCCAGCAGGGCCAGTGAGGCCTCGGCGACCGCCGCCGCCAGGGGGTTGCCCATGAACGTCGGCCCGTGCATGAGCACGCCGATGCGCTCGGCCACCTCCGACGTGCAGAGTGTGGCCGCCATGGTGAGGTAACCCCCGGTCAGCGCCTTGCCGAGACACATGATGTCGGGTCTTATGCCCGCGTGGTCACAGCCGAACATCTCTCCCGTACGGCCGAAGCCCGTCGCGATCTCGTCGGCGATGAGCAGGAGCCCGTGCTCGTCGGCCAGCTCGCGCAGCCTCCGGAGGTACGCCGGATGGTAGAAACGCATGCCCCCGGCGCCCTGCACCACGGGCTCCACGATGATCGCCGCCAGCTCCCCGGCGTGCCGCGCCACCAGGCCTGCCAGATGGTCGAGGTATGCCTCGTCGACCACAGACGCGGCGGAGTCCCCAGGACGCGACCCGTATCCACCGGGCGGTCCGGGGTGGAAACCGTACCCACCAGGTGGTCTGTCCGCGAAGACGTGTTGGGCCAGGACGCCGGTGAACAGGTGGTGCATGCCGTTGACCGGGTCGCACACCGCCATGGCCCCGAACGTGTCGCCGTGGTAGCCGCCCTTGACGGTGAGCAGGCGGCTTCTGCCCGTGCATTGGATGGCCATCTTGATGGCCACCTCGACGGCCACCGAGCCGGAGTCGGCGAGGAAGACCCTGTCGAGGCCCGTCATCTCGGCCAGGCGCCGCGCGAGGCGCACGGCAGGCTCGTGGGTCAGGCCTCCGAACATCACGTGGGCCATGTCGTCGAGCTGGTCACTGACGGCGGCGTTGAGACGCGGGTGGTTGTAGCCGTGGATGGCCGCCCACCACGACGACATGCCGTCGACCAGCTCGCGGCCGTCGGCGAGCGTCAGCCGTACGCCGTCGGCCCTGACGACAGGGTGGGCAGGGGCTTCCGCGGAGGCCGGGGCATACGGGTGCCACAGGTGTCTCCGGTCAAGGTCACGCAGCGTCTCGGCGTCCACCCGGCCACCCTAACGCGGCCCGCCGCTCCTACCCGGAAGACCGTCCAGGCTGTGGAAAACTCGGCGAAACACCGGCCCACCTGTGGATAAACCCCCCGGCAAACCGGCTGAGCTGTGGACGGCGCCTGGGAAAAGGCGCCCATGGACGGTGCCTCAGGCGACACGCCCGCGTGGCCTAGCCGGGAATCACACCCTGTGCGCGCGCCCACTCCACCAAGGCCTGCCTGGCGGCGTCCTTGCCGAGGATGCCCTGGTCGAGACGCATGTCGAGCAGGAACTTGTACGCCTTGCCGACCACAGGGCCCGGGCCCACGCCCAGGACCTCCTGGATCTCGTTGCCGTCGAGCTCGGGCCGCATCTTCGCCAGCTCCTCCTCGTCGGCGAGGCGGGCGATGCGCTCCTCCAGGTCGTCGTAGGTGCGGGCGAGGGCCTCGGCCTTGCGCTTGTTGCGGGTGGTGCAGTCGGCCCTGGTCAGCTTGTGCAGCCGCTCGACGAGGTGCCCGGCGTCGCGGACGTAGCGGCGCACCGCCGAGTCGGTCCACTCGCCCGTGCCGTAACCGTGGAAGCGCAGGTGCAGCTCGACCAGGCGGGAGACGTCGGCCACGACGTCCTTCGGGAACCGCAGCTCGGTGAGCCGCTTCTTGGTCATCTGGGCGCCCACGACCTCGTGGTGGTGGAAGGAGACCCGGCCTGCCTCCTCGAACCGGCGCGTCTTGGGCTTGCCGATGTCGTGCAGCAGCGCCGCCCAGCGCAGCACCCGGTCGGGGCCGGCCGTCTCCAGCGCCATCGCCTGCTCCAGCACGATGAGGGTGTGGTCGTAGACGTCCTTGTGGCGGTGGTGCTCGTCGATCTCCAGCCGCAGCTTGGGCAGCTCGGGCAGCACGTGAGCGGCGAGGCCGGTGTCCACGAGCAGGCCCAGGCCCTCCCTCGGGTGCGCACCCTGGATCAGCTTGTCGAGCTCGTCGCGGATGCGCTCGGCCGAGACGATCTCGATGCGGTCGGCCATCGCGGTCATCGCCTCGACCACGGCCGGCTCGACGTCGAAGCCGAGCTGGGAGGCGAAGCGGGCCGCCCGCAGCATCCTGAGCGGGTCGTCGTCGAAGGACTGCTCGGGCGTGCCCGGAGTCCGCAGGATCTTCGCGGCGAGGTCGGTCAGCCCTCCGTAGGGGTCGACGAACTCGTGGCCCGGCAGCCGCACCGCCATGGAGTTGACCGCGAAGTCGCGCCGCTCGAGGTCGGCCTCGAGGGTCTCGCCGTAGGCCACCTCGGGCTTGCGTGACTTCGGATCGTAGGACTCACTGCGGTAGGTGGTGATCTCCAGGACCCAGCCGGCCTTGCGGACGCCCACCGTGCCGAAGTCGATGCCGATGGTCCAGATGGAGTCGGCCCAACCCTTGACGATCTCCAGCACCCGCTCGGGGCGCGCGTCGGTGGTCAGGTCGAGGTCGTTTCCGATGCGGCCGAGAAAGACGTCACGGACCGAACCGCCGACCAAGGCCAGTTCGTGCCCATGCGCGGCGAACAGCTCGCCGAGCTCATCGGCGACTGGAGCAATCCGCCGGAATAGGTCGATCACGGCCCTCTGCTGACTAACGCTCAGATTTGAGACGGACAAGCTGGGTAGGTCCTTCGGTTACGGAAAAGAATCTCCGCGCTAGCCCTGGTGTAACCCGCCCGGGAATACACCCCATGCGATCACCAGGTTACGGTCAGTCGTAGATCTGTCGGGGGCACCCGGAAAAGACAAGGAGCACGAGAGATGAAAGACGCCCTCGCGATCCACCGTTGGCTCCTGTCCCACCAGATCCACCATGAGATCGTACGGCTTCCGCGCGCCTTGACGTGCGCCGACGATCTCCCCGACATTCTCCACGTCGAGCCCGAGGCGTGCATGCGCGTCACGGTCTTCGAAGTCACGACCCGCACCTCACGGGAGCCGGTCGCCGTGGTCACCACGGTGGCGTCGCCCCCTCGGCCGGGTGCCGTGGGCGCCCTTCTCGGCGCGCGGCGGGTACGCCCGGCCCCCGCGTTCCTGGTCAACTCCGCCACCGACTACGCCGCCACATCGGTGTCACCTCTCCTGCTCCCCGAGGAGCTCATGGTCCTGATCGACGAGCGCTTGGCCGACCCCCGGGACCCCGACGACCATGTGTACTCCCCGACCGGCGAACGCCGTACGGCGCTGCGGCTTCGGGCCCTTGACCTGCTCTCACTCACCCCCGGCAAGTACGTCGACCTGCAGGCGGCGCGGCACAGGACGGTGCGCATGCCGGGCTCCAGAGAAGTACGGCCGGTGATGGGCGTCCCCCGGTGCGAATCGCCGCCCGCTCTGCTTTAGGCCATACCATTCTGGGCGTGCGCCGAACTCCACCCCAGGCCGGCACGTGATCCGCGGAGCCGCCCTGATCTCCGTTCTGACCGCCGCGTTCCTCATCGCCCCGGCGGCCTCCGCCAGTGCCGACATCGCCCTGGGGGCCGCCGGCAGCGCCGATGTCATGACCACGGCGGCAACGAGCGCCGTCCGGGCGGAGACCACGGTCACGGCATCCAGCCGTGAGGACGCCCAGATCCTGGTGAACTCCATCACGCCGCAGGCGCCGCGCGAGCCGGCCACGCCGATCACGATCTCCGGCTCGGTGTCCAACACCAGCGCGACCGCTCTGTCCGGGGTCTCGGTCCGCCTGCGCTTCTCCCGCCGGGCGTTCGCCAATCGTACGGAGATGCAGGCCTTCGCCGACGGCGGCGCGATACTCGACTCGTCGCGACGGAGCGTCTACGTGAGTCAGCTCGCCGCGTCGGGCAAGGTTCCCTGGCAGTTCGACGTCACTCCGGCAGCGCTCCAGATGTTCCGCTTCGGGGTCTACCCCCTCACGATCGAGCTGGTGGACGCGGCGGGCCGGCAGCTCGCCGCCCAGCGCACGTTCCTCCCGTACGCCCCGAAGAATCAGACGGTCTCCCGGACCAAGATCGCCTGGGCGCTTCCCATCATCGACCAGCCGCATCGTGGTGACGACGCCACCTTCGTGGACGACGGCCTGCGGCAGACCGTGGCCGACGACGGGCGCCTCGGAAAGATCCTGAAGATCGCGGAGACGCCTTCGAAAGGCGTGACGTGGTTCGTCGATCCGTCCGTCCTCGACGACGCGAACGCCATGGCCAAGGACTACACGCTCAGGGCCGGCACGACCACGACGAGGAAGCCCGCGGACCAAGCTGTCGCGCAGTGGCTGCAGAAGCTCCGCACGGCCCTCGCCAAGGTTCCCGTCTCCGCCACCCCGTACGCCGATCCCGATGTCACCGCCGTGAGCCACCACGGGCTCGACACCGCCACCGGCATCGCGCTGCAGCGGGGCGCCACCGTCGCCACCGATCTGCTCGGCAAAGATGTGAGCACCACCGTCAACTGGCCGATGGGCGGGGTCATCGACCACGACGCGCTGGACGCGCTGTCGATGGGTGACGTCCGGACAGTGGTCCTCAGCTCGACGGCCCTTCCGGCCAACCCCCCGCTGGCCTACACCCCCGACGCCGCCGCCTCCGTCGAGACCGTCAACGGAACGGTCGACGTGCTGCTGGTCGATCCGGTGCTGAGCCAGCTCCTCACGACGACCGGCGCGGCCGCCCCCGGCGCCACGACCCTTGTCAGCCAGCGCTTCCTCGCCGAGACGGCGATGATGAGCGCCGAACGGCCGCTGGAGCAGCGGGCGCTCGTCGCCGCGCCGCCGCGCCGCTGGAACCCCGACCCGGCCCTGGTCACCACCCTGCTGAAGGCGGCGGCCTCCGCTCCCTGGCTCAAGCCGGTGTCCCTGAGCTCCATCAAGCCCTCCAAGACCGCGGTCCCCCGCACCGACCTTGTGTACACCGACAAGGATCAGCAGGCGGAGCTCGGCCGGTCCTATCTCTCCGGCGTCAAGAAGCTCCGCAACCGTGCCGAGCTCACGGCCACGGTGACCAGCGACCACCGCAGGGTCTTCGACACCGCCCTGCTCCGGCTCACCTCGACGGCCTGGCGTGGCCGCACGGGCAGCGCCGCTCCGCTGCTCAAGCAGATCGACTCGGCCGTCACCGCGCGCACTGACGCGATCTCCGTCTCCACGGGCGAGCAGCGGCTGCTCGCGGGCAAGAACGGCGTCGTGCCGGTCAGCATCCGCAACGATCTCCAGGACCAGGACGTCACCGTCGGCGTCAAGATCACCTCTGGCGACCGGAAACTGCTGACGATCGGCACGTACGAGTCGCCGGTCACCATCAGTCCCGGCAAGACCAAGCCGCTCGACATCCCCATGATCGTGACCGGTGAGGGCGGCCAGACCACGGTCAAGGTGCAGCTCACCAGCGCGAGCGGGGTGCGGTACGGCCTTCCGGTAGAGGTGACGGTCCGCACGACGGGATACACCGCCATCGCGCTGGTCATCGTGGGCGCCGCCCTCACGGTGATGCTCGCCGCCGTGATGTTGCGTGTCCTGCGCCGCCACTCGCGACGGCCCGCGAAGGGCCGCAGGGCGGGGCAGGCAGGGCCCCGTGCCGTACCCGAACCCGCACAACATCGAGAGGGGCCCTTATGAGCCGGATGTTGCGCGCCAGCGCGGTCATGGCCGCGGGCACCATGGTGTCCCGCCTGACCGGTTTCGTGCGTACGGCGGTGCTCGCGTCGGCCATCGGCGTCGCGGCCCTGGGCGACGCGTACAACGTCGCGTACACGATCCCGTTCATCCTGTTCGACCTCCTCATCGGAGGAATGCTCAGCAGCGTGATCGTCCCCATGATCGTCAGGGCCCAGAAGCACGACGCCGACGGCGGGCGGGCCTACGAGCAGCGGCTGATGACCGTGACCACGATGGCGCTTATCGTCATCGCCGTGGTGGGTGTGCTGGGCGCACCGCTGCTGATCGAGCTGCTCACCACGGACCTGACCCCTCGCGCGGCCGAGGTGGCGACCACGCTGGCGCGCTACATCCTGCCGCAGATCGCCTTCTTCGGGATCGGCGCCATCGCCGGCGCCATCCTGAACACCCGCGACCGGTTTGCGGCACCGATGTGGGCTCCGGTGCTCAACAACGTCGTCGTCATCGCGGTCGGCCTCTTCTATCTCTTCGCCAGCCCCACCGGCGGGGGCCTCTCGGCGGTGACCCCCTCTGACCTGGCCCTTCTCGGGCTCGGCACCACGGCCGGCATCGTCATCCAGTCGATCGTCCTCATCGTGGCCGTCCACCGGGTGGGGTTCCGGTTCGTGCCCCGCTTCGACCTGCGCAACGCGCGGCTCGGCGAGATGGGCAGAGCGGGCGTGTGGACTCTCGCCTTCGTCGTGCTCAACCAGATCAGCTACATCGTCACGACCAACCTGGCGACCGGCGCCACCGGCAAGGCGGCCGCGCAGGGGGCCGGCCACGTCGCAGGCATCGCGTCGTACAGCTACGCCTTCCAGCTATTCCAGCTGCCGTACGGCATCATCGCCGTCTCGGTGATCACGGCGATGCTCCCGAGGATGAGCCGGTACGTCAACGACGGCCAACTGGGCGCGATCCGGGAGGAGTTCGCCTCGGGCGTGCGGCTCGTCTCGTCGGTCATCGTGCCGGCCGGGCTGATGCTCATGGTGCTGGGGCCGGCGGTGACCGTGTTGATCTTCGCCCATGGCAGCACCTCTGTGGCGGACGCACTCAACATGGGCAACGTGCTCCAGGTGTTCGGGCTCGCGCTGGTGCCCTTCTCGATCTACCAGCTGCTGCTGCGCGTGTTCTACAGCTTCGGCGACACCCGCACCCCCGCGCTGATAGCCGCGGGCAACGTCGTGGTCAACGCCGCGCTCAGCTTCATCCTGTACCTCACGCTGCCGCCCCACCTCATCGTCATGGGCCTCGCCCTTTCCTTCACCGCCGCGTACGTCGTCGGCGGAGCGGTCGCGTGGACGCTCGCCAGCCGCAAGGTGGGCGGCGGGCTCGGCGGCAGGCTGGTGGCGTCCGGATTGTCGCGAATGTACGTCGCCGCCATCCCGGCCGCCGTCATCGCCCTCATCGCCCTGTGGGCCACCAAGGAACTGGCAGGCGTCACGCCGCTGAGCTCGGCGATCATGCTCGTGGCGGGCGGCGGCTTGGGCGGGCTGATGTACCTGGTCACGTCCCACCGAATGCGCATCGCCGAAATCAGCTCGATCATTGGACTTGTGGCGGGACGGGTAGGCCGCTAGTCATAGGTAACCCGGAAGTCCGGTTCGCCCATGTTCCAAGGGCAACACAGGTGGGACCCGCGCCGGACTACCATGGTGCCCTGTGCACGGTGGAGACCGGGCACCGCCGGCTGACAAGGAGCAGGAGGGGCGTGGGGGTATTCGCAGGGACATCGCCCACGACCAGGGAGAGGATCGCCTCATGAGCGCCCCTGCCGTGGAGCCCGGCGGCCGCCTGGCCGACCGGTTCCGCCTGGAAGACCGCGTCAGCGAGTCAGGTGGCGCCACCTTGTGGAAGGCCATCGACGAGGTGCTCGCGCGGCCCGTCTGCGTCCTCACGCTGGCTCCCCACTTCGAGCGGACGGTCGAGGTCGTGACCGCGGCCCGCGGGGCCAGCCGCCTGACCGACCCCCGTCTCACCCAGGTCTTCGACGCCGCCGAGGAGGACGGGCAGGCCTATGTCGTGAGCGAGTGGGTCACGGGAGAGACCCTGACCGACATGGTCTCCTCTGGACCGATGTCGCCTGAGCGCGCGGCCGCGCTGGTCGCGGAGGCCGCCGAGGCCGTCGCACACGCCCACCAGGCCGGCCTGGCCCATCTGTGCCTCACCCCCGACCGTCTGATCTGGACCGCCGGCAGCACCGTGAAACTGCTGGGCCTGGCCGTCGACGCGTCCCTTTCCGACATCGAGAGCGACAACCCCGCCCGCGACGACGCCCAGGGGCTCGGCCGCCTGCTCTACACCGCTCTGACAGGTCACTGGCCCGGCGAGGGGGAGGTCGGTCTCCCGCCCGCCCCGCTCGACGACGGCAAGATCTGCACGCCGCGCCAGGTCACGGCCGGTGTGCCGGGGTTCCTCGACGCCATCACCTGCCGGGCGCTCCTGCAGGAGCCCCGGCGCGGCCTCCCGCCGCTGGCGACCCCGGCGGACGTCGCCGAGGCCCTCGCCGAGGTGCCGAGGCCCGCACCCGTGCCGGTGTCGTCGATGCCGCCGGCGCTCAGCCTTCGCTCGGAGGCCCCCGACGACACCGATCGGGTGAGGCCGCCCCGGCAGCAGGCGCCTTCCCGCCCTCCCGCTCCCATGCGGCAGCACCGGTCCGGAGGCATGGCCGGCCGGGTGATGATGACCGTGGTGATCCTTCTGATCATCGCAGCGGTGGGCCTCGGCGCCTGGACTCTCGGCCAGAGTCTCGGCAAGCGGCCACAGTCGCCGGTCGCGTCCTCCCCGGCCTCGCAGGCGCCGTCACCGAAGATCGTGACGGTGAAGCCGTCGAGCGCCACCGGCTTCGATCCCCTGGGCGACGACCAGGCCGAGCACCCGGAGCTGGCCCGCTTCGCCATCGACGGCAAGCCCTCGACCGAGTGGCACACCTACACCTACGAGAGCGCCGAGCTCGGCAGGCTCAAGTCGGGAGTCGGTCTCATCCTGGACATGGGCAAGCAGATCCCGGTCTCCGACGTGGTGGTCTCGCTCGGCGACACGCCAGGCTCGTCAATCGAGCTGAGGGTCGGCAACTCCGCCGATCTCAACTCGCTGAAGACGGCCGCCAAGCAGGACAACGTCTCAGGGACGGTGACCCTCACACCCGAGAAGGCCACCAGCGGTCAGTACGTTTTGATCTGGTTTACGCGCCTTCCCGCGTTTGATCGAAGATTTCGTGGCACCATCTATGACGTAGTGGTGCACTCTCCCGGATCGGCCTAACAGGACACGCGTTGTGAACCCTCCTCCCGATAGCCCGCCGGCGTCCCAGCACGCCGCACGGTCCGCGTTGTCCGACGCCGACCTGTTGACGAGCCATATCGGCGGTGATCCACACGCCTTCAGCGAGATCGTCCGCCGACATCGAGATCGCATGTGGGCCGTGGCGCTGCGCACTCTCGGTGACCCCGACGAGGCGGCCGACGCCGTGCAGGACGCCTTCGTCTCCGCCTACCGCAAGGCCGAAAGCTTTCGCGGCGAAGCGGCGGTGACCACCTGGCTCCACCGCATCGTCGTGAACGCCTGCCTCGACCGCATGCGCCGGAAGTCCATCCGCCCGGTGGCCGACGACGAGCTCGTGGAGGCCGCCGAGCGTGACACGCCGATGCCAGACCAGACCGGAGACCGCGACGTCTCCATGGAGGTCACGGCGGCCCTCAAGCTTCTCCCGACGGACCAGCGAGCGGCGCTGGTGCTGGTCGACATGATGGGTTACTCCGTAGAGGACGCCGCCAAGGTGCTCGAGGTGCCGGCCGGCACCATCAAGAGCCGGTGTGCGCGCGGCCGCGCGAAACTTGCCCCAATTCTTTCGCATCTGCGGAACCGATCAGACCTATCTCGCGTCTCATCCGCGAAGGGAGCAGAACTTCGTGACGGGTGAAACGCACTACGACCTGGAGATCCTCGCCGAGTTGGCAGAGGGTCTTCTCGACGGCGCCACGGCCGCGCGGGTCCGCGAGCATCTCGCGGTATGCGATCCCTGCGGGGAGAGCCTCGCCGACCTCGCAGCGGTCCGCGAAGTACTCGCGGCGATGCCGGTGCCGGCGATGCCGATGGGTGTCGCGCTCCGCATCGACAAGGCCCTCGGCGCCGAGGCGGAGACCAGGGGGGACCGCGGCGGGCTCAGGCTCGACGAGGCGCCTGACTGGGATCGCATTATGGGGGACTCCCCATGGGAGACCGCGCCCCCGATGCCTTTGACGGCATTGACACCATCGGTTCCGGCGATGCGGGCCCCAGAGGCTGAGGAGCCTGAGGAGCTCGTCCGTCTGGGCGTCGTCGCAGACGACGGGTCGATCGTTCCAGCCAGGCGCGGGAAGACGTCCCGGCGCCGTTCCTGGGCCATGCCGGTCGCGGCGGGCGTGGCCGCCGCCGTGGTCATCGGAGTGGCCGGGCTGTCGACGACCCTGCTTTCGACCTCGGGCACCGACGGGCCGGCGGGCGGTGGCAACTTGGCCCTGCCGGCGGTCTCGCCCGGCGTGAGCCACAAGAAGGCCACCGCGCCCATAGCCACGCCGGGCAAGGCCTCGGCCCTGCCGGGACGCAGCTACGCGATCAGCAAGAGCGACTTCAACTACTCCAACACGGTGCTCGACGGGCCTTTGCTGACCTACGTCGGCGCCACGGGCCCGGGAGCCGGAGGCGACGCCTCGGTGGATCCCGCGGTCGTGCGGTGCGTGACCAAGATCTCCGAGCGGGTCGGCCGCAAGCTGGGCTCGCGTACGGATCCGAAGCCGATCGGTGTCGACCAGGCCTTCTACGAGGGCAACGAGGCCACGGTCATGGCCTTCTGGAAGGACCACCTCCGCAACGCCGTTTGGGTGTACGTCGTGGACTCCAAGTGCGCGAGCATGCGGCAGCCCGCCGTGGGCCGCTGGCAGTGAGCCCTGTCTGACCCTGGGCGGACAGCCTTTCATATTGATCTCGTTGAAGTCCTCCGCGGGCGGCCGTGGAGGACTTCGCCATGTCCGGCGCGGCGCTTGGCCGGCGTGGGAATCCCGGACGCCTAGGATCTGTTGACGCCACTGGCATCGAAGGAATAGTTGAACAAGGTGCGGTGACGCGCACCGGCAGGCGAGCGAGCCATCACCATGGGCACGAAAGGCGAGATGCGTGAGCGACGTCCGTAATGTGATCATCATTGGGTCGGGGCCGGCCGGTTACACGGCCGCGGTCTACGCGGCGCGTGCGGATCTCAACCCTCTGGTGTTCGAGGGGTCCGTCACCGCCGGCGGTGCGCTCATGAACACCACCGACGTGGAGAACTATCCCGGTTTCCCCGACGGCATTCTGGGCCCGGAGCTGATGGACAACTTCCGCAAGCAGGCGGAGCGGTTCGGTGCCGAGCTTCTCGCCGACGACGTGACCGAGGTCGACCTCAGCCAGAACCCCAAGGTGGTCAAGACCCACACGGAGACCTACCTCGCTAGGACCGTCATCGTCGCCACCGGGTCCGGGTATCGCGAGCTGGGCCTCCCCAACGAGAAGCGGCTCTCGGGCCGCGGCGTCTCGTGGTGTGCGACGTGCGACGGGTTCTTCTTCCGTGACCAGGACATCGTGGTCGTGGGCGGAGGCGACACCGCCATGGAGGAGGCCACCTTCCTCAGCCGGTTCGCCCGATCCGTGACGGTGGTCCACCGGCGCGACGAGCTGCGCGCCAGCAAGATCATGCAGGATCGCGCCTTCGCCAACGAGAAGATCCGCTTCGTCTGGAACAGCCAGGTCGTCGACATCCTCGGCGACACGCGCGTCGCCGGGGTCAGGATCCAGAACCTCAAGACCGGTGAGGTCACCGAGCTGCCGGTCACGGGCATATTCATAGCGATCGGCCACGACCCCCGCAGCGAGCTCTTCAAGGGCCAGCTGAATGTCGACGACGAGGGTTACATCCTGGTCGACACGCCGACCACCAGGACCAACCTCGACGGTGTCTTCGCGGCCGGCGACGTCGTCGACCACAACTACCGTCAGGCGATCACCGCCGCGGGCACGGGGTGCTCGGCGTCACTGGACGCCGAGCGGTGGCTCGCCGACCACGCCACCACCAACAGTTAAGGGGAGAAAGACCTTGGGCGACATCAAGTCCGTAACCGACGCCACCTTCGAGGCCGAGGTTCTCAAGAGCGACAAGCCCGTGATCGTCGACTTCTGGGCCGAGTGGTGTGGTCCGTGCCGCCAGGTCGCGCCGATCCTCCAGGAGATCGCGACCGAGCACGCCGACAAGCTCACCATCGTAAAGATCAACATCGACGAGAATCCGGAGACTCCTCGCGACTACGGCGTACTCCAGATTCCGACGCTGAACGTCTACAAGGGTGGAGAGGTCGTGAAGCAGATCATCGGCGCCAAGCCGAAGGCCATGCTGCTCCGCGAGCTCGACGGCGTCATCTAGACGCCTCTGCGGCCCCCTCGGGCCGTACCTCCGCCTCTTCCGGGCGGCACACCCCAGCAGAGCCCCCGTGTCAGACGGCACGGGGGCTCTGTGTTGCAGCCGGCGCCCGCCGAGGGGCTCAGATCGTCTCAGACGGGCCGTAGTGCGCGTTCCGGGGTCATGGAACCGAGCAGGCGCTCCAGAGCCACCTCGACGTCCTCACGCCACGACGCCGCCGTCTTCAGCTCCAGCCGGAGCCTCGGGAAGCGCAGATGCGGGCGAACCGTCTTAAACCCGACCGCGAGCAGGTACTCGGCAGGCATGACGCAGCCGGGCTGCTCCCACTTCAGGTCGCCGAACGCTTCGATGGCCCGCACACCGCGACGCGTCAGGTCCTTCGCCACTCCTTGGATCAGCATCCGGCCGAACCCGCCCCCGGAGAACTCCGGGATGATGTGGGCGGTCATCAGCAGGACGGCGTCCGCGCTCACGGGAGAGGTCGGGAAAGCCACCGATCGAGGCACGTACAGCGGCGGCGCGTACAGCACGAAACCGGCCGGCACGCCGTCGACGTAGCAGATCTTCCCGCAGCTCCCCCACTCGAGCAGGGTCGCCGAGATCCAGGCCTCCTTCTCGAGCCCCGGATCGCCACCTATCTGGGCGCGCTCCCCGCTGACGGGGTCGAGCTCCCAGAAGACACACCGCCGGCAGCGGCGTGGTAGATCGTCAAGGTTGTCCAACGTGACATTGACCAGTCGGCGCGACACCTCGGGGCCCCCAATCCTTGCGAGACGAACGCGAGTCATGGCGGAAAAGCGCACGAATTACGGCGTCTCCAGATTGGCATGGTAGCCGAGTGAAAGCGGAGTACGGCGGTCCTGGTCGCCGAATCCCCTGGCCTGTCGCGGCTGAAGGGCTTCGAGCAGGTCCGCCGCCCGATGGAACATGGTCGGTATGCCGTCAGAGATCCCTTAGGTGAAGAAATCAGGGAAGGGATCGGGGCGGCCTGCCGTACTCTGGTCTCTCCGTAATGACCTGGCTATGCCTAGGAGGTGGACCGTGACGGAAGAGCAGGATCACGGTCGGAGGACCGCGACCCACGGGTCGCGCATCGATCCCCACATCGATCGGTACGCCGCACGAGCGGCCGGCATGGTCGCCTCCGAGATCCGAGCTCTTTTCGCCGTCGCGTCGAGGCCCGAGGTGGTCTCACTGGCCGGCGGCATGCCGTACGTCACGGCCCTCCCCCTCGACACCGTCGGCGAGCTCGTCGCCGACATCGTGGCGCGGCGCGGCACGGTGGCCCTGCAGTACGGCTCCGGCCAGGGTGATCCGCATCTGCGCGAGCAGATCTGCGAGGTCATGCGCCTTGAGGGCATCGAGGCCGGCCCTGACGACGTCGTCGTGACCGTCGGGTCCCAGCAGGCGCTCGACCTGATCACCAGGATCTTCATCGACCCGGGCGACGTCGTCCTCGCCGAAGGCCCGTCGTATGTCGGCGCGCTCGGCACGTTCGCCGCCTACCAGGCGTCGGTGGTTCACGTGCCCATGGACGATCACGGGCTCGTCCCCGAGGCGCTCGCCGAGATCATCGAGTCGGTGTCCCGCACGGGCGGCCGCATCAAGTTCCTCTACACCATCCCGAACTTCCAGAACCCCGCCGGCGTCACCCTCAGCGCGTCGCGCCGCCGGCAGGTGATGGAGATCTGCCGCCGCGCCGGCGTGCTCATCGTGGAGGACAACCCGTACGGCCTGCTGGGCTTCGACGGCGACCCCATGCGCGCATTACGGGCGGACGACCCCGAGGGAGTCGTGTACCTCGGGTCCTTCTCCAAGACGCTGGCCCCGGGCTTCCGCGTCGGCTGGGCCCTCGCGCCCCACGCGGTCAGGGACAAGCTGGTGCTCGCGATGGAGTCCGCGGTCCTGTCGCATTCGAGCTTCTCGCAGCTCACCGTTGGGCAATATCTCGCCACCCAGCCGTGGAAAGAGCAGATCAAGACGTTCCGCGAGCTCTACCGAGAGCGCCGTGACGCCATGCTCGGCTCCCTGGAGGCGCTCATGCCGCCCGGCTGCGCCTGGACCCGGCCCGCCGGAGGCTTCTTCGTCTGGATGACGCTGCCAGAAGGGCTCGACTCCAAGGCGATCCTGCCGCGCGCCGTCGCCGAGCGGGTCGCGTTCGTGCCCGGCACCGGGTTCTACGCCGACGCCTCCGGCGGGCGCAACATGCGCCTGTCGTACTGCTATCCCGAGCCTGACCGCATCCGCGAGGGAGTCCGCCGGCTCGCCGGTGTGATCCAGCAGGAGCTCGTGATGCGTGACACGTTCGGCACGGGCTCGATGCCCGCCCACACCGGCGTGGACACGCCCGGCCCCGACCTAGCCTGAAGATGCATCGACCGGCAGGCGCCGCGCCCGGCCGGGCGCGGCGCCTGCCGGTCCCACGACGTGAGAAAGGTGCTTGATGAGCGATCTCGGCCATGTGCTGGTACTGGCGGGCGGGCTGTCGTACGAGCGTGAGGTCTCCCTCCGCTCGGGCCGCCGCGTGAGCGAGGTGCTTCGTGCCACCGGGATCGACGTTGAGGAGCGGGACACCGACGCCGGCTTGGTGCCCGCCGTGCTCGCCGACCCTCCGGACGTGGTGTTCGTGACGCTGCACGGCGGCAGCGGTGAGGACGGCGCCATCCGCTCGGTGCTGGAGCTCCTCTCGCTTCCCTATGTCGGCGCGGCGCCTGACGCCTGCCGGATCGCCTACGACAAGCCGACCGCCAAGACGATGGTCCGGTCGGTGGGGGTCCGCACGCCTGACGCCGTCGTGCTGCCCAAGGAGACCTTCCACGACCTGGGCGCGTCCGCCGTGCTGGCCCGCATCATCGACAGGCTCGGGCTCCCGCTGTTCGTCAAGCCGTCACGCGGGGGGTCGGCCCTCGGCGGATCCATCGTCCGCAAGGCCGAGGAGCTGCCGGCGGCCATGGTTGGCTGCTTCGCGTACGGGGACACCGCGCTGATCGAGCAGCACATCGAGGGCGTGGAGGTCGCGGTCTCGGTGATCGACCTCGGCGACGGCCCTGTGGCGCTGCCGCCCGTCGAGATCGTCGCCGACGGGGGCGTGTACGACTACTCCGCCCGCTACACCGCCGGGCACACCGAGTTCTTCGCCCCGGCACGGCTACGGCCCGAGGTGGCGGAGGCGTGCGCGGAGCTGGCCGTCACCGCGCACACCGCTCTCGGGCTCCGGGACCTGTCCCGCACCGACCTCATCGTCGACGCGCTCGGCCGGCCGCACTTCCTGGAGGTGAACGTCGCTCCGGGGATGACCGAGACGTCCCTTCTGCCTATGGCCGTGGAGGCCGCGGGCAAGGACCTGGGCGCCATCTGCCGGGGCCTCCTGGAAGCCGCCGTCCGGCGCGCCTGAGGCCTGTGGCCTGGGTACGGGGCCGTCAGGCACCCGAATTCGGTCACGCGTAGCCTGTCGGCGTGATCGAACCGCTTTACGCCAAGAGCTTCGCCAGTGACAACCACGCGGGAGCGCACCCGTCCGTGCTCGACGCCGTCAACGCCGCCAACACCGGGGACGCTCCCGCGTACGGCGACGACAGATGGACGAGCACGCTCGCCGACCAGATCCACGCCGAATTCGGCGACGGGGCCACCAGCCTGGTCGTCCTCAACGGCACCGGGGCCAACATGCTGGCGCTGAGCATGATGCTGGGACGCCGCTACGAGGCCGTCATCTGCCCGGATACCGCGCACATCGCCACTCATGAGACGGGGGCCAGCGAGCGCGTCCTCGGGGTCAAGCTCGTCACCGTTCCGACACCCGAGGGAAAGCTGGCTCCCGAGGACGTGACCGCCCGGCTCGGCGGCCGGGGCAACATCAGCGAGGTCCAGCCACGGGTGGTCTCCATATCGCAGGTCACCGAGCTCGGCACCTGCTACACGCCCGGCGAGATCACCGCGCTGGCGGAGACGGCCCACTCGAACGACATGCTCCTCCACATGGACGGCGCCCGCCTGGCCAACGCCGCCGCCTTTCTAGGATGCTCCCTGCGCGACCTGACCACCGACGCCGGAGTCGACGTGCTCAGCTTCGGCGCCAGCAAGAACGGCGCCCTTGTCGGAGAGGCGGTGGTCGTGCTCCGCCCCGAGCTGGCCGATGCCGGGCCGTACCTCCGGCGGCAGACGCTACAGCTCACCTCGAAGATGCGTTTCATCTCGGTCCAGCTGTCGGCGCTGCTGACCGGGGAGTTGTGGCGTGAGAACGCCACCCACGCGAACGAGATGGCACGCAGGCTGGCGGACGGGGTCGCTGATCTGCCAGGGCTGAGCATCCGGTGGCCGGTCGAATCCAACGCCGTCTTCACCTCTCTTCCCACCGAGGCGATCAGCGAGTTGCAGTCCCGCTACTTGTTCCACGTGTGGGATGCGCCCACCGGCGTCGTGCGGTGGATGACCGCTTTCGACACCTCCCCCGAGGACGTCGACACCTTCGTCGCCGACATCCGTCAGACGCTGAAGGGCTAGCCCGCGTTCTCGACCCGCGGTTTCACGTGAAACAGCGGGTCACGCGAACGCTTCGAGCTGGTCGCCCGGTCAGTCGTCCAGGGCGCGGATGGAGCTCGCCGCGCCGGGGGCCATCGCGCCGATGATGCGCTCCAGATCGTCCATGGTGGCGAACTCCACGACGATGCGGCCCTTGTGTCGTCCCAGGTCGACCTTCACCCGGGTCTCGAAATGATCGGAGAGACGGTGGGCGAGGTGCGCCAGGGCGGGCTCGGGTGCGTCCTTGGCGCGGCGGGCCCGGGGCGCGGGGGCCGCCGTCGCCTCACCCATCGACACGATCTCCTCCACGCTCCGCACGGACAGGCCTTCGGCGACGATGCGGCCGGCCAGATGCTCCTGCGCGGCAGGGTCGCTTAGGGCGAGCAGCGCCCGGGCGTGACCGGCGCTGATCGTGCCGGCCGCGACCCGGAGCTGGACATTGCTGGGGAGATTGAGCAGGCGGAGCGTGTTGCTGATGTGCGAGCGGGAGCGCCCGATCCGCTGGGCGAGTTGCTCGTGCGTGGCGCCGAAGTCGTCCAGGAGCTGACGGTAGGCCGCGGCCTCCTCCAGCGCGTTGAGCTGTTCCCGCTGGAGGTTCTCGATGAGGGCGTCGCGGAGCAGCTCGTCGTCCTGGGTGCTCCGGACGATGGCGGGGATCTCCTTCAGACCGAGCAGCCGGGATGCCCGCCAGCGCCGCTCCCCCATGATCAGCTCGTAGCGTCCCCCGCCTGCTGAGCGCACCACGACGGGCTGGAGGAGCCCCACCTCGCGGATGGAGTCGGCGAGCTCGCGGAGGGCGTCCTCGTCGAAGATCTCCCGGGGCTGCCGGGGGTTCCGGGTGATCGCCTCGACGGGGATCTCCAGAAAATAGGCACCCACGACGGGCCTCAGCCCGTCATCCGCCGGTGAGGTATCCGGGACCACTCCCATGGCACCCGGAACTTCGACGATCGGCCCGGTGGGGATCAGGGCTCCGAGTCCCTTCCCCAGTCCACCACGCCTCTGCTGGCCCACGACTCCTCCTCGCCAAACGACCCGCTCACGCCGAGGCGGCCACCATCGCCGCCGCCTCTGCCCGCCGCGTCTTCGAATTGATACTGACGTTCCGATCGACCCGGCGCGGGACACTCCGAGGAGAGTACCGCTCCTGGGGAGGGTCAGCTGCCCGGCACCGCCGCGCCGCGGAAGGCCAGCTCCCTCGCCGCCTCCATGTAGGCCAGGGCGCCGCTGGAGCCCGCGTCGTAGGTCAGTACGGACTGGCCGTAGCTGGGCGCCTCGGATACGCGGACGCTGCGTGGGATGACCGTCTTCAGCACCGTGTCACCGAAATGCGTACGGACCTCGTCCGCCACCTGGGAGGCAAGGCGCGTGCGGCCGTCGTACATCGTGAGCAGGATCGTGGAGACCCGGAGCCCCTGGTTCAGGTGCACCCGCACGAGCTCGACGTTCGTGAGGAGCTGGCTGACCCCCTCCAGCGCGTAGTACTCGCACTGGATCGGGATCATCACCTCCTCCGCCGCGACCATGGCGTTCACGGTGAGCAGGCCGAGCGAGGGCGGGCAGTCGATGAGGATGTAGTCGAGCTCGATGCCGTCGAAGGCCTCGAGAGCCCGCTTGAGCCGGGCCTCCCTGGCGACCAGCGATACCAGCTCGATCTCCGCGCCCGCCAGGCCGATGGTGGCCGGCGCGCAATAGAGATTTGGCATGTCGGGGACCAGGCTGACGATCTCCTTCAGCGGGAGGTCTTCGACCAGCACCTGGTACACCGAGGGAATGTCCCCCCGATGCTCGACGGACAGGGCGGTCGACGCGTTGCCCTGGGGGTCCAGGTCGACCACGAGCACCCGCTGGCCGTGCATCGACAGCCCCGCGGCAAGGTTCACGGCTGTCGTGGTCTTGCCGACGCCGCCCTTCTGGTTGGCGATGGTGATGATGCGGCGTTTCGGGGGGCGGGGCCAGTCGCCCTCTTGCATCGGTGAGGAATAGCCGATCGAAGCGGCGGCCACGGGAGCGGATGGAGCTGTTTCACGTGAAACCACTGAGCTGAGCGCCTCTCGGACCAGCGGCGAATCGCCGGGGTTAAGGGGGGGCTGTGACACGGTCGTCGTCCTTTCAACCGGCGTGGCAGCAGCAGAAGAAGCAGGCCAGCCGAGACCCGAGGGCCTTCCGCTCGAGGCGGAGACATGACTACCCGGCCAGCCAAGGCCGCCTGCCGTATCCGGCATAACCGTCACCTCTTCCGTCGGCGCCGCGTACCCTGCGCATTTCGAGCTGGCGCGCGTCCGGCGACCACCCGGACGAGAGTCGCGGGCGGATCGACCCTACCGCGCCCGACCGTGACAAGCTCGGCAGTCTCGGCGCCATACGACCGCAATTGTTGTGTCGCGGCGTCGAGCTCCTCGGCCGCGCGCTCTCCTTTCATCGCCAGGAGCTGGCCGCCCTCGTGAAGAAGAGGCATCGACCACGCAAGGAGACGGTCAAGCGGTGCCACGGCGCGAGCGGAGGCCACGTCGAAGAGGCGCTTTCCCACCAAGTCCTCGGCCCGCCCGCGCAGCACCTCCACGTTGGTCAGCTTCAGCTCCCCCACACACTCTTCGAGGAACGTCGTCCTGCGGAGAAGGGGTTCGAGGAGCGTCACCCGCACGTCGGGCCGTACGATCGCGAGAACGATGCCGGGAAGCCCCGCGCCGGAGCCGATGTCGACGACGTGGGCGCCCTCGGGCACCGCCTCCGCCACCACGGCGCAGTTCAGCAGGTGCCGGTCCCAGATCCGGGGGACCTCCCTCGGCCCGAGAAGGCCGCGGATCACGCCCGGACCGGCCAGCATCTCCGCGAACGCCTGGGCCTTGGGCCATGCCTCGCCGGTGAAAACCTCGCGCGCCACATCGGGCGCGTCGGGCAGCTCGTCGCTTTCCGCCATCACTCACTCAACTAGAACGGTCACAACATCTCCGCGTAAGGGTAGCCGTCCTGGCACGCCTCCTCGCTTTGGACGCGTCGGACCACACGACCGGCGCGCCGTGCCACGCGGCCGGGTCCGTACGCCGACACCTGGCGGTCACCCGGGAGCCGTAGGGAATCCGCCACCTCAGGACCGGTGCGGGGAACCCGGCAGCACCACCATGGGAATCCCCAGGGAAGGGGCGGCTAAAAAGCGGAAAAGTATTCCGAAAGTCGACGAGACCCGCCGCCGAGCGGGGCCGGGGCCGGTTACAACGGAAGAGACGCATCGGGACGTCCGGCTCGGAAGAGCCTGGAAAACCGAAGGGCCGCCGATCCGGTGGATCGGCGGCCCGTGCGTGCCTGGGAGGGGCGTTCCCCTCGCGGTTTGCTATACGGGGAGGACCACGACGAAACGCTCGGGCTCCTCGCCCTCGGACTCGCTCCTCAGCCCCGCCGCGGCGACGGCGTCGTGCACGATCTTGCGCTCGAAGGGCGTCATCGGATGGAGGGACTTCGCCTGCCCGGAGCGCTTGACCTCCTCGGCCGCCTTGGCACCCAGCTTGCCCAGCTCCACACGACGGCCCTGGCGGTAGCCGGCCACATCGAGCATCAGGCGCGAGCGCTCGCCCGTACGGCGGTGCACGGCGAGACGCGTGAGCTCCTGGAGCGCCTCCAGCACTTCACCGTTGGCGCCGACGAGGTCGCTGCCTTTGATGTCAACGACGGACACGAGGGCGCGGTCGCCTTCGACGTCCATGTCGATGTCGCCGTCGAGGTCGGCGATGTCCAGCAGCCCTTCGAGGTAGTCGGCCGCTATCTCACCCTCCTGCTCGAGAGAGGCGATGTCGGGCGCGGCCTGCGGGGCCTGTTCCTCGTTGACTTCGGTCACGTCCGGACTCTCCTTTAAGACAACCGGCTACGGCTTCTTGCTACCTGTGCGCTTGCTGCGCGGCTGCCGGGTGGGCTGCTGGCGAATGATCTTCTGCTCGGGCTCCGGCTCGGGAGCGTCCTCTGGCTCCTTGGCGGCCTTGCCTGGCAGCAACTTGCTCAACAGCCCGGGCTTGGGCTCAGGTTCCACCACGTTGCCCTTGGCGTCGATGACCGGCATGGGATGCCGACTGTAGAACCAGTGTTGCTGGCCGAGGGTCCATAGGTTGGTGGTGACCCAGTAAAGGATAAGCCCGAGCGCGAAGTTCAGGCTGAAGACCGCGAACAGCGGCGAGATGTACATCAGGATCTTCTGCTGCTGCGCCATGGGGTTGTCCGGCATCTGCGCCATGGACCGTGTGACGCTCTGCCGCACCGTCAGGAACGTCGTGGTGGAGCTGATCGCCACGAAGACGCCCAGGACGATCTTGGTGATGATGGGATCGGCGCCCAGCGCCTGGATCTCGCTGGCGCTGGAGAAGAACGTCGCCGGGATCGGCGCTCCGAAGATGTGCGCGGCACGCGCGCTGTCCACCAGCTGCTGGGTCATGCCATGGGCGGCCTTGTCGGACGCGATGGCCCTCAGCACGGTGAACATGGAGATGAAGATCGGGAACTGTGCCACCACGGGGAGGCAGCCACCAAGGGGGTTGGCGCCACCCTCCTGGTAGACCTTCATGACCTCCTGGTTCATGCGCTGCTTGTCGTTCTTGTACCGCTTGCGCAGCTCCTGCACCTTGGGGGCGAGTTCCTGCATCTTCTTCGACGAGCGCATCTGCTTGAGGAAGAGCGGGAAGATCAGCAGACGCATCAGCACGGTCAGCGTGATGATGGTCAACGCCCAGTTCAGCCCGTTATCTGGGGGAATGATTACGCTGTAAGCCGCATGTATCCAGGCGATCACCGTGGCGATCGCTGTATACAACGGCTCCAGGAATGACAGCTCCACCGAGCTAGCTCCCTTGCGTTTCGTCGTGGGACCGGACCGGGCGCGGAGGCACCGGGTCGTAACCTCCCGGGTGGAAGGGGTGGCAACGCCCGATTCTCCTGGCGGTCAGCCACAGCCCCCGCAGCGGGCCGTGAACAGCGATCGCTTCGAGGCCATAGGCACTGCAGGATGGTTCGAAACGGCATCGCGGCCCGAGGAGGGGGCTTATGAAGGCTCGATAGAAACGGATCGGAGCCATGAGGGCCCGGGCGGCCGGAGAGATCTCCGGGCCCTGCCGTCGCTCATTCACCGTCGCGTTCGGGGTAGGGAGGCCCGCTCCGCTCGCGTTCCGGACTCTCGCCCCGGGGTCACCGCTACTCATGCCTGTCCATCCGTCGCGGCCGGACGATCGGATCGTCGCCCAGGAGCCCGCCGCCCGATCAATCGATCCAGCGCGACGTCGAGCTCGGCGGCGAGTTGCTCACTTCGCGCGGACGCCGCCTGTGGATTGGCGCGTACAACAAGCAGGCTACCTCGCGGCAGTGAGTGCAGACGGTGGCGCATCAGGTGCCTCAACCGGCGCTTGACGCGATTCCTGACGACCGCGCCGCCGACGGCCTTGCTGACCACGAAACCGACCAGGGGCGGACCCTGGGGATCTCCCAGGTTGCTCAGATGGGCGACCAGGGTGGGGCGTCCAGCGCGCTTCCCTCCCCGGATCGCGCTCGCGAACTCCTCGCCATGGCGCATGCGGGAGTCGGACGGCAGCACGAATGGACCTGCTTTCAGACGGACACGGGCCCGGGTACGGCTATCGCCCGCCGGTCAGTTCCGACGGGCGAGGAAACCACGCACCGGGCGCTCCGCGCTGTCAGGCGGACAGCTCCGCGCGGCCCTTGCGGCGGCGGGCGGCGAGGATCGCACGGCCGGCCCGCGTGCGCATGCGCAGCCGGAAGCCGTGGGTCTTCGCGCGACGACGGTTGTTCGGCTGGAAAGTACGCTTGCTCACGAGTGGGCTCCAGGCTTGAGTTCACCCGCACACGGTGCGAGCGATTGACACACAGGGCAAGGCCTGCCGCATGCGTGGGCACGCCAAAGTGCCGTCGCGCGACAAGCCGACCGTCGTACGTTACGGGGCGAACAGGCCAAAGGTCAAACCAGAGCGGCGTAGCCAGATGCCCGTCCCAGGTTATCCACTATTCCACAGGGGGTCTTTCCACCGCCTCCGTGTCATCCACAGTATGTGCACCGTGCCGTCCCCAAGCTGGCACTAGGCTGTGGACAACGTCTTGAACAGGGGTGTGCACAGCGCTACTGTCGGCCCTCCGAACCTTCCCTCCATCTCAACGAAATGCTTGGAAGCGCGTCTGGGAGTTTGTGGAAAACCGTGTGGATCCGCTGTGGACCACCGGAAGGAGCCTGCGGACAAAGCTGTGGGGACAGCCGCGAGGCCCAGCGCCGAGGGAGCCTGCTCCGGCAGGCTCCATGTGGATAACGAATCGCGGCGAGCGTGCGGGGGCCGCGTAAGGGAGGAGGGGCCGACCAATGGATGGCGTCGACCTCGGTCCGATGTGGGCCCGGGCGCTGGAGAGCTTCGCCGAAGGAAGCGTCCCGCCTCAGCAGCGCGCGTGGCTGAACATGACCCGGCCTTTCGGCCTCGTGAACGACACGATCATCCTCGCGGCACCGAATGACTTCGCCAAGGACGTCCTCGAGACCAAACTCCGCCCGCTGATCGCCCAGGCCCTCTCCCAGGAGTTCGGCCGGCCCATGCGGGTGGCGGTCATGGTCGACCCGCTCGCCGGCGCGGGAGACGCCCCGGCCCCGAGGACGGACGGATATCCCCAGGCCTCCTCGCCGGGTTATCCCCAGGGTGGACAACCGCAGCAGGGGTACGGACAGCCTGGCAGGCAGGGCCCGATGGGCCAGCCGCCGTTTCCCGACCAGGGAGTTTCCACCGACTATCCACAGAACAGGCCACAGGCTCAGCCCTACTCCTATTCCTATGGGGGCAACCCCGAGGACTCCTACGGCGGCAATCCCCGAGAGGCCTCCCAGCCGTACTCCCAGGACGGCTACCCGAGCCAGGAGACCTACCCGAACCAGGACGGTTTCCCCGGCCAGCCGGGCCAGGCCGGCCAGGAGCAGCCTCAGCCGCCCCAGCAGGAAGCGCCCCAGCAGTACGCCCGCGGCGACGGCCCGCAGCCCTATCCACGTGGCGACGCCGCGCAGCCCTTCTCTCGTGGCGACGGACAGCAGCAGTTCCCCCGCGGCGACGCTCCCCAGCCGTATCCTCGTGGCGACGGACAGCAGCAGTTCCCCCGGGGTGACGCGTCACAGCCGTACCCCCAGCAGACCGGGGGTTATGGTGCTCAACCCTCGTATTCCGGCAGGCCGGAGAGCCAGGCGCCGCGCCCGCGCCAGGAGCCGGACAGCTACGACCGCCCTGTGCAGAACCGCTGGGACAGCCGGGGCGGCAAGCCGAGCGAGCCCGCCAGGCTGAACCCCAAGTACACCTTCGAGACTTTCGTCATCGGCGCGTCGAACCGCTTCGCGCACGCGGCCGCCGTCGCGGTCGCCGAGGCGCCGGCCAAGGCGTACAACCCGCTGTTCATCTACGGCGACTCGGGCCTGGGCAAGACCCACCTGCTCCACGCGATCGGGCACTACGCGCAGCGGCTATACGACGGAGCCCGCGTGCGGTACGTCAGCTCCGAGGAGTTCACGAACGACTTCATCAACTCGATCCGCGACCACAAGGCCGACGGGTTCCGCGCCAGATACCGCGCGGTCGACATCCTGCTTGTGGACGACATCCAGTTCCTGGAAGGCAAGGAGCAGACGCAGGAGGAGTTCTTCCACACCTTCAACACCCTCCACAACGCCAACAAGCAGATCGTCATCTCCAGTGACCGGGCGCCCAAGCAGCTGGTGACCCTGGAGGACCGGCTCCGCAACCGCTTCGAGTGGGGCCTGATCACCGACGTCCAGCCGCCCGAGCTGGAGACGCGCATCGCGATCCTCCGTAAGAAGGCGATCCAGGAGGGGCTCGCGGCCCCCGGTGACGTGCTCGAATACATCGCCAGCAAGATATCCACGAACATCCGGGAGCTGGAGGGCGCGCTCATCCGCGTCACGGCCTTCGCCAGCCTCAATCGGCAGTCCGTGGATCTCCAGCTCGCCGAGGTCGTGCTGAAGGACCTCATCACCGAGGACTCCAGCACCGAGATCACGATCGCCACGATCATGGCGCAGACCGCGGCCTACTTCGGGCTGTCGATCGAGGATCTGTGCGGCAGCTCCCGCTCGCGCGTGCTGGTGACGGCCAGGCAGATCGCCATGTACCTCGCCCGCGAGCTCACCGACCTGTCCCTTCCCAAGATCGGCCAGCAGTTCGGCGGACGTGACCACACGACCGTCATGCACGCGGAACGTAAGATCCGCTCGCTGATGGCGGAGCGGCGGTCGATGTACAACCAGGTCACAGAGCTGACCAACCGCATCAAGCAGAACTCTCGCAACTCCTGATGATCCACAGCCTGTGGATATCTCTGTGGATCAGGGCACAGGACCGGTGAATGGACGAATTCCCCCGCGAAACGCGACCAAGCAAGCGAACGCTCGGTGAGAGTGGCGTTCCCGGCCTGGGGACAACTCTGGGGACATCCTGGGGAAGACTTGTGGACTACTCGTGGATGACCTGGGGACGCCCTGTGGGTAGCGTCGGAGGGCACACCCGGGCGTCCGTTTTACCCCGTGGATAACCGGTGGAAACCTCGTGGATGACCGGTGGATGAAGACCCCCGAATCTGGGGACAGCCTGTGTGCAACGCTCGGTCATCCCCAGGCGGGGCTTGGATACCCACCGTTCACCCACAGGCCCGGTGGACAAAAAAGAGCCGCTGACCTGGGAAGACATTAGACTTCCACAGTATCCACCCCCCCTAATGCGATGACCTGTATCTCTCTCTACTAAGAACTCAAGACTCATAGAAGGGTTCTCGCGGTCCTCCCGTGCGGGAGAGTGAAGACTTGAATCAACGGCGCGGAGCAGTCGAGCCGGGATGAAGACCGCGACGAAGTCGCAGACGAACCAACAGGAGGCCGATCCCCGTGATGTTCCGTGTCGACCGAGACGTACTCGCAGAGGCGGTCGCGTGGACCGCACGCAGCCTGCCCGCGAGGCCGTCCGTGCCCGTGCTCGCCGGCATGCGGCTGGAGGTGACCGAGCAGCAGCAGCTCAAGCTCTCGGGATTCGACTACGAGGTCTCCGCCGAGGTGACCCTCGAGCTGCAGACCGGTGACCCCGGCCTGGTGCTGGTCTCCGGCCGCCTGCTCGCCGAGATCACCCGCGCGCTCCCCGCACAGCCTGTGGACTTCCTGGTGGAGGGCGCCAAGGCCGTCGTCACGTGTGGAAGCGCGAGGTTCACCCTGTTGACGATGCCCGCCGAGGACTACCCGTCGCTGCCGACGATGCCCCCCGCGGCGGGCCGGGTCGGCAGCGACATCTTCTCCTCGGCCGTCGCCCAGGTCGCCGTCGCGGCGGGCAAGGACGACACGCTGCCCATGCTCACCGGCGTCCGCATGGAGATCGAAGGCGAGACCGTCACCCTCGCCGCGACCGACCGGTACCGCCTCGCCGTGCGCGAGCTGAAGTGGCAGCCGGACCAGCCAGACTTCTCGGCCATCGCGATGATCCCCGGCAGGACCCTCGCCGACACGGCGAAGTCACTGACCACGGGCGCCGAGGTCGAGATCGCGCTCAGCTCCACGGGCGGCACCGGCGAAGGTATGATCGGGTTCTCCAGCGCCGGTCGGCGCACCACCACCCGGCTCCTCGACCCGGAGTTCCCGAAGTACCGCTCGTTGCTGCCGACGGAGTTCTCCGCCCACGCCGACCTCGCGACCGCGGCCTTCGTCGAGGCGGTCAAGCGTGTCGCGCTGGTCGCCGAGCGCAACACCCCGGTGCGTCTGGCCTTCCACGGAGGCGAGGTCGTGCTGGAGGCCGGAAGCGGCGACGAGGCTCAGGCGGTCGAGGTGCTTCCCGTCGACTTCGACGGCGACGAGATCAACATCGCCTTCAACCACCAGTTCCTGCTCGAAGGGCTCGGCGCGATCGACTCCGATGTGGCCCGTCTGCAGTTCACCACGTCGACCAAGCCGGCCATCCTCACCGGCGGCAAGCCTGTGGACGACGGCATCACGCCCGACTACCGCTACCTGATCATGCCGATCCGCCTGTCGAGCTAGGATCCCGTCGTCCGCCTGGTTTCGCACGGCGGGGCGGGGTAAAGCGCGTGCGGTGGGTCGTGGATGATGGAGACCTTCACGAGGGGTGGATGCGATGCAGATCGGCATGATCGGGCTGGGCAAGATGGGCGGCAACATGGCCGAGCGGCTGCGCCGTGCCGGTCATGACGTGGTCGGATACGACCGCGACCCGAAGGCCAGCGATGTCGGTTCCCTGCAGGAGCTCATCGAGCGTCTCCAGCCCCCTCGCGTGGTCTGGGTCATGGTCCCGGCAGGCGAGCCGACCCGGGCGACCATCGAGGAGCTCGGCAAGCTGCTCTCGCCGGGCGACATCGTGGTCGACGGGGGCAACTCCCACTACCTCGACGACCAGAAGCACGCCAAGGAGCTCGCGGCCAAGGGCATCGGGTTCGTCGACGTCGGGGTCAGCGGCGGCGTCTGGGGCCTCCAGAACGGCTACGCCCTGATGGTCGGCGGCGACGACGAGTACGTCCAGAAGCTCATGCCGATCTTCGAGGCGCTCAAGCCCGAAGGCGAGGACGGCTTCGTCAACGCCGGCACGGTGGGTGCTGGCCACTTCGCCAAGATGGTCCACAACGGCATCGAGTACGGCATCATGCAGTCCTTCGCCGAGGGCTGGGAGCTGCTCGAGGCCACCGACATCGTCACCGACGTGCCGGGCGCGTTCAGGAGCTGGCGCACCGGCACCGTGATCCGCTCGTGGCTGCTCGACCTGCTGGTACGCGCCCTCGACCAAGATCCGGACCTTACCGAGCTCAAGGGGTACGCCGAGGACTCCGGCGAGGGCCGCTGGACGGTCCAGGCCGCCGTAGACCACGCGGTCCCCCTGCCGGCCATCACGGCCGCGCTGTACGCCCGCTTCTCCTCCCGCCAGGAGGACTCCCCCGCGATGAAGATGGTCGCGGCGCTGCGCAACCAGTTCGGCGGGCACGCCGTCTCCTCCACCGAGGGCCAGCACGCCAAGGGCGCCGACGCTCCCGGCGCCGACGTCACGCCCCCCGTGGAGGCGGAGCGCTGACGCCTCAGGCACAGGACCGGTCGGCGCGCCCCCGTACCGGTCCCTCCCTGGTCCCCACCGCCGTTGGAACGCCGCCAGCACGCCCTCAGGCGTCGCGTCGCGCCTCCTGTCGCCCGGTCGGCCCCGTACGCGCCTGCCATGGTCTCCGGGGCGGCCGAGGAGACTCGCGATGACATGGGATGTCCTTTGTGCTGATGTTGTCGTAGTGGCGCACTAACCTTCGTGGGGTGCATGTCGCCCACCTGTCGCTGACCGACTTCCGGTCCTACTCCGCCGTGGAGCTGGCCCTGGAGCCGGGGGTGACGGCGTTCGTCGGCCCCAACGGGCAGGGCAAGACCAACCTGGTCGAGGCCCTGGGCTACGTGGCGACGCTCGGGAGCTTCCGGGTGGCCACCGATGCCCCCCTGGTGCGACAGGGCGCCACGCGGGCCATCGTCCGCTCCGTGGTGGTCCGCGATGACCGCCGGGCTCTGGTCGAGCTGGAGATCAACCCGGGCCGGGCCAACCGTGCCAGGCTCAACCGCTCGGCGGTGCCCCGGCCGCGCGACGTCCTCGGCGTGCTGCGCACGGTGCTGTTCGCCCCCGAGGATCTCGCGCTCGTGAAGGGCGATCCGGCCGACAGGCGCGGGTTCCTCGACGATCTTCTGGTCGCGCGCGCGCCGCGCTTCGCCGGGGTGCGGGCCGACTACGACCGGGTGCTCAAGCAGCGGAGCGCCCTGCTGCGCAGCGCCATGCACGCGAGGCCGGGGCGCAGGCAGAGCTCCCGCCGCCAGGAGGCCGAGGCGGGGTTCTCGGCCGCCGGCGCCGGTGACGCGCTCAGCACGCTCGAGGTCTGGGACGCCCACCTCGCCCGCCACGGCGCCGAGCTGCTCGCCGCACGGCTGGAGCTGGTGGAGGCGCTGCGCCCGCTCGTGGCCAAGGCGTACGCCATGCTGGCGCCCTCATCGGCGCCCGCCGACATGGAATACCGCGGCACCGCGCCGGTGACCCCCGAGGCGCCCGCTGTGGTCGACCGCGCGGCCCTGGAGCAGGCCCTGCTGGCCGGCCTGCTCGAGGTCCGGCAGTCCGAGCTGGAGCGTGGCGTGACCCTCGTCGGGCCCCACCGCGACGACCTGCTGCTCCGGCTCGGCGAGCTTCCCGCGCGTGGCTACGCCAGCCACGGCGAGTCCTGGTCGTTCGCGCTGGCCCTGCGCCTCGCCGCGTACGACCTGCTCAAGGCGGAGGGCGGTGACCCCGTGCTGATCCTCGACGACGTGTTCGCCGAGCTCGACTCGCGCAGGCGCCGCAGCCTGGCCGACATCGTGGCCCCCGCCGAGCAGGTCCTGATCACCGCGGCGGTGCCCGAGGACGTCCCCCCGCAGCTCGCGGGCGCCCGGTTCGACGTCGCCGAAGGGAGCGTCACCCGTGTCAGGTGAGCCATCAGGAGTCCAGTCCCCCGACGGCGTCGCGGCGCGCGGAGCCGCCTTGGCGCGGGAGAAGCTCGTCGAGGCCAAGGCCGACGCGGCCAAGCGCGGGCAGCTCCCCCGCCGGGAGCCCCGCCGCCGGTCGTCCGCCCGGCGCGACGCGGGCGATCCACAGCTTTTCGGCCGTGCCATCCGAGACCTGCTCGCCGACCGCGGATGGGAGCAACCGCTCGCCGTCGGCGGGGTCTTCGGGCGCTGGCACGAGATCGTGGGGCCCGATCTGGCGGCCCACACCAAGCCCGAGACCTTCGCCGAGGGGGAGGTCCTGGTGATCGCCGACTCCACGGCATGGGCGACCCAGGTGCGCCTGCTGGCATCCACCCTGGTCAGACGGCTGAACGAAGAGCTCGGCGACGGCACGGTCAAGCGGGTGAAGGTGCGCGGCCCGCAGAACGGCCCTAGACCGACAGGTGGGCTGCGCGTTACCGGAAGCCGCGGTCCCCGCGACACGTACGGCTGAGCCAGGCGTCCCATCAGTGAAAGTTGGGTGGAAACCCCCGGGGAAACCGATCAGAATCACGTTGGCGGTAGTGACCCCCTCTCCGGTGGGGGGGTGCGGAAGAGGGTCTTGGACGCCCGACAGGCCACCACAGCGGCCGTCAATGCCACCTCAAGCGCTTCTGACCGGTAGAATGAAAACGGATTCCGGACACGTCCGCATGCGAGTCACCCCCGGCCGCGAGCCGATCTCCCAGGGTGGCCGCAGCGAGGCACTCACGACGGTGACGGGCACGGCAGGGGCAGCCGCACGATGGCCACTCCAGCCGCGTGTCCGCGGCAGGAGGATTTCGCACTTGTCCTACGACGCTAGCTCAATCACCGTTCTCGAAGGACTTGAGGCGGTTCGTAAGCGCCCTGGTATGTACATCGGCTCGACCGGAGAGCGTGGCCTCCACCACCTGGTCTACGAGATCGTGGACAACTCCGTGGACGAGGCGCTCGCCGGACACGCCGACCACATCGAAGTCACCCTCCTAGCCGACAACGGCGTCCGGGTAGTGGACAACGGTCGTGGCATCCCTGTCGGCATCGTTCCAGGTGAGGACCGCCCGGCCGTCGAGGTCGTCCTCACCGTCCTGCACGCGGGCGGCAAGTTCGACAGCAAGTCCTACGCCGTCTCCGGCGGCCTGCACGGCGTGGGCGCGGCCGTCGTCAACGCCCTGTCCGCGCGCCTCGACGTCGAGGTCAGGACCGACGGTCACTACTGGCGGCAGACGTACGCCCAGAGCAAGCCGACCGGTCCCCTGGTGAAGGGCGAGCCCACCGGCGAGACCGGCACCACGATCAGCTTCTGGGCCGACGAGACCATCTTCGAGACGACGACCTGGAGCTTTGAGACTCTGTCTCGCCGGTTTCAGGAGATGGCCTTCCTCAACAAGGGCCTCACGATGGTCCTCCGCGACGAGCGGCCGGACCACGTCAACGGCGAACCCCTCACTGTGACTTATTACTACGAGGGCGGCATCTCCGACTTCGTCCGGCACATCAATGCCAAGAAGGAAGCCGTCCACAGTTCGGTCATCGACTTCGAGTCCGAGGGCGACGGCATCTCCGTCGAGATCGCGATGCAGTGGAACGCCTCCTACAGCGAGTCGGTCTACACCTTCGCCAACACGATCAACACCGCCGAGGGCGGCACCCACGAGGAAGGCTTCCGCGCGGCGCTGACCACGATCGTCAACCGCTACGCCAGGGAGCAGAAGTTCCTCAAGGAGGGCAAGGACGACAACCTCACCGGTGACGACATCCGTGAGGGCCTCACAGCGATCATCTCGGTGAAGCTGACCGACCCGCAGTTCGAGGGCCAGACGAAGACCAAGCTCGGCAACACCGAGGCCAAGTCGTTCGTGCAGAAGGCATGCAACGACTCCCTACGCGACTGGTTCGAGCGGAATCCCGGCGAGGCCAAGGAGATCCTCAGCAAGTCTCTGCAGGCCTCTCGCGCCCGCATCGCGGCGCGCCAGGCACGTGACCTCACCCGGCGCAAGTCGCTGCTGGAGGCGGGCTCCGGGCTGCCGGGCAAGCTGGCCGACTGCCAGTGGACCGAGCCCGAGAAGTGCGAGCTCTACATCGTCGAGGGAGACTCGGCCGGCGGCTCGGCCAAGGGCGGCCGTGATCCGAAGTTCCAGGCGATCCTCCCGATCCGCGGCAAGATCCTCAACGTCGAGAAGGCCCGCATCGACCGGGTCCTCAAGAACAACGAGGTCCAGGCGCTGATCACCGCACTCGGCACCGGCGTGCACGCCGAGTTCGACATCCAGAAGCTCCGCTACCACAAGCTCATCCTCATGGCCGACGCCGACGTCGACGGTCAGCACATCACCACGCTGCTGCTCACGCTGCTCTTCCGCTTTATGCGGCCCCTGATCGAGGCAGGCCATGTCTACCTCTCCCAGCCCCCGCTCTACAAGATCAAGTGGGACAGGAAGGGCGAGGACGCCAGCTACGCCTACTCCGACCGCGAGCGTGACGCCATCATCAACGCGGGCATCGAGCAGGGCAGGCGCGACCCGCGCATGCACGACGGCGTCCAGCGCTTCAAGGGTCTGGGTGAGATGAACGCCTCCCAGCTCTGGGAAACCACCATGAACCCGGCGACCCGGGTTCTTCTTCAAGTCACCCTCGACGACGCCGCTCAGGCCGATGAGATGTTCACCGTGCTGATGGGTGAGGACGTCGAGGCACGGAGATCGTTCATCATCAGAAACGCGCGGGATGTCCGGTTCCTGGATGTGTAGCGGTAGCCGTAGAGACTCGTCTTCGAAAAGGACATTGCACCCGTGACCGAAGTTAATATCCCGCCGGGACCTCCCGCTGACCGCATCGAGCCGGTCGACATCCAGTCCGAGATGCAGCGCAGCTACATGGACTACGCGATGTCGGTCATCGTGTCACGGGCGCTACCCGACGTGCGTGACGGTCTCAAGCCCGTGCACCGGCGCGTGCTCTACGCCATGTACGACGGCGGCTACCGGCCCGACCGCGGATATTTCAAGTGCTCCCGCGTCGTCGGTGACGTGATGGGCTCCTACCACCCTCACGGCGACGCGTCGATCTACGACACCGTCGTACGGCTGGCGCAGCCGTGGGCGCTGCGCTACACGCTGGTCGACGGGCAGGGCAACTTCGGCTCGCCGGGCAACGACCCGGCGGCCGCCATGCGGTACACCGAGTGCCGGCTCGCGCCGATCGCCATGGAGATGCTCCGTGACATCGACAAGGAGACCGTCGACTTCCAGCCCAACTACGACGGGCGCTCCCAGGAGCCGATGGTCCTGCCGTCGAGGTTCCCGAACCTCCTCGTCAACGGTTCCGCCGGCATCGCGGTCGGCATGGCGACCAACATCCCGCCGCACAACCTGCGGGAGGTCGCCGAGGCCGTCAGGTGGTGCCTCGAGAACCCCGAGGCCTCGGACGAAGATCTGCTCGAGGCGGCGATCGTCCGGGTCAAGGGTCCCGACTTCCCCACCGCCGCGCTGATCGTCGGCCGCCGCGGCATCGACGACGCCTACCGCACCGGCCGTGGCTCGATCACCATGCGGGCCATCGTCGAGGTCGAGGAGGACCCGAAGGGCCGGCAGTGCCTGGTCGTGACGGCCCTGCCGTACCAGGTGAACCCCGACAACCTGGCGCTGACCATCGCCGAGCTGGTGAAGGACGGCAAGGTCACCGGCATCGCCGACGTGCGAGACGAGACCTCCTCGCGCACCGGCCAGCGTCTCGTGATCGTGCTCAAGCGTGACGCCGTCGCCAAGGTCGTGCTGAACAACCTCTACAAGCACACCCAGCTCCAGACGACGTTCGGCGCGAACATGCTGGCGCTGGTCGACGGCGTGCCGAGGACCCTGCGCCTCGACCAGTTCGTCAAGCACTACGTCGCCCACCAGATCGAGGTCGTGGTCCGCCGGACCCGCTACCTCCTGCGCAAGGCCCAGGAGCGCGCCCACATCCTGAGCGGCCTGCTCAAGGCCATGGACCGCATGGACGAGGTCATCGCGCTGATCCGCAGGTCGCCTTCGGCGGCGCAGGCGGTCGGCGGCCTGATCGCGCTGCTCGAGATCGACGAGATCCAGGCGCAGGCCATCCTCGACATGCAGCTTCGCAAGCTCGCCGCGCTGGAGCGCCAGCAGATCACCGACGAGTACGAATCGCTGATGACGCAGATCGCCGACTACGAGGCCATCCTGGCGTCGGAGCCGAGGCAGCGGCAGATCGTTGCCGACGAGCTGAGCGACATCGTCGGCAAGTTCGGCGACGAGCGCAAGACCGAGATCATCGCCTACGACGGCGACATGTCCATCGAAGACCTCATCGCCGAAGAGGACATGGTCGTCACGATCTCCCGTGGTGGCTACGCCAAGCGCACCAAGGCCGACCTATACCGCGCGCAGAAGCGCGGCGGCAAGGGTGTGCGCGGGGCGCAGCTCCGGCAGGACGACATCATCGAGCACTTCTTCGTCACGACGACCCACCACTGGCTGCTGTTCTTCACCAACAAGGGCCGCGTCTACCGGATCAAGGCGTACGAGCTGCCCGACTCCGGGCGGGACGCGCGCGGCCAGCACCTGGCGAACCTCCTGGCGATGCAGCCCGACGAGCACGTCATGGAGGTCCTCGACCTTCGCGACTACCAAGTCTCGCCGTTCCTCGTGCTGGCGACCAGCAGCGGTCTCGTGAAGAAGACCCGCCTGTCGGAGTACGACTCCCCCAGGTCGGGTGGCCTGATCGCCATCAACCTCCGCGAAGACGACGAAATGATCGCCGCACGGCTGATCTCCGAGGACGACGACCTGCTGCTGATCTCCCGAGGCGCGAAGTCCATCCGCTTCACCGCCTCCGACGACACCCTGCGCCCGATGGGCCGCGCCACCAGCGGCGTCATCGGCATGAGGTTCCTCGACGGAGACGAGCTGCTGGCGATGAACGTCGTCGGCGACGGCGCCGATGTGCTTATCGCCACTGAGGGCGGGTATGCGAAACGGACACCGTCGGATCAATATCCCGTTCAAGGTAGAGGCGGGCAAGGTGTGCTGACTGCGAAGATTGTCAGTGCCCGTGGCAAGCTGGTCGGAGCAGTCATGGTGAGTCCCGAGGACGAGGTGTTCGCGATCACCTCGGCAGGCGGGGTGATCCGCACCAGCGCGGGCGAGATCAAGCAGTCCGGCCGCCAGACCATGGGAGTGCGCCTGATGAACCTCTCGGAGGGAGACAGCGTGGTTGCCCTCGCCCGCAACGCCGAAGCGCTGGAGACCGAGGACAACGGGGGAGATGACGAGGAATGACCCCTCAGGCCAACTCTGGTGGTTCCGGTCAACCACCCGGCACGCCCGCGAACCGTAAGCGCAACACGTCCAAGGGAGCTCGCCCCGCCTCCTCGGTGAACTCTTCGAGCCGCAACCAGGTGACGGAGAGCGTGAACTCCTCGGAAAGTACGGGCAAGGTGCGCCCTCCGGTTGACCAGAGTGATGACAGGGTTGTCGTCGTGTCCAGTGACGAAGACGCGGTGACCCCTGCTGGGGACGGCGAGGACGGAGACGCCACCCTGCGCATCCGTTCGTCCTCCGTTCCCGACTGGTCGCCGTCTCCTGACGGTGGTGGCCCCACCAGGCCCTCGCAGAAGCCGCCTGCGGGTGGTGCGGCGGCTCCCGCCAGCCCTCCCGGCCCGGCGACCACTCCCCGCCCCGGCGGCGCACGCCTCGGTCCCGGCGGCTCTCCCGCTGCCGGCTCGCCTGGCGCCGGCGGCACGCCGGGTTCGGGCCGCACGCCCGGCCTGGGTGGCAGATCGGGCTCCGATGGCTCGCTGGGCTCTGGCGGTGCGGCCGGTCCCGGCGGCCGCACCGGTCCGGCGTCCGCTGCCGGTCCTGGCTCGCGTCCTGGTTCCGGGTCTAAGCAGGGCGGCCTCGGGGCCGTATCGGCCCTGGCCACGCCCGAGCCGATGCTCGGGCGTTCCGAGCAGCGGGACAAGCCGGCGCCTTCCAAGGCGCCGCGCAAGGCCCACCTGGTGCTCCGCAGGGTCGAGCCGTGGTCGGCGATGAAGTTCAGCTTCGTCGTCTCGCTCGTCTGCTTCGTGGTGCTGTTCGTGGCCGTCGCCGTCCTGTACGGCGTGCTGTCGGCGCTCGGCGTCTTCGACTCCATCGTGAACACCGTGACGCAGCTCACCGTGCCCGACGGCAAGACGACCAGCGGCATCGACATCAAGTCGTGGTTCGAACCCGTACGGATCCTCGGCTACACCGCTCTCCTGGGTGCGGTGAACGTCGTGCTGATCACCGCGCTGTCCACGCTCGGGGCGGTCATCTACAACGTCGCCTCCGACTTGGTGGGCGGCGTCGAAGTGACCTTCAGCGAGGCTGAGTAGGCCTTCGAGATGCCGTTGAGGGCCCCCGTCGGACACCCTCAACGGCACTCCCCGCATTCCCGCCGTCTCTCCGGCTCCGGCCTTGGGCGATGCCCGGCGTCCGGCCTGGCACGATGCCCGGCCCCCGGCCGCTGGACGATAACGAGTGCTTCCCATTGGCACGGGCGGCCTCAGAGCACGGTAAGCTTTTCCCTGTCAGTAAGACAGTTCGCTTCCGCCCTGCGGAGGCGATAGTCTTCTCTGCGCCGCTCAGCGGGGCTATAGCTCAGACGGTTAGAGCGCTTCCCTGATAAGGAAGAGGTCCCAGGTTCAAGTCCTGGTAGCCCCACCCAGATCAGAGGCCATTTCCCATTGAGGGAAGTGGCCTTTTTGATCTTCCGGGTGACTAAGCTTGCGATTTAACCTTCTATCGTCACTCTCGGTGTTCGTTGTCGGCTGGGGCAGTCTTGCGGTAGGGCGGTCTCTTGGCTTTTGGCCGGTTCTTCGATCCCTTGGGGCGACCGGGTCCTGGCCGGGAGAGTTTCGGTGAGCCGGCGGGAGTACCGAGCTTTGCGCGGAGTCGGCGAAAACCCAGGCGGACCCGGTAGGGAGTGAGCTGACCCAGTCCGAGCAGGAGGAACCGGCGCGGCTGCGCCGGCAGAAAGCCGAGTGGGCCAAGGAGCTCACCGAGCTGGGGATGGAGCGCGGGTGTGCTCAAGCGCTCGGTGGTCTTGGGGGTGAAGGAGGCGACGGGCGGGTGAGCGCATGCGGCCTTCATCGCCTGCCAGAAGACCGAGTACGACGTTCCCCACGCGGTGGCCTGCCGGATCTTGGGGGTCTCGCAGTCCTGGTTCTATAAATGGCGCGATCGCCGGCCGAGTGTTCGCCGGCACCTCCGACCGAGCCGCCTCCTCCGTAGATGATCGCGTTCCTGCCTTCGAGCAACATGGTCCGCCTCCTGCGAATCGATCGGGTTCCGTCACCGCGTACAACCCGCGGAAGGCTCCGAACTCATCGCCCGAGGCCGGATTACTCCGTAATCTCGTCGGGGAGACCGAACATGGCGAAGATCTCCGGCGTCAGGAACGAGACGACCTCGGCGATCTTCGTGCCGCGCAGCGCGAGCAGGTCGAGCCCCGCCGCGACGTAGACGGCTCTGTCCTCGTCCCACATGTAGGTGCCGAACGCGAGCTGCCCGTTCGCGTTCGCCCGGAGGAAGCGCCATCGCCGGGTCAGCGGCCGCTCGACCAGGAAGGCTCTGATGCCATCGTGGCCTTCGTACCATTCGGTCAACGGCGGCATCGCGTACTTGGCGTCGTCGGTCAGCATCGCCACGATGGCCTCGACGTCGCCGATCTCCCACGCGGTCGCGTACTTGTCCGCCAGCCTTCGAAGACTCTCTTCATCCAGGGAACGCAGAGTCGCCTGCTGGCTGATGCCGGGAAGCCGGCCGCCGAGGACCTTGCGAGCTCGCTGCAGAGCGCTGTTGACCGACGCGACCGTGGTCTCCAGCAGGTCCGCGACCTCACGCGCCGAGAATCCGAGGACCTCCCGCAGCACCAGGACGGCCCGCGGGCGGGCCGACAGGTGCTGAAGCGCGGCGACGAAGGCCAGCTCCACCCCTTCACGCGCCACGTAGCGGGCCTCAGGACTCAGATCCGCCCCACCCAACCCCTCATCGGGGTACGGCTCGAGCCACAAGGTCTCGGCGAGCGGTGCGGCACCCGGGCTGAGATCGGTGGGAAGCTCCCGGCGACCCCGGCGTTCAATCAGCGTCAGGCACCTGTTGGTCGCGATCTTGTACAGCCAGGGCCGGATCGAGCCGCGGTCGTCGAACCGCTCCAGACCCCGCCAGGCGCGCACCAGCGCTTCCTGGATCGCGTCCTCGGCATCATGGACCGATCCGAGCATCCGATAACAGTGCGCCTGCAGCTCACCACGGAACGGATCGACCAGATGCCCGAAGGCATCAGGGTCACCCGCCCGCGCGGCATCCAGAAGCCGCGCTCCGGGCGCGTCGTTCCCGAGCATCTGCCCAACCTCGCTCACCTCACGAAACCTTACGCGAGCCCCGATGGTTCACTGACGCGGTGCAGCGATCTTCGAGCGCGTCGTGGATGTCGACCCGGACCGCCGAGTCGGCCTGCGCCGCCGATGGAACCCGCGCAGGGTGGCTGGTCCAACCGCAGGAGCAGAACCGGTGCACCGAACCGACCACAGTGATCACCCCAGGCGGGGGGCACGAGATGGAGATGCGCTGTCACCCGGGGCTCTCTTCACGGAGCAGATCGTGGAAACCCTGTCCAAGGCCGATGAGTTTCGACTCGTCGCCGGGTTGTAGTCAGCGATGGACCTACGAAGAGGAGAGACTTATGCCAACGTTGGATGTACCCGGTGCGCAGCTGTACTACGAAGTGACCGGTTCCGGTCCCGTCCTGCTGCTCATTACCGGCGCGCCGGCCGACGCCACCAGTTTCGTGGGCATGGTCCCGATCCTGTCCCAGAGATACACGGTCGTGGCCTACGACCCCCGCGGCTACACGCGCAGCAGCCTGGACGGCGAGCCCGTGGAGCAGCGTGTCGAGGTGCACGGCGAGGACGCGCACCATCTGCTGGCCGAGGTCACCTCCGAGCCCGCGTACGTCCTCGGCACCAGCGGCGGCGCGCTGGTCGGCATAGAGCTCGCCATCCGGCACCCGGAGCAGGTCCGGGTACTTGTCGCGCACGAGCCGGCTGCGATCGACGTGCTGCCGGACGGCGCTGAATGGCGAAAGTTCTTCGACGATGTCGTCGACACCTTCCGCAGTGAAGGCGCGTTCCCGGCGGTGAGAAAGTTCGTCAAGGTCGTCGGTGTCGATCCTGAGGAGCAACCGGAGCCGAGCGAGCCCAATCCGGAGACCATGGCCGTGATGGAACAGATGAAGAAGAACCTCGAGCTGTACTTCGAGTACCAGCTCCAGCAGTTCACCCATGGTGTGCCCGATATCGACGAGCTGAAGAGGGCGCCGACCCGCGTTGTGTGGGCGGGTGGATCTGGTTCGCACGGCCTGCCGTGCTACGAGGCGGCCGCCAAGCTGGCCGAGCTGTACGGCGAACCACTCATCGAGTTCCCGGGAGATCACCAGGGGGTCATGACCCATCCCGATGACTTTGCGAAGGCGATCGAGGCTGCCATCGCCGGGAAGTGACCTTACGGTCCACGCAGGGAACGTTCACCGTGGCCGAGCTGTACCGTCTGGCCGAGCGTGTAGCCGGGGGGCGCCCCCCGGCTAACGCCGTGCGGATGCCCGGCGGCCTCGTGCATCGGAGCACGCGCGAACGTGGATCACCCGGCCCCATCGGGTGGCGCGGGCGGAGACGGTCAGGCGCCCAAGGCGATCCAGGAGTCTGCCAGCAGGGACTCAAGGGAGCGCAGCGGCGCCTTCGCGAACTCGCCCGCCTGCGCGTAGCCCTGGGCGCGGATCGATCGCTCCCAGACCAGGGTCCGAGCGATCTTGCCGACTCGGCAGGCCAGCTCCAGCTCCTCGACGAGTTCCGCGTGCGGGGCGAGGTCGCTGAACACTTCGAGGTAGGCATCCCTGGGGCGCAGGATTGCCGGGTCGTCGGGAGCGACCTCCAGATGGACGCTGAGAAATCCCAGGGCGACCAGCATGCTGGCGAACGGGTGGGCCACGACGCTGTCGCCCCAGTCGTAGAACCGCACCCGGCCGGTCGGCGCGGCCCCGGTCACCAGGATGTTCCAGGGATGCAGGTCGTTGTGGTCCAGGCTCGGCGCCACGGACGCGGCGGCCAGCCGTTCACTCCAGGAGACGAAGGTGTCGCGCATGGCGGCCGTGCGCCGGTGGGTCTTCCTGTCGGCCGCGTCGCCGTACTGCTCGACGTATTCTCCGACCGCGTGCACTGCCTCGTCGAACCGCTGCGGCATGACGGCGGCGCGCATGTCGGCGACGCCGAGTGGCGGCAGGTCATCGACGTGCGGCATGAGGTCGCGCTGGAGCCGGCCGTACTCTGGGAGGATCGTCACCAGGGCCTGGGCCAGGGCGGCGCCGTCCACGCGCTCCCCGAGTGGCGTCCCGCCGTCGGGCAGGGCGACCCAGCCTCGTTCGACGTCAACGGCGATGGGGGGCAGGATCCGATCCGGCGCGACCCGCAGCAGGAGCCGGTAGAGCCCCACCTCGAACGCGGTGTCCGGTCCGGGGGCCTTCAGCCATACAGGGCCGCGGGTGGTCGGCGCCGTGAGCACTGTCCCCCACGGCCGCAGGTGCGGCTGGGTGACCTCGCCGGTCCGCTCCAACCCGGCCGCGGCGAGCTGCTCGTCCAGCCATGACACCACGGTCTGCCGCCAGGCCGTCGACGACCAGAGCGCGGTTCCGTGCCCGGAATCCGCCTGCAGGTTCCCCACCTGTACGGTACGGTCGCGACTCATTCCTGACCTCCAGTGTTCACGCCGACCGGCTCGGATACCGGTGTGACAGGTGCCTCGTGTGACTTTTCCCGGCCGCTGGGCGGGACGTGCCGTAACGCGGTCAGCGTCAGGGCGGCGGCGGCGAGGACGAGCGCGGCGCAGATCGCGGCGCTGCCGTGCAGGCTTGCGGTGATGGCCTGGTAGGCGTTGTCCAGCATGTTCGCGGCGTCCGGAGCGGGCAGTCGTTCGGCGACGGATATCGCGCCGACGATGCTGTCGCGGGCAGTGTCGGCTGCTTCGGCCGGAATGCCGGGGCTGATCGTGATCTGGTCGCGGTAGATGGCGGTGCCCACGACGCCCACGGTGACGACGCCCATCGCGATGCCGAACTCCCCGGCGGTCGAGGTCGTCGACGCGGCCAACCCGGCCTTCTCCGCCGGGGTGGACTGCATGGCCAAGGTCGCGCACAGCCCTGCCATCGGGCCGATGCCGAGATTCGCCACCACCAGGCCGCTCACCAGCAGCGGCAGGTTGCCGCTGCCATCGAGTTGAGTGAGCATCAGGAAGCCGATCGCCGCGACCACCAGGCCGCCCGCGATCGCGTAGGCCGGCCGGGTCCACCGGATGAGGATCGGCGCCACCAGAATGACGACCACCATCGCGATCGCCGAGGGCAGCAACCACAGCGCGGTGGCCACCGGTGACAGTTCCTCGACCGACTGCATGTAGAAGGAGACGAAAAGCTGGTTCGCGGCGGTGAGGCCGGCGAACATCGTCAGGGCCAGCGCGGAACTGAACGTCCGGTTACCGAACAGCCGCAGGTCCAGCATGGGGTCGCTCAGCCGGCGTTGCCGCCTCAGGAAGAGGATGCCGCCGGACGTACCCACCACGATGGCCAGGATCTGCATCGTGCCGGCGCCGTCGCGAGCCAGTTGCTTGAGCCCGTAGACGATGGGCAGGATCGCCGACAGCAACAGCGCCACGCTGGGCAGGTCGAGCCGGCCGGCGGCGGGGTTGCGCGATTCGGGAAGCAGCTTCGGGGCGAGGACCAGCAGTAGCACCATGATCGGCACACCCAGCAGGAACGCCGAGCCCCACCAGAAGAACTCCAGCAGCACGCCGCCCACCACCGGGCCGAGCGCGGTACCGCCCATGAAGCAGCCCATCCACACGGCGATGGCCATCGAGTGCTGTCGGCGATCCTTGAACATGACACTGATCAGGGCCATGGTCGAGGGCATGATGGTGGACCCGGCGATTCCCAGCAGTGCCCTGGTGGCGATCAGCATCTCCGGACTGGTGGAGTAGGCGGCCAGCGCCGAGGCGACGGCGAAAGCGCCCGCGCCGATGAGCAACAGCCGCTTGCGGCCGATCCGGTCACCCAGGGTGCCCATCGTGACCAGCAGGCCGGCGAGCATGAACCCGTAGATGTCAGTGATCCACAGCTGTTGCACACTACTGGCCCCCAGGTCCGCGCCCAGGTGCGGCAGCACCAGGTACAGCACGCTCATGTCCAGGGCCACCAGAATGGTCGGCAGCCCCAGCACGGCCAGCCCGATCAGCGCTCGTCTCCCCGCCCGCTCAGCGGCCCCGGTATCGGCGGTTGTCTCCCTCTTGAGCAACATGCCTTCCTCCTGCGAATTGATGGGGTTCCGTCGCTGCGTACAACCCGCAGAAGTCCAAGAACTCATCGCCCGCAGCCGAATACTTCAGGTCGGTCGGATGGCCAAGGACTTCGAAACGTCCTGTGCCACCGGGTGAACACTGCCCTCACGATGGGAGATGCCGGCACCGCAGTTGAGTACGCCCGCCGTGTCGACATCGAGGCCTTACCGATCAACGAGCGTAAAGCCACACTGTTGCTCGACACCGCGCGTGCGTTCCTCACTTGGAACAAGCACGACCAGGCCCTCTACATCTTGCGGACCTCCGGCGAGATCGCCCCAGAAGAGATCACCGCCAGACCCACCACCCTGCGTCTGGTCCGCGACTTGCTCGCTACCGGGCCCATTACCGTCCGGCGCGAAGCCCGCGAGTACGCCGAATCACTCGGAGTGTCGGCGTGAACAAGGTCGTCTACATCATGTGTGCGCCGCCGGCCCGGCCGCAGACGTCGGCAAGCTGGTCACCCTCGCCCAACAGGACGGCTGGACAGTCCAGATCATCTCCACCACTCCAGCGCCACGCCGCCGCACATACTTCCTGCGACCACCAGCCTCAACCGCTACGCACGCTTTCCGCGGTTCTTCGGGTGGCCGGCCTCTGGGGTCTCCCCTGCGTGTCTGCCCTTGCTACCCCGTCTCCCGAGTATGGCCGCCAGCACCTGTCCCGGATCGGCCAGCACAGCAATGACCGCTATGAAGAGCGCGGCGAGCCAGGCCACGACACGACGGGGGAAGAGACGCATACTTCGAAGATCCTCCTTGACATGATGAGAGCCGTGAGCGGTCGTTTTCACTGACGGACCTGACCTCTCCTTGCTGGACGTGGTCCGGCCGACCAGATCGTTACGGCATGGAGAACCGACCGGGCACCGGAGGCGAGGAGCCGTCGGCGGAGACCCCGTTCGTGACCCGCAGGAACTCCAACTTCTCCGCATCGACGGAACCCGCGGCCACCGTGTAGACGACGAGCCGGACGTCGCAGCCTGGGACGGTGAGCACGTCGCAGTCGCACGTCACCTCGCCGACCTGGGGGTGCACGATTATCTTGCGAGCCGAGACGTGCCGACCGACCGCACCCTCGTCCCACAGCCGGGTGAACTCCGTACTGCTGGAGCGCAGGCCCGCGACAAGGTCGATCAGTCCACGGTCACGGGGGTGGTCGACGAGAGCCGTGCGCAGATCGGCGACGAGGGCGCGGTTCAGGGCGTCGCCGTCGTGGAGCACGGGCCAGGCCGCGAGCCCTCTGGGCCCTGTGGCGAAGACCGCCCGCACCAGGTTCCGCTCGACGTGCGTCCGCGCGCCGGGGTCGCCCAGCAGCGCTGCCCATGCGGGGGTCCAGGACAGCAAGGTCCAGTCGGCACTGAACACGCCCACAGGGAACTCCCCGAGGCGAGCTAGCACCCGTTGGACCCCCGCTGGAACATGCGTAGAGATCGTCCGGTCCCGTGGCGGGAGGAGGCCGGCCAGCCGGTAGGCGTGATCGCGCTCCATGGGTTCCAGCTGCAGTGCCCTGGCCAGGCTCGCGACGACCTGCGCCGAAGGGCTCGTGGCGCGCCCCTGCTCCAGCCGCACCACATAGTCGACCGACAGCCCTGCGAGCTCGGCCAGTTCCTCGCGTCGCAACCCCGCCGCACGTCGTCCGAGCCGCGCAGTCCGCCCGATGTCGAGGGGAGAAAGCCGGTCGCGCCAGCGGCGCAATGCCTTTCCAAGGGTCTCGTCCACTCGACCATCATGCCCGCTGGATTGCCGTTCTGCCTGGTACTGGCCGTCCCACCGTCGCAGAGGGCACTGGTTCTCCTCTCGTCACTGGCCGAGAGTCAACACATGACCACAACGTTCATCACAGGATCCAACAAATCCCTCGGGTACGAGACCGCCCGCCGATTGATCGAGGCCGGCCACACCGTCCTCGTCGGCGCTCGCGATCCAGAGCGCGGCCAGGCAGCCGCCGACGCACTCGGTGGTGCCCGTTTCGTCCAGATCGACGTGACCGACGACGCGTCGGTGGCTGCGGCCGCCGCCGACATCGGGGCTCACGAGGGGTTCATCGACGTCCTCATCAATAACGCGGGTATCCACGGGACACACAACCCCGCCGACCAGATCACGGCCGCTGACGCCAGCGCGGTGTTCGAAGTCAATGTCGTGGGGATCGTCCGGGTGACGCACGCGTTCCTGCCCCTACTGCGCAAGTCCGCGAACCCGGTCATCGTCAACGTGTCGAGCGGCATGGGGTCGTTCGCCGTAACCCACGACGCCGAGCGCGTCGAGTCGAGGGTCGTCACGCCGCTCTACGCGTCGTCGAAGGCTGCCGTGACCATGCTGACGACGCAGTATGCGAAGGCCTGGACCGACGTGAAAGTGAACGCGGCCGACCCGGGCTATACCGCGACCGACTTCAACGGGCACAGCGGCCCGCAGACAGTGACCGAGGGGACCGACGCGATTGTCGAACTCGCCACCATCGGGCCGGACGGACCGACCGGGACCTTCCGTGACCGTCAGGGTGCGATGGCCTGGTGATCCACCTCTGAATTCGGGGCGTGCCCGGCGACGGACGAGGATTCCAGAGCGTTGAAAGGGTCTGGAAGTACTCATCGGCAGAAGTCGCACTCGAAGCTGCGAGCCGTGCCTCCCGTCTCAGTCGGTGCCTCGTCGCTTCAGCCGCGCCGAACTGTTGCTCCATCCCACGACTGCGGATCGGTTCGGGCAGGCCACGCAAGAAACCCGCGAGCCTGGCGGCCGACAAGGCATACAGCAACGGCCCCGCGTTCAATCATGACGCCATATCCCCCCGGGACTTCGCCGATGCGGCGACCGCCGACCTGGCCGTGGTGCAGGCACTCGGCGACGCGCTGGCCGGCACGGGCAAGACCCTCATCGGCATCGGTCTGACGCACACCGGCGACGCGAAGCGCGACGCGGCGATCGACGCCAACCCCCGCTCCGCCGTCGCGCGCGCGATCGCCGGGTTCACCGAACGCGGCGTGCGGACCGTACTCATCGCGATCCCGCCGGTCACGCACAGCACACGGGACGAAATCGGCTTCGTCCCCACGCTGATCAAGATCGCCCGCGACACGGGCGTGTCCGGCTACGCCGGCGACGGCGCCAACCGCTGGCCCGCCGGTCACGTCCTGGACGTCGGCGACCTCTACCGGCTGGCACTGGAGAAGGCCCCGGCCGGCTCGCAGCTGTACGCCGCGACCGAAGAGGGCATCACGGTGCGCGAGATCGCCGAGACCATCGGCCGCCACCTGAACGTCCCGGCCGTGAGCATCCCCGCCGAGCAGGCCGCGGATCACTTCAAGGCCTTCCCGTTCATCACGCTCGACATCACAATGTCCAACGCGGACACCAGGCAGCTGCTGGACTGGGAGCCGGTCCACCCCGGCCTGATCGCCGACCTCGAAGACGGCCACTACTTCACCACCGACTGATGCCGCCCGCTCCGACCGGCGGTGTGTCCGTCGGCCGGGGGTGGTGGGGGCTCCGCATCCCGCCACACGTGGCAGCGCGCCGCCCACCAGATCCACGGCCTCGCGCTCACGCTGGATGGCGCGTACGGCTCGGTCTTTCAAGAGGTGTGCCGGCGCATACAGCGCGCCGCAGGCGGCGCGTCAGCGTAGACGCTGCTCACGTCCCGGGGGTTGACGCTGGTGGGCTCGCTGGCTGGGGTGCCAGATGGCCACGCCGCACCGGTCAGCGGTCGTAGAGCCAGTCTCTAACCCGCTTCCCGATGATCGGGAAACGCCCGGAGTCCAGCAGCCACGCGACCCCCACGACGCCCCACACTGCGACCAGCATGGCGACCTCACCCACGCTGATTTCACGCATCTCTATCTCCTCGCAGGGCAGGCATAGGCCGCGTGCCGGTTGGGGGAGCAGCAGACGACGCCGGCCGTGATGAACCGCCCCGCCCGTAGCCAGATGCCCCACTGCACATCAACGCCGCCGGTCAGGGCTTCCTGCGCGAGCTTCAGCCGGAAGTCCAGCCCGATGCTGGCCTCATCCTCGGGGAGGTGAAACGACGACTGCACCGCCTGGTACCGGCCGGTGAGCCATCCCAGGGCGTCGGCCACGGTGGCGGGGGAGGATTCGATCCGGGTCCTCGGTTTCAGCAGCCAGTCGCAGGTGCGCATCGGGGGCAGCGCTGACGCTAGGAACGCCGGGTGCAAGGGCCGTCGTTCGCCCTCCTGGCGCTGGTCGTCTCCCGGTCCGGTCCATGAGTAGCAGTGGAGGTGCATGGTGTTCCCCGTAATGTGGAGGGCGGTCCCTGCCTGTCTCTAGCGGGCAGGGGCCGCCCAGTCTGGTGGTGCTGTGCTACTAGATGGTGGTCATGCCGATGGCGCGGAGCTCGTCACCGGTGAACCGGAGAGTCCCGGCATCCGGGTTCTTGCTGTCGCGGAGCGCGAACGCGTCGCCCGCGCCGGGGATCGCCGCGAGCTCGACTCGGGCCTCCCCGCCCTCGGTGCCGTTGTTGCCGCCGCACGGCCGCGTGAACTGCGCGCCGGCGAGGTCGTGCTCGTACAGGTTCTCCATCTGCTTGCCCTTCCTGTTGCTGGGTCCGGCAACGGTCGTTGACCGGACGACTTGCGGGGCGGCCTTCCTGACTTCCCTCCCAGGTGTGAGGGAGGCCGCCCGACCCGGCCCCCGCGGACGTGTCCACGCGACGGCCGGGCAGCTCACATGCGGAACCGGTGGGCGATCTCGTCCTGGACGACGAGCTTCATCACCAGCGCCACCGCGTCGCGGCGGGCGATCGACGGAAACAGGCCGGTCGCGCGCTGGGCGGGGGGCAGCTTGGCGTTCCGGGTGGCCCACCATCCGCCCGGGCTGCCGTCCGGCCGGATGATCCGCCGGATTTGCGACGCCGGGTAGGTCTGCCGGAGCACGGCGAGTTGCTGGTCCACCAGCAGGGCCACGCGACGCAGGGCGGCGTCCTGGTTGGTCAGGAGGTGGCCGCCAGGGTGGCGATGCTCTCCTGCTCGGCGATGGCCCGGTACAGCATGAGCTGCTCGTCGGCGTCCACCGTGCGCCAGGCGCCGGCCAGCTCTGCGGCGAGATCGTACGGCTGCTCGCGGGTGGCCCACAGCCGGCCCTGGTCGCTCTGGAAGATCCTCCAGCCGCGGACGTGTTCGCTGGACGGTTCGGCTCTATCGTTCTCCATGGGTCAGGGACCTCGCTTCCTGATC
>JAOPYI010000234.1 GCA_025964675.1 Sphaerisporangium sp. | reverse complement strand
TGGGGGACGCGGTCCTGGAGGGCGTCATCCCGGTGTCGCCGTGCCAGAAGGTGACCCTTCCCGCCACCGTGGCGAAGTTGCCGTCATGGTTCACCCCATCCCAGGTCGCCGCGATCGTGACCGAGCTCCCCGACGGGCACGGGGTGATGACGGAGCTCATGTGCTACGCCGGGCCGCGCTGGGGCGAGGCCGCCGGCAAGCGGTAACGACACGAAGGTCCTTTGGCAGTTCCAAGGCCTCGACTTCGTCATGGGCACCGGCCTCCTGAGTAGAACCGCCGAACAGCTCGGCCTCATCGACGCCGAACACCCGCGAGTACAGCACGGGGTATGGGTCGCGGGGCCGATGTCTGCCCGCTTCCCAGTCCTTGATCATGCGCACCATGGATTCCCTGGAGGGAAGTCGGGCACGGGTGTGGTCGTCGGCGGCCTCGGCCAGGCGGCGAGCCATCTCCTTCTGCGACCACAGCCGGTCGCGCCGCTCGGCTTGCAGCCGGACAGCCCAAATGGGGACTTCGGCGATCATTGCGTGCACCTCTTCGCCGGCAAGGGGAGTGGCATCCCCCGTTCTCCCCTCAGTCTCCCTTACACGCACCTGACCATGCAGACGTCTGTGGCGCTGTGATGGGTCGTGCACGCTCCGAAATGGCGGACCCGCCGCGGTGGTAGCACACCGGGCGAACCTTGATCAGGAACCAGGTCCTGACCCGTGAGCAACCTTAGAGCCGAACCGGCAGGCGAACAGGTCCCCGGCTGGAGGATCTTCCAGAGCGATCAGGGACGGCGCACACTCCCTTTGTGGACCGAGGGCGCGCGCGGGTGGCGCTGGTCGAGGACGTCCACGTCGCACAAGGTCCCACGGCTTTATGTCCGCGATGAGGTCTACGGTGGCGCCATGACCAACAGCGACTACCCCCCGTGGGAACCGCCCCTCGCCGGCACCGAGGTCGAGCACCTCATCGGTGCGCTGGACCGCCTGCGTACGACCTTCCGCTGGAAGGCCGACGACCTCGACGCGGCCGGGCTGCGGGCCCGTATCGGCGCCTCCTCGCTGACCCTCGGCGGCCTGCTCAAGCATCTCGCTGCGGTGGAGGACCACATCTTCACCACTAAGCTGAGCGGGGAGCCGATCGGCGCGCCGTGGGACGCCGCCGACTGGGACGGCAGTAACGACTGGGGGTTCACCTCCGCCGCCAACGACACCCCCGAACAGCTCTACGCGCTCTGGGACGGCGCCGTCGGACGGTCCCGCGCGAGACTCGACGCGGCGTTGGCCGACGGCGGACTCGACCAGCTCGTCCACGTCTCCGGGCCCGACGGTCGCCATGCCAGCCTGCGCCGGCTCCTCTGCGACCTGATCGAGGAGTATGGCCGGCACACCGGGCACGCCGACGTGCTTCGCGAGGCGGTGGACGGACTGGTCGGTGAGGACCCTCCGGCTGGATGGCACGCAAGAGCGGGCCGATCACGACTGAGCAGCTGACCGTCGTACCGGCGAACGAGGCGTCGTGGGACGACCCGAGGCACAGGTCCCCGTGGACGTCCGCTCATGCCGCGAAGCGTTCCACTGGCGCCGCGGGGAGACGTTTGATGGGATCGGTCTATGAAGACACGAGGACATGACATCGAGGTCACGCCTGTATCGGATCAGGTCGTGGTGCGGGTCAAGGACGTGGTCGTCGCGACCTCCTCCCGGCCGGTCGTGCTCACCGAGACGGGCTGTCCACCGCGGTACTACCTGCCGTCGGCGGACGTGAAGATGGACCTGCTCAGATCATCGACAACGACGTCGCACTGCCCGTTCAAGGGCGACGCCGTCTACTGGTCGGTTCAGACCGGTGACGGTGTGGCCGAGGACGTGGTCTGGTCCTACCTGGAGCCGTTCCCTAGGGTCGAGGAGATCGCCGGATTGCTCGCCTTCTGGGCCGAGAAGCCAGGCGTCACCCTCGAGGTGAACGGGCAGCCCGCGTAAGCGTCGCGGGTTGCGATCGCCGCCACGCGCAACGGACTGCCCGCCCTGACGGCGCTGAACATCCGCTTCTGCCGCAGTTGGGTCGTCCAGCGCGGTGGCCCAGCACACGGTCGCGCCGAGTGGGTACATCTTCGGAGTCGGCGTGTGCCAGGTGCTGCTGCTTGGCCAGCGGGAGGCGCTCAGGCAGCGTGTCGAGCATCTTGCCGAGCTTGAGCGCGCGTAGCACCTGCTTGAGCTCGGGTGCACTCCCGCTCCTCCAAGGCGTCGAGCCAGAACCTGAGAACTGACACCGGTGGGGGCTGGCCCCTCCTGATCGTTGTGATGATGGCCGGTCGCGGTAGCGTGTCCAGATCGCTCGGCGTGTGCTGGTTCTCATCCCCCTCTTGTGCTCGTTCCGCTGGTTTAGCTTTGAGTTGTTCAGGGTGTTTCGGCGCTGAGGATTTGGGCTACGGGTCGGCGGGCTGCGATGCGGGCCGGAACGGCGGTGAGTGCTGCTACCGCCAGCAGGGTCCCGAGTACGTCGGCGAGCATCCACCATGTCGATGGCTTGGCCATCGTTCCGACGCTGAAGGTCCAATACAGTCCGATGCCCACGGGGACGCCGGTGATGGCGCCGGGCAGGGCGGGCAGTAGTTGTGCGAGGGAGAGGCCGGCGCTGACCTGTCCAGGGGTTGCGCCGAGGGTGCGCGCGATGGCCAGGGAACGCCTGGCCTCCTGCGCTGTGGTCCAGGTGATCACGATGATGTTGACCGCCGCGAGGGCGACGAGCGCGACGGTGACGGCCAGCAGTACGTGGCGTCCCTGATCGGCACGTAGGTTGCTCAGGGTGGAGGATCCCAAGTCGTAGCCCTGTTGGGGCTGGGCATAGTAAGTCAGCAAGGCAGTGATCGCGGTGACGGTGGCCGCGATGCCGCCCGCGTGCAGGATGGCGCGAAACGGTCGGCGGGCGGTCAGGCGTAGTCCCAGCAGTAGCGGTGTCGGCAGCCGGGCGGACAGCGCGGTCAGTCCGGTGCGCTGCTGCGGGCGGCGGGCGGCGTCGGCCAGCGCGTGGACGGTGGCGGTGCGGGCGGCGCGGACAGCGGGGCCGAGGGTCGTGAAGGCCGCCATCGCGAGAGCCAGGCAAGTGACCGAGATGACCGTGCCGCGGGTGAGCGCGGTTGAGGTGCTGAGCAGTCCGGCACTGGGGTCGACGAGAGCGGGGGCGCCCAGCCATGCAGCGATCAGCCCGAGTCCGTCGGCGAGCAGCGCCAGGGCCACGTATTCGGTAAGCAGGACGGCGGCGATCTGGCCCGGGGTGGCGCCGACGGCTTTGAGTAGTCCGACCCGGTGGGTCTGCTTCGCCGCTCGTCCCGCGACCAGGGTGGCCACGCCGACGACGGCCAGGAAGCCGAGTAGCCAGCTGCCGATCACCAGCACCGGTTGAGTGTCGTTGAGCAGGACAGCATCCTGAACGGCAATGAACTGCCAGGTGAAGAAGTTCACCGGGATCGTCGAAGTACGATAGGAGTCCACGAACGCCTGGGTGGCGGCGGGGTCGGCCAGCTTCAAGTTCAGGGCGTAGAACATGGGTCGTTGCGGGCCTGAGAGCGCCTGGGCATTCGACTGAGTGAGCCACACCAAGCCGCTGTAGTCGTCCGTGCCGTCCCCTTGGCCTCCCATCTCGGCCCACGGGTAGACCATGGTGGCTGAGGTCACGGCGATCCCGACGACGGGAAAGGACCGGTCGGCGACGGTGACGCGGTCGCCGACACGGACGCCGAGCGCCGTCGCGAAGCCGCGTTCGACCACTATGCCTCCGAGGCGCACCCAGCTTCCTGTCGTTACCCGTGGCTGGTCGATCGGGCCCGGTGCCGTATCGGCACCTTTCACGACCGCACGCACTGTGGAGCCGCCTGCCTTGAGCATCGTGTAGAGGAGGGGGTACGGCCCGCTGTGGCCGACGACGCCGGGCGCGTGCTTCAACGGTGCCAGGGTGGTGAGCGCGGCCTGGCCCGACTCCGCCGACATGGCCACCACGTCCGGCCCGGCCGTCGCCGCCCGGGTCTGCCGGTAGAGGTTGTTGGTTGCCCCGTTCATGGCAAGGCCCAGGGCAAGGGTGGCGGTGGCAGCGGTGATCGCGAGGAGGAACATCGCGGCCTCGGCGGGATGCCGGCGCATGTCTTTGAGGACCAGGCGGCGGATCAGCAGGATGCGGCCCATGGGGTCAGTCCTCCAGCCCGATCAGGTCACCGAGACGCATTGTGGCGCTGTCGCTCAGTCGGGTGTCGTCGACGAACGTCCCGTCGCGCATCGAGATCAGCCGGTCCGCCGTGGCCGCGACCCGCTCGTCGTGCGTGACAATCAGCAGTGTCTGCCCGGCCGAGCGCAACTCCTCGAAGAGCCTCAGCACTTCGAGCGTCGCAGCGGTATCGAGGTTGCCGGAGGGCTCGTCGGCCAGGATGACCAGCGGCTCATTGACCAATGCGCGAGCGATCGCGACCCGCTGGCGCTGCCCGCCGGACAGCTCCGGTGGTAGATGCCGGGCACGGTCGGCGAGCCCGACCCTTTCCAGCAGCTCGTGCGCTCGCCGCTTGGCCGTACGCGCCGAGCAGCCGGCCAGCAGCGCGGGCAACTCCACGTTCTCCGCTGCGGACAGCTCTTCCATCAGATGGAATGCCTGGAACACGAAGCCGATCGACCGACGCCGCAGCCGGGCCAGCGCCCGCTCGCTCATCGTGTCGATGCGCTGCCCGGCCAGCCACACCTCCCCGCCGGTGGGCCGCTCCAGCCCGCCCAGCAGGTGCAACAGCGTGGACTTCCCGCAGCCACTGGGCCCCATCACCGCCAGCATCTCGCCCGTCGGCACGGCCAAGTCCAGCTCGTCGACCGCGCGCACCAGACTCTGCCCCTGGCCGTGCTCCTTGGACACACCGCAGGCCCGCAGCACAGCCGTGTTGCCGATGTCGTTCATCAACCCTCAGATTCGTTCATGCCCGCGGACCACGTCCGCTCGCAGGCGTCCAACCAGCGCAGGTCCGCCTGCAGCCGCAGCATGACCCCTTCCAGCAACAACGCGGCGGTCGAGCCGTCCGGCTCGGCCATCGCAGCACGTTGCGCGTCACGCAACCTGCGCAGCAGTTCACGCCGCTGCGCGCCCACCAGCGCCACCGGATCGGCGAGCCGGGCCGCCGCGGCTGCGGCCAGTTTGAGATGGAACTCCGCCAGGTCGGGCTTGGGCCAGCTCACCTCCGCCAGCCAGTCGGCCACCCGCCGCTGCCCTGCCGCGGTCAGCGAATACACCTTGCGGTCCGGCCGGTCCGGCAGCCCGTCCGTCCGTTCACAGGAGACCAGGCCCGCCTTCTCCAGTCGGGCGAGGGTCACGTAGACCTGCCCGGCGTTCATTGCCTCCCCGAGGGGACCCAGAGCCTGACGCAGGCGCGCGCGCAGGTGATAGCCGTGCGTCGGCTCCTTCGCCAACATCGCCAGCACCACGTCCTGCATGTGTCCACCCACTCCTAACGGTTAGGTAATGGATAGCGGTTATCCAACGCGGGCGTCAAGCTGCGATGCAAGGAGCCAGCTGGGAACCCTCACCCGCGGCACGTCTTCGGGGGCGTCCGCGCACACCAATCGCCGGACCTGCAGCATGATCACTACCCGAGGCCGCCTGCTGCGGTGTCCGCCAGTCGCCTGAGTGCCGAGTCGGAGGTCGTGGTGGACTTCCGAGCTAGCCTGCACGACATCCCACTTGGGTTCGTAGAAGTACCGTCCCGCGGGGCCCCGGGGCAACTGTTCCGCCACCCGCGCGAGCATCAGCTCGACCACGCCCCGAACGTGCACACCCGTGCTGTCCACCGTCCGGGGGAACGGCCATGCGCTAAAGCTTCTGACCTGCTGAAGTACTCGACGCCATCGACGCCGACACCCCACCCGAGCAGTGCGTCAAAGGCCGAGTCCTATTGGCGCTCTGATAGCTGGTGCGCGGGTTCGTAGCCATCGTCAGGTTGGTAGGTAGCCACAACCCGGTCGATGGCGGGCCCGAGAAAAGTAAGCGTTAGGTCCGCCCGGCGACTGCGGACAGGCGCATCCCCGCCACCTCTTATTTGACAGTTCATTCTAGAAAGCCGTAGGTTCTGCCGTATGGCAAGGACCAAGGAGTTCGATCCTGACATGGCGCTGCAGGCGGCCCTGGAACTGTTCTGGGAGCGTGGGTACGAGGCGACGTCGATGGCCGACCTCGTCGAGCACCTGGGAATCGGCAGAGCCAGCATCTACGCCACTTTCGGCAACAAGCGCGACTTCTACCTGAAGGCCTACGAGCGCTACCTGCAAAACGGGATCGACTTCGTCGGCCTGCTGTCACAACCCGGGCCGGTGTTGCCCGTCGTACGCGCGCTGGTCGAGCGTTTCGCCGACGAGTCCGCGCACGACGAGAAGCGCCGCGGCTGCCTGGTGGTCAACACCGCCGTGGAGGTGGCGCCGCACGACCCCGCGCTGGCCCGGCGTGTGGAGTCCAACTGGGATTTGATCGAGACCACGCTGACCTCGGCGCTGACCAGGGCCCGCGCCCAGGGCGAGCTCACCGAGGAGAAGGATCCTCGGGCGCTCGCCCGGTTCCTGCTGACGGTGATGCAGGGCATGCGGGTCGTCGGCAAGGGCTCCAGCGACCCCGAGCGCCTCTACGACACCGCCGCACAGGCGCTGCGCGCTCTCGAATAGCCCCATCCTCCTCTGGCGCGGAGTTTCCGCGCCCTTGAAGCGGAGCTTCAACGCCCTCAAATAAGGCGAGGCTTTCGCGTCTTCAAACTAGAACGATCAGTCTAGAAAGAGGAGTCTGTGACTATCCCACTGGCCGTCTCGCCCGCACCCACGCGGCCGACCGCCCCCGCCTTCGCTCTGCTCGGCACCGTCCAGATCGTGCTGATCTCGGGCATCACCGTCGTCTCCGTCGCCCTGCCGGCGATCCAGGACGAGTTGCGGCTCAGCGGTGGCGACCTGGCGCTGGTCACTACGGCGTACGGGCTGGCGTTCAGCGGGTTACTGCTGCTCGGCGGCAGGCTGGCGGACCTGTATGGCAGGCGCCGGGTGTTCATGCTGGGCCTCGGTCTGTTCGGGGTTTCCTCGGCTGCGGCCGCCCTGGCCCCCGGGCTCACCCTGCTGCTCACCGCGCGGTTCGCCCAGGGCATCGGCGCCGCCCTGGCGGCTCCCTCGGCCATGGCCCTGCTCGGCGTGCTCTTCCCCGACCCCCACAGGCGGGCCGGGGTCACCGCCGTCTGGGGTGGTCTGGCGGGCATCGGTGCGACCGGGGGCATGCTGCTGTCCGGCGTGTTCGCCGAGTGGGCGTCATGGCGATGGGCATTCGGCGTGCCGGTGATCGCCACGGCCCTCGCCATCGTGGCGGCACCCCGGCTACTCCCCGCCGATCGGCCGGTACGGCGTGCTCGCATCGACATCCTCGGCGCCGCACTGGTGACGGCAGGGCTCTCAACACTGAGCTACGGGCTGGTGGAGAGCTCGTACGGCCCGCTCATCGGCGGAGTAGTCCTGCTGCTCACCTTCATGATCGTGGAATCCCGTACGGCCGCCCCTCTGGTGCCGCCGGCGTTCTCCGCCGCACCGCGAAGAGCCGTCGCGCTGGCGGCGATCGTACTCGGCTCAGCGGGCATGGCCACCAGTTTCTTCTTCCTCTCGCTGCAACTCCAGCAGGTTCGTGGCCTGTCTCCGCTGCTGACCTCTGCCGCATTCCTGCCGTACGGCGCGGTCCTGATCGGTACGAGCGCGGTCGCCGGGCGGCTACTGGGGCGCTTCGGCATCCGGATCGTTCTCACGACCGGCCTGATCATGGCCGCCGCCGGACTGGCCCTGGTCGGCAGATTCGACGGCGCCCTCCTCGCCGGGCTGCTGGTCCTGCCGCTCGGCATCGGCCTGACGTTCGCCGGCGCGACCGTGGCCGCGGTCGCCGACGTGCCCGACGAGCAGGCCGGGCTCGCCGGTGGCGTGGTCAACACCGCGATGGAGATCGGACCGACCCTCGGCCTCGCCGTACTGGTGTCACTGGCCGCGGTACAAGCCGGTGACACAACCTCCGGCTACGGCTTCGCGCTCGGCATCGCCGCTGTCGCCTTCATCCTCATCGCCCCGATCGCAGCCCTACTACTACGCACCCCTCAATAAGAATCCGACAAGAACCGACAAGAACTCGATAAGAAGGAGAACATCATGACCGCTCGATTCATCGGCAAGGTCGCCCTCGTCACCGGCGGCGGCTCCGGCATCGGCCGTGCGACCGCGCGGGCCTTCGCCCGTGAGGGCGCCACCGTCGTCGTCTCCGGGCGTGACGCGGAGAACCTCGACCAGACGGTCAAGCTGATCGAGGCCGAGAGCGGGCGCGCGAGCTTCGTCACCGCCGACGTCACCCGGCAGGAGGACGTCGCCCGGATGGTCGCGACGACCGTGGAGCGTCACGGCGGCCTGCACATCGCGCACAACAACGCCGGTGTCTTCGGCCAGGCCGCTCCGCTCGCCGACCTCGACGTCGACGGCTGGCGTAACGTGCTGGACGTCAACCTGACCGGAGTGTTCCTGTCGATGAAATACGAGATCCAGCACATGCGCTCGAATGGCGGAGGCACGATCGTCAACACCGCCTCCAACATCGGTGCCCATCGCAGGCTTCCCGGGGCGAGCGCGTACGCCACTTCCAAGGCAGGCGTGAGCTTCCTGACCCGCGCCGCGGCACTCGACCACATCGATGACGGCATCCGCATCAACGCGGTCAGCCCCGGAGCCAGCGATGGCCCGATGTCATCGCTGCCCGGCGAGAGCCGCGAGGAACGCGACGCCCGTCTCGCCCCGTCGATTCCGCTCGGCAGGGTCGGCAAGCTCGAGGAGGTCGCCGCCACCGTGCTGTGGCTGGCCTCCCCCGAGTCCGGATTCGCCGTCGGCCACGACCTCGTCATCGACGGCGGCGCCACCGCCTGATCACAAAGCGACCCGGGGTATCCCCTGATCACAAGGAGAAGGTGCGCTGGCGCCATATCCGCTCCTGAACCGAATCGACCGAGTACGCGAGCAGCACGGGCTGACCCAAGAACGTTTGGGGAACTGGCTGATGTTGATCGTAAGACGATCAACCGGATCGAGAACGGCATGCACAGTCCATTACTGGACCAGGCACTTCAAGATCTCTGACGTTCTTGAAGTGCCTGCGCGGGAGCTGTCTCCCAATATGGACGGGCGCCACGGGAGAGATTCCGCACCGGGCTCGTAGCCGAATCTTCTGTTGAGGAGGGCGTGAGGAGCGGCACCTTCATGTCTGTGCTCGATCTGACTGAGGAAAACGACAAGATCGTGAGACAGGTCAGATGACAAGACCGTGAGATGGGATTAATTGACGCAGGTCACGAGCTCCCTACCGTGGCGGCACTGAGGTCTGGGAGTACGTCAACACCACGGGGGACGCCCATCCCATGCACGTGCATCTCGTGCAGTTCCACCTTCATAACCGGCAGAAGTTCAGGGCCGAGGACTACAAAAGGGACTACGGCCGGTGGCTCGCGGCAGGCCGGCCTCACGGCAGGAGGCCCGAGCTGGACAGGTATCTCGTCGGCCCGCCCATCCCCCCGGAACCGGACCAGCAGGGCTGGCGGGACAGCTTCATCGCCTTGCCGCAGATGGTGAACAGGATCATCGCCTACGTCCCGGCACCGCCGGTTCTGGGGGCGGCCATCATGCCGACGTTCGCCGGTAAACCCCCCACCTATGGGTAAAACCGACAAAGGGGGAAAATGGGGTTGGAGGGCTGAGCTGTGGATGGACGGATGTTCGAAGGGCAGCCGAGGGCGCTCGGCGGGGCGAGCATGACGCTGGTCGCCGGCGGCTCCTTTTGTGTCTCCACGCGGAGCGGGGACATCATTCCGGGAGGAGCGCACGGCATCTTCTACGCCGACACCCGCCTGCTGTCCCGGTGGGAGCTGCGCATCGACGACGCCCCGGTAGAGGAGCTGCAGGTCCTGGCGGCGGAGCCGTACCACGCGACCTTCATTGGCCGTGCCACCCCGCGCCCCGGTCAGGGCGAGAGCACGCTGCTCGTGATCAGGGACCGTTACGTCGGAGGCGGCCTGTGCGAGGACATCGTCTTGCGGAACCTGTCCGACGAGCCGGCCGGATGCGTCGCGTCCCTGCACCTCAGCTCCGATGTGTGCGACCTGTTCGAGGTCAAGACCAACCGCGTACACTACGCGGCCGACGTGGAGACGACCGCCGAAAAGCGGGGAGTGCGCGTCTTCTCGGCCAGCCGGGGGCGGGGCGTCCGCGTGGTGGCCAGCGGGGAGGACACGCCCGTGATCGCCGTGTCCTCTCCCGGCCAGCTGATCTTCCGCGTGGTCGTGCCTGCCAGAGAAGACCTGAAGCTAGGCGTGCAGGTGAACCCCATCATCGAGGGGGTGGAGTCGGAGCCCTGGTTCTCGGCCGAATGCCCGGCGGAGCACGACGAGGCGGGCTGCTGTTCTGCCGCGCGGCTGCTGTCCGAATGGGAGGTGCAAAGCCCTGTACTCCGCACCTCCAACGCGGTCCTCGCCGACATCATCGACAGGTCGCGGACCGACCTGGGCTCGCTACGGCTGTTCGAGCCGGACCGCCCTGAGGAGCCGCCGACCATCGCAGCGGGCGCACCGTGGTTCATGACCCTGTTCGGGCGTGACTCCCTGCTCACTTCGTGGCTTGCCCTGGCGCTGGACCCGAACCTCGCCCTCGGCACGCTATGGCGCCTGGCCCGGCTACAGGGCGTCAAGGTGGACCTGCTCACCGAGGAGGAGCCGGGCAAGATCATGCATGAGCTGCGCTACGGCGTGCGGACCACCGCTTCGGGTTCCGGCGCGACGGCATACTACGGCTCGGTGGACGCCAGCCCGCTGTTCGTCGTGCTCCTCGGGGAGCTGCGCCGCTGGGGGCTGAACGGCAAGGCCGTGGAAGCGCTGATGCCGTACGCCGACGCGGCGCTCGACTGGATCGAGCGGTATGGCATGCGCGACGGTTTCCTGTGGTACCGGCGCAAGACCGACCAGGGGCTGCTCAACCAGGGCTGGAAGGACTCCTCCGACGGGATCAACTTCGCCGACGGCGCCCTCGCTCGGCCGCCCATCGCCCTGGCCGAGGTGCAGGGCTACGTCTACGCCGCCTACATCGACCGCCAGTCCTTGGCGCGGGAGGCGGGCGACACCGAGACCGAGAGACGCTACGCGGCCAAGGCCGCGGCGCTGTGTGAGGCCTTCAACGAGAGGTTCTGGCTGCCCGACCAGGGCTACTACGCCATGGGCCTGGACCGCGACGGCCTGCTCATCGACGGCCTGGGCTCCAACATGGGACACTGCCTTTGGTCGGGCATCGTCGACCAGGACAAGGCTGGATCGGTGGCCGAGCACTTGATGTCGCCGCGGATGTTCACCGGCTTCGGCATCCGGACGCTCGCCTCGGACATGGGCGCCTACAACCCGGTGAGCTACCACAACGGGTCGGTGTGGCCCCATGACAGCGCGCTGGCGGCCGCCGGGCTCATGCGCTACGGCTTCGTTGAGGAGGCACAGCGCCTCGCCACCGGCCTGCTGGACGCGGCCCGGGCGGTCGGCGGGCGGCTGCCGGAGCTGTTCTGCGGCTTCGACCGGGCGGAGTTCCCAGTGCCCGTGCTGTACCCGACCTCGTGCTCGCCGCAGGCGTGGGCGTCGGCGACCCCGATCCAGCTCGTCCGCACCCTGCTGCGCATGGACCCGTCGGTGCCGAGCGGAAAGCTCTGGATGTCCCCTGTGCTGCCACAAGGTTTCGGGTGGCTGCGGATCGTCAACTGCCCCTTCGGGGGGGACTTGATCACCGTGGAGGTGGAGGAGGGCAGCGAGACGCCGATCGTCACCGGACTGCCCGAGACCATCAGCCTGGTCCCCGAGCCGCGCCCCCCGACCACCGCATCGAGGCGGTTAGAGCAGCAGCTTGCACGGAGGCAGAGTGGCGACGGGAGGCCGAGGCCTCATGATAGACCTCACGCTAAGCGAAAATGAAGAAACCTGCAAACAAGTACTCTTCTTCCTCCTGGATAACCCCGATGAGTGGCGCCAGCGCTCAATCGAGCACATAGAGCTTTCTAGTGCGTTGTGGTGTGAGCGAGAGCGTGAAATAGATGTGAAACCACTAAAGGCTGTGCTGGCTAATTTCGGATTGGAAGGCGACGAGTCAGTGCGACTGGTGCTTCCAATAGCTCTTCTTTCGAAGGTTCCCTTAATTGATCTTTCGATCGCCTTGGTCGGCTGCTGTTCACCGTTCATGGCGACTCCTCGAAATGGATGGCAGTGAGCCGTTGTGCGCCGGCGCGGTTGATGATCACTGTCGAGGCGATGTCGGGGTGGGCGCCGGTGCCGTCCAGGGCGGCGTCACGCAGGTGCTGCCATCGATCGCAGTGCCGCAGGAAGGATGAGGCAGACACCCGGCGACCTCGATCGTGCTGGGCCGCCCGCGCGGTGGGCGGGGCGACGTCGAGCATGAGCAGGTGCACTTGCTTGTGGGCTCTACGGGCCGCGTTCATGATGAGGCGGCGGTTCCAGGCGCTGGTGGCGCAATCGTGCAGCACCAGTGGGCCGTTGTGGGCGCGCATGGTGAGCACCAGGCGGCCGTAGTAGGTGAGGTGGACCAGTGGACGCCACCACGCGTACGGCAGCCGGTTCAGGTAGTGGCGCCACCAGGTGCGTGACTGCGACGAGTCCAGGACCCGGGTCGCCCGGCCGGTGTGGGCGGCGGTGGACTCCTGTCCCGTCATGGCGAACAACCGGCGCAGCAGTGTGGACTTTCCCGCGCCCGGTATGCCGGCCACCACCAGCACACAGTCGCGCGGGTAACGCAGCTCTGCGACGTGGTGCCCGCGCAGATCATGGCCGCCTGCCGGTCGCAGGCTGAGCGAAGCGCTCACGGCAAGATCCCCATTCCTGGGCCGCTGGTCAGCGGCGCTGGCGAAGGCGCCGGGCGAGATCGCGTAGCCGCCGCTTGTTTTCCGGCTTGTTCAGTTGCTCGCGGGCCTGCTGGGTGAGTCGTTGTCCCTTGGGGCTGCGCAGGAAAGCGCGGATACGGTCAATGATCTTCATATCGGGCTTCTCTCAGAGAGGTAGCGGCGCGGTGCGATGGTTGACGGGTTGTGATTCACAGGGGGCATGACGCCGTGGCCGGTTGACCTACCTGACGGCGATGATGCCGAGACCGCGGCGCGGTGCCGTTCTCACCCAGGGTCTCGGGGCGAAACGGCAACCGCGCCGGGCCATCAGGGCCGTGACCGTCCGTCGGGGTGGACACGGCCAGGCGCTGAGGTTCAGCGGACGAAGGCAGGCTGCGAGATGCGGTAGGGGAAGCGTTCGGTCATGGGGGTGTCATTCGCCGAGGATCTTGTTCACAGTGTCGGTGGCCGTGGTTTCGGTGCCCTCGACGAGGTTCTGGCCTTCTTGTTGGATGCCTTCCACGGTCTGGGCGACCTGGTCGGCTTGTTCGGTCGCGCCGCCGATCACGCCGTCCACCGTGAGTTCGGCGCCGGTGAGTTCGGCGACCTTGTCCTTGGCGCCCTGCACAAGCTCGGCTGCCTTGTCCTTGAACATGTCGAACAGGCTCATCGGTTCTCCCTTTTCGTTGAGTTGCTGGGACTATCGGGACGTCGAGGCTCCGGCGTGGTCTGGGTCGGACCTGTCGTCGGTGCTGTCGTGAGTGGCGCGGCGGCGGAACGGTGCGGCGAGGGTGGGCATGATGTGCCGGCGGTTGCGGACCAGTGCCGCGAGCGCGATCGCCAGGTAGATACCGCACAGGATGTAGCGGGCGGTCTGGCCGGGCAGCGCGAACTGGACGGCGAACAGGCCGAGCAGTGTCCACGCAGCCCAGCGCGGGAAGCGCAGCGCGAGCAGCGCGGCGACGCCGAGCAGCGTCTGGGTAGCGGTGAGCAGGAACTCCTCGACCTGGCGGGCATCGAGCTGCAGCCCGCCGACGCCACCACCGCCGAGCAGGTAGGCGATGGGCAGGCTGCCGACGAGCAGGGTCCATTGGTTGACCTTGCTGGAGATGAGGGTGCCGATCGCGTCGTCGCCCTTGCCCCGCACCGCGAACAGAATGGCCACGATGAACTCGGGTGACTCCGACGCGAGCGGCGCGAGCCACTGCACGAGCAGGAACTCGTCGATACCCAGCTCCTTGCCGGTGGCGATGAGGCCCTGGGCGAACGGTTCTGCGCTGGCGACGATCACCACAGCTGCGAAGACGAACAAGCCGACCACCAGGATGCGACGGGCGCGTTTCGGCAGCGCGCCGATGATCGCGGCAGGGCCGACCAGGTGCGGCTCGTCCACCTCGGACCGGGACATCTTCCATAGGTAGAACACGAAGAAGCCCAGCAGCGCGAACCCGAGCAGCAGCGAGATCTGCCCCGTGGCGGGGATGACGAACGCCACTATCGACGCGATGGCCAGGAAGCCAAGCTCCACCCGGTAACCGGACTCCAGCACCAACTCTCGCACGGTCCGGCCGGTGCGCCGCTTCGCGATGGCCAGACCGATCAGCACGACCAGCGACCAGCCCAGGCCCAGCAGCAGCCGGTTGGAGCCGGTCATGTTCGCCGCGGCGTAGGCGACGTAGGTCGGGTCAGAGCCCGCGGTGTAGGCGAAGAACAGGTCGACCGCGTACTCAGGGAGCACCGCGATAACGGCCAGGATCGCGATGGCGAGCCCGCCGGAGATGTCGACCTGCGCGGCTTCGGCGGCCCAGGCGAGCACGAACGAGGCCGCCACCACCGCCGCGCCGAACAGCAACAGAGCGACCAGCGGCGGAGGGTGGATCCCGGCGAAACGGGTGACCAACGCGGGCAATGTGAGCACCACACACAAGGCGAGCGGCCGGAGAAGCTTGCTGAGCACGGAGAGACGATCCTTCCGGACGGCCAGACCGGGTTCCCCAGGGAGCTCGGCCAGGCATTACTGCGTGGCCGAAGGTCTCGTCCACCAGCCTTGGGCCGGTCCCCGCCGCCGGAGAACACGAGGTTCTCAGCATGTCGACGTGCGGTGTTGTGGACTACTCCCCTTCGGAGTACGCCCAGCCTCTCATCATTTCGTTACTTTCGCAACTAACGAAGTGTCAATCTGAGAGACCGCGCCGGTGCGGTGGCGCGAGATAATGGGGGAGCCATGTCAACGTCGCCAGCACTCACGGAGCCGCCGCCGAGCGGCCGGGCCACCGAACCGACTCCAGCTCAGCTGAGGTCCGGAGCGGATACGTTCGCGCTGCTGGCGAGCCCGGTCCGGCTGCACCTCGTGTGGCTGATCACCCACGGCCCCTACGACGTCGGCACCCTGGCGCGCCGGGTTGGCATCAGCATCGCCACGGTCTCCCAGCACCTGAGCAAGCTGCGGCTGGCCGGCGTGATCTCCGCGCACCGCGACGGCCGTCGCCAGCTCTACACTGTGGACGACCCCCACGTGATCACGTTGATCCAACAGATCTTTGACCACATCGCCCCCGATGGCACCCTCGCACCCGACCCGCCCCGTGAGCTGTGAGCTGAGCGGGCCAACTGGCCCGGCGCCGCACACTAGGCCGCATGCCAAGTGGTGGCCTGGGCGCGGGATCCGAAACCCCTCGTAGGGAAACCACCCGATGACCACCCGGTCCGCTGGTGTGCCCGGTCTGCTCAGCCCGATCACCATGGCCCGCGCGGGTCGCCGCGCCCGCTTCTGCGGCATCCCGAGCCGTCAGGCCGCGCATCAGGCCCGCCGCCGCGCCGATCGACAGCGGCCAGCGCACAATGGGAGAGGAGCAGGTGGGGAGGACGACCATGGTGACGCTGGACGAGGTCGCCAAGGAAGCAGGGGTGTCCATGGCGACGGCGTCGCGGGTGCTCAACGGCAGCACCCGCCGAGTAGGCGCGCTCACACGGACGAGGGTGGAGTCGGCTGCGGCCAAGCTGAGGTACCGGGTGGACTCGACCGCTCAGACCCTGGCACGAGGGGAGAGCAATGTGGTCGGCCTGATCGTCCAGGACCTGTTCGACCCGTACTTCGCCGAGATCGCCGACGGGGTCATCCGCGCCGCTGATCTGCACGACATGGTGGTGACGATCGGCACCACCTACCGCGATCCCGAGCGCGAGATCGCCCACGTCGCCACGCTGACCGCTCAGCGCGCCCGGGTGATGCTGATCGTCGGAGGCCGGATGGCGGACGAGTCGGTGATCCGGCGGTTGCGCGCCGAGCTGGACGTCTACCGCGCCGCCGGGGGCCAAGTGGCCGTCATCGGGCAGCAGGTTCTCGGCGTCGACACCGTGTCCCCGCTGAGCCGCGAGGGCGGCTATCAGCTTGCTCGCGCGCTGGCGGGTCGCGGGCACCGGAGATTCGCCGTGCTCGCCGGCCCGGCCCGGCAGCTCAGCGCCATCGAGCGGACGGCGGGATTCCTCGACGGGCTGTCCGATCTCGGGTTCCCGGCGCCGTTCGTCGTGCACGGCGGTTTCGACCGGGATGGCGGCTACGACTCGGCGCTGGAGCTGCTCGACATGAACACCGACGTGACATGCGTGTTCGCGGTCACCGACTCGATGGCGGCGGGAGCTCTCGCCGCCTTCCGGGAGCGAGGCGTCCAGGTGCCGCGCGACCTGTCGTTGGCCGGATTCAACGACGTCCCCTCGCTGCACGACGTGATCCCCGCGCTGACCACGGTACGGCTGCCGCTCGCCCGTATGGGGGCGCTGGCACTGGAGCTCGCCCTGTCGCATGAGGACGTGCCACGCGTGGTGCCCGTACCGGGCGAGGTGGTGCTCCGCGAAAGTGTCAGCGACCTGACCGGCGCATCACCGGACCTTGTATAGGAAGGTCACTCACGGCGCCGCCCACGGCCATCAGCGCCTGGCCGTCGACTACCGCCAGGCCGCCACGACCGCCGGGATTCGTAGCGCGAGCTCGGCTACCGCGGTGAGCGACGACGCGGTTGCCATGATTACTGGTATCGGATATATCGGGTATAAACCTCCCAGAACGGTACATCGATCTTTCGGGGGTCACCGATGGCCACAACAGGAGCCGACAAGACGGCTAGAGACGTGATGCATGAAGGGGCCTTGTGCGTCGGCGAGCACGACAGCCTGCGCACGGCCGCGCAGATGATGCGCGATCTGGAGGTCGGCGCACTGCCGATCTGCGGAGACGATGACCGGCTCAAGGGAATCATCACCGACCGGGACATAGTGATCAGGTGCTGTGCCGAGGGCAAGGATCTCGAGCAGTGCACAGCGGGTGAACTGGCCAGCGGGGTGGTGTGGATCGACGCCAACAGCAGCGTCGAGGAAGCGCTGAGCACGATGGAGGAGCACCAGATCAAGCGCCTACCCGTGATCGACAACCACCGCCTCGTGGGCATGATCAGCGAGGCAGACCTCGCCAAGGAGCTACCCGACAGCAAGCTCGCCGAGTTCGTACATAGCATTTACGCGGGCGCACTCGGATGATGGCCTGGTCCGCTATGACCTCGGTCGTCACGGTGAGGTCTCCTGTGACGACGCCGACCTTCATCGGTCATCACGCCGCCCGGGCCGGTAGTCACCTGGGATTGGGTGCAGCTCTTCCGCAGTGAGTTGGTCGGTCAGGCGGTGAGGGTGTATCGGTCCTGGTAACGGGTTTGGTGATGCGGTGGTGCTCGCGGTCGAGGTGATAGCGCCAGTAGGCCGCGAAGTCTCCAAAGGAGATCAGCGCGCGGAGTTTCAAGATGGCTTCGGCTCCGGACAGGTTCGTGAGTTCTCGGCACCAGATGTTCCTGAGTTCGGGCGCCACCCGCATCTCGCCGAGGCACATGTTCGCGAGTTTCGGCACCAACTGGTGCAGCGCCATTGCCCCTGGCTATCCCCACCGACTCCGCACCGGGTCTGTGTCGACGGAGAGTTACATCGCCGGCGGCATGCCTATGCGCGGTCGGCGGCATGAGAGTGCGTCGGGATGAGCGTGGCCGTAGGGCGGGCAAAACCATGCGATCACCGTCGCCGGCCGGTTGCGGCGCGACCCGAAGCGGTGACGGCCTCGGCTGCACCGTGGCCCAACGGGCATCGGACAGTCCCGTCCACGCGGTGGGGCCATCAGTTCCGGCGCTGGGCCTTGATCTTGCGCCAGCCGCCGGCGCGGTTGTTGGCGATGACGTGCCGGAACATCTGGGAGAGTGCGGGCACGTTGATCGTCTCGCCCCGGTGAAAGGCGACCGTGCGAGCCGTCTTGTTATCGTGCCCGCCGGTGATGATGCCTTCGGGGTCGGGCACGATGCCCCCGTCGTACAGGAACACGTTCACGTGGGTTTTCGCGGCGAGCAGTGCACAGATGTTGCCGTTGAGGACGAAGTAGGGCTGGACCGTGCGCTTGATTGTCTCGGTGACCTCAGGGTCCACGGCGTGGACGATCTCGCGCACCTGCCGGCAGATGTCCTGCTGCCACTCGGGAAGCGCGTCGATGTAGGCGTCCACCCGAGGATCCGCTACGTACGCCATCACGCCGCCAGTCCGATGACCGCCGCCATCGCGAGAAGCTTGACCAGCCAGTCACCGCCGTGCACAGTCGCCGTGACCCCGGGCGCCTTGTCCCATAGCACCGACCCGGTGAGGAGGACAAACGGGAACGCCAGCCACAGCGCACCGGCGAGCAGAAGCATGGGCCCCACCGCCGAGAGGTCCATGGCCCGCGCCACTCCGGCGAGGACCCCGGCTGTGAGCACACTCCGGGCCAGCTCCAGCACGATCATCACCGGCGACGGGCGCTCGTCCCGCACCGGCGCGGCACCGCCGAGCCGCCGCCTCTCGAACGGCGTGGCGACGGCGTAGTACGTGAAGCTCAGCACGAACGCGACGACAGCCGCGACAAGCACCGCGATGACGGTGGCGGTCATACGGCGCCTGCACAGAGTTGGAAACTACACTGGTTAGTATTCATGAGTGTAAACTAAACCGAGTAGTGTTCTCGAGTCAAGGAGCGTTCATGGCCGAGTCGTCCCGCGCCGAACAGCGGTCCACCCGCAAGCGTGCCGAGATCCTGGCCGCCGCCAGCGACGTGTTCACCACGCACGGCTACCTCGGTGCCAGCATGGACGCCGTCGCAGCGGCGGCAGGGGCGTCGAAGCGGACCGTCTACCAGTACTTCGCCGACAAGGAGGAGCTGTTCTCCAGTGTGGTCCTCGACGCGGTCGACCGGGGGTATGAGTTCTTCCGCCCGCACATCCTCGCGCTGGCCGACGTCGACGCCGACGACCTCATTGAGGCGTTCCGCCGCCACTCCCGCCTCACGATCATCGGAATCATGGCACCACAGGTCCTGCGCATGCGCCGGCTAGTGATGGCCGAGGCGGACCGGTTCCCGGAAATCGGCCGCGAGTACTACGAGCGCAGCTGGGTCCGCACCCTCGACCTGCTCGCCACGACACTCGCGCGGCTCGACGAGCGCGGGCTGCTGAAGATCCCCGACCCCCAGCGCGCCGCCTACATGTTCACCTGGCTCGTGGTGTCGATCCCGCTGCAGCGCACCGCGTTCATGGGCAACGCCGCGACGTACACACAGGCCGAATTGGACGACATCGCTGACGAAGCGGTGCGCGTCTTCCTCGCCGCCCACTGAAGCCAGCCCGCGATCAGACCGCGGGCGTGGGCGACCTCGCCGCCAACAACTCGTGCACGATCGACCGCCTCGTCGTGCCGCGGGAACCCTCCTGATCAAGGGTCCGGCACCGCGCGCTCGTCGGCACGAGAGTGCGTCGGTCGCCATCAGGCACGCCTGACGGACGTCACGGAACGTCATCAGACATCGTCGCCATCTACGACGTAGAACTGTCTGTGAAGATCTACAACTGGCGCCACTTCTCGGGGATATCGATCATCGCGCCGAGGGATGCGTGGTGCCGAAACTAGGGAACATCTGGTGCTCGTTCTCGCGCGAACGATGCCACTCAAGAGGAAGCCGGGCCCTTATGGCTGTCCGTCGGCGAGGGCGAACTCTCCAAGCGGCAGCGAGGCAACATTAGGGATCATGGCATTTCCGGTCTGCCCGCTTGTACGTTGCGGTGCGACTGCCTGTCGGTATGGTAACGACGCCCCTGGCCCCAGTCTCCGATAGCAGCACGCGCTACAGCGAACGCATCCGTTTGATCTTTTCGGCGAATGCCGCGCGACGCTGGCGCTCACGGACTCGCTGGCACTCCTTGCAGTAGGATCTGCCGTCCTTTCGTTGGCCGATGCGGGTGGGGTCGTCCGGGTGAAGACGATCACACGTGACCCATTCGCCGCTGCCTCGCCGGACGTTCTCCCCCTGGTCTACCGCTTCGAGATGGTCGGGCTTGACGCAGGCGGTGTTCTGGCAGAGGTGATGGACCTGTGTCACGTCGTCGAGGTCTCCGATGAACATCAGGTAGGCGAGCCGCGACGCGACGGTTGTTCTGGTGTCATGGACGTAGTGATACCCGGTCGGGCGTCTATGGCCCGTCCACACCCAGCAGCCTCCGGGTTCGATGTCAACTTTGCGAAGAAAGCGCAAGAGATCTTCCTTCGGCACTCTTTCAAGGATGCGTACAAAATCACTTTCGGGCTTTGGACGCACGAGTGCCGGGCCTTGTCGGGCCCGGCCTAGATCACGCCTCGCTGCACACACAGAGTAAGCATGACGCAAGATCGTGCGTCATGGCGTCGTCTTATACGCATGCGCTCAGTATGCGTCATGATCTTGGAAAACACTGACTGACACTGACCGGTGCTGAAAGATGACTTGTTGCATCACAGCAGGTCAGAGCCTAGATCACGTCTCTGGTCAGCAGCGCTACGGTCTCGACGTGGTGGGTCATGGGGAAGGCGTCGAAGGCGCGGATGTCCACCGTGGGGTAGCCGCGC
>JAOPYI010000228.1 GCA_025964675.1 Sphaerisporangium sp. | reverse complement strand
AGGGCAGAAGGCTTGGGGTGCGACCCCCGCCGAGTCCGTACGCGGACCGGCGCACCGGGTGGGATGGCCATTGTCCCATCTTTGTGCATAAAGCCCACCGGCAATCGGCGTATCTCGGCCGTGAGTAGGGCGGCAGCCACTCAACGGTGCCGTGCGACAGCACCGTGTGTGATCAGAGGTGGCGCCCGCACGGCTGAGTTCCGGCTTGCGCTTTCCGTTACGTCAACTCCTACGGTTATCGATGTGGCCGGAGAGACCGGCCTGGCGATGGGAGACACGGGATGGCCTGGTCAATTGCGGACGTGGCCCGGATGTCCGGGGTGACGTCCCGGACCCTGCGGCACTACGACGAGATCGGCCTGCTCCTGCCCGCATGGATCGGCAGCAACGGCCACCGCCACTACGAAGAGGCCGAGCTGTTACGGCTGCAGCAGATCCTGCTCATGCGGGAACTGGGCCTGGGCCTGGGCGAGATCGGGGATGTCCTGGACAACCAGCTCGATCAAGTCGAGGCACTCCGGGCACACCATCAGCGACTGCTGACCGAGCGCGACCGGCTCGGCACATTGGCCCATACCGTGAGCCGCACCATCGCCGAACTACAGGAAGAACAGGACGGCAGCGACATGACGAAGATCAACAGGCCGGAGAAGCTGTTCGAGGGATTCGACGCCTCCCGCCACGAGTCCGAGGCCCGCGACAAGTGGCCGAAGGAGTGGGAGCAGTCCAAGCGGTACGCCGACACGCTCACGGCCGAGGACCACGAGCGGATCCAGCGTGAAACGACCGCGCAGATGATCCGCATGGCCGAGTTCATGGCCGTCGGCACCCCGGTCGCCGACCCGGCCGTACAAGCCGAGGTGGAAGCCCACTACCAGGGCGTCTGCCGGTTCTGGACCCCGAACGCGGCGGCGTTCAAGGGCCTGGGCCAGACCTACGTCGACGACCAGCAGTGGCGATCAGTGTACGACCAGATCGCCGAAGGGCTCGCCGAGTACCAGCGCGACGCGATGGCCGCCTACGCCGACGCCCGGCTGAGCTGACCACCACCGCACCCGCCGGGAGGCTGCAGACTCCCGGCTCCCTTCCGCATCCGGATCACTTCGGGCCGCAGACTACCCGCGGGCAAGGCACAAGCGCCCGCCAACCGCAGGAGCCCCACCATGATCCCTACCAACTGGATCAGCTACCGCCGGCCCGAGGACAACGAACTCCTCGGCTATCTCCGCCCTGGCGAGGACGGATCCGACCGGTTCACACCCGTCACCGTCTTCGGCTACCCGCTCGGCACCGGTACCACGGAGGACGAGGGCCGGCGCATCCTGGAGTCCGTAGGCCTGAGCTACCTGGCCGAGACCTGGCTGCTGACAATCCCCAACCGTGTGGACCCCGTGGCTGTTCAGATCGTCGAAGCCACCTCACAGCACCTGCGGGTGAAGAACGTCGACTTCGGCTATGCCGCCGCGGACATCGGACAGATCTTCGTCCTCGACGTCCCCGAAACAGGAAAGCTCCGGCTCCCCTGACACCGACGGTACTCACAGGCGCCGAGTGACAGGGCTGGGCTGCGGCACAGGAGCGGCACGAGGCCGGCCGTGCCCTTCACGATCGGGGGGCTTCGCCGGCGCCGTACCTCGCGTAGCGCGCACCGGTGACGAACGCCCAGTAGCGGTCCCCGTAGGACCAGTGCCACCGGTCCCGGAGCCAGATGGGCCTCCGCGTCCTACCCCGTGATCGGGCGGACCGGGAGGAGCGTTCCGGAGATGTGCTGGGCGGCGTCGCTGCACAGGAAGACGGTGAGCGCCAGGATGTCCTCGGGCTGGCCGATCCGTCCACCGGGATAGGACGAGGCCACCTTGGTGATGTACTCGTCCCCGACGGAGGCGCGCATCCCGGGGGTGTCGGTCAAGCCGGGAGCCAGCACGGCGGTGCGTACGCCCTGATTCACCAGTTCCCGATGCACGACGTTGCTGAGGATGTTCACGCCTGCTTTGCTCGCCCCGTACGCGGCCAGGCCGGTGTTCGCCTGAACGCCGATCATGCTGGAGATGTAGACGATGCGGCCGCCGCCCCCGCGGATCATGACCGGGGCCACGTGCTTGGTGACCACGAAGGAACCGACCAGGTTCGTGTCGAGCACGCCGCGCAGGCGGGTGACGTCGGTGTCCAGGACCGGAGTGGCCGGAGGCATCCAGCCCGCGTTGTGCACAAGGGCGTCGATGCGGCCCCACTCACGGTCGATGCGTGCCACCGCGGCCGCGACGGCGTCCTCGTCGGCGACGTCCGCGACAAGCGGGAGGACCGGTCCGGTCCCGGGCAGTCGGCCGATGTCCTCGGCGAGTCGCTCTCCGTCGTGCTTCTGGCGGGTCAGCACCGCGGTGCGTGCGCCTTCGGCGGCCAGTCCGGTCGCCAGGCTCTGGCCGATTCCGCGGCCCGCGCCGGTGACGAGAATGACCTTGCCCGAGATGCTTATGTCCATCGTCTTGCTTCCTTGGCAGGTGTGAACGCACCGCACGGCTCGTGACGGGCGTGGGAGGCACCAGCCTGTCCGGGCAACGCGACCGGTACCAGTAACAGCCTTATCCTGGTATCGGCGGGTAACCTCCACAGGCCAGTCGAAGGGGGTCGCGTGTCTGACCTGGAGCGACGCAGAGAACTGGGCAGGTTCCTCAAGGACCGGCGGGCTCGGCTGACGCCACAGGCCGTGGGGCTGCCTCCGGGTGAGCGGCGCCGGACGCCGGGGCTGAGGCGGGAAGAGGTCGCCCAGCTGGCGAACATCAGTACCACTTGGTACACGTGGCTGGAGCAGGGACGCGGCGCACGTCCTTCACTCGCCGTTCTGGACGCGCTGACGCGTGCGTTGCGCCTCGGTGCGGACGAGCATGATCACCTGCTGGCCCTGTGCGGGTACACCGACGTCCTGTCCCCTGAGCCGCTCGCCGGCGCCCGTGTCCCCTCGGCGGTGCAGACGATGCTCGACGCCCTCAATCCCATTCCCGCGTACGTCATCAACCTGCGCTACGACGTGCTCGCGTGGAACGACGCCCAGCGTGCGTTCGCCGTCGACTACACGCGTCTGCCCGCCGGCGAGCGCAACGCGCTGTGGCTGCTGTTCCACCACCCGGCCATGCGGCAGCGGTTGCTCGACTGGGACACCGATGCCGACACCATGGTGGCCCAGTTCCGAGCGATCACCGCCCGGCACGTCGGCCGGCCGGATCTCATCGAGCTCCTGGCCCGCCTGAACTCCTCCAGTGAGGAATTCCGCACCCGGTGGAACCAACACCAGGTCCGCGCCATCGCCCCGCGCGTCAAACAATGCCGCCACCCCAGCACCGGCCGGATCGACCTTGAAGCCGTCACCACGGAGATCATCGGCACGCCCGAGGCGCGCCTCGTGGCCTTCACCCCCGCAGACCCGGTCAGCGCCGCCCGACTCCCCCTCCTGCTGGGCCGCGGCGGCCTGCCGGTGTGATGACGCTCATCCCACCGACGCTCGGGCGCGGATCAGTCCGGCATGAATTTGCTGTCCTTCTGCGAAGCCGTGGAGTTCGTGACGACACTCCAGCCCGTTTTCGCCAACTTGCCAAAAGTTCCGTCCGGGTTCTGCTGGCGATGGCCGATGACCAGGGCGCCGTAGGCGAAGGACAGGCTCTCCCAGACGACGCCTTCATCATTTCTGGTTCCGGACGACTCGATGTTGACGATCACGGCCGTCTGGAACTCGTAGGCCAGGTAAGGCTTTCCCGCGGTCGGACCGACCTTCCTGATGTACAGATGGATGGCGGGGAACGCGGTGCCCTTGCCGGCGTGCCCGAGCAGGGGCACGGACGTCGCGTCCACGGCCTTGTGGAAGACCACCGGCTCGAACGAGACCTTTCCGGCGCCCACGCCGACACCGCCACCGAAGACCGCCGCGTTCTTTAGTCCGAGCGAGAAGTCCTGTAACTCCGCGACACTATATCCGTCGAGCATGGATTTAAAATACGGATCAGTGACCGGAGCTCCGGGCACGTTTGGATTGATCCCCCCTTGCGGAAAGACCAAAAACGCGTCGACGCTCATCGTCTGCTCCTTTCACGAGACAGCCAGGAGTATAACCTTCCAATACCATTCATGGAATCTCACGTCCGCAACCGGACAGCAACCGGCAACACTGGAAGGTCAAGCGGAGACGAGAACGGCAGGCAGGGTCGAGGAGTAGCTGTTAGTCATCACGCCTCTGGTGGAATGGTGAGATGAGTGATCCAGAGGTGGCGATCCTCATCGGGCTGCAGGGATCGGGCAAGACCACCTTCTACCGGCAGGTGCTGGCGGCGACGCATGTCCACGTGAGCAAGGACAACTTCCCCAAGGCCCGGCAGCGGCAGCAGCGCCAGCTCCGGATGGTCCGGGATGCGTTGAGCGAGGGTCGGGACGTCGCGGTGGACAACACCAATCCCTCCGCCGAGGAGTGGCGGCCGCTCATCGATGTCGCCAGAGCGAACGGGGCGCGGGCGGTCGCCTACTGGTTTCCACCCGACCTGGCCGACTCGCTGGAGCGCAACGCCGTACGGGCGGGGAAATCCCGGGTGCCTGAGGTCGGCATCTATGCCACGCTCAAACGCCTGCGCTGCCCACAGCGGGCCGACGGGTTCGATGACATATTCGTCGTCGGTTTCGACGGGGACGGAGGTTTCACGATAGAGAGACAGACGTGAACAGCAAAGATCCAGCGGCCCGCGCGCTTCGACTCATGGACGATGGATTCTCCGCAGAGATACCGGTGATGTTCGCGATCCGCTCTACGAGGTCCGCATGGTGGCCAGGGACGCGACGAGCGCGCCGACGATGGCGACCGCGTAGCAGGCGCTGGCCAGCGCCACCGCCTGGGTGCGACGGGTCTCACTCCAGCTGGTGCGCCCGAGCAGCCAGGCAAGGGCCGGGAGTACGAGGACTCCGTGCAGGCTCACCCCGTGCACGGGCTTGAGGAAGCCGCCGAGCTGGTACGCCACTTGCTGGTGTCCGGTGTTGACCAGGGTCACGCCGCGGGCGATCATCACGACCCCCGATGCCAATCCAACGAGCAGGGTGACGAAGCCGGCGCGCATTGCCAGCCGCATGCTGGGCAGACCGCTGGGGTCGCCGCGCAGGGCATGGATGGCGAAGATCACCAGCACCGCGACGAGGACGGCGCCGCCCACCGCCAGCATCGTCGAGATCGATCTGTTCACCGCGGTCTCACTGTTGAAGTGGGAGGGGACGTGACGCCAGGCCTGCACGGTGATTCCACCGACCTCGGCGACGCAGTCGACGGCGAAGACCCCGAGCAGCGTCGTACGGAGACGTGAGCGGATGCGCAGGTAGGAGGTCACCCAGGTGATCGTGATCAGGGTGAGTCCGAAGGAGAGACCGAAGGTGGCGGGTTTGCGCCAGGAAACCGGTCCCTCCCAGGGGCCACCCCGGATCACGAAGATCACGAGGTGGAACACCCCGGCCAGCAGCAGGATGATTCCCACCAGGTAGCAGGCGCGTTCGACCGGGCGGGAGGCCTTCCAGGACGCCGCCAGAGCGACGAACGGCCTGCGAAGCGACGCGGCAAATGCGCCGCCGGCGGCCACGGTGGTCACAGTATCTCCTAGGGTCAGCGGTGGTGTTCGGTCAGTTCGCGGGCGGCCTCCCCGTCACGGCCAGCGGCGCACGAGTGAGCGGCGCGGAGGTGAACCAGCCACAGCCCAGCCTGGTAGAAGCCCGGCCGTCCCGCATCGTCCGACAGGCGTCTCGCGCCGTACACCGGCGGGCGTACATCCGCCGCCCACCAGACCGCGCTCCGCTCCCCCGCGCACCCGGTTTCCGACCATCGTGGGACCGACGACGCTGACCGATCCTGCCGGCGCCGTCGACCCAGTGCCCGCCGGCGGCGGACCCCTGAGCGCCCGTCCGCGAAAATCAACCGCCGCGCGGACATAGCGCTGGAACGATTCACACGGTAGAAACATCCCAGCAACATCCATCTTCCACGGCTGGATACATGTCACCCAATGAGAGAGCGCTCTCTTAGCTCTGGCCCGTAGTGTCCAGCCGTCCGCCCCCCAGTAGACAGGTCAATGACCATTGTGAACGCCCGGCACGCGAGAGCGCTTCCGCGCTCTTCGAAGCACCCCATTCGCCTGGTCCCCATGCCCGCCACCCACCTGACGTCTTCTGTACACGTAGCGCCGCACGCCCAGCGGAAGGGACGAACCGTATGACGACCCAGCCTCCTGGCAATGGAGGTTCCGCGAGGCGGCGCCCCACCCGCAGGCAACTCGGCCGGGCGTTCGCGCTCGGCCTCGTGCTGACGACCGCCGTCATGACGACGGGAACGGCCGCCACCGCCGCCTCACCAGACCCCGGCACCCCCGACTTCGGGCCGAACGTCACCATCTTCGATCCGAGCATGCCGGTCAGCGACATCGAGGCGACGCTCGACGCGGCGCACGCCACGCAGGTCGACAACGAGATGGGCACCAATCGCCACGCCTACCTGTTCAAGCCGGGCACGTACGGCACCGCGGATAACCCGCTCCAGATCAAGGTCGGCTACTACACCGAGATCGCCGGCCTGGGCGCCTCGCCCACCGACGTCGTCATCAACGGCAAGGTCGAGGTCTACAACCGCTGCCTGGACAACGGCGGCACGAGCAACTGCCTCGCGCTCGTCAACTTCTGGCGCACCCTGTCCAACCTGTCGATCAACGTCAATGCGGCCGGCCAGGACGGCTGCAGGGCATCAGCGAACTTCTGGGCCGTCTCCCAGGCCGTGTCCATGCGCCGCCTCAACGTCAGCGGCGCCAACCTGTCGCTGATGGACTACTGCACCGCCGGTCCGCAGTACGCCAGCGGCGGCTTCATCGCCGACTCCAAACTGCCGTTCGTCGTCAGCGGATCGCAGCAGCAGTGGCTGACCCGCAACAGCGAGGTCGCCGGTTGGTCCAACGGTGTGTGGAACCAGGTCTTCTCGGGTGTCGTCGGCGCTCCCAGCGAGGCCGGCTTCCCCAACCCGCCCTACACGACGCTCGACACCACTCCGGTGAGCCGCGAGAAGCCGTACCTGTTCGTCGACGCGCAGGGCAGCTACAACGTCCGCGTGCCCTCCGCTCAGAAGAACACTCGTGGCGTCACATGGGCCAACGGCATGACGCCGGGCCGTACGCTCCCGATCGCCGACTTCTTCGTCGCGAAGCCGTCGGACTCGGTGAAGGTCATCAACAGCCAGCTCGCGCGCGGCAAGCACCTGCTGCTCACGCCGGGCGTGTACGACATCGCGCGGAGCATCGAGGTCAAGCGCCCCGACACGGTGGTCCTCGGTCTCGGACACACCACGCTCACCGCCGTCAACGGCTCGACCCCGCTCGACGTCGCCGACGTCCCCGGCGTGGTCATCGCCGGCGTCACGGTCGACGCGGGTCTCGAGAAATCGCCGGTTCTGCTGCGAGTGGGCAAGAACCACGGCAAGGACGAGGACCACGGCAGACGTCCCAGTTCGGCGGACAACCCGACGACCCTGTCCGACGTGTACTTCCGCGTCGGTGGACCGCACGTCGGCAAGGCCGACACCGCGCTCGAGGTCAACAGCGACAACGTGCTCATCGACCACACGTGGGTGTGGCGTGCCGACCACGGCGTCGACGGCCTCACCGACACCCAACGGTGGAACACCAACATCGGCCGCAACGGCGCCGTCATCAACGGTGACCACGTGACGGCTACGGGCCTGTTCGTCGAGCACTTCCAGCAGTACAACACCGTCTGGAACGGCGACGACGGCACCACGATCCTGTACCAGAACGAGCTGCCGTACGACCCGCCGACCCAGGCCGACTGGATGAACGGCGCCGTCAAGGGCTGGGCCGGCTACAAGGTCGGCAACCGGGTGAAGACCCACAACCTCTACGGCGGTGGCGTCTACGTCTTCAACCAGAACAACCCGGCAATCCACACCGAGAACGGCTTCGAGGTCCCCCAGACCCCGGGCGTCAAGCTGCACCACATCATGACGGTGAACCTCAGCGCCGGAACGATCGACCACGTCGTCAACGGCGTGGGCGGCCCGGCCGACACGACCAAAATCGGCGTGCCGGTGTACGTCGCGGAATACCCGGCCCCGTAGAACACCCGCACCATCGCCGCCCTGGTGGGCCGGAGTTCCCCCCGGCCCACCAGCACGATGTGAGCGGTGGCCCGAAATATCGCCGTTTCAGCCACTCGGGTGGGCCGGAGCGCTCATCGCCGCGCCTGCCGTACGTCGAGGCTCGTCACTCTCCCGCCAGATGAGAAACGGCAGAACGGCCAGGGCGATGCCAAGGACGAAAAGGAGAGTGACCGCCAGCCCGCCGACGAACGGCGAAGCGAGGCCCACCAGATTGGCAAACCCCTCGAACCTGCCGCCGGGCACGCGATTGTCGGCCCACGTCCGGTAGATGTGCGGGACGGGTTCGATGGTGAGGTGCGCCCAGAGCACGAGCAACAGCGGCGGGAGGCCGGCGACGATGCGGTAGGCCTTGGACCTGACGAAGAACATCGACAGCAGAAGCGGATAGATCAACAGGCTGTAGGTGAACGGGGTGACGATGCCGGCGCCGGGCACGTGCGTGTCACCCCGGATGGGCCAGCCGCTGTGATCCCAGCGCAGAGCATGGTCGGTATGGTGGATCAGCGCCAAAGCGACGACCAGCATCAGGTACGTGTTCACGAACCTGCGGCTCACGTGGAGATTCCTTACTTTGGGCAGCATTGTTTCCCTTCCAATGACGGAGTCCGGTTCCCGGCGAGAAGGTCCAGGGGGAGCCAGTTGTTCGGCGCACTTGCTGTAATTGACACTATCGATAGTTTGACTATCAGCTCAAGGGGTGGCGCGTGCGGATCGGCGAGCTGGGTGAACGCTCGGGCGTGTCCATCCCGACGATCAAGTACTACGTCCGGGAAGGGCTCGTCCCGTCCGGCCTGCGAACCAAGGCGAACCAGGTCGACTACGGCGAGGCCCACCTTCGCCGGCTCCGGCTAGTGCGTGCCCTGCTGGAGGTCGGCGAGCTGTCGGTGGCGACCGCCAAGCAGGTCATCGCCGTGCTCGACGACCCCGAGGAATCCGCCTTACGGAGCATGGGCAAGGCTGCCTACGCGCTGGGGGGCGGCTTCCCCGCCACCGCGCCGCGGGGCGAGGACCATGCGGGGGGCGCCGGCGTGCCGAACGCCGGTACGGCGAGCGCGACCAGGGTCGACGACCTTCTCGACCGGCACGGCTGGACGGTCGGACCCAACAACCCGGCCCGCGCCCAGCTCGCCTCGGCCTTCGGGGTGGCCGAGGCGCTCGGTATGGGCGACGCCCTCGACCAGATCGACCGCTACGCGGAGGCGGCGTACTCCGTCGCCGAGGTCGACATCGAGATCGCCCTGTCACCCGCGACGCTGGACGAGTCGACCGAGCGGATGCTGGTCTGGACGGTGGTCGGCGACCGTGCCATAACCGCCTTGCGCCGGCTCGCCCAGGAAGCCGTGGCCGTGAAGCGGATGTGAGCCCGCGCGCCCGCCCGGCCGAGGCGTCCTACCCGCCTGACGTGGGCAGATGCCGTATGGGAACGTCACACCGGGCCTGGGGCCCGGTGCTATGACCGGATGTAGGTGTCCAGGCTCACCGGCGGCGCATCGGCTTCTCGGTGGCGCCCACATGGGTCGTCAGCCAGTCGACCAGAGGCGTGAGTGAACGCCAGGTGGCACGGACCCGGTCGAGGGCTGCGGGCATGTGCAGCCAGTCCTCCGGCTGCCAGCGGCGGCCGGCGTGGAGGGAGCGGTGACGGAGCAGGTCCAAGCGGGGGTGGTCCTCGGCGAAACCGCGCGGACGCGTCTTCAGCCGGTCACCCTCGATCGTCAGGCCGGCCCCGCGCAGAGGCTCGAGGATCTCCTCCAGCCGGGTGCCCGGCTTGTCGTCGTCCACGGCGACGCGGAAGCGTTCCACCTGGTCCGGGGCGGCGGTGTACCAGCCAGCCGCGGCGTACAGGCCGTCGGCGTCCAGCTGGACGTAATAGCCGAGCCCCTCCCCGCCGGCCCGCACGTAGGCGCCCTGATGGGTTTTGTAGGGCGACTTGTCCCTGGCGAACCGCACATCGCGATGCGGCCGGAAAAGCGTGCCCGCCCCGAACTCCCCGGCCAGTTCGTCCACCAGTGCCTGCATCGGCGCACGTACCGCGGCCTCGTAGATTTCCTTGCGCCCTGTCCAGTACGTCTTGGAGTTGTCCGCCGCCAATCCCTCGTAAAAGATCAACGCCTCATCCGGAATCCCGCCGAAACCCATGGCCCCAGAATGCCATCCCTCGCCCATCGACCGACCCCCGCCACCATGGTGTCCTCGTGCAGGGCTCATCGGCGTACTTCACCGTCACTGTGGTGAAGCCGCGCGACCGGAGCATCCGGGGACGGCGCCTCCGCGCCGTCTGCCGGCGTGATGCCGCTCCGGCGGTTTCGTCGCCGGAGCGGCACCTCGCGTACGCGCACGGGTTCACGTCGTCGCGGCCTCGCGCGTCCGCCCTGGGCCTGCGCGTGGAGAGGCTAACGGGAGTCGGAACCTATCGGGGTCGTCAGGCCCGGGGGTCGAAGGGGATGCCACTTGGCTTGGCGCCCGAGAGCAGGTCCGCGAACCTCCCGTCATTGATCTTGATGGTCGCGGCGCCGAAGTCCGCGTTCATCAGCTTGTCGCGCAGCGAGGTGCTGGGCCAGCCGTTCCAGTCCACGAGCGGGGGATAGCGCCAGTTGTGGTAGTGGTTCTCCGGCGGCTCGTCATTGCCGTTGGCGAGCCGGAAGAAGTGCGTGGACGCCCCGTCCTTGTGGTAGACGACCTTGGGATGCGACCCGTCGAAGAGCACCTGCGAGCGCGTGTAGGTCACGACGCTGCTGTGCTGCGTGGTCGACACGTACTCCACCTGGTTGGACGCCTGGTTGACCCAGGAAATGACGTGCTCCCAGTCGTGACGGTGGCCGCCCCAGTTGAAGCCGGGCACCGCCTGGTCCTTCTCGAAGTAGCTGGCGTACACGACGGCGCACCAGCCGTTGTTGCACTTGGACCGCGCGTAGGTCTGCGAGTTGTCCAGGTCCGACTGGTCATGGCAGTTGCCGTTGAGCGCCCCGGTCGGGTTCAGCCCCGGGGCGAGGGTCCCGTCCGGCCCGATGCCGGGGGTGGCGTAGCAGCCGTCGCCGTCGTAGTCGTAGGCCGGCGAGAACGACTGCTCGTAGCCTCCGGCCGACTGGGGAAGGTTGCGCGGCGGATCGGCGTAGGCCGCCGACGCGGGGATCACGACCCCCAGAGCGGTGGCGCCGAGCACGATCCCGAGCCGGGAACGCTTGCGCCTGAAGAGCGTTGGGGAAGACGTGCTCCTCTCTGACACGGTCGCTGACTTCGATGCCCTTGCGGTGGACGTGAATGACGACAGTTTTCGCATTCTTCCGCTTTCTCGAAGGACTGGCTCCATGACACTGCGTCGCGTCGGCGTGGTTGGGGTAGTAGGAGCAATCGACGGCGTTCTCCGCGCCGATGTGAGCACGCCTCGCACTTTCACGGCACCACGGGACCGACGCTTGATCAAGGTCCCCAAGCCAGATGACACCGAGATGTATCGGCGACGGCCGAAAGGTGGCCCACGAGCGAACCTCCTGAACCGCCTCCCGGAGGAGCCGGCCTCCGGCCCGGTCCAGGAGGACAGGCTGGGGGCACTCGCGCTGTTCCTGGCCGCGTTCGCGCTCTTCGAGAGCGTCAAGTACGGCCTGCCGGCCACGGCCGCCATCTCGTAACGATCTAGGACACTAGGGCGCCACGGTGAACCGTTGAACGTGGACGGGCAACACGGAAGAGACGCATCGGGGGGCATCTGCCGACCCGGCGGGGGTGTTGCGTTCCAATATCACCGGGTTTGACATAGCTTGGTGAAATTTGGGCGACAGCTGGTCAAGACTGCCGCGTCCTCTGTTATGGTCCAGCCTTGCCCCGAAAATGGGGCAACCTTTACCAAAAGGAGGATCATGAGGAGCACCCCCAGGATCGTCGCACTCACCACGGCTCTGGCTGCGGCCACTGCCCCGCTGCTGGCTCTGGCGTCCCCAGCGAACGCCGCGCAGCCCACCAAGACCACCAAGACCGTCCAGAACCTGCCGCTGGACTGGCTCACCTACCAGGGACTCCCCGGGATCGACCAGTTGCAGCGCGTCAAGCAGCTGCTGCAAACGGGCTACGTTCCGTCGGCGTTGAGCGTGACCAACGCCGCTAACCCGCAGTACACGTCCGTATGGGTCAAGGACGCCACCCGCAAGGTGAACGTCCTGCAGGACCTGTCGGTCACCGACCTGCCGAAGCGCGTCACCGAGCAGCTCAAGGGGGGCTTCCAGCCCACCATGATCACCGCTACCGGTTCGGGCCCGGGCGCCATCTTCGCGGCGGTCTTCGAGAAGACCACCCGCAAGGCGCAATCCAAGATCGGCATGACCAAGGACGCCTTCGCGGCCGCCAACGCCCAGCTCACTGCCGCCGGCTACAGCATCACCTCGGTGGATGTGTACGGCACCCGCGAGAAGCCGCTCTACGCCGCCGTCTGGGCCGTCGGGGCCATCATGGGAACCGTTAACGTGACCATGGGCCAGACAGTCGAGCAGCGCGGCAATGAGCTCTTGGCGCGGGCGAAAGAGGGCCTGCGTCCAGTTCTCATGGCCATCGAGCCTGGCAATCTCTACACCACGGTGTGGAGCAAGGGCAGCTCGACCGGCCTGAAGGAGTACCTGCAGCTGACCCGCCTGACCTACACCCTCAAGTCCACCGAGTTGCAGGCGCTGGGATACCGGCCCACGATTCTGGACACTCAGGGCAGCCGCTTCGCATCGGTCTGGAGCAAGAACTAAGACCTGGCGGCCCGTCGATAATCGATCTCGGGTAGAGAACTGCGCGATGCCGGCTGCTTTCCCGTATCCGGGAGATGGCCGGGCTCGATGACCGGAAGCATCCATCTGGCCGTTGCCGATGGAGAGCCCGCAAGCCGCAGAAGACCTCGTGCGGCAGCGAAGGATCCGGTGAAGCCGCAGCGGCCGATCGATC
>JAOPYI010000212.1 GCA_025964675.1 Sphaerisporangium sp. | reverse complement strand
CGGGTGCGCTGCGTATGTCGAAGGCCTGGTAGGTCAGGGTCAGCGGGCCGACGTCGGGATGGATGAGATATTTGGGCTCGTGCGTCTTGCCCCGCACCTCATGGGAGCTCCACAGCGAGCGAAACTCCTGGCTGCCTTCGCTCAGGGTCTGCACCAGGCGCAGCAGGCCCGGGTCGTGCGGGGCGAAGCCGAGGGCTGATCGCAGGTTCGCCACTGTCATCTGCGCCGTCCACTCCCAGCGGGCGTAGAACCGGCGTCCCGCCGGGTCGAAGAACGTCATCCGCGCGAGGTTGTCCGCAGGCTGGAACGGTGAGAACAGCGCGTCAGCCAGGGCATTGGTGGCCAGCAGGTCCAACGTCCTGTCGAGCACGAATGCCGGCGTGGTCGTGTAGCCGTCCATCAGTTGACGAAGTTCCGGGCTGACGGTCTGCGTGACGGGGACAGAAGCGGTGTCCAGCGGTGCTCCGGCCAGCAGGAAAAGATGATCGCGCGCCTCCGGGTCGAGATCCAGCGCGCGGCTGAGCGCGTCGAGCACCTGCCGCGACGGGTGGCGTTCGCGGCCTTGCTCCAGACGGGTGTAGTAGTCGACGTTCACGCCGGCCAGCACAGCGACCTCCTCGCGCCGCAACCCGGCCACCTTCCTGCGCCCGGAATACAGCATCCCCGCGTCCTCTGGAGACCGTTGCGACCGCCGTGCTCGCAGGAACTCGCCTAACCCGCCACTGCTCATGCGCCCAGGGTAGGCAGAAGCTGTCCGAGTTGGGAGGGTGCGTCGAACCCAGCCATCACGCGTCCTGCCGCTGCTCGCGTCCGCCGCCCAGGATTGCGGCATGGCATCAACCACGAGACCGATCCTGCTCACCGGCGGCACAGTGATCACCATGGATCCCCGGCTCGGGGACTGGGAGCGGGCCGATGTCCTCATCGGCGGCTCGGTGATCGTCGGAGTGGGTCCGGGCCTGCTCACCGCCGCCGTCGACGACAACATGATCGTCATCGACTGCGCGGGCATGATCGTCATTCCCGCATCGGGTACGGCCGGCACGCTCACGCCGGGAGAGGCCGCCGACATCGCCGCCCTTCGCATCGCGAACTCCCACGGGCGGCACCTGGAGCTCGTCGTCACCGCCGGCCGGGTCACCCGCCCGAACGAACCCGGCATGGTCGCCAACCCAGACCATCCCTACCTTGGCATCTGGGTCGACGAGAACGACTTCGTCCGGCAGGAACTCCTGCCCGACGGCCGCTACGACGAAGCCCGCGGCGACCGTCCCAGCGCCTACCAGGGCCGGTACTGGATCAACGGAAACCGCATCGACTACCTCGACGACCTCGGCTTCTGGGCGTACGGCGAATTCCACGACGGGGTTCTGCACCACGCCGGATACCGCTTCGAAAGAAGGCAACCATGAACACCTTGGACCTGCTCGAGAGGGCACCCGCGCGTATCCTGATCACCGGAGCCACCATCGTCACCATGGATCCCACGCTCGGGATCCTCGACAGGGCGGATCTGCTCATCGACGGCGACAGCATCAGCGCCATCGCCCCTGACCTGCCCACCGGCGACGCGGTCGTGATCGACGGGACAGGCATGATCCTCTGCCCCGGCTTCGTCGACACCCACCGGCACGCCTGGGAGGCCCAGCTACGCCGGATCATGCCCGACGTCAACGACCTCGGCGAATACGTCATGTTCACCCTGGCGCGGATCGCGCCCGCCTACACCCCGCAGGACATGTACATCGGAACGAAGCTGGCCGCATTGGCCGCCGTCGACAGCGGCATCACCACCATGCTGGACTTCTCCCACAACTCACGCACCGCCGCGCATTCCGACAGCGCGATCCAGGCCCTCCTGGACACCGGCATCCGCGGCGTCCATGCCTCCATGAGACCGCACTTCGGCGAGTGGGACCACCAGTGGCCCGCCGACCTGACCCGGCTCAGCGCCCAGTACGACCACCCGCTCCTCACGCTGCGCCTGGCCGCCCTGGCGACCGACGAGATCGCAGGACCCGACCTCGCCTACAGCCCCGACCTGGCCCGGGTTGCCCGCGACCTCGGCATCGGCGTCAGCATCGACGCCGTCTTCGGCGCCCTTTCATCCGAGGCCATCCTGCGCTGGGCCAAACAGGAGTTGCTCGGGCCGGACGTCACCCTGATCCACTGCACCGGCCTGACCCCCGAGGCCTGGCAAGCCATGGCCGACACCGGTGCGACCGTCGCCCTCGCACCGACCTCCGATGCCCAGATCGGCTTGGAGAGCGCGATCCCGGCAATCGACGAAGCGCTGGCCGTCGGCATCCGGCCCGGCCTGAGCATCGACGTCGAGGTCGCCCTGGCCGGCGACATGTTCACGCAGATGCGCGCACTGCACACCATCCAGCGCATGCGGGCCGTCAACGCCGTGTACGGCACGCAGGCGGCCCCCACCCGCATCAGCACCCACGACGTGCTGGACTTCGCCACACTCCAGGGAGCCCGCACCATCGGGCTGGGCGACGTCACCGGATCACTCACCCCAGGCAAGCAGGCCGACCTGCTCCTGATCCGCGCCGACAACCTCAACAACATGCCGCTCAACGACGCCGTCGGCACGCTCGTCCTCGGCTCCGACGCACGCGACATCGAAGGTGTGTTCATCGCCGGCCAGATCCGCAAGTGGAACGGCCACGTCCTCGGTGTCGACCTCGACGGACTCCGTCGAGACGTCAGCGAGTCGCGCGACCG
>JAOPYI010000201.1 GCA_025964675.1 Sphaerisporangium sp. | reverse complement strand
ACCAGCCTGGTCGCGATGGGCCTGGTCCCCGCGGTGGCGTACATGCTGACCTGGACCGGGTGGTTCGCCACCGCCTACGGCTACGGCCGCAACTGGGCCCAGGCCACCTCCAGCGGATGGGCCTACTGGGTGTTCAGCTCGTTGCGGTCGTGGGTCGACTACCAGACCCAGGTGCTGAACTTCCACACCGGGCTGTCCGACCACCATGACTACCAGTCGTGGCCGTGGGAGTGGCCGCTGCTCATGCGGCCGGTCGCGTTCTACTACCCGAAGGACAGCAAAGGCTGCGGTGCCGCCCAGTGCTCGGAGGCCGTGCTGGGGGTGGGTACGCCGGTGATCTGGTACGGCGCGGTGATCGCTCTCATCGCGCTGATCGCCTGGTACGTCGCCAGCCGTGACTGGCGGGCCGGCGCGGTGCTGCTGGCCTACGCCGTGGGATGGCTGCCGTGGTTCTACTACGCCATCTCCGACCACCGCACGATGTTCCTGTTCTACACCGCCCCCATGCTGCCGTTCATGGTGCTCGCGCTGACCCTCGCGGCCGGGCTGCTCATCGGGCCCGCGCGGGGGGACACGACGCGCAGGGCCGTCGGCGCGGCCGTCGTGGGGGCCTTCATGCTGCTGGCCGTGGTGAACTTCGGCTGGTTGTACCCCGTTCTGTCCGCCGAGCTCATCCCGTTCGACGACTGGAACCGTCGCATGCTGTTCCGCGGCTGGATCTAGGGCCCCGTGCCGGCCGGTCCCTCCACTGGCGCGGCGGAGGGCTCGCGGCGCGGCGGCCGTATGCCATGGCGGAGCGCGATGGCGGCGGCCATGAAGGCCAGCGGCGCGGCCGGCAGCAGGTAGCGGTAGTCGAACTCCGCGGTGGCGGCCGGTGCGACCACCAGGGCGGCCGCCGCGACCAGGGGCAGCAGTGTGGGGCCGCCCAGGTTGCGCCAGCGCGCCAGAACGCCCGCGACGCCCACCAGCAGGGCGAGGCCCACGCCCAGGCCTGGGAGGTAGAAGACGCGCTGGTAGCGCTCCATGATGGTCGCCCACGGCCAGTAGACCTTGGTGCTGGCCCGGCCCTGCTCGTAGGCCACGACGTCGCGGTCGGTGGTGCCCAGGTAGCTCGGCCACTTGGGCACTGACGCCAGCAGCCTCTCGGGCTCCTTCCTGCTGACCCCCTTGTTGAAGAACTGGTACTGGTTCCAGGTGTTGGCGTCGGGGAAGACCGGGCGGTCCCACCGGAAGCTGCGCAGCAGGTCGCCGGTGACCGCCGAGAGGTAGTCGCGGGGCTGGGCCACGATCGCGCGCTTGGCGAACTTGCCCGCCGCGTCGTTGATCGACCTGTCGAACTTGTCGGTGCCCCAGCGGTGGAGCACCTCTCCGAGGCCGCTGTACCAGAGGTAGAGCTGGGAGAACTCGCTGCGCTCGATGCTCGGGTTGTTGCACAGCGGGATCAGGTCCTGCTCGCGCTGGAGGTCGGGTTTGATCTGCTTGCAGTCGGCGAACTTCGCGGTGCGCATGTAGAGGATGAGCCCGTCGCTCTGGGTCATCGCGAACTGGCCGTTGGCGCTGGCGAACCACCCCATGTACGCCACGACCGGCACCGCGCACGCCGTCACCACGGCCAGGATCGGCTTCCATCCCGTGCGCTTGACGAGCAGGAAGACCACGACCACGGCGAGGATCGGCAGGCCGATGCTGCGGGTCAGCGCGGTGAGCGCCAGCAGCACGCCGACGGCGGCGCCCGTCTTCCACGACATCTTCCTGTGCCAGAGGACGAGCGTGACCACGCCGACGATCAGCACGGTGAACATGGTGTCCGACATGATCATCTGCTCGAGCTGGATCTCGTACGCGTCGAACAGCACCGGCACCGCCGCGATGGTGGCGCCCCAATCTGGCAGGCCAAATTTGCGCCTCAAAAGCGCATAGAGCAGCACCGCCGTCGCCAGCCCCATGAGGTGCTGCGTAAAGACCACCAGCGCGAAGCTGTTGAAAGGCTTGAGGATCAGCAGCCAGAATCCGTACCCGTCCGGCCGGATGGGATGCGGGCGGAGGTGCAGGGCGACCGAGACGTACTCATAGGAGTCGTTGAACCACATCGCCGGCCGGTAGCCCAGCATCGCGATAACCCTGAGCACCGCGCCCAGGGTGAAGGCGATCACGAAAAGACGGCGCCTCTTCAGGAACCCGAGGAGGCGCGCGCCCGTGCTCGGCGTCGGCGCGTTCGCCTGTGCCGGTTCGGCAACGGTCACCATGGTTTACAGGATGCCAGCCCTTTCGCGGACTTGACGCGAGCACCTGGGGGCAGAGGGCATCATGGTTGAACTAACGCACCGGATGATCGAGGCGCAAACGAGGGGTTTCGACGTGGAACTGACCGTGGTCATGCCATGCCTGAACGAGGCGGAGACCGTCGAGACGTGTGTACGCAAGGCGCTCGCGTGCATGGCGGAGCACGGCATCGAGGGCGAAGTCGTGATCGCTGACAACGGCAGCACCGACGGATCCCAGCAGCTTGCCCGTGACGCCGGAGCCCGTGTGGTCCACGTGGACGAGAAGGGGTACGGCAACGCCCTGATCGGCGGCATCCGCGCAGCACGCGGCCGTTATGTGATCATGGGCGACGCCGACGACTCGTACGACTTCACGGCTCTGCTGCCCTTCGTGGAGGAGCTGCGTTCGGGCGCCGACCTGGTCATGGGCAACCGCTTCCGGGGTGGCATCTCGCCGGGTGCCATGCCGCCGCTCCACAGATACCTCGGCAACCCCGTGCTGTCGTTCATCGGCAGGCTGTTCTTCCCCAGCGCGATCCGCGACTTCCACTGCGGCCTGCGCGGGTTCCGGCGCGACTCGATACTCAAACTCGGCCTGCAGACCGGCGGCATGGAGTTCGCCAGCGAGATGGTCGTCAAGGCCACGCTCCAGGGGCTCGAGGTGCGCGAGGTGCCGACGACCCTCAGCCCCGACGGCCGCACCCGCCCGCCTCACCTTCGCTCGTGGCGTGACGGCTGGCGCCACCTGCGCTTCCTGCTGCTCTACAGCCCCCGCTGGCTGTTCCTCATCCCCGGCGCCGCGCTGATGGTCCTCGGCCTGGTGGCCGGCGCCGCGCTGACCTTCGGTCCCGTCTACATCGGCAAGCTGGCCTTCGACGTCGACACCCTGGTGGGCGCGTCGGCGATCGTCGTGATCGGCTTCCAGGCCGTGCTGTTCGGGCTCTTCACCAAGGTCTACGCCGCCGAGGAGGGCTTCCTCCCAGAGGACAGGTGGATCAAGCGGCTGGTCGACGTGGTGACGCTGGAGAAGGGCCTGGTCGCCGGCGGCCTGCTCGCGATCGGCGGCCTCACCGGCGTGGTCGCGTCGGTCGCCCACTGGCAGGTGCGCAACTTCGGCGAGCTGATCCCGGCGGAGTCGCTGCGCCTCGTGGTGCCGTCGGCGACCGCTCTGATCATGAGCTTCCAGACGATCTTCGCGGCGCTGTTCATCAGCATCCTTGGCATCCGCCGCACCAAGGAGACGCCGGTCGACGTGGCCGCCTCCGCCGCCGAGGAGGCCGCCGAGGCGGTCAAGCGGGAGACCACCGTCGCCTGACACGTTGTCAACCCGCCCAGGGAATTCCGCGAGCCGTCTTCGCCGGAGATCTGTGATCGGTTCGAGACGCCACGCCCGGCCCTCTAGGCTTGTGACATGTCCCAGCACATTTTGACCGCCGTCGCCTGGCCCTACGCCAACGGCCCCCGCCACATCGGGCACGTCTCCGGATTCGGCGTGCCGTCCGACGTCTTCAGCCGCTACCAGCGGATGGCGGGAAACAAGGTGCTGATGGTCAGCGGGACCGACGAGCACGGCACGCCGATCCAGGTGCAGGCCGACAAGGAGGGCGTGACCGCCCGCCAGCTCGCCGACCGCTACAACCGGGTGATCGCCGAGGATCTCACCGCCCTCGGCCTCTCGTACGACCTGTTCACCCGGACCACGACGACCAACCACTACGCCGTCGCGCAGGAGATCTTCAAGGGTCTCCACGCGAACGGCTACATCTTCCCGAAGACCACGATGGGCGCGGTCTCGCCGTCCACCGGCCGCACCCTGCCCGACCGCTACATCGAGGGCACCTGCCCCATCTGCGGGTACGACGAGGCCCGTGGCGACCAGTGCGACAACTGCGGCAACCAGCTCGACCCGATGGACCTGATCAACCCCAGGAGCCGGGTCAACGGCGAGTCGCCCAAGTTCATCGAGACCGAGCACTTCATGCTCGACCTGCCGGCCTTCACCGAGGCGCTGGGCGGCTGGCTGCAGTCCAAGCAGGGCGAGTGGCGGCCCAACGTCCTGAAGTTCTCGCTCAACCTTCTCGGCGACATGCAGCCCCGGGCGATCAGCCGCGACCTCGACTGGGGCGTGCCGATCCCGCTCGACGGCTGGCGCGACCGCAACGACAAGCGGCTGTACGTCTGGTTCGACGCGGTCATCGGCTACCTCAGCGCCTCCATCGAGTGGGCGCGCAGGTCCGGCGACCCGGACGCCTGGCGGCAGTGGTGGCAGAACCCCGACGCCCGCGGCTACTACTTCATGGGCAAGGACAACATCGTCTTCCACTCCGAGATCTGGCCGGCGATGCTGCTCGGCTACAACGGCGAGGGAGCGCGGGGCGGCACCCCGGGGTCGCTCGGCAAGCTGGCGCTGCCGTCCGAGGTGGTCTCCAGCGAGTTCCTGACCATGGAGGGCCGCAAGTTCTCCTCCAGCCGCCAGGTCGTGATCTACGTCCGTGACTTCCTCAAGCGCTACGACGCCGACGCCCTGCGCTACTACATCGCGGTCGCCGGCCCCGAGAACCAGGACACCGACTTCACCTGGTCGGAGTTCGTCAACCGGAACAACGGCGAGCTGGTCGCAGCCTGGGGCAACCTCGTCAACCGGTCGATCTCGATGGCCGCGAAGAACTTCGGCGCGGTGCCGCAGGCCGGCGACCTGAGCGACGCCGACCGGGCACTCCTTGAGCGCAGCCGCCGGGCGTTCCCGGCCGTCGGCGCCGAGCTCGGCAGGTCGCGGTTCAAGAACGCCGTCACCGAGGCCTTCGACGTCGTGCGGGACGCCAACCGCTACCTCGCCGAGCAGGAGCCCTGGAAGCTCAAGGACGACCCCGAGCGGGTGAAGTCCATCCTGCACGTCGCCCTCCAGGTCGTCGACGACGCCAAGACCCTGCTCACCCCCTTCCTGCCCAGCTCGTCGAACAAGGTCCACTCCATGCTCGGCGGCCAGGGGGTCTGGTCGGGCATGCCGGAGATCCGCGAAATCGACGAGGACGGCGGCAACCCGTACCCCGTCATCACCGGCGACTACGACGGCGAGGCCGTCTGGGAGTCCAAGCCCCTCCGGGCGGGCATCCCGCTGGCCCCGCCGACGCCGCTGTTCACCAAGCTCGATCCCAAGGTGGTCGACGAGGAGCTCGCCCGCCTCGTCGAGTGAGCAGCCCACGCGAGTCCGCCTACCCGGAGAGACATCCAGTGACCACCATTCCGGCCGCCCCGCCGCCGCTCGGCGCGGAGGTGTTCGACAGCCACTGCCACCTGGACATCATGGTCGGCGACCGCAAGGCGTCGTCGGGTGACCCTGTGGGGCTCGCCGCGCAGGCGGCGGGCGGCAGCGTCGAGCGCATCCTCGCCGAGGCCCGGGCGGTGGGCGTCACGAGGCTGGTGACCATCGGGTACGACCTGCGCTCCTCCCAGTGGAACTCCGAGACCGCGCGCGACCACGAGGGCGTTTACGCCGGGGTGGCGATCCATCCCAACGAGGCGCACGCGGCCACGCCCGAGACCCTCGCCGAGATCGAGAGGCTCGCGCGCGAGCCGCACGTCCGGGCCGTGGGGGAGACGGGTCTCGACTACTTCCGCGACTGGGCCTCCCGGGCCGACCAGGACGCCTCGTTCCGCGCGCACATCGAGATCGCCAAGCGCACGGGCAAGGCGCTGGTCATCCACGACCGGGAGGCCCACGACGACGTGCTGCGCGTCCTCGCCGAGGAAGGCGCCCCCGACGTGGTGGTGTTCCACAGCTACTCCGGCGACGCCGACATGGCACGTCAGTGCATCGAAGCCGGATATTTCATGTCATTCTCCGGGCCGGTCACGTACAAGAACGCCGGTCACCTTCGCGAGGCCGCCCGGGTGGCGCCGTCCGAGCTGCTCCTCGTCGAGACCGACGCCCCCTACCTGCCGCCCACGCCCCACCGCGGCAAGCCCAACGCGCCCTACCTCATCCCGCTGACCATGCGCTGCCTGGCCGAGGTCAGGGCCGTGGACGTCGACGACCTGGCCCGCGCCGTCAGCGCCAACGGCGAGCGCGTCTTCGGCACCTGGTAGTACCCAAGCCCACCCAATGTCACGGACTGGTTTCGGTGATCTGGTTGAGAGGCTCAGGATCCCGGCGCTAGCGTCGTCAGCCGGTCTACCGAAGGACGCGCTGTGGAATCATCACCGGCCCCGAGACCGGCCGCCCGGCGTGCCGGGTCGCGCCGCGCTCGCCGCCGCCCGTCTCGCCTCCGCTCCGGCATCCGCTGGCCCTGGACGGGCGTGGCGTGCGCCGTCGTGGCGGGCGTCTCGTCCGGCCTGCTCACCGGGGTCGTCCTGGCGAAGGAGGTGCGGCTCGCCGTCGACGGCGGCGAGACGACGGTGCGCAGCTTCGGCGGCACCGTGCGCGACGTGCTGGCCGGGGTGAAGGTGGAGGTCGGCCCGCATGACGAGGTGTATCCCCCGCAGGCCGAAGCGGTACGCGACGGCACCTCGATCGTCGTGCGGCACGCCAGGCCGCTGGTGCTCACCGTGGACGGCAGGAAGAGCACGCACACGGTCACCGCGATCAATGTGGGTGAGGTCCTCCAGCAGCTCAATCTGAACGGCCGCCAGGCCACGCTGTCCGCCTCCCGGATGCGGCAGATCCCGGTCTCGGGCTTCTCTTTGGACGTCCAGACCCAGCGCCGGGTCACCGTCGTCCGCGGAGGGGTGCGGCTGGACGCGCTGACCACCGGGCGCACGGTGCGCGCCGTGCTCGTCCAGCAGAAGATCACGCTGGCCAGGGGCGACAGGGTGCGCCCGTCGATGAGCACCTTTCCCGAGGACAGCGAGGTGATCCGCATCATCCCCGCCGCGTCTCCGCTCCCGGCGCACACGGTGGCGGTCAGCCCGTACGTGGCCTCGCTCAACTGGAGCGCCCTGGCGCGTTGCGAGACGTACGCCGACCCGAGGGCGTTCAACCCGGCGGGGCCCTACTACGGCATGTACCAGTTCAGCCTCCCCATGTGGCAGGCGGTCGGCGGCATGAGGACGCCGCTCGACTGGTCGGCCGCCGAACAGACCTACCGCGCCCAGCTCCTCTACCAAAGGGTCGCGGGTCGGTGGCGCGGCCATTGGCCCAACTGCGGCGCCCGCCTGTTCGGCCGCTGACGGCAGCCATTGAAAGGCCGGCCGGCCAGACCTCGGGTCAGCCGCTGACCGAGGCGCCGAAGTCGGCGGACGTACCCCCCGGAACGGCCGGCGCTCGGTCACCTCCAGGGGTCAGGAGCCGGGTGGGGCTGCCCTCCACCAGGACCGCGACCGCGCCGCCGGGTGCTGAGCGCGCGTCTGGCACCCCGGCCAGCAGGCCGGTACCGGCGTGGAACGAGTCGGGCGCGCCGAAGGCGGCGAGGGACCAGCCGAAGTGGTCGTAGGCGTGGGGCTCGTCCAGCGAGAGCACCCGCCCAGCCTCGCCACCGCTGAGGGCGACCCCCCTCACCACCCCGGCCTCCGCGCCGGCGTGGGAGTCGAACGGGCTGCCGATGGCCAGGTAGAGGGCCTTCTGCGCCGCGACCATGGCGAGCGACGACCCGAGGGCGGCCCTCGCCGTCGCGGGCTGGTCGTCGAGACCGGCGCCTCCGAGCCTGATGGTCCTCGCCGGGCCCAGCTTCCCCGCCTTGTCGTTCTGGAAGATCTCCACGAGCCCCGCGTCCGTCACGCCTCCCACGTCGGCGAGGGGGGCGCTCGCCGCCAGGTATGGCGTGCCGTCGAGCTCCGCGTAGGCGAGGGCGTAGCCGTACCGGTCACCGGCGTGCTCGGTGACGTTCTTGACCGACTCCGGGATGCCCCACTTCACGCTCGTGTACGCCTTGCTCGCCTCGGCGACGTCGAAGACCACCTCCACCGCTCCGGTGTCGGCCTTCCCGGAGTTCCCGCCCTGCTTGCCGAGCCCGTCGTCGTTCTCGTACGGGGTGCCGACGGCGAGGTCCATGGAGTCGGCGCGCCCGCCGAGGCGGCCGAACACCAGTGACCAGCCGAACATGTCCCCTTCCTCGCTGTTGCCCGCGATGCCCGCGGACTGCTGGGTGACGCTGTTGGTGGTCTCGATCTGTCCGCTGGCGTTCGCGCAGTACACGTAGACCGCGCCCGCGTCGGTCGTGCTGTCGGCGTCCTCGTACGGCGCTCCGACCGCGATGACGCCTCCCGGCCGGTCCGAGGCCCTGGCGGCGGCCAGCGCCCAGCCGAAGTGCGCGTCCCGTTCCGGCCGAGGGGAGGGGAGCTTCCTTATCGCCTCCGGGGGTATCCGGCCGTCGTAGGCACCGCCGCGGATGACGTAGACCGCCCCGGCGTCGGCCTGTCCGCCGGCGTCCGCGTACGGAGCGCTCACGACGACGTCAAGGCATCCGTCCCCGTCGAAGTGGGTGGTGCGCACCGTCCACCCGAAGGCGTCTCCGGCGTGCGGGTCGGGAGCGGTCACGACGAGGCCGTCGCCGCCTCCGGCGGGCAGGATGCGGACGGCTCCCGCTCCCCGCGCTCCTGCGGAGTCCGCCAGCGGGTCGCCCACGACCACGTCGTCACGGCCGTCACCGTCGAAGTCGTTCACACCGGCCTTCTGGCATCCCACCGCTGCCTCCGCGCGCGGTACGGCCACCCCTGCCACGGACGCGGCCAGGAGCCCGGCCAGCAGCGGGGACATGAGAGACGAACGCCACGTCACAGCCGTACCTCGATCGCTTGGGAGTCGGAGACCCGCACCTTCAGCGTGGCCGCGTCGCGTGCGGCAGGCAGGTCGTAGACGAACACGCCGTCGACCTTTCCACCGGGGGCAAGGGTGCCGGGCACCTGACTGGAGGCCTGGAGCGCCTGGTGCTCGCCGCCACGGTCGTCCACCAGGGTCGGCGGCGTGGAGTCGGTCGAGGCGGTGGTGCCGCCGGGGTTCATCAGCGTCCAGCCGATCACGCAGAGGCGGCCCTTCTGCGGCGTGGCGCCCTCGTACGAGGTCAGGCCGCACCGGGCCGGGCGCGGGATGACGAACTGCGGGTCGTCGATGTAGGAACCCACCGTGAACCGGCGGCCCACGTCGTTCTCCGGTGTGGCGGAGGGAGCGACGCGGGCGGTGACGGCGGCGACGCCCGTCGCACGAACCGCGGAGCGGCTGGAGACCACCATCACCAGCACCCCGCCCGTCACGAGAAGGCCCGTCAGCACGGTGAGCGCCGGCAGCAGCCACCTGCGCGGGCGCCCGCCCGTCTCCGGATCGGATGCGAAGGACGGCATCGTGGCCGCGGTCGTGACGGCCGGAGGGCGGGTGTCCTCGGCCCGCGCGCCGGAGTGCCCGGGACCGGCGACCTCGGCCCGCGAGGCCGGCGGCTCGAACGCGATTCCTGGCAGGGACGCGCCCGGCCGGGTGTCGTCGCCGATGCCCGCGTCGTCGGCGGCGACGTTGGGGGGCGGTTCCCAGGACTCGTGGAGCAACTCGGTGGCCATGAGCGTCGGGGGGTCCACGGGCCCGGTGAGCGTCGGCACCTCGGCGGGGACCGGCCGCGCCGGATCGCCGCCCACCAGGGCGATGAGCAGGTCCTGGGCGGAGGGCCTGCGCTGCGGATCGGGCTCGGTGGCGAGCCGTACCAGCCGGTCGAGCGGCGCGGGGAGCGTGCCGAGGTCGGGGCTGGTGGTGAGCACGCGGGAGGCGAGCGTCAGCATGTCGCCGCGCCCGTACGGGTGCCGGCCGTTGCCGGCGTAGGCGATCAGGCACCCCCAGGCGAAGACGTCGGCCGCCGGGGTGACCTCCTCGCCGCGCACCTGCTCGGGCGCCCACCAGCCGGGGCTGCCGAGCAGCTCGCCGGACCTGGTCAGTCCATGTGTGGCGTCCAGCGCGCGGGCGATGCCGAAGTCGATGACGCGGGGACCGGACATCGAAAGGATCACGTTGGCGGGCTTGAGGTCGCGGTGGACGAGGCCGGCGACGTGGATGGCGGCGAGGGCGGCGGCCACGCCGATCGCGACGCCGTGCAGCGTTCCGGCCTCCAGGGCGCCGTACCGCGAGATCTGCTGGGAAAGCGGGGTGCCGGGGATGTACTCGGTGACCATGTACGGGCGGCCGTCGTCGGCGTTGCCGTTGTCGAGCACCTGCGCCGTGCAGAACGACGCCACCCGCCGGGCGTTGGCCACCTCCGAGTGGAACCGCACGGCGAAACCCTCGTCGACGGTGAACTCGGCCTTGACCACCTTGACCGCGACGGACCTGCCGGTGGGCGCCTCGGCGAGGTACACCGTGCCCATCCCGCCCTGGCCGATCCGGCCGAGCAAGCGGTAGGGCCCGATCCGTGGGGGATCGCTGGGGCCCAACGGTTCCGCACCGGCACGATCCATTGACGACGCCTCCTTGCTTCCGGGCGCGGCCACACTATCCGTGCCCACTTTCCTCCCGCTTGAAGATCGGTTACGGCTGGTTGAGCCCTTGAGATGATCTGTCACCTTCCTTTGAGGACTGTTCGGTGCGGGACACTGGGTGGATGGGGAGCTCAATTGTTAGCCTGCTCGGTCCGGTAGAAATACGTAATTTGGCGGACAAGCTCGATCTTCGTCCGACCAAGCGGCTCGGGCAGAACTTCGTCATCGACGGCGGCACGGTCCGGCGCATCGCCCGGGTGGCCGAAATCTCGCCCGACGACGTGGTCATCGAGGTCGGGCCAGGGCTCGGGTCCCTCACACTGGCCCTGCTCCCCGAGGCCCGGCGGGTGATCGCGGTCGAGATCGACCCCGTCCTCGCCACCCAGCTCCCGCTGACGGTCGCCGACCGGGCGCCGTCCCTGGCCGACCGGCTCACGGTCGTCCGCGCCGACGCGATGCGCGTACGCCCGGAGGAGCTCGGGGAGGAACCGACGGCCCTGGTGGCCAACCTGCCCTACAACGTCGCCGTGCCCGTCGTGCTCCATCTGCTGGAGGTGCTCCCCTCGCTCCGCAGAGGGCTGGTGATGGTCCAGGCCGAGGTGGCCGACCGCATGGCCGCGGGGCCGGGCTCCAAGGTGTACGGCGTGCCGTCGGTCAAGGCCGCGTGGTACGCCGACGTGCGCCGCGCCGGGCCGGTCGGCCGCACGGTCTTCTGGCCGGTTCCGAACGTCGACTCCGGGCTCGTGGCGATGTCCCGCCGCGAGCCGCCGGAGACCACCGCGTCCCGCGAGGAGGTCTTCGCGGTGATCGACGCGGCGTTCGCGCAGCGCCGCAAGACCCTGCGGGCCGCGCTGGCCTCGTGGGCGGGCACGGCCTCGGCGGCCGAGGCGGCGCTGCGGGCGGCGGGCGTCAACCCGTCGGAGCGCGGGGAGCAGCTCCGCGTCGAGGACTTCGCCAGGATCGCCGAGAACCGGCCTGTCATGGGCGGGACTGAGCGTTACCATCGGATCCCGTGACTTCCGTGACCGTCCGGGTGCCCGCCAAGGTCAACCTGCAGCTCTCCGTGGGGCCGCCGCGTGACGACGGCTACCACGACCTGGTGAACGTCTTCCACGCCGTCTCACTCTTCGACGAGGTCACGGCCTCGGGTGGTCCCGGCGGGGCCTCCACGGTGGCCGTCGAGGGCGAGTCCGCGGGGGCGGTGCCCCTCGACGGGGAGAACCTCGCGGTGAAGGCCGCCCATGCCCTCGCCGCGCGCGCCGGACGGCCGCTGGGCGCGCGCCTGCTGATCCGCAAGGCGATCCCCGTCGCCGGCGGCATGGCGGGAGGCAGCGCCGACGCGGCCGCCGCGCTGGTGGCCTGCAACGAGCTGTGGGGCCTCGGCCTGTCCACGCGGGAGCTCATGGAGATCGGCGCCGATCTCGGAAGCGACGTGCCCTTCGCCCTCCTCGGCGGCACGGCGGTCGGCACCGGCAGGGGGGAGAAGCTGGCGCCGGTCGCGGCCGCCGGCCGCTTCCACTGGGTGTTCGCGCTCGCCGAGGGCGGCCTGTCGACCGCCAAGGTGTACGCCGAGTGCGATCGGCTGCGCGAGGCCATCGGGGAGCAGGCCGGCTGGCCCCAGCCCGCCGAGCTGCTCATGGGGGCCCTTGCGGCGGGCGACGCGCAGACGCTCGGCAAGGCTCTCGTGAACGACCTCCAGCCCGCCGCGCTGATGCTGTGCCGCCCCCTGGCGCGCACTCTGGCCGCCGGCCGGGAGCGGGGCGCGCTCGGGGCGCTGGTCTCGGGGTCGGGTCCCACCTGCGCCTTCCTCGTGGAGTCGGAGGCCCAGGCGAGCGACCTGTCGATCGCCCTCGACCTCTCGGGCGTGTGCCGTTCGCTCGTCACGGCCTACGGCCCGGTCCCCGGAGCGACCATCGTGCCCGCCCAGCGTTGACTTCGGCGTGACACGACGCGCGTTGGGCTGCGGATAGGCTTTGCAGGCGATGAATCTGGTAAACCTCGAATCCGTCTCCCATGCCTACGGTCCGAAGCCACTGCTCGGCGAGGTGTCCCTCGGCATCGAGGCGGGTGACCGCATCGGCGTCGTCGGGCGCAACGGCGACGGCAAGACCACGCTCATCTCGGTGATCGCGGGCACCGTCAAGCCCCACGGCGGCAGGGTGACCCACACCCGCGGCCTCCGCATCGGCGTCCTGTCCCAGGGTGACGACCTCGACCCCACGCTGGCCGTGCGGCAGGTCGTGCTCGCAGACCGGGCCGAGCACGAGTGGGCGGGCGACCAGGCGGTCAGAGAGATCCTGGCCAACCTCCTCGGCGACATCGAGCTGTCGGCCAAGGTCGGCGAGCTCTCCGGAGGCGAGCGGCGGCGCACGGCCCTGGCCCGGCTGCTGATCGAGGAGCACGACCTGGTCATCCTCGACGAGCCGACCAACCACCTCGACATCGAGGCCATCGCCTGGCTGGCGAAGCACCTGTCAGGCCGCAGGTCCGCCCTGCTCGTCGTCACCCACGACCGGTGGTTCCTCGACGAGGTCGCCACGCGCACCTGGGAGGTCGTGGACGGCACCGTCCAGCGCTACGAGGGCGGGTACGCCGCGTACGTCCTCGCCAAGGCCGAGCGGGCGCGCGTCGCCCAGGCCACAGAGGACCGCCGCCAGAACCTCATGCGCAAGGAGATCGCCTGGCTGCGCCGTGGCCCGCCCGCGCGCACCTCCAAGCCCAAATTCCGCATCGACGCGGCCCAGGCGCTCATCGCCAACGAGCCTCCCGCGAGGGACACCGTCGAGCTGGTGAAGTTCGCCTCCGCGCGGCTCGGCAAGACCGTCTACGACCTCGACGACGTCACCCTGCACGCCGGCGGCCCCGGCCAGGGCCCGCTCGTGCTCGACCGCTGCACCTGGCAGTTCGGTCCCGGCGACCGTGTCGGGCTGATCGGGGTGAACGGCTCGGGCAAGTCGTCGGTGCTGCGGCTGCTGGCCGACGCCGTCAAGGCCGATTCCGGCAAGGTCGTCCGGGGCAAGACCGTCCGCCTCGCGCACCTGTCGCAGGAGCTGGCCGAGCTCGACCCGGGGCGGCGCGTGCTCGAGACCGTCGAGGAGATCCGCCAGTTCATCCAGGTCGGCAAGCGCGAGTGGACGGCCTCGCAGCTGCTCGAGCGTCTCGGCTTCCGCGGCGACGCCCAGTGGAAGGTCGTCGGCGACCTGTCCGGCGGTGAGCGCCGCCGCCTGCAGCTGCTGCGGCTGCTCATGGACGACCCCAACGTGCTCCTGCTCGACGAGCCCACCAACGACCTCGACATCGAGACGCTGAACGAGCTGGAGGACCTGCTCGACGCCTGGCCGGGCACGCTGATCCTGGTCAGCCACGACCGCTACTTCCTTGAGCGGGTGACCGACCGGTCCGTGGCCCTGCTGGGCGACGGCAGCCTGTCGCTCCTGCCCGGAGGCGTCGACGAGTATCTCCAGCGCCGCTCGTCGGGCACGGCCCTGACCGCCCGCGCCGGCTCCTCCCCATCAGGCCCCTCAGGTACGGCCGCCGGCGAAGCGGGGCAGGAGGCCGCGCCCTCCGGGCCGTCCGCCAAGGAGCTGCGCGAGGCCCAGAAGGAGCTGTCCAGGCTGGAGCGCCAGCTCAACAAGATCAGCGGGCGCGAGACGACGTTGCACGCCGCCATGGCCGACGCGGCCTCCGATTACGGCAGGCTCGCGTCCCTCGACGCCGAGCTGAAGGACCTCCACGCGCAGAAGGAGTCGGTCGAGCTCGAATGGATGGAGCTCGCCGAGAGGCTCGGCGAGTAGGCCCCTTCTCAGGCGCCGTTCTCCGCCGAGTCGAAAGGCACGAGGATTGTGCGCAGCAGGGTGGCCAGCGTCCGCTGGTCGTTCGCGTCGAGGACCTTGAGCAGCTCGCGCTCGCGCCTGAGCAGGTCCGCGAAGGCCTCGTCCACGCGCGCCCGTCCAAGCTCGGTCAGCGACACCAGCACGCCCCGCCGGTCCTCCGGATCGGGGCGCCGGCGCACCAGGCGGGCGGCGGCCAGCCGGTCGATGCGGTTGGTCATCGTGCCCGAGGTGACCAGAGTGGCGCGCAGCAGGGCTCCCGGGCTCAGCTCGTACGGCTCGCCTGACCGGCGCAGCGTGGTGAGCACGTCGAACTCCCACGACTCGAGGCCGTGCTCGGCGAAGGACGCGCGGCGGGCGCGGTCGAGATGCCGGGCGAGCCGGGAGACCCGGCTCAGCACCTGAAGTGGCGAGACGTCGAGGTCGGGGCGCTCCTGCCGCCAGGACATGACGAGCTGGTCGACCTCGTCCCGCGGGGAGTCTTCGGCGGCCTCATCTCTCCGGCGCGTCGTCATGCGGGCGAGTCTATCTCTCTTGACATCGAGACATCTGTCCCGATAGGAATTATCTTGATGTCAAGAGATATTTGGGACCCCACGGTTTACGGCCGGTACGCCGACGAGCGTGCCCGCCCCTTCTTCGAGCTGGTCGCGCGCGTCCACGCCGAGAGCCCCGGCTACGTCGTCGACCTAGGCTGCGGCACGGGCGAGCTGACCGCCGAGCTGAGCCGCCGCTGGCCCGACGCGACCGTCCACGGCCTCGACTCCTCGCCCGCGATGATCGACAGGGCACCCGACGGCCCCACGTTCAGCGTGGGAGATGTCCGTTCCTGGAGTCCCGGGCGTCCGGTCGACGTGATCGTCTCCAATGCCGTGCTGCAGTGGGTGCCCGAGCACCGTGACCTGCTGCCGCGCTGGATCGATGCACTGCGGCCAGGCGGCTGGCTCGCCTTCCAGGTTCCGGGCAACTTCGACGCCCCGAGCCACGTGACCGTCAGGGAGCTGTGCCGTTCGGCCGCCTGGAAGCAGGAGCTCGGCGACCTCGTCCGCCACGACCCGGTGGACGGTCCGGACGGCTACCTGGCGCTGCTCGCGGGGCTCGGCTGCGAGGTCGACGCCTGGGAGACGACCTACATCCATCTGCTGCGCGGTGAGAACGCCGTGCTGAACTGGATCATGGGTACGGCCCTGCGGCCGATGCTCGACCGGCTGGCTTCCGGCAGGCGGGAGGCGTTCCTGGCCGACTGCGCCCGGGTGCTGGACGAGGTCTACCCGCCCAAGCCGTACGGCACGGCCTTCCCGTTCCGCCGTATCTTCGTTGTCGCGAACCGCGCCCGAGTGAAGGACAGCCGGTGATCACAGGACTCCACCACGTGCAGCTCGCGGCTCCGCCGGGCAGCGAGCCTGTCCTTCGCGATTTCTACTCGGGGGTGCTCGGGCTGGCCGAGGTGCCGAAGCCACCCGACCTGGCCAGGCGGGGAGGCGTGTGGTTCCGCGGGCCCGCCGTCGAGCTCCACCTCGGCATCGAGGACGACTTCCGGCCCGCGCGCAAGGCCCACCCCGGGCTGCTGGTCGACGACCTTCCCGGGCTGGTCACGAGGCTGGGCAAGGCGGGCGTCGAGGCGCGCCCCGACGGCCTGCTGCCCGGCTTCCGGCGCTGCTACGTGGACGACCCGGTGGGCAACCGCATCGAGCTCCTGGAGCCGCTGACTACGCCGACGGGTAGCGCGCCCACAGCGAGTTAACCTAAATATGGCACTATGCCCGAAATTCGGCTAACTGCGGGGTAAGCATGGCGATCGAGATCGAAGACAAGTTCGATGTGCCGGTGGACTTCGAGATCCCCGACCTCTCCGGCGTCCCGGGCTGCGCGGAGGCGGTCAGCCTCGTCAGCCACCGGCTGGTGGCCCTGTACTTCGACACGCCGGACCTCAGCCTCGCGGCCCACGGGATCACCCTGCGCAGGCGGCGCGGAGGTCACGACGCCGGGTGGCATCTCAAGCTGCCGAAGGCCAAGGGCGTTCGCGAGGAGGTCACCCACCCGCTGACGCGCAGCGCCAAGATCGTGCCACCCGAGCTCGCCGGCCTCGTCCAGGCGTACACCAGGGGCAGGCGGCTTCTCCAGGTCGCCGAGCTCGAGACCGTACGCAAGGTGACCAGCCTGCGCGGCCCGGACGGGCTGCCGCTGCTGGAGATCGCGGACGACCAGGTCAAGGGCACGGTGTTCGGCACCGTGTCCGAGGAGGACCGGCAGGTCGACCGCTGGCGCGAGGTCGAGGCCGAGCTGGTCGGCGGGGACGCCGACATGCTGAAGCGGGTCGGCAAGGTGCTGCGCAAGGCCGGCGCGCGCAGGGCCGACGCCCAGAGCAAGCTCGCCCGCCTCCTCGGTTCCCGGATCCCCACCCGCCCGCTCGCCGACCCGGACGACGGTACGGCCGGCCGGGTCGTGGTCGACTATCTGAAGTCCCAGGTGGCCGAGCTGACCGCCCAGGATCCCCGCGTACGGCAGGCGGGGGACGACGCCGTCCACCAGATGCGCGTGACGAGCCGCCGCCTGCGCAGCGCGCTCAAGTCCTTCTCCGCGGTGATCGCCGAGACCTCCGGCCTCCAGGACGAGCTGCGCTGGATCGCGAACGTGCTCGGCGAGGCCCGCGACCTGGAGGTCATCCGCGAGCGGTTCGCCCGCCACCTGGAGACGATCGATCCCGCCTTGGTCCTCGGCCCGGTCCGGGCCCGCCTCGGCGAGGACCTGCTGGAACGCGAGCGCGAAGCCCTCACGCGCGTCAACGAGGCGATGAGCGGCGAGCGCTACTTCGCCCTGCTGGACAGGCTCGACGCGCTGGTCATCAACCCGCCGCTCACCCCGCTCGCCATCAAGGACGCCGAGAAGACGCTCGCGAAGGTCGCCGACAGGGGCTGGCGGCGCGTGGTCAGGAAGTACGACGCGGCCCAGGCCATAGACGACACCGAGCAGCGCGAGACCGCCATGCACGAGGTGCGCAAGGCGGCCAAGCGCGCAAGGTACACCGCCGACGCGCTCAAGCCCCTGCTCGGCGCCCCGGCGGGCGACCTGGCGAAGCGGGCCAAGGACGTGCAGGAGGTCCTGGGGCTGTACCAGGACGGCGTCGTGGCCCAGCAGATCCTGCTGGACGAGGCCAAGCGGGCGCGCGAGGCCGGCGAGGACACCTTCACCTACGGCCTGCTCGTCGGCATCGAACGCGCGGCCGCCGACCGCTCCCACACGGAGTTCCCCGCGATCTGGGCAGAGGCCACCAGGTGACCGCGGCCGGTCAGGCGAGGTAGCGCTCGACCGCCACGACGCGCCCGCCGGCGTGGTGGAGGACCGCTATCGCGCCCTTACGCAGGTGGATGTTCCCCGCGTGGCCGTCGAAGCGCTGCTCGCACATGCCGGTGATCAGCTCGGGCAGCACCTTGCCGTGGCTGCAGACCGCGGTGGGCTCGCCCGTGTCCAGGAGGGACAGCGTGAGCGCCAGCGACAGGGGGGTGTCGTAGTCGGTCTCGGTCAGCAGCCGCTCCGTACGGATCTTCAGGACCTCCCTGGCGGCGTACGGCAGGAGCGTCTGCACGCACCGCCTGCTCGGCGAGCTGACCAGGGACGTGGGCCGGTAGCCGTACAGCAGGTCGGCGATGGTCCTGGCCTGCGCCTCGCCGTCCTCGTCGATGGGGCGCAGGTCGTCGTCGCCCTTCCAGTCCTGGCGCGCGCCCGCGAAGGCGTGCCTGATCAGAACGAATGGCGTCGTCTCCAGGGGCGCCGCCATCAGGGCCCGCAGCAGCCCGGCGTCCCACTCGTAGGTCAGGCGGGCCCGTGCCTCCTCGATGGGCAGCCAGGCGAGCCGGTCGACCTCGTCGGAGGGCTCCTGGGCAACCTCCTCGATCACCCGCGCCGTCCAGTAGTCCACCCGCTTGAGCCGCGTGCCCTTCATGTAATGGACGGGAGGCAGGTGGCGGCCGAGCGCGACACTGAGCCCGGTCTCCTCGGCCACCTCCCTGAGAGCGCCGGCGATGACGTGCTCGCCGGGCTTCAGCTTGCCCTTCGGGAAGGACCAGTCGTCGTACTTCGGCCGGTGCACCACGGCCACCTCGGGATCACGGCTGTCGCCCCGCCACACGACCGCGCCTCCGGCCCTGATCATGTCGGTCGGGTGGACGTGGCAGTCAGTCATCGATGGACCTCCACCGCCGGGTCCCGACCAGGTGGGACTGGAGGTCAAGGAGCGGCCGGTCGTTCTGGCCGAGGTGGTGGCGCACCCAGTTGCCGTCGCTCTGGAGCCACCAGCTGCTGGTCGTGTCCGCCATGGACAGGTCGAGCAGCTCGGAGAGATACACGCGCTGCTGCGCGCTGCTGACCTTCACCAGCGACTCCACGCGGCGCTCGATGTTACGGCGCATCAGGTCGGCGCTTCCCATCCAGATCTCCGGTCGCCGGCCGCTGCCGAACTCGTAGATGCGTGAGTGCTCGAGAAACCGTCCAAGGATGCTTCTGACCCGGATGTTCTCGGACAGGCCCGGGATGCCGGGACGTAGGGTGCAGACGCCTCGTACGACCAGATCCACCGGGACGCCCGCCTTCGACGCCGCGTACAGCGCGTCGATCAGCGGCTCGTCCACGAGCGCGTTCGTCTTCATCCGGATCCGCGCGGGGCGCCCGGCGAGGTGATGGGCGATCTCCCGCTCGATCCTGGCCAGCAGCCCGCCCCGCATGGAGTGCGGGGCGACCAGCAGGCGCCGGTAGGCCGAGTGGTGGGAGTAGCCGGTCAGGTGGATGAACAGGTCGGTGAGGTCCTCGCCCACCAAGGGGTCCGCCGTGAGCAGGCCGAAGTCCTCGTACTGCCGGGCGGTCTTGGGGTTGTAGTTGCCCGTGCCGATGTGGCAGTACTGGCGCAGCTCGCCCGATGGCTCCTGCCGTACGACCAGCGCGAGCTTGGCGTGGGTCTTCAGGCCGAGGACGCCGTAGACCACGTGGCAGCCCGCCCGCTCGAGCTTCCTCGCCCAGGTGATGTTGGCGTGCTCGTCGAACCTCGCCTTGATCTCCACCACGACCACGACCTGCTTGCCCGCCTCCGCGGCGTCGATCAGCGCGTCCACGATCGGCGAGTCGCCGCTGGTGCGGTAGAGGGTCTGCTTGATGGCCAGCACGTTCGGGTCGGACGCCGCCTGCTCGATGAACCGCTGCACGCTGGTCGAGAAGGAGTCGTACGGGTGGTGGACGAGGATGTCACGCTCCCGGAGGACCGAGAAGATGTCGTCCTCGGCGTGGATCGCCTCCGCCGGCACGAACGGCGGGTAGTTCAGCTCGCCGCGGTCCAGGTCGGCGATGGCGTGCAACCCGGTGAGGTCCAGCGGGCCGGGCAGCCGGTAGATCTCGTGGGCGGACACGTCGAGCTCGTCGACCAGCAGGTCGAGCACCGCCTGGCTGATCGTGTCCTCCACCTCCAGCCGGACGGGTGGCCCGAAGCGCCTCATCAGCAGCTCCTTCTCGAGCGCCTGCATGAGGTTCTCGGTGACGTCCTCGTCGACGTCGAGGTCCTCGTTGCGTGTCACCCGGAAGACGTGGTGCTCGACGACCTCCATGCCCTTGAAAAGCTGGCCGAGATGGGCCGCGATGACATCCTCCAGCGGGACGAAGCGGTCCCTGGAGGCGGAGACGAAGCGGGGGAGCTGCGAGGGCACCTTCACCCGGGCGAAGACGGTGTGTCCCGTGCTCGGGTTACGCACGGTGACGGCCAGGTTCAGCGACAGGCCCGAAATATACGGAAAAGGATGGGCGGGATCCACGGCCAGCGGGGTCAGCACCGGCCGGACCCGCTCCCGGAAGAGCTTGCGCATCGCCGTGCGCTCGTCCCTGTTGAGCTCGTCCCAGCGCACGATCTCGATGCCCGCGCTCGCGAGCTGGGGGCAGACCTGCTTGTGGTAGGCCGAGGCGTGGCGCTGCGCGAGGTCGTCCGCGATGGCCGCGATCCTCGCCAGCTCCTCGCGTGGCTTCAGCCCGCTCTTGGCACGAAGCAGCAGGCCGGTCGCCATCCGCCGTTTCAGGCCCGCGACGCGTACGCGGAAGAACTCATCGAGGTTGCTGGCGAAGATGGCGAGGAAGCGCACCCGTTCCAGCAGCGGCACAGCGGGGTCTTCTGCGAGCTCGAGCACCCGTTCGTTGAAATGGAGCCAGCTCTCCTCGCGATCGAGGAAGCGCTCCTGGGAAAGAGGCAGGTCGTCGTGTCCTTCAGGGGTAGGCGGCACGATCTCGGCGGACATATGTCCAAAATGCCCTACATACTTGAACGGCACGTTAAGTTTTCAGCAACGAGGGTTTTACTTACTCGGTGATGCCCAGCTGCCGTTGCTCCGCCTCGCCGCGCTGCCCGCCCTGGACCAGCCCCCTGCCCTGGACCAGCTGGGCGGGCTGGACACGCTCACCCAGCGGAACGAGCTCCACAAGCTCGATGAGCTCGACGCGCTCGACCAGCTCCACGCGGTCCGCCAACCTGGTCTGCCGTACGGCGTCCTTCTCGGCCTGCTTGACCTGCTGCTCCGCCAGCTTGGCCTCCTGCGCCCGCAGCTTCTCCTGCTCGCGAAGCTCGCGTTCCCGCAGCCGCTCCTGCTCGCGAAGCTCGCGTGCCAGGACCTTCTCCTGCTCGCGAAGGAGCTTCTCCTGCTCGCGCTCCTCGCGCGCGCGGAGCTTCTCCTGCTCCTTCAGCTCCTTCTCACGGGCCTTCTCCTGCTCGCGCAGCTCCTTCTCGTGAGCCTTCTCCAGCTCCCTGAGCTCCTTCTCGGTCGGGCGGGCGATACCGCGTAGCTCGACGACCGCCGGGACCGTGGCGAGGGCGCGTGTGGACGCGGCGGTGAGGCCGGGGCGCGGCTCCAGCCCGGTGAGGCCGTTCCACGCGAGGTTGACCAGGTGGGCGGCCACTTCCTCGCGGTCGGGCTTGCGGGCGTCCAGCCACCACTGGCCGGTGAGGGCGACCATGCCGACGAGCATCTGGGCGTACATCGGAGCGAGCGTGGGAGCGTACCCCCGGTCGGCGAACTGGTCGGCCAGCACATCCTCGACCTGGCTCGCGATGTCGCTGATGAGGCTCGCGAACGTGCCGGTGCCCGACGCCGCGTGGGAGTCGCGCACCAGGATGCGGAAGCCCTCGCTGGACTCCTCGACGTACTGCAGGAGCGCGAGGGCGGCCCGCTCCAGCCGGATCTTCGGGTGCCCGGCGTTCAGCGCGACGGCGACCAGGCTGAGCAGGCGCTGCATCTCTCTGTCGACGACGACGGCGTAGATGCCCTCTTTGCCGCCGAAGTGCTCGTAGACGACCGGCTTGGAGACCTTCGCGCTGGCCGCGATCTCCTCTATGGAGGTGCCGTCGAATCCCTTCTCGGCGAACAGACCGCGGCTGACGCGGATCAGCTGCTCCCTGCGCTCCTTACCGGTCATGCGTACGCGGGAGCGGGATTCGGTCATAGTTCCAATCATGGCTGGCCCCGCAGTTCCGGCAACCGCCAATGCCCCCGTTGGAGCAGCTATATCGAGATTTGAGGGGTTGGGGTGGGCAGGGAGGGGGGTTCGGGCCGCCGGCCGGCGGCCCGACATAGGGGCTGAGTCACCCAACCCGCTTCGCCGCCAGACGCTCAGGGGTCGGCCACCTGACATCGGTGGCCCATCCGGCCTGCTCGAACCAGCGGATGACGCGGGCGCTCGGGTCCAGCTGACCCTTGAGCGCGCCGTGACGGGCCGAGGTCGGGTCGCAGTGGTGGAGGTTGTGCCATGACTCGCCGAAGGACGGGATGGCCAGCCACCACACGTTGCGGGACTTGTCGCGCACCTCGAAGGCCTCGTCGCCGAACACGTGGCAGACCGAGTTGATCGACCAGGTCACGTGGTGGAGCAGCGCGATGCGAACGAGACTGCTCCAGAAGAACGCGGTCAGCGCGCCGGTGATGGACCAGGTCACGAGGCCGCCGATCACCGCGGGCAGCGTCAGGGACGCGAGCACCAGCCAGGGGAAGGCCTGGTGGACGCGGTAGACGTCCTTGTCGTTGATCAGGTCCTTGGCGAAACGCTCCTGGTTGGTGCGCTCGGAGGAGAACATCCAGCCGATGTGGGCGAAGACAAGGCCCTTGGTCAACGCCTTCCAGTCGTTGCCGAAACGCCACGGCGAGTGCGGGTCGCCCTCCTTGTCGGAGTATTTGTGGTGGCGGCGGTGGGTGGCCACCCAGTCGATCACGCCCATCTCGATGGACATGCTGCCGGCGATGGCGAGCGCGATCTTCAAAGGGCGGTTCGCCTTGAAGGACCCGTGCGTGAAGTAGCGGTGAAAGCCGACGGTGACGCCGAGCCCGGTGAACACGTAGAAGAACGCGGTGATCGCGACGTCGCTCCAGCCGAGGAAGTGTCCCCAGGCCATGGGCGCGGCGGCAATGAGAGCGAGGAACGGAAGAGCGACGAAGATGACAAGCAGGACACGCTCGAAGTTGCTCTTCGGCTCGGGCTCGAGATCGGGCCGGGGCCCCTGTGGGGTCGCTCGGGCTTCGACGACGGTCATGGGCTACCTCACGTGATTCTGGACGAAGTACGGGCCATCTCTAGCTACGTAACCGTAACCTACGCCATCGTAAGTTAGGAATTCCTAAGCTCGGAATGTGGAGAAGATGACGCTTCGGGCGGCATCCGGTGGCGGATCCACTCCTTGCGCATTCATGCCCGCGTCTGTTACGGGGATTCGTTCGGCATGCCAAAACGGTGGACGGGAATCTCCAAGGATGTGTGGCCGTCCTGCGCACAGGAGGGGCGTGACCACGCTCAAGGCCTCGGCAGCCTGAGCCGGTCACGTGCGGTGGCCGTACGGACGTGGGGCGGAACGGCCGGACGGGTGCCCAAATGCGTTGAGCGTTGAGGCGCTCTGGTGGGTATCCTTGTCACCGCGGTTTGGGAAGGTCTCGAATCGGTCCGGCGTGGGGTAATTGGCAGCCCACCTGCCTTTGGAGCAGGGTCGTCCTGGTTCGAGTCCAGGCGCCGGAACTTTTCTCATATCCATCACGCGCCGCCGCTTCCACCTCGTGTCCCAGGTTTCGGCCCAGGGGGCTGGATCCCACCACGGAGACGGCAGGTATTCTCACGGTGTCGGGTGGGTGGCCGTGCGGTGCCTAGGCGGTAGCCGTGCGTCATTCCGCTCCGCCATGTCTCAGCCGCGACGCCGAGGGAGCCTCAGTCCGTGAGTGTGCCGCGCCCGGCAGCCGTCATCGTCCTCGCCGCAGGCGAGGGCACCCGGATGAAGTCAACGAAACCAAAAGTCCTCCACGAGCTGTGTGGTCGTGCGCTGGTCGACCACATGCTGGCCGCGGCCAGGGGCCTCACGCCCGAGCGCCTGATCGTCGTGATCGGTCACGCGCGGGAGCAGGTCCAGGCCCACCTCGCCACCGCAGGCCCCGACGCCCGCGCGGTCGTCCAGACCGAGCAGAACGGCACGGGCCACGCCGTGCGCACCGTCCTCGAGTCGGTCGGCACGATCAACGGAACGATCCTCGTGACGTACGGCGACACCCCGCTGCTGCGTACCGAGACCCTGGCCGAGCTGCTCGCCACCCACGCGGCGGAGGGCAACGCGGTCACCGTGCTCACCGCCGAGGTGCCCGACCCGACCGGATACGGCCGGATCATCCGCGACACGACGGGTGCCGTGCTCGAGATCGTCGAGGAGAAGGACGCCTCGCCCGAGCAACGGGTGATCAAGGAGATGAACTCCGGCGTCTACGCCTTCGACGGGCTGCTGCTGGCCGACGCCGTCAAGCGGGTCTCCACCGCCAACTCCCAGGGTGAGGAGTATCTCACCGACGTGCTCTCGATCCTGCGGGAGGACGGCCACCGGGTCGGCGCGTTCGTCGCCGCCGACCACGTCGAGGTCGAGGGCGTCAACGACAGGGTCCAGCTCGCCTTCGCCCGCGCCGTACTCAACACCCGCGTCCTCGAAGCCCACATGCGGGCCGGGGTCACGATCATCGACCCCGCGACCACGTGGGTGGACGTGAGCGTGACCATGGAGCCCGATGTGGTCGTCCATCCGGGCACCCAGCTGCACGGCCGTACGTCCATCGCCTCGGGAGCCGAGGTCGGGCCCGCGACGACGCTCACCGACACGGTCGTGGGCGCGGACGCCGTGGTGCGCAACGCCGTCTGCGAGGGCGCCGAGATCGGGGCGGGCGCCTCTGTGGGCCCGTTCGCCTACCTCCGGCCCGGCACCGTGCTCGGCCGCAAGGCCAAGGCCGGCACCTACGTCGAGATGAAGAACGCCCGGGTCGGCGCGGGGTCCAAGGTGCCGCACCTCACCTATGTGGGCGACGCCACCATCGGCGAGGGCACCAACATCGGCGCCTCCAGCGTCTTCGTCAACTACGACGGCGTCGAGAAGCATCACACGACGGTCGGCGACCACGTCCGGGTCGGCAGCGACAACATGCTGGTCGCGCCCGTCACGATCGGCGACGGCGCCTACACCGCAGCGGGCTCGGCCATCATCAGCGACGTTCCCCCGGGGGCGATGGCGGTGGCCCGAGCGCAGCAGCGCAACATCGAAGGGTGGGTCGAGCGCAAGCGCCCCGGCACCGCCTCGGCGGAGGCCGCCAGACGCGCCAGGGCCGGGCATGGCGAGCGTACGGACGTGCACGGCTCCGCCGGCCAGGCTGAGCAAGGCCAGCAGGCCGATCAGGCCGCGCGTGCCGGAGAACAACATCGGGGGAGCACCAAATGAACCATCGCGATGAGCGAGCCGGGAGGCACTTCGGTGTCTCGCGGGTGTGCCCGGTGAACCGCCGGGCGAGGAGTGGAGCATGAGCGGCCAGAAGAAGACCGGCGAGAAGCACCTGATGTTCATCTCCGGCCGGGCCTATCCCGGGCTCGCGGAGGAGGTGGCGCAGCACCTCGACATCGAGATCACGCCGACCAAGCTGCTCGACTTCGCCAACGGCGAGATCTATGCCCGCTACCTCGAATCCGTCCGAGGCAGCGACGCCTTCGTCATGCAGAGCCATACCGAGCCCATCAACAAGTGGATCATGGAGCAGCTCATCATGGTGGACGCCCTGAAGCGGGCGTCGGCCAAGCGCATCACCGTGGTCCTGCCGTTCTTCGGCTACTCCCGCCAGGACAAGAAGGGGCGTGGCCGCGAGCCGATCACGGCGCGTCTGATGGCCGACCTGTTCAAGACCGCGGGCGCCGACCGGCTGATGTCGGTCGACCTGCACACGCCCCAGATCCAGGGCTTCTTCGACGGGCCGGTCGATCATCTGTTCGCCCTGCCGGTGCTGCACCGCTACCTCAGCGGCAAGCTCGACCCCGCGATCACCACGATCGTGTCGCCCGACACCGGCCGTGTGCGCCTCGCGGAGCGCTGGGCCGACCAGCTCGGCACCGCGGTCGCGTTCATCCACAAGCGGCGCGATCTCGAGGTGGCCAACCAGGTCAAGGTGCACGAGGTCGTCGGTCAGGTCAAGGGCCGCACCTGTGTGCTGATCGACGACATGATCGACACCGGCGGCTCGATCTGCAAGGCCGCCGACGCGCTGTACGAGCAGGGCGCCACGAACATCATCGTGGCCGCCACCCACGCGATCTTCTCCGACCCCGCCGTCGACCGCCTGAAGAACTCCCGCATCTCCGAGGTCGTCGTGACCAACACCCTCCCGATCCCCGAGGAGAAGAGGTTCGACAAGCTCACCGTGTTGTCGATCGCCCCGCTGATCGCCCGGGCCATCAGCGAGGTCTTCAACGACGGCTCCGTAACGAGCCTCTTCGAGGGCGACAGCTAGCCCACCCCTCCCTCAACCGAACGGCCCTTGACCAGACGGTCAAGGGCCGCATCACTTGCGCGTACTTCGGAGCACGGACTCGTCCTGCTGGTGCCTCAGGAAGTATGCGACGAGATCGCCGGCAAGGATCGCGCGAGGACTGATCACGGCTGTCCGGCGGGCATCGGCCGGTGTTCGGCGGGCGGAACGGGCGTGGGGGGTCGGGTAGGCTTTGGGGGTTGTTCGCGCTCGTAACGCCTTCCGCTAGGGCGGGTGAGGGTGAGCGCCTTCCATTCCTGAGACTCCCTAGGAGACACGCCGTGTCCGAGGTACGCATCGCCGCCGAGACCCGCACCGAGTTCGGCAAGGGTGCCGCGCGCAAGATCCGCCGCGCCAGCAAGGTCCCCGCCGTTCTGTACGGCCACGGCATCGACCCCAAGCACCTGACCCTGCCGGGTCACGAGCTGCTGCTCGCCCTTCGTACGCCCAACGTGCTGATCCGCCTCGAAGGTGAGGGCGTCAACGAGCTGGCGCTGCCCAAGGGCGTCCAGAGGGACCCGATCAGGGGCTCCTACGAGCACGTCGACCTCCTCCTCGTGAAGAGCGGCGAGAAGGTCACCGTCGACATCCCGGTCACCACGATCGGTGACATCGCCCCGGGTGGCCTTCTCGACCAGCAGCTCATCAGCGTCTCCGTCGAGTCGGAGGCCACGCACATCCCCACGGGTGTCGAGGTCGACATCACGGGCCTGGAGATCGGCGCCGTCGTCACCGCCGGCGACCTGAAGCTGCCGCAGGGCACCTCCCTCATCGCCGAGCCCGAGACGGTCGTCCTGCAGGTCACCAACGTCCCGACCGCCGCGGAGACCGAGGAGGCCGTCGAGGGCGCCGAGGGCGGGTCCGCCGAGACCGCGGTGTAGTTTCCCGTTATCGTCGGCAGGGCAGCCAGGAGGCCGGTCATCGGTCACCCGGCTGCCCTGTTCGATGTGACGGGGTGCGAAGGCCCATCGGTCATGCCAGATGTCCTGTGGGTTAGACGGCTCTGTGGCCGCTGAGTTGAACGGAGAGGTCTGTCGTGGACCGCTGGTTGATCGTCGGGCTGGGCAATCCCGGGCCGGAGTACGCCGGTAACCGGCACAACGCCGGGTTCATGGTGCTGGACGAGCTCGCCGCACGCGCCGGCGGCAGGTTCAAGGCGCACAAGGCGCACGCCGAGGTCCTCGAAGGGCGTCTCGCGGGCGTCCCCGTCGTGCTGGCCAAGCCACGGTCCTACATGAACCTCTCCGGCGGCCCGGTCAAGGCCCTTGCCGACTTCTACAAGGTCGCCCCGGCGAGCATCGTCGTGGTCCACGACGAGCTGGACATCCCGTACGGAGCGCTGCGCGCCAAGCTCGGCGGGGGCGACAACGGGCACAACGGCCTGCGGTCGATCACCAAGTCGCTGGGCACGAGGGACTACCTCCGGGTGCGCTTCGGCATCGGGCGCCCGCCCGGCCGGATGGACACGGCCGACTACGTGCTGCGTGACTTCGGCACGGCCGAGCGCAAGGAGCTGCCGCTGCTGGTGGACCGCGCCGCCGACGTCGCCGAGTCGCTGCTGGTGTCGGGCCTGGAGGCCACCCAGAACACCTTCCACCCCTCCGACCTGAAGCCGGTCAAGCCACCGCGCTAGCGGCTGCCGGCGAACGCTGACCCGGTTGTCCGCCGACGCCGATCCACAGGGAGTTTCTGGGTTTTCCCAAGATATTCTCATGCTGCGGTAGCATCCCTCACGGACCGTGTCCGATCGGCTACGAGGAGGATCCGTGGGGGACGGCGAGACGTCGGCGGTCGTCGTTCAGAGGGTGCCGGAGGCGCGCGCGTCCAACCCCTCGCACGACCGTCCGTGCCTGCCTCGATGGGCCCGGCGCTACCGCGTCCAGGCCATGGCCGCCGACCTCGGATGCGGCTTCCTGGCCGGGGCCGCCGCCGTCTTCGTCCGCTTCCACGAGGTCACGCCCTACGTCACGCCGTACGTCCTGCTCAGCATGGTGCTCCCGGTGGTGTGGGTGGGCATCGTGGGCCTCAACCGAGCGTACGAGCCCCGGCTGGCCGGGGTCGGGTCCGAGGAGTTCCGGCGGATCACGCAGTGCGGGTTCTTCCTCACCGCCGCGGTCGCGATCACGGCCTACGTGACCAAGACCGACCTCGCCCGTGGGTACGTCGTGCTCGCCCTCCCGCTGATGACGGTCCTCACCCTCTCCTTCAGATACGGCCTGCGCTGGAGGCTTCACGTGATGCGGGCCAAGGGGATGTGCATGCGGCGGGTGGTCGCGGTGGGCCATCGGGCGTCGACCGCCGATCTGATCCACCGTTTCCGGCGCGAGCCGTACCACGGCATGGAGATCGTGGGGGTGTGCCTGCCGCGTGACGACGCCACGGAGGACGTGGATGGGGTCCCGGTGCTCGGAGACTTCTCCGACGTGCCCCTGGTGGTCGGCCAGGTCGCGGCCGACACCGTGGCCGTGCTGGCCTGTCCCGAGCTCGACGGGACCGCGCTGCGCCGCCTCGCCTGGCGGCTGGAGAAGACCCGCACCGATCTCGTGGTCGCCCCGGCCCTGATGGAGGTGGCGGGGCCGCGCACGACGATCAGGCCGGTGGCGGGGCTGCCGCTCCTGCATGTGGAGCATCCCGAGCTGACAGGGGTGCGCCAGCTGCTCAAGAACGTCTTCGATCGTACGGTCGCCGCCTTCGCGATCACGGTCCTGGCACCCGTCATCACCGTGCTGGTGGTGGCCGTGCGGGCCACGAGCCCCGGGCCGGCGCTCTTCCGGCAGACGCGGGTGGGCAGGGACGGCGTGGAGTTCACCATCCTCAAGTTACGCACGATGAGCCGCGACGCCGAACATCACAAGATCCACCTCGTCAGCGACCGCGACGGCCTGCTGTTCAAGATCCGAGACGACCCGAGGGTCACCCCGCTGGGCGGCTGGCTGCGGCGCCACTCCCTGGACGAGCTGCCGCAGCTTTTCAACGTCCTGCTCGGCCACATGTCCCTCGTCGGGCCGAGACCTCCGCTTCCGGAGGAGGTCGCGGGGTACGGCGACGACGTCCGGCGGCGGCTCGTGGTCCGGCCGGGCATGACGGGGCTCTGGCAGGTGAACGGCAGATCCAACCTTTCCTGGGAGGAATCAGTACGGTTGGACTTGCGTTATGTCGAGAACTGGTCGCTCACGTTGGATCTTCAGATCCTGTGGAAGACCTGGTCCGCCGTGGCACGTGGCTCGGGTGCTTACTAGCCTGAGGCCAAGGAACTCGGGTGCAGTATCGGGAAGGGCATCGTGACGATACGCGACGACCACGCACTGGCGAGGGATCTCGCGGCCGAGGCGGGCGAGAGGCTGCTGGCCCTGCGCACCCGCGAGGGGTTCGACGACCCTGTGGCGCTGCGCAAGGCGGGCGACGAGGAGTCCCACGCCTACCTGATGGAGTCGCTGTCGCGCCTGCGGCCGAGCGACTGCGTGCTGTCGGAGGAGGGCACCCGCGAGGAGCGGCTCGATCCACGCCGCCAGTCCGCCGACCGCGTATGGATCATCGACCCGCTCGACGGCACGCGTGAGTTCGGTGACACGGGCCGCTCCGACTGGGCCGTCCACGTGGCCCTGTGGCAGCGCGGCCCCCGCCGCACCACCACCGGCCCCCGCCAGACCACCAACGGTCAGGCAAGCGCCCCAGCCTCCGGAGACCTCGTCGCGGGAGCCGTGGCGCTGCCCGCCCAGGGCCTGACGCTCACCACCGCGCCGCCGCCCGCGCTGCCCGCCGCCCGCGAGGGCAGGATCCGCATCGCCGTCAGCCGCACCAGGCCGCCCGAGTTCGTCAGGAAGCTGGCCTACCTCGTCGGCGCCGATCTCGTCCCCATCGGCTCGGCGGGCGCGAAGATCTCCGCGGTGCTCACAGGGCAGGTGGAGGCGTACGTCCACGCCGGAGGCCAGTACGAATGGGACTCCGCCGCTCCCGTCGCCGTAGCCCAGGCCGCGGGAGCCCACGCCAGCCGGATCGACGGGTCCCCCCTCGTCTACAACCAAGGGAATCCCTCGCTGCCGGATATCCTGGTCTCCCTACCGGATCTGGCGCCGACGTTGCTCGCCGGCATCCGCGACGCGCACCGTTAGGGCAAGACTTCACCGGAGGAAAGACCAGATGCTTCAGAGCGACTACACCACGTCGCAGCTCGACGTCCTCGAAGCCGAGGCGATCCACGTCATGCGTGAGGTCGCGGCCGAGTTCGAGCGCCCGTGTCTCCTCTTCTCCGGTGGCAAGGACTCGATCGTCATGCTGCGGATCGCCGAGAAGGCCTTCTGGCCCGCGCCGATCCCCTTTCCGCTGATGCACGTCGACACCGGCCATAACTTCTCCGAGGTCATCGAGTTCCGCGACCGGCGTGCCGCCGAGCTGAACACCCGCCTCGTCGTCGCGTCCGTACAGGACTCGATCGACGCGGGCCGCGTGGTCGAGGAGACCGGACGCCGCGCGAGCCGTAACCGCCTCCAGACCACGACGCTGCTCGACGCCATCGAGGAGCACGAGTTCGACGCGGTCTTCGGCGGCGCGCGCCGCGACGAGGAGAAGGCCCGCGCCAAGGAGCGGATGTTCTCCTTCCGCGACGACTTCGGCCAGTGGGACCCGAAGAACCAGCGGCCCGAGCTGTGGAACCTCTACAACGCGCGCATCCGCAAGGGCGAGCACATCCGCGTCTTCCCCCTGTCCAACTGGACAGAGCTCGACATCTGGGACTACATCCGGCGCGAGGGCATCGAGATCCCGTCGATCTACTACGCCCACACCCGCAAGGTGTTCGAGCGCGACGGCATGCTGCTCGCCGACGCGGACGTCGTCAACCGCGACGAGGACGAGCCGGCCTTCGAGACCGTCGTGCGCTATCGCACGGTCGGCGACATGACGTGCACCGGCGCCGTGCAGTCCGACGCCGCCACGGTGGAGGAGATCATCGCCGAGATCGCCGCCACCCGCATCACCGAGCGCGGCGCGACCCGGGCCGACGACCGCGCCTCCGAGGCCGCCATGGAGGACCGTAAGAAGGAGGGTTACTTCTGATGCTCCTCCCTGTCGTAGCCTCGGGCCTGTCCCCGAGGCTCGCCGGCCTCACCGCGCCCCTCGCGAGCAGCCGTACGTTTCCCCGCCGCGCCGGCCGTACAACCTATGGAGAGCAGTTCTGATGGACATCCTGCGTTTCGCCACTGCGGGTTCGGTCGACGACGGCAAGTCGACCCTCATCGGACGCCTGCTCTTCGACTCCAAGGCGATCTTCGAGGACCAGCTGGAGGCCGTCGAGCGCACCAGCCGTGACCGGGGCACCGAGTACACCGACCTGTCGCTGCTGACCGACGGCCTGCGGGCCGAGCGGGAGCAGGGCATCACCATCGACGTGGCCTACCGCTACTTCGCCACGCCGAAGCGGAAGTTCATCATCGCGGACACGCCGGGCCACATCCAGTACACCCGGAACATGGTCACCGGAGCGTCCACGGCGGATCTGGCGATCGTGCTGATCGACGCCCGCAAGGGCGTGGTGGAGCAGTCGCGCCGCCACGCCTTCCTCACCACGCTGCTGCGGGTGCCACACCTGGTGCTCGCGGTCAACAAGATGGACCTGGTCGACTACTCCAAGGAGCGGTTCGAGGAGATCCGCGAGGAGTTCACGGCGTTCGCGGCGAAGCTCAACGTCGCCGACCTGACGTTCATCCCGATCTCGGCGCTGCACGGCGACAACGTCGTGTCCCGGTCGGAGAACATGCCGTGGTACCAGGGCACGTCGTTGCTGCACCACCTGGAGAACCTCCACATCGCCTCCGACCGCAACCTCGTCGACGTGCGCTTCCCCGTGCAGTACGTCATCCGCCCCCAGCGGGCCACCGACCCGGCCCTCCACGACTACCGCGGGTACGCCGGCCAGGTCGCGGGCGGCGTGCTGAAGCCGGGCGACGAGGTGATGCACCTGCCGTCGGGCCTGGTGACGCGGGTGGCCGCGATCGACACCTTCGACGGGCCGCTCGAGGAGGCGTTCGCGCCGATGTCCGTCACCCTCCGCCTCGAGGACGACATCGACATCTCGCGCGGTGACATGATCTGCCGGCCCAACAACCGCCCACAGGTCGCCCAGGACCTCCAGGCGATGGTCTGCTGGATGTCGGACGGCCTCAAGCTCGGCCCGCGCACGAAGCTCGTCATCAAGCACACCACCCGTACGGCCCGCGCCCTCGTGCGCGACCTGCACTACCGGCTCGACGTGAACACCCTGCACCGCGACGAGTCGGCCCCCTCCCTCGGGCTCAACGAGATCGGCCGGGTGTCGCTGCGGGTCACCCAGCCCCTGTTCGTCGACGACTACGCCAGGAACCGCCTCACCGGCGGTTTCATCCTGATCGACGAGTCCACTAACGGCACCGTCGGCGCCGGCATGATCGTCGACGCCCGGTGAGATCTGTCGGTGCCGGGTGGCAGACTCGCTCAGCATGAGCGACGATGTGCGTCTGAGGGCGGTCGGCGAAGCCGATCTGGAGGTGTTCCTGGAGCAGGAGCACGACCCCGAGGCGGTCCGGCGGTCGAAGTTCCCTCCTCGCGAGCGAGAAGCCTTCATGACCCACTGGGCCACGAGGATTCTTGGAGATCCCACCGTCCTCGTGCGGGCGGTCACCGTGGACGGCGAGATCGCGGGGAACATCGTGTCCTGGTGGGAGCAGGAGAGGCGCTTCACCGGATACTGGTTCGGCCGCTCATACTGGGGCCGGGGTGTCGGCAGCGCAGCGATGGCGCTCTTCCTGCAGGAGGAGAAGACCCGCCCGCTCTACGCCGATCCCTACATCGGGAACACCGGCTCGGTGCGGCTGCTGGAGAAGTGCGGCTTCGAGCGCACCGGCACGGTGCAGCACGGCGAGGACGAACACATCATGCTCGTGCTGTCCGGGAGCTAGCCCGCACTAGCCCGAGGCCATCGAGGTGAACGCCTCGGGAAGCGGCTCGTCCAGGTATGGCACGGCGGACGCATCGAGCAGGGGCTCACCGTGGAGCGGCGGGTCGGCCGGGATCTCGCACCACAGGGTCCAGCCGGGGCCCTCGGGGTTGGAACAGAAGTCCCACTGCCCATCCGAGAGCATGTCGACGATGGAGAGCCCCCGGCCACCCTCCGCGAGCAGGAAAGCCGGCTCCGTACGAACGCGTGGGCGTTCGGCGGCCAGGGCCGTGCGGGCGCGCTCGGCTGCCGATTCCGTGCGGAGGCGTGGGCTTTCTGTCGCCAGGCCCGTGTCCGTGACCTCGACACGCAGCCGGTCCTCGTACGCCGACAGCCGGAGGACCAGTGGCTCCGAGGCGGCCGGCCCATGGGCCCCTGCCACCGAATGCCGGGCGTGCCGGAAGGCGTTGGTCACCAGCTCGGAGACGGCCAGCCGCACGGGCTCGTAGGCCGGATGCTCCGCCCCGAGCCAGTCGCGGACCTCGGCACGGGCGCGCGACGCGGATTCGGGATTGCTGGGCAGACAGAGCTCTCTGAGCGTATCCGGCGCCATTGACATGCCTTTCCCCGTCGGTTCCGGTTGAATTCCTGTTTCGCTCGGCCCGTTGACCGAGGCGCCGCTGTGACGTTGACACGGCCCTCATACGGTCGCAAACAATCGGGGACCGGAGTGGCGATTCGTATTCGCGATGCGTTCACAATCGTGTGAACCCTCTCGCGTGTCCTTGCGAACGCCCAGAATAATGGGCTTAACGCGACGTCAGGCAGCGAGAGAGGAGCCTGGAGATGAGCGTCCCCCTGGAACCGGATCCGTCTATGTCCCCGCGCATTCAATTCGGTACGGAACTACGCAAATTCCGACTTTCTGCGGGATTCACCCAGAGGAAACTCTGCGACGCCGTACACCTGTCGATCAGCCAGCTGAGCATGATCGAGAATGGCCACCGGGCGCCGACCGTGGACCTGGC
>JAOPYI010000177.1 GCA_025964675.1 Sphaerisporangium sp. | reverse complement strand
CGCACGGCAAGAACCGCGTTATCGACGACGCCGGACACGCCTCCGTCATCTTCCGCCGTCCCGACGCCGTCCTCCAAGCGATCCAGGACCTACTCGGCAGACTCGGCAGCTGATCAGGAAAGCTGCGGCCCGGACCAGGTACCCGACCGGTACGCCGCCACCGATCCGACCGCGCTCGGCGCCCCGCCGGTTCCGTTCGTCCTCGTCCACGGCGACCAGGACGAGGTGCTGACGGTGGAGATGTCCCATCGGTACCAGGCGGCCTTCGGAGCGAAGCTGATCGAGTCGCCAGGCGCGGGCCACTTCGACCTCATCGACCCCCGGTCCGCGGCCTGGCCCCACGTCATGGGCGCACTGCGCCTGGTCGCCGGCTGAACGGCCGCCAGACACACACCACCGGCCGGCGAGCCGACGGGGGAGGGGAGTGCCGGCCATGCGCCGGCGCTCTCTGCCGGTAAGGCGGCTACCCCGAGCCGCCATGTTGCTGCGGGTGAACGTGGGGCGCCTTCAGGGGCGGTGCCCGCGCGGCATCACAGCTGAGGCCAAGGCGCGATGATCGGCCCAATTCCTTAGCCTGGCTAGACATCCGTCAGACGCCGATGCCCAGGAGTTTGCTGAGGAGCGTGGCCAGTTCGCTGCGCTCGCCAGGGGTAAGGGTATGAAAGGTGCCATCGAGGAATGCCGGGACTGACCTGCTTAGAGCTCTTTGCGCATGCCGCCGTCGATGACGAGTTCGGAGCCGTTGATGTTGGGTGCTTTCCCGGAGGCCAGGAACACCACCAGGGCGGCGATTTCACTTGGTTCGGTGATGTGTCCGGTGGACATTCCCAGGGCATTGGGTAGGGATTCGAGGAACTCCTCGCGTGAGATTCCGGCTTGGGTTGCGAGAGTGTCGCCGGTGCTGCCCGGTTCGGTCCACACCGCGGTGCGCACCGGTCCGGGTGAGATGGTGTTGACCCTGACGCCGTGGCGGCCGAACTCTTCGGCGAGGGCTTTGCCGAGGTTGGCCAGCGCGGCTTTGGCCGCCGAGATGTCCACCAGGTGGGGTGCCGGGCGGCGTGAGTTGATCGAGCCGATGTTGATGATGTGGCCGCGGCGGTCGAGGATGCTAGGTAGCGCAGCCCTGCTGGCTCGAACGGCGGCGAGCAGTGTCAGATCGAGAGCGTGTTGCCAGTCGTCATCGGTGACGGACAGGAATCCGTGAGGGTGTGGGCCGGTCGTACCTGCGACGTTGTTGACCAGTAGGTCGATGCCGCCGAGTTCAGCCAGGGCGGCGTCGATGAGGTGGCGGGGCCCGTGGGGGGTACTGAGGTCCACGGGGACCGCGAGCGCGGTGATCTCTTCGAGTTCGGTGCTGATCGTTCGGGCGCCGGCCGCGACGCGGTATCCCTCGTCGCGTAGTGCGGTCGCTATGGCCAGCCCGATGCCTTTGCTCGCGCCGGTGACCACAGCGTTCCTTGCCTTGTCATCAGCCATGATGTTCCTAGCCGCGCTGGAGGCGTTCGAGGACCTCGATGCCGCCGAGACGCTCGATCTGCTGGCCAAGGCCCGTGACCCGGCGTCGGCGGCGAAGCTGACGATCGCCCAGATCAGCGCGGCTCTCAAACGAGCCCGCCGGCGCGGTGACCTGGCCGAGCGGGCGGGGAAGATCCAGGCGGCGTTGCGTACCCATCACCTCGGCCGGCCCGCGGTGATCACGGCGGCTTACGCGACGTCGGTTCGGGCGCTGGTGGCGGTCCTGGTCGTGGTAAGCGAGCAGGCCAAGACCATGCAGGGGCAGGTGGAAGAGTGTTTCGGCCGGCACCCGGCCGCTGAGATCATCCGGTCCCAACCGGGACTGGGACCGATCCTCGGCGCCCGGGTGCTCGCAGAGTTCGGCGACGACGAAGACCGCTGCCTCAAAACCGGCACCACCTACAACAAAGCAACCGCTTGGTCGCATCACATCGAATCCCTTGAGGCTTGACGTCTAATCACCTGGGATGCCTTTCAGAGCTGTCTCGCGGTCAGTTCTCCGCCGGCAAGTGCTTGCGGTGCGCAGGTGGAGGGACCCGAGGCGGGCGCCGAGGGTGGGGAGTGGCCAGGACGTGCGCGGTGGTGTTTGCGGGTCTGGGGTGTGCGGCGAGGGGCAGGTAGAGGTGCCGAAGGTTGCGACGCCGCGGCCCCTCCGGTTGAAGGTTTGCGCCGACGACAACACATCATGCTTCACTGATGTGTTGGGTAAGGTATCATTAACCGCTGATGGATAGCAACGGCGGCAGCGGGCACGATGACCGCCTCTTCGCGCTCGGACGGGCGTTGAGCTGCCGCGTCCGCCTTGCCGTGCTGCAAGTGCTCATCGAGAAGGAGTACGCGTCCGTGGGCGAGCTGGTCAGCCACACTGGGGTCACCCAGTCGAACATGTCGAACCACCTGGCTGTGCTGCGTTCCGCCGGACTGCTCACGTACCGCCGCCAAGGGCGCGTCGTCCGCTACCAACTCGCCTCACCCGAGGTCGCCAGCCTCGTATGCAACCTGACCACGCTCGCTCGTAAACAACCTGGGCCTGGATCCACCGCTGAGGCGCCGCTGCGCTGGTAGTGGATCTTCTGTCCGTCTCGGTGCTCGTCGGGCGTGGCAGACTTCGCGGTGTGCCCGGCTCTCAGCAAGCGCCCTGACGACGAGACGTGAGCTCGATGGCCACTTCCGGGCTGATGCCGGGACGACGGGCCATCGTGAACCGGGGCTCGTGGGACTGCTGCGCCGGGCGGTTGCTGACCTCTATGTCAGGATGCTTGGCATGTCTGGTCGCGCATTGAGCTTCGGACTGATGGCGGAAGCGTACGAACGGTTTCGGCCGGGGTATCCCGTGGAGCTTTTCGACATGGTGATGGCGTACGCGGCACAACCGGTTCGGACGGCCCTCGAGATTGGCGCTGGGACAGGCAAAGCAACCCGCCTGTTCGCTCAACGAGGGGTCACGGTCACCGCGACCGAGCCCGATGGGGCCATGCTCGCCGAGCTGCGCAAGCACGTGCCGGCAAACGTCAGGACCATGCAAGCCGCGTTCGAGGACTTGCGACCGGGCCAGAGGTACGGGCTTGTTTATGCCGCAGCAGCGTTGCATTGGACCAACCCGCAGGATCGGTGGTTACGCATGGCCGCGCTACTGGAGTCGGGTGGCGTGTTCGCCTCGTTCGGCGGGCCTGTCCAGCTGGCTGACCCGGCTGTGAAGGAAGCTGTTCGCGTGGCACGGTCGCCGTTCTTGGCGAGCGACGAGGTTCCGTCTCCCGATGGGACGCCTTCGGATAACGACATGCAGTGGCCGGGTACGGAACTCCAGCGGTCGCAGTGGTTCGCCGATGTCCAGCAGTCCGTGATCGAGCGGCGCTTGACCCTGAGTGCCCGCGACTACATTGGCCATCTCTCGACCATCTCGGCTTATCTCGTACTGCCGGCCTTGGAGCAAGAGCAGGTATTTAGCCAGATCATGCAGGTTCTGCCTGAGACCGTCGAGCTTGCCGCCGACATCACCGTCCATATGGCGCGTCGGCGCTACAGGCGGTAGTGCCTCGATGACCAAATGTCCGCCGACCCTGGCTGCGCTGGTCCTGCTCGCCGCCGGCAGCGTGCCTACCAGGTCCGGGCCACGGCGTAGCGCCGAGATGATGTCGTCGGAAGATCGGTGAGGTCCAGGCGGCGGGCCTCCAGGATCGCGGCGTAGGCCGGGTGGGTAGTTTCGCTGGTGAACCGCCGCAGTAAGGCCTCGGTGGAGGCGGTGCCCAGGATCGGGGGAGTGGTGACGCTGGGCCGGCCGCCGTTGCGGTGGCGGACACGGGCCGCGGCGCGGGTGCCGGAGACGATGAGCTCACGGATGCGCCAGCGCGGGTGCAGGCGACCTTGCCAAACCGTTCAGCCCAGTTCCACAGATCCTTCTATACCAAGCAGAATTGGCCTTCTGTCCGGTTACGAATACTTCAAGCCTGATCGTCCTATGGTGTCGGGTGTGCCGGAAGTCTTAGAACACCTTGCCGAAGGATGCGCCATTCCGTGCGGCCGCCCCGTACGTCGCGTGGCAGCTCCAAGATCCACTCTCTGGGCGCCCACCAAGATCAACTCGTCTCACATGATCATGATCCTGGCTACTCAATGTAACCATTCCAGCTGATCCGTCCGAGCCGGTCCGGGAACCTGGGGGAACGCCAGACGGTTCGGCCGACGACGCACATCGCAGCGAACCGCCATGCACGCGGCTCGTACGCCCGCGATCCTCTGTTTGATGCATAATCGCACTTATGCATCAAACAGGGGATCCCTCTCCCATCGCGGCCCAGCGGTAGCAGCACTCGGTCAGACTTCGGTGGAGGTCGCGAGCTGCTCGGGCTTGGCCACCATCGTGCCCACGTGGCCGTCCGTCGCCAGTGCCCGGCTCAAAGCCACGCGCCAGAGCAGGAAGCTCAGGCCCGCCAGCACCGCGACCAGTCCCAGCCCGAGGTAGTAAGCGGTCTCGGGAACCACCTGGCTCAGGCGCACGACGCCGCTGCCCAGTCCCCCGCCCAGCGCGGCGAACAGCCAGTACACGCCGACGACCCGCCCCATGAACGGGCGAGGCAGCACGTCGGCCAGCGCGGAGATGCTCACCGCCGCGACGACGACCTCACCGCAGGCGTGCGTCAGGTACACCACGATCAGCCAGAACGGCGAGACCTTCGTGCCTCCAGCGGCAAACCCCGCCGCCACCGACATCACCAGGAAACCACCGCCCACCAGCAGCAGCCCGGTGGCGAACTTGACCGGGACATGCCGTCGCCCGCCGATCCGGGGCAGCACGGAGGCGATCATCGGCGCGAACACCAGGATGAACAACGGCGTCGCCGCCTGCAGCCACCCGGCCGGCACGGTGAAGCCGAACACCCCCAGGTCCACGTGGTCACGGGCGAACAAATTGAGCAGCGACGCAGCGTGCGCGATGATCATCCAGAAAAGTGTGCTGCCCAGCAGCACCGCGATGAAGGCGCGAAGCCGCCGCCGGTCGCTCACCCCGAGCTCCGGGTTGCGATACAGCATCAGGTAGCCGGCGGGCGCCGCGACGACGCTCAGCACGCCGGCGAGCGCGATGGCCGTGGTCGGGTTGAGCGCGCCCGCGAGCGCCATGGCGACGAGCAGCCCGGCCACCACGGCGCCGGCCACGGACGTCCAGCTGAGCAGGACGCGTCGTTCCCGGGGTGCGAGCGGCCGCGCCGGGCGGGCGCCGACGCCGAGGAACTGCGCCGAGGTGGAGGCGAACACCGCACCGGCGGCGAGCATGGCCACCGCCGGAACCGCGAAGCCGAGATGCCAGCTGACCCGCTCGCCGAGGAAGGCGGTGACCAGCGGCGCCAGCAGCGCGGACACCTGGATGCCCACGTACATCAATGAGATGCCCGACTCGCGGCCCTTGCTGCCGCCGAACATCAAGTTGATCATCGCTTGGTGGTTCGGCTTGTACAGGCCGCCGCCGACAGCCAGCACGCACAGTCCGACCGCCGTCATGGCGCCGGACGGCAGCGCCAGCAGCAGGTACCCGAGCCCACTGAACACGCACCCGGCCAGCAGCGCGGGCCGCTGGCCGAGCAGCCGGTCCCCCGACCAGCCGCCCGCCAGCGACAGCGTGAACATCAGGGCTATCCACGCCCCGAACAGCGCCGCGGCGTCCGCGGCGGACAGGCCGAGCCCGCCCTGCGACCGGGGCGCCGCGGCGTACAGCACCAGGATGGCCTGCATGCCGTAGAAGCCGAAGCGTTCAAGCGTGTCGGTGGCGAAAAGCGTGACGTACCAGGGTGGCATCGCGCGCAGCGACACCACGCCGTCGTACTGGTCGTCGGCGCCGGGATCGCGAATCTCGGACCGCTGGGAGGTCATGATGCCCCCATCCCGCTCGCCGGGAGCCCGGCAGCCTCCTCCAGCACGGCCTCCGCCCTGTGGCCGCCGCCGTGAACTGTCACCTCGTTCATGGGCTTTCCTCTTCTCGACACGAACCCTTTGGCGACAGCAGTACGGGTACGGGCTCGAGGATCTCTGGCGTCTCGAGCGAGGTCGCCCATGCGGCGGGGTGGTTCCACCCCGGTCCCGGCGTGTCACCAGGGCGATCTCGTCGGATTCATGCATAATCGCTGGGAGTTATGCCACGTTTCGAGTCCGCGCGACCGGCGGGAGGCCGCAGCCGTCATGGGTGATCGTGACCCCTTGGTGCTGATGCGCCTGCCGCAGGCCGCCGCGGAGTTCGTCTCCTCGCTGCGAACCAAGAAGCTGTCCCCGCACACCATCGCCGGGTACCAGCGCGACCTGCACCTGGTCTCGCGGATCGCCGCCGAGGCGACAGAGGTCCCGGCGGCCGAGCTCGAGGTGCGCCACCTGACCGGCCGCCTGATGCGGACCGCGTTCGCCGACTTCGCCGAGCCCCGCTCGGCGGCCAGCGTCAACCGCGCCTGGAGCGCCTGGAACCAGTTCCTCACCTTCTGCGTCGCCGAAGGGATGCTGGAAGGCAACCCGATGGCAGCCGTCCCCCGGCCCAAGCAACCCGCCAAGGCCCCCAAACCTCTGCTGGGCGACGGGTCGGCCTCCGCGACGCTTCTCGAGCGGATCGCCGACGGCGCCCGCGAGGCCCGCGACCCCTGGGTCGAGCGTGACCTGGTGGTCCTGGCGCTGGCACTGGTCACCGGGATGCGCTCTGCCGAGCTGCTCGGCGTCACCCTGGGCTCGATCGGCGGCGCCCCCGGCGACCGCAGGATCCAGGTCGTCGGCAAGGGCGGCAAGACCCGTTCACTGCCGATCGAGCCGCCCATCGAGCACCTGATCGACAGCTACCTGGACAGCCGGCTGCGCCGCTTCGGGCTTGCCACGCTCCCCCGGTCGGCCGCCCTGCTCGTCGACACCAGAAACCAGCCGCTGCAGCGCGGCGGCCTGCAGTATCTGGTGCGCCAGTGCTACCGGTACGCCGGCATCCACGACCGCGTGCAGAAGGGCACGCTCGTGCACGCGCTGCGGCATGAGTTCGCCACCCGGCTGGCCGAACGCGGCGCCTCCGCTCACGAGCTGATGGAGCTGCTCGGCCACTCCTCCATCGTCACCGGCCAGGCGTACGTCGCCTCGACGGCGCGCGAGGTGCGAGGCGCGGCGCGGGCCAACCCGGCGTACGGTGTGCTGGACCGCCTGCGACCGGGGGGCGGCGATCCGGCGGCCCAGGATCGCGCCGCGCCGTAGCGCCTGCCCATGCCGGTGATCAGAGCTGGTGGACGAACGCCTCGGCGTCGGCCTGCTCCATGCCGGTCTCGCCGCGTACGAGGAAGACGGCCTGTTCGGCCCGCCCGTCGGACTTGAGGCGGCGTACGCGGGCCGCGAGGTCTTCCCGTGCGAACCCGGCGTGGCCGAGCGGCGGGGGGTTGCGCCCGGCGGCGAGGGCGTCGACGTAGGCTTTGGCTTCCTTCAGGCCGAGGCCGGTGTGCTGGCGGACCAGCTTGATGGCGTGGATCTTCTTGCCCTGGGAGGCGAGCGCGTAGGCCTGGCCCTGGAGGTCATCGGACACCGGGGGGGCCAGGGTGCGCTGGTCCTGCCAGGCGGAGATGTACGACGGCGGGTTTCGCCGCTGATCGCGGCGCAACAGTATGAGGACCGTCGTGGCTATCACGGCCCCAAGCAGAACGAAGATGAGGAGGATCTCTGGGGCTCCGATACTGCTCATGTTGGGATCATATGTGGCACATGGTCGCCGCGCGGGTCGGTCAGGGAACGACGGCGGTGGCGGTGATCTCGACGAGCTGGCCGGAGTATCCGAGGTAGGAGACGCCGAGCAGGGTCGAGGTGTGCGGGCCGTCGGACAGCCCGGAGGAGCGTACGACCTCCCATGCCCGGATCAGGTCCTGGTGCTCGGCCGCGGCGACGTAGACGGTGCTGGCCACGACGTGCCGCAGGTCACTGCCGACGGCGCCCAGGGCCGTGGAAAGGTTTGACAGAACCTGCCGGGTCTGGGCGGTCACGTCACCGGCTCCGACGAGGTTGCCGTCGGCGTCGAGGGGCACGGCGCCGGCCATGAACGCGAGCCTCTCCCCCGTCTCGACGACGGCGGCGTGGGCGTAGCCGGGGGGCGGGAGCAGGCTCGGAACGGTCGTCCGGTTCACCATGGTGGTTCTCCTGGCTGGAGGGGGATCGGGTACGATCGGCCATCCTTTCCGCACCGGCCGTCACGTGTCATCCCGTTTTCCCGTGGTCGAAGGCCCAGCGGCCCGCGGAAATGTCGGTGGGACCCGGTACGGTCGGCAGGACCCCGGCCGAAAGGACTGAGCTGATCGATGCGGCCCGCCGAGCTGAAGCGCCACACCGTCCAGGAGTCCGCCGACCGTTATGTGGAGTTGGTCCGTGCGAAGACCGTGACCGGGGCGCTGTCCCCCGCCACGGCGGAGGTGTACGCGCGGGATGTCGCGACGTTCACGGTGCTGGCCGGCGACGACCGGGTGCTGGACGACCTGACCGGTGAGGACGTGGACACGGTGCTGCTGGCGTTCGCCCGCAAACCGGACGGGCGGCGCTCCTCCCCCGGCGGGGAATCGCAGAGTCCTTCCTCCCAGTCGCGGTTCCGGCGGTCGGTGTCGGCGTTCTTCAAGTACGCCACGCTGGCGGGCTGGGTGCAGGTCAACCCGATGACCACCGCGACGGTCACGGCCAAGGAGCGGGGCGGCCTGCGGGCCGAGCGGCGGGCGCTGACCCGCGAGCAGGCCCAGGGGCTGGTGGGGGCGGCCCGGTCGCTGACGGTGACCGAGCCCGAGGGCGGGCGTCGTGATCAGCGCACCGAGGTGCGCGACGCGCTCATCGTGCTGCTGCTGTCGACGCTCGGGCCGCGCGTGTCGGAGCTGGTCCGGGCGAATGTCGAAGATTTCTACACCAACGACGGCGTGCGCTACTGGCGGATCTTCGGCAAAGGCGGCAAGACGCGTGACGTGCCCCTCCCGGGCGATGTGACCGACGTGCTCAACGTCTACCTGTCGGGGAGCCGTCCCGCCACGGCTGAGAAGGCGCTGTTGCTGTCATGGCGGGGCAGGCGGCTCGCTCGGGGCGACGTCCAGGCGGTGATCGACCGGGTCCAGCGGCGGGTCGATCCGTCACAGCGGCGCACGGTGACACCTCACGGGCTGCGGCATACCACGGCCACCCACCTGCTCGCCGACGCCGTCGACATGGACGCTGTACGCCGGGTGCTCGGCCACAGCGACCTGGCGACCCTTGGCCGCTACCGCGACGAGCTGCCGGGCGAGCTCGAGGTCGCCATGCGCACCCACCCGCTGCTGCGACGCCAGGCGGCCGGCGAGTAGCAGTGCGCCACTCAGCTGCACCTCCGGCTCCTTGGGCATCAGCTCCGCCAGGATGCGGCCCAGGCGCAGCGCCTTCTCGCACGGCGACGGCCGCATCCAGTCGTCACCGGCCGTCGCCGTGTAACCCTCGTTGAAGGCCTCGCGGGGTCGACTGCAGTTGAGGTGGTTGGGATTTTCAGGATGATGGGGGTTTTTCCAACCAACCGAGCGCCTTTACTTTGTAGATTAAATCACTGGGAAAGGGCACACCTCGTGCGGATGAGTCAGCTCATCGGGGTGGACATCATCTGCTCCACCAGCGAGGTGGTGTGCTTCGCGTACCGGAACAGCGGGTGGGTCAGCACCTCCCGCAGGAAGGCCAGGTCGGTGCACAGCCCCGGTCCCCTGATCGTGAACTCCTCCAGTGCCCGGTGCGCCCGGGCCAGTGCCTGCGCGCGTGACGGCGCCCACACCGACACCTTCGCGATCAGCGGGTCGTAGTCCGCCGTGATCCGCAGGTTGGCGGCGGCATGGGTGTCCACCCGGGTGAACGGCCCTCCGGGCGGGATGAACTCCTCGATCACCCCGGGCGTGGGCAGGAACCCCCGTGAGGGGTCCTCGGCGTTCACGCGGCACTCGATGGATACGCCCGAGGACACGATGTCCGACTGCCGGTACGACAGGCGTTGACCTGCCGCGACGAGCAGCTGCTCGCGTACCAGGTCGATCCCGGTCACCATCTCGGTGATGGGATGCTCCACCTGCAGACGGCAGTTCACCTCGATGAAGTAACAGGCGCCGTGCTCGTCCAGCACGTACTCGAACGTGCCCGCCCCGACGTACCCGGCCGCGAGCGCCGCGCGCACGGTCAGCTCGCCCAAGTGCTCGATCGTCGCCGCGGGAAGGTTCGGAGGAGGCGTCTCCTCGATGAGCTTCTGCCTGCGCCGCTGCACCGAGCAGTCGCGGGCGCCAAGATGGACGACGTTGCCGTGACCGTCCGCGAGGATCTGCACCTCGACGTGCCTGGCCGCGTCGAGGTATTTCTCGACGTAGACGCGGGGGTCGCCGAACAGGGCGAGCGCCTCGCGCCGGGTGGCGGCGAACGCGCGGGCGAAGTCGCCGGGCTCGTGCACCACCGTCATCGCGCGGCCGCCGCCGCCCGCCGAGGCCTTGATGACGACCGGGTAGCCCACGGCGTCCGCCGTCCTCGCGGCCTCGGCGGCACCGCTCGCGGGGCCGGAGCCTCCGGGCAGTACGGGCAGCTTCGCGGCCATGGCGAACTCGCGTGCCGAGACCTTGTCCCCGAGCCGGGCGATCACCCGGGCCGGAGGGCCGATCAGGGTCAGTCCGTGTGCCTCGCAGATCTCGGCGAACTCGGCGTTCTCCGACAGGAAGCCGTACCCCGGGTGGATGGCGTCGGCCCCCGTCTGCAGGGCGGCGGCGACGATCGCGGCGGGGTTGAGATAGCTGTGCCTCGGCGCCGCCGGCCCGATCTGGATCGACTCGTCGGCCAGGCGTACCGCCGGAGAATCACGATCCACCGTGGAGTGCGCGACCACTGTGCGGACTCCCATCTCGCGGCACGTCCGAAGCACACGCAGGGCGATCTCGCCCCGGTTGGCGATCAGAACTGTGGTGAACATCGCGCTCCAGGCTCCAAGCTCCGGGAAATGAGGATCAGTGGCCGTCGCAGGGCACCAGGGCCAGCAGCGGCTCCTCGTACTGGACCGGTGAGCCGTCGGTGGCGACGATCTCGCTGACGCGCCCGCACTGCTCGGCCTGGACGGTGTTCATGAGTTTCATCGCCTCGATGATCCCCACCTGCTGGCCCGCCTCGACGACGTCGCCGATCTCGACGAACGGCGGCGCCCCGGGCTCGTGGGCGCGGTAGAACGTGCCGACCATCGGCGCCGTGATGAGGAGCGTGCCGGCCTCGGCGCCGCTGTGCGCCGGCTGCGGGAGGTCCGCGCCGGCCGAGGAGCCCTGCGGGTCCCTGGCCGACCATTCGACGTCGACGGCGAGCGTGGCGGTCGAGACGGTGATCCGGCGCAGGGGCGCGGGGCTGGCGTGGCCGAGCTGGGCGGCGTACCGGACGACCCAGTCCAGCACCTGCTCGCGCTCGTCCACGCGTGTGGGTTCGGCGGTCATGCGGATCCTCCTTCGGGCTTTGACGGCTTTGACGGCTGTGGAGGCCCTTGGACAAGGACCGGGTGGACGCCTGCGGGCACGCGGGCTAGGCCCGGAGGCCGTACTGGCGGAAGCGCCGTCTGCGCTCGGAGACCAGGTGCGCGGGCTCCAGCCGCGTGAGCTCGTACAGCGTGCCCGTGACGGCCTGCCGCACGAGCCGGATGGTGAGCGAGGGGTCGCGGTGCGCGCCGCCGTCGGGCTCGGGGATGACGGCGTCGACGACGCCGTGGCGCAGCAGCTCACGCGCGCCGAGGCGCAGGGCGTCCGCCGCCTGTGGCGCCGCGGCCGCGTCGCGCCACAGGATGGCCGCGCATCCCTCGGGGCTGATGACCGAGTAGACGGCGTTGCCGAGGGCCAGCACCCGGTCCGCCACCCCGAGGGCGAGTGCTCCCCCGCTGCCGCCCTCTCCGGTCACCACGGCGACCACGGGCACGCGGAGGCGGGACATCAGGCGCAGGTTCTCGGCGATGGCGTGGGCCTGCCCGCCGGCCTCGGCCTCGATCCCGGCGTAGGCGCCGGGGGTGTCGATGAGGGTGAGGATCGGCAGGCCGAGCTTGTCGGCGAGGCGCATCAGCCGGGCGGCCTTGCGAAATCCCGCCGGGGAGCCCATGCCGAAGTTGCGGGCGACCAGTTCCCGGGTGTCGTGCCCCTTCTGGTGTCCGATGAGGATGAGCGGGACGCCGTCGATGTGCCCGATGCCGGCGACGACGGCCGGGCAGTCCCCCGACATCCGGTCCCCGTGCAGCTCCTGGAAGTCCTCCAGCAGGTAGCAGGCGTAGTCCAGCGTGGTGGGGCGCCCGGGGTCGCGGGCGAGCGAGACGGTCTGCCAGGCGTCGCGCTCGGGCAGTTCCTCGGGGCGCAGCACCAGCGGGGGCGCGCTGCCCCGCCACGAGGCGGGGACGGCCCGGCCCTGGCGCGCCCAGGACGCCGCCGACAACAGGTGGGCCAGGGCGGGCCTGAGGTCGGTGCGCCGCCGCACGGCGTCCACCAGGCCGCCGGCCAGGAGCGTCTCGGCGGTCTGGAAGCCGTCTGGGAGTGTCTGCCCGATGGTTGCGGCGATGACCCTGGGCCCGGCGAACCCCATGTGGGCCCCGGCCTCGGCGACGATGACGTCGGCGAGCGTGGCGTAGGAGGCGGCGACGCCTCCGTAGGTCGGGTCGGTGATCACCGAGATGGTGAGCAGCCCGGCGTCGTCCAGGTCGGCGAGCGCCTGGCTGGTCTTGGCCATCTGCATCAGGGCGAGCGTGCCCTCCTGCATCCGGGCGCCGCCTGAGGCGGTGACGATCGCCAGGGGCGTGCGTGTGGCCAGGGCGTGCTCGGCGGCGGCGGTGATGCGCTCGCCGACGGCGCAGCCGAGGCTGCCGCCCATGAAGCCGAAGTCCATGACGGCGGCTACCACCGGGTGCCCGCCGACGGACGCGGTCGCGCACACGACCGCCTCCTGAAGGCCCGTGCTGCGGCGCGTCTGCTCCAGCCGTGTGAGGTATGGCCGGGTGTCGGTGAAGTCCAGCGGGTCGACCACGGTGGGCGAGGCGCCGAGCGGGCTCGTCGACCCGGCGTCCAGGAGCTGGTCCATCCGCTCGGGGGCGCTCAGCCGGTCGTGGTGCCCGCAGCGGGAGCACACCCGCAGGCTTCGCTGGTAGTGCTCGCCGTACATCGGCCCCTCGCAGCCGGGACAGCGGATCCACAGCGAAGAGGCGGGGACGGCGGAGATCGCGGTCACGCGGGGGCCTCCCCGGTCGCCGCGCGGCAGGCGTCTGGTCGCATGTGCATCCCTCCCGTGACTCCCCGGAGGTGCGTTGGCGGTTGACGACGCGCAGCGGACCTCCTGTCCGCAACCATGCCTCGGGGCGATGGTCGGTCGCTTGGAGCGCGATGGTGGCGTTCTGGTCCCGGCGGGGCGCGTGCCCTGGGGTCGGGGCTCGCGGGGTGCTGGTGGGGTGCCGCCTTCAGCCGCGGACTAACGCCTTTATACCGAAATAACGCGCTATTTCAGATCAAAGTGGACGCAGTGCGGCCGGGATTCCGTGGCGGCACTAGTAGGGCACTATTCGGAAATCCCAGACCAGGTAAAGAATATAGTACTAGACCAGGACTTTTTCGGAGATTTTGTCCTGATGAGCCATTTATCCGGACGTTCCGATAAGCGAGTTCATCTAAATTCGAGAAGTCCACCAGGCGTCGAGGTCACACCGGACGGCGTGCGCCGGTCAGCTTGGACGACGTTGCCGATCATCTGCGGAGATCACATGGAATTCCGGGTTCTGGGTTCGCTGCAAGTCGTCGACGACACCTCCGATCTGACGCCGAGCGCCGCGAAAGTACGCGCGGTACTCGCGATGCTCGTCCTGCGCCACAACCAGATAGTGTCCACGCGCGAGCTGATCGACGAGCTCTGGGGCGAACGCCCCCCGGCGACCGCGCTGCCCACCTTGCACACCTACGTCTACAAGCTGCGCAAGATGCTCGGCACCAACGGCCCCGCCACGGTCGTCACCAAGCCGTACGGCTACCTTCTGGCCACCTCGCCCGAGACCATCGACGTGTACCGCTTCGAGCGGCTGGTCGCCGACGGGTGGAGCGCCCTGGAGCGGGACGACCCCGAACACGCCACCGAGACCCTCACCCAGGCCCTCGCCCTGTGGCGCGGGCCCACCCTTGCCAACCTGGCCGCCGGGGAACTGCTGTCGGCGCAGATCACCCGGCTGGAGGAGAGCCGGCTGCGCGCCCTCCAGCTGCGCCTGGAGGCCGACCTGCGGCTGGGCAGGCACCGCGAGCTCATCAGCGAGCTGAAGGAGCTCATCGCCACCTACCCGCTCAACGAGGACTTCTACGCCAAGCTCATGACCGCGCTCTACCAGGTGGGCCGGCGCGGCGAGGCGCTGGAGGTGTACCAGAACCTGCGTCACATCCTGGTCGGCCAGCTCGGCCTGGAGCCCTCCCCCGCCCTGTGCCGCCTGCAGCAGCGCCTGCTGTCCGCCAACCCGGGCCTCGACCAGCCCGGCCTGGACCCGAGGCCCGAGACCATGCCCCGGGCCGCCGCGCGCGCGGGCGCCGTCAAACCGGCGCAGCTTCCCGCCGACATCGCCGACTTCGTCGGGCGCGGCGAGGTGGGCGACCGGATCGCCGCGCTGCTGTCCCGCCCCGCGGAGTCCGGCACCGCCGTACGGGTGATCTGCGTCAGCGGGATGCCCGGGGTCGGCGAGACCGCCCTGGCCGTCCACGCCGCGCACCGCGCCCGCGCCGCCTTCCCCTCGGGCCAGTTCTTCGCCGATCTCGGCGGGGCGGGCGCAGCGGCCGACCCCGGCGAGGTGCTCGCCGGATTCCTCCGCGCCGCCGGGGTACCCCCTGACGACATCCCCGCCGACCGCGAGGAGCGCAGCAAGCTCTTTCGTACGTGGTGCAGCGAGCGCCAGGTCCTCATCGTGCTGGACGACGCGGCCGGCGCCGCGCAGATCCAGCCGCTGCTGCCCGGGTCGGCCGGCTGCGCGGTGATCGTCACCAGCCGGTTCGGGCTGCACGGGTTCGCCGGCGCGCACATGGTGGAGCTTGACCCGCTGAGCGCCGAGGAGGGCCTCGAACTGCTCGCCAGGATCATCGGCCCGGCCCGGCTGGAGACCGAGCGCCACGCGGCCGAGCACATCGTGCGCCTGTGCGGGCGGCTGCCCCTGGCGCTGCGGTGCGCCGGCTCCCGGCTGGCCGCCGGCCAGGGGCTGACGCTGGCGAAGTTCGCCGAGCGGCTGGAGGACCCCCGCTCGCGGCTGTCGGACCTGCGCGTGGCCGACCTGGACGTGCGCACCGCTTTTCGCGGCACCTACGAGCGGCTGGGCCAGCCGGAACGCAGCCTGTTCCGGCTGCTCGGCCTGCTGCAGACCCCGCACATCACCACCAGGCAGGCCGGCGCGCTGCTCGGCTGCGACCCCGACCACGCCGAGCGGCTGCTCGCCCGCCTCGCCGACTGCTCGCTGCTGAAGGCGCAGCCGGGTTCCCTGGGCGAGGTGCGCTACACGATCCACGAACTCGCCAGGCTGTACGCCAGGGAGTGCCTGGAGAAGGAGCTCGACACCTACGGCGAGCCCGTCCCCGGCCCCCAGGCGGCCGAGGCGCCCGGTCCTCGCATACCCGGGCCGGCGGGGTCCCCGTCCCGAAACGGGGTGGCGGTGCCCGGCGCGCCCGGCAACGGCATGGACAGCGGCGAGGGCGACGGCGAGCGGTCCTTCTCGCTGCTGGTGGCACCCGCCGAGTGCGTGAACGGGAGCGCCGCCCGCGTCCTCGGGCCCTAGGCGCACCCTGCCCCCGGCGCCGGGCTCCCGCCGTGGCGGGACAGGATCCGCGCTGGTGGCGGGCTTTCGCGCGGGAATCATGCCGGCACTAGCGCTGCATCAGCGGCAGACAAGGCGATCCCGACACCATTGCTGTCTACGGATGAAAGGAGACTTGTGGTGCATCGGACGCTAATCGTGGCGAGGATGGAACCCTCCGAGACGGAGGCGGTAGCCAAGATCTTCGCCGACTCGGACGCGAGCGACCTGCCGCATCTCATCGGAGTGTCGAGGCGCACGCTGTTCCGCTTCCACGACCTCTACTTCCACCTGGTCGAGGCGGACAACGACATCACGCCCAACCTCTACAAGGCACGCAGCCACCCGCTGTACGGGGAGATCAACCAGCGGCTGAGCGAGCACATCCGGCCCTACGACCCCGGCTGGCGCGAACCCAAGGACGCCATGGCCGAGCCCTTCTACACGTGGGAGGCCGAGGGCCGTGACTGAGATCCGCCTCACCAAGGTGACCGTCGACGAGGTCGCGCCCAACCGCCGCCGAGGCGGCGACATCCGCGTCCTGCTCAGCCCGAAGACCGTCGGCTCGACGTCCGGCTTCATGGGCGTCGCCTTCCTCCAGCCGGGCGAGCACTTCGTCGAGCACTACCACCCGTACTCCGAGGAGTTCATGTACCTCGTGCGGGGAACCGTCCGCGCCCGCATCGACGGGCAGCAGGAGATCATCCTGAACCCCGGCGAGGGCCTGATGGTGCCCAAGACCGTCAGGCACCGGGTCGACAACCACGGCGACGAGGAGGCCTGCATGGTCTTCCACGCCAGTCCCCTCGCGCCGAGGCCCGAACTCGGCCACGTGGACACCGAGCCGGCAGCCGACGACGCCGCGGCAGGGAGCCCGCGGTGAACGTCGTGGACACCCGTCCGACGACCCGGCGCCGCACCCGGAGGCGAGCCGCCGCGGGCGGCTCACCCCGCACGCGCGACGACCGCCGGGTCGTCATCACCGGGATCGGCGTCGCGGCGCCCGGCGGAATGGGGGTCAAGGCCTTCTGGGACCTCATCACCGCCGGGCGCACCGCGACGCGCGCCATCACGCTGTTCGACGCGACCGGGTTCCGCTCCCGGATCGCCGCCGAATGCGACTTCGACCCCGGCGCGCACGGGCTGTCCCCACAGGAGATCCGCCGCATGGACCGCGCCGCCCAGCTCGGCGTGGTCGCCACACGGGAGGCCATAGCCGACAGCGGCCTGACCACGGCCGACGTACCGCCCGAACGGCTCGGGGTCACCATCGGCAGCGCGGTCGGCTGCACGATGGGCCTGGAGGAGGAGTACCTCGTCCTCAGCGACGGCGGCAGGAAATGGCTCGTCGACCCGGCCTACGGCGTGCCACAGCTCTACGGGTACATGGTCCCGAGCACCATCGCCACCGAGATCGCCTGGGCCGGCGGAGCCGAGGGACCCGTCGCGCTGATATCCACCGGCTGCACCGCCGGCCTCGACTCCGTCGGGTACGGCTACCAGCTCGTCAAGGAAGGCACCGCCGGCGCCGTGGTCGCCGGGGCCACCGACGCCCCGATCTCGCCGATCACCGTCGCCTGCTTCGACGCCATCAAGGCCACCTCGCCGAGCAACGACGCGCCCGAGCACGCCTCACGCCCCTTCGACCTGAACCGCAACGGCTTCGTGCTCGGCGAGGGCTCCGCCATCCTCGTCCTCGAGGAGAGGAACGCCGCGCTGCGGCGCGGCGCCCAGGTGTACGCCGAGATAGTCGGGTTCGCCAGCCGCAGCAACGCCTACCACATGACCGGCCTCAAACCGGACGGCCGCGAGATGGCCGAGGCCATCCGCGCGGCCATGCGGCAGGCACGGCTGCGGCCCGAGGACGTCGACTACATCAACGCCCACGGGTCGGGCACCCGGCAGAACGACCGGCACGAGACCGCCGCGTTCAAAAGCGCCCTGGGCGAGCGCGCGTACCGCGTTCCGGTCAGCTCGATCAAATCCATGATCGGGCACTCGCTCGGCGCCATCGGATCCATCGAGGTCGCGGCCTGCGCGCTGGCCATCAGGAACAACGTCGTCCCCCCGACCGCCAACCTGCACACCGCCGACCCCGAGTGCGACCTCGACTACGTGCCGCTCACCGCCAGGGAGCAGCCCGTGGACGTGGTCCTCAGCGTGGGCAGCGGGTTCGGCGGGTTCCAGACGGCCATGCTGCTCGCGCGCGAGCGGGACGGGACCAGGGGAGGCGACGATCATGACTGAGCGGACCCGCGGGAGGAGCCACCGCCCCGTGGTCACCGGGATCGGCGTCGCGGCGCCCAACGGCCTCGGCACCCAGTCCTACTGGTCGGCCACGCTGGACGGCAAGAGCGGCCTCGGCCGGATCACCCGGTTCGACTCCGAGCGGTATCCGGTGCGCGTGGCCGGCGAGGTGTCGGAGTTCGACGACACCGAGCACGTGCCGAGCCGGCTCGCCGTGCAGACCGACCACTGGAGCCACCTCGGCCTCACCGCCGCGGACATGGCGCTGCGCGACGCGGGCATCGACGCCGGCGACCTGCCGGAATACGAGATGGCCGTGGTCACCGCCAGCTCCTCGGGCGGCACCGAATTCGGCCAGCGTGAGATCGAGAAGCTGTGGAGCCAGGGCCCGGAGTACGTCGGGGTCTACCAGTCGATCGCCTGGTTCTACGCGGCCACCACCGGCCAGATCTCCATCCGGTACGGCATGCGGGGGCCGTGCGGGGTCCTTTGCACCGAGCAGGCCGGCGGCCTGGACGTCGCCGCGCAGGCCAGGCGGCTGCTCCGCCAGGAAGCCACCCTGGTGGTCACGGGAGGCACCGACGCCTCGCTGTGCCCGTACGGGCTGGTCGCGCAGATTTCCACCGGGATGCTCAGCCCGCGCGACGACCCCGAGCGCGCCTACCTGCCCTTCGACGCGGACGCCTGCGGCTACGTGCCGGGCGAGGGCGGGGCGATGCTGGTGGTGGAGAACGAGGCCACGGCACGCGCCCGCGACGCCCGGCCATACGGGGTGATCGCCGGGTACGGCGCGACGTTCGACCCCCGCCCGGTACCGGGCGAGGAACCCCGGTACAACCTCCACCGCGCGATCACGCTCGCCCTGGAGGAGGCCGAGGTGACCCCCGACCAGGTGGACGTGGTGTTCGCCGACGCGCTCGGGGTGCCCGAACGCGACCTCGCGGAGGCGCAGGCCATCTCCGCGGTCTTCGGGCCCCACGGCGTGCCGGTCACCGCGCCCAAGACCATGACCGGGCGGCTGTACGCCGGCGGGTCGGCGCTCGACATGGCGACGGCGCTGCTCGCCATCCGCGACGGCGTCATCCCGCCGACCGTAGGAGTGCGCGCCGCCGCACCCGCCTGCGAGCTGGACCTGGTTCGCAGCGCCGCCAGGGACGGCCCCGTGCGCAAGGCGCTGGTGCTCGCCCGCGGCCACGGAGGGTTCAACGCGGCCCTGCTCGTCACGGCTCCCTAGGAAAACCGACCTCGCGACAACGGAGGACGACATGACCACATTCACCCTCGACGACATGAGACGCATCATGGGCGGCTGCGCGGGAGTACCGGAGACCGTCGATCTCACCGACGACATCGGCGAGGTGTCGTTCGTCGAGCTGGGCTACGACTCCCTGGCGGTGCTCGAGATGGCGGCACGCATCCAGCAGCAGCTCGGCATCCGGATCCCGGATGACGCCGTCGACGAGATGAAGAGCCCGCAGGCCGCGGTGGACTACGTCAACCGCCGGCTCGCGGCCTGACACCGGAGGAACGACATGGCAGGACACGCGGACAACGAGATCATCATCGCCGGTCCCATGGACCTGGTGTGGAACATGACGAACGACGTGGAATCGTGGCCCACGCTGTTCAGCGAGTACTCGGCCTCCGAGATCCTCGAGCAGCGCGGGCCGACCATCAGGTTCCGGCTCACCATGCACCCCGACGCCGACGGCAACGAGTGGAGCTGGGTCTCCGAGCGCACCCCCGACCCCGCGACCAGGACCGTGCGGGCCCACCGCGTCGAGCCGGGCTGGTTCAAGTACATGAACCTGTTCTGGGAGTACACCCAGGTGCCCGACGCCGTGCGCATGCGCTGGGTCCAGGACTTCGAGATGAAGCCCGACGCGCCGCTCAGCGACAAGCAGATGACCAAGCGGCTCAACGACAACACCGTGATCCAGATGAACCGGATCCGGCAGCTCGTCGAGGAGGTCGCCGACCAGTCCCCCGCCCGGATGTGACCGATCAGTCTCACCGGCACACCACCCCCTTCGATGACAGAAAGTCCGACGGAAAGAAGAGAGTGGGCATGAACCACAAGGACAGCGTGTACCGCGTCATGGTGAAGATGCGGATCCACCCGGGCATGGAGCGGGACTTCGAGCGGACCTGGCGGGACATCGCCGCGACCATCGCCCGCCAGCCCGCGAACGCCGGCCAGTCACTGGCCAAGAGCCCGGACGAGGACGGGGTCTACTACATCGTCAGCGACTGGGAGAACGAGGAACGGTTCCACCAGTTCGAGCACAGCCCCGAGCACGCCGCCAACCGCATGCGGCTGGACCCCTACCGCGACCCGGCCGGGACCTCGATGACCCCCATGGTCGTGTCCTCGCGCCTGGGATCGCACCCCACCCCCGGCCGGGTCCGCGTCGCGCTCTACCTCAGCGAGCCCGACTCCGACAAGGGGTCGATCGAGAGCGCCTACCACCAGATCAGCACCACCCTGGCGGGCAGGACGGGGCTGCGCGGCAACGAGCTGCTGCGGTCGCTGCGCGACCCGCGCCGCTTCGCGGTGCTCAGCGAGTGGGACGACGTCCCCACCTACCGCGAATGGGAGCGCAGCCCCGAGCACCTCCCCACCACCTCGCCCCTGGCGCGGTACCACGACAAGGGCCTAGGCATCTTCGGCTCGTACGAGGTCCTGGCCGCCTACTGACCGGCCTCCCCGGACGGCCCTGACCGTCCGGGGCACGCGGGGGGATCCCACCTGGATCCCCCCGCGGGGCACCATCCGGTGCGCATCCGGGCACCGGGAACAACGACGGAGGTATTCGATGCCGTACGCCATGATCACCTTCCGGATCAAGCCCGGGCACGAAGAGGAGCTCGCCGAGCTCTTCGGCGGCGCCCCGCCCCTGGAGTCGCCGGTCGTCACCGACGACAACGGCGAGGAGACCGCGCGGCTGCTCGGAACGGGGGTGTTCATCAAGGACGACGTGCTGGTACGGCTGGTCCACTACGAAGGCGACTTCTCCGGGATCGCCCGGCACCTGGCCGGCCAGCGGCACGTCCACGTGGTCGAGGACCGCATCGTGCCGTTCCTGGCCGACGCCCGGGACACCGCCACCTCCGACGGGTTCGCGGCGTTCTTCCGTAATTCGATGATGCGGTGCGTCACGCAGTCGTCCAGCCAGACCCAACCGACCCGGCTGTGACATCGGCCGCGCAAGGCGGAGCCGGCGCTCGCCGCTCCGCCGGGCCTGGGCCCGGGCCGGCCATATCCCGCCCGGGCCCCGCCGCCGCGAACGGAGTGAGCACGACCATGCCCCACGACGAGAACATCGACGTCCTGGAAGCGATCGAACGTGAGACCACCGACCTGTTCGCGCAGGCCAACCGGCTCGTGGAGGCCCTCGCCACGCGTGTGGGGCTCGAGGTGACCCACTTTCGCTGCCTTTCGGTGCTGTGCCGCCAGGGCCCCATGTCGGCCCGCAACCTGGCCACGCTGGTCGGGCTCACCGAGGAGGAGGCCGCCCAGGTCGTGGACAGCCTGGAGCGTGACGGCTACGCCAGCCGCCGCCGCGAGGCCGACAGCAACCGGGTGCTGGTCCACCCCGACCGCGCCGCCCACCGCGTGCGCGTCGAGCCCGCCCTGAGGGATCTGCGGGAGGCCTGGTACGCCCTGGTCAGGCGAAGGTGCGACGACCTCGGCCTCGTCGTCGGCTTGATGGCGGAGAGCCGGAGGTTGACGGATCTGGTCACGACGCTTCGCATCCAGCCCGGCGGCTTTACAATGTAGATCAACAATATCCGGCGGGCGGCCCGGCTCTAGGATCGGCACGTGGACGTGCCCGCCGTACAGAACCCCGGCCCCGGCGCCGTCGCGCCCGCCGCCGACCCCTACCTGGTCTACCTCGACGCCCTGACCAGCGCCGAGTCCCGGCGCACCATGCGCGGCTGCCTGGACAGGGTCGCCCGCGTCATCTCCGGGGACCAGGCCGCCACCGGGGCCGGGCAGCCGTGGCACCTGCTGCGCTACGAGCACACCGTGCGCATCCGAACGATCCTCAGCGAGCAGGGGTGGTCGCCCGCCTACCTCAACAAGCACCTGACCGCCCTGCGCCGGGTGCTGCGCGAGGCGTGGCGCCTCGGCCAGATGAGCGCCGAGGACTACCAGCGCGCCTCCGACCTGCCCACCCTCCGGCACACCCGGCTGCCGGCCGGGCAGCACGTCCCCCCGGAGGTGGCCGGAGCGGCGCTGGCCGCCTGCGACCAGGACGACTCCCCCGCCGGCATCCGCGACGGGGCGCTGCTCGCCGTGCTGTACTCCACCGGATGCCGCCGCGCCGAGGTCGCGGCGCTGGCGCTGGCCGACTACGACGCCGCGGCCCGCTCCCTGCGCGTGCGCGGCAAGGGCGACAAGGAGCGCCTGGTCTACCTGACGGCGGAGGCGGTGGGCCGGGCCGAGGCGTGGCTCGCCGCACGGGGACGGGCGGCGGGCGCGCTGTTCTGCCCCATCAACAAGGCGGGACGGCTACGGGCCCCCGCGGGCAGGCCGGCCCCCATGACGGGGCAGGCCATCGCCGACATCGTGGCCAGGCGGCTGGCCGCCGCCGGAGCCTCCAAGAGGACCCCGCACGACTTCCGGCGCACGTTCATCGGCGAGCTCCTCGACGCCGGCGTGGACCTGGCCACCACCCAGGCGCTGGTCGGGCACGCCTCCCCCGTCACCACGGCCCGCTACGACCGCCGCCCCGAGAGCCGCCGCAGGGACGCCGTGGACCGGCTACGGATGCCAGACGCCCGCCCCCTGCGTCCCGGCGGCCCCTAGTTGAACGACTCCAAGGGGTCTGGTCACGACCTGCGGCCGTTGGGCCTGCCCGGCGACGTTCACCCAAGTCACCGCATCAGCAGCTGAGTCATCGACGCCCGGCAGGTGCGGCGACGGCCAGGGTGTCGGCTATTGAGGGCGCCCGATGAGGTGCCGGACGGTGGACAGCCCCTCCGGGGTGCCGGGCCAGTGCCGGGCCAGTGCGTCAGGTCCGGCATGGCGGATGACCGAGCGCAGGACCAACGCGATGATGATCGCGTCGTCGGCGTAGCCCAGTACAGGGATGAAGTCGGGGATCAGGTCGATGGGCAAAGCCAGGTAGCCCAGCAGCAGCCACAGCCGGATCCGCACGCCCTGGGGAAGCTCGGAGTCGCGGGCGAGCCTGGTGACCAGCCGCAACAGGTCGGGCAGTAACCTCAGCGACTCGGTCAGCGCGTTGCCTTTCGGGCGGGCCATCGCCAGGAATGCGACAAGTACCAGCCAGAGCAGCAGCAGACCGCCGATGACGCCGGCGACCACTGGCCATGGTCCCTCCACTTGCGACTCTCCTGTCGTTCATCTGCTGGCGTGGGCGGAGCGCACCGGGGTGGGCATGCGGCGGCCGATCATCGCTTCGCCCCGCTCTGGGCGTCGCTGGAGCAGCAGTCGTCGTCGCAGCCGGGGCCGCACCCGCACGCGTCCGTGCCTGGGGCGAGGGTGACCAGCGCGGGCGCGCAACAGGAGTCTCCGCGCCAGGCTTCGCGGCCTTCCTTGACCGCGACGGCGGCGATGACGAGCGCGGCGATCGGATCGGCCCACCCCCAGCCGAGGGTGGCGTTGAGCACCAGGCCGACCAGCAGGACGGCCGACAGGTAGGTGCACAGCAGGGTCTGCCTGGAGTCGGCGATCGCGGAGGCGGAGCCGAGTTCGCGGCCGGCGCGCCGCTGGGCGGCCGACAGGAACGGCATGACGGCCATCGACAGCGCCGCCAACGCGATGCCCGCCGGCGAGGGCGCGGCTTCTCCCGCGCCCATCAGGGTACGGATGGCCTGCACGGTGACGTAGGCGGCCAGGGCGAAGAAGGACAGCGCGATGATCCGCAGCGTGGTGTTCTCCCTGGCCTGGCGTGCGGCGTGCTCACGGGCGGAGAACTGCCAGGCGACGGCGGCGGCCGAGGACACCTCGACGACCGAGTCCAGGCCGAAGCCGATCAGCGCGGTGGACGAAGCGATGGTGCCGGCGGTGATGGCGACGATCGCCTCGATGAGGTTGTAGGTGATGGTGGCGGTGACCAGGAGCCGGACCCGGCGGGCCAGCACCTCCTGGCGGGCCGGCGAGGGGCCGATGGAAAGGGTGGCCATCAGCAGCAGCCCTTCTCCTCAGCCTCAGGGCAGGGGCGGTCGGTCTCCACCGCGACCACGGCGTTGCGCAGGTCATCGAGGGCATGGCCGAGCCGGGGGTCGGCGAGCTCGTAACGGGTACGGCGGCCGACCGGCACGGCAACGACCAGGCCGCAGTCGCGCAGGCAGGCCAGGTGGTTGCTCAACCGGGTCCGGGAGATGCCCAAGGCTTCGGCCAGGTCGGAGGGATGAGCCGGGGCCTCGCGCAAGGCGAGCAGGAGACGGCAGCGGATCGGGTCGGCGAGCGCGCGGCCGAACCGGGCGAGCACCTCCACCTCGGGGGCGATGGTCAACATGCCACCAAAGTACACATCCACGTGAATTCAGGCAATCCTGAATCATTGAAGTTCAGCCGCCGACCCGCGACAGCGACAAGGTAGTTACGTCGAGCTCTACCACAGGGTGTCTGGAGGGCTCAGCGTCGACCGGCTCGGATTTCCTGTCCGGCTGGTCTATGCCGTGCCTGCCGTCGATGGCTGGAAGGGCACCCGGACCGTCAGCGCGTAGCCGCCCTCGGAGGTCGGCCCCGCCACGAGTTGGCCTCCGGTGAGGATGATCCGCTCTCGCAGACCGGCCAGCCCGTAACCCGACTCCAGGACCGGGCATTCACCGACCGCTCCCGTCCGGCCGTTCCCGCTGTTCACCACCGAGACGTTCACGACATCGCCATGGGCCTCGCAGGTGACCTGCACCTGGGACGCGGGCGCGTGCTTGCGGACGTTGTTGAGCCCCTCCTGGACCACCCGGAAGCACGCGTGCCCGATCTTCCCCGGCAGGACCTGTGAAATGTCGAAGTGCAGGCCGACCCGCAGGCCGCTGGCCCTGGCGTCCTTCACCAGCCCTGGGATGGCCTCCGCCCCTTTCGCCGACTGGTACACCTCCTCGCGCCGGAGCACCGTGAGCAGGTCGCGTAGCTCCGTGAGCGCCTGCACACCCTTGTCCTCGATGGTGGTGGCCAGCTTGCTGACCTCGGCCGGATCCTGCGAACCCGAAATGATGCCCGCGTTGAGGACCATGGCGGTGACCGCGTGCGTCACGGTGTCGTGCAACTCGCCCGCGATCCACCGCCGCTCCCGGCAGGCGGCGTGCTCCTCACGCAACCGGACCCCCGCCCGCAGTTCGGCGATCATGCGGCGGTACTCACGCACCCACGTCCCTACCACCGCGGGCAGGTACACCAGCGTCAACGCCCGCACCGTGATGAGGTAAAGGAACGCGTCGGTGTGGGGGTCCACGTAGTCCACCACGATGTAGACCGCCATCAGCGCCACGGCCACCCACTGCCAGCGGCGCACCTTGTCCTCCGCCGTCATGGAGTAGGCGGCGAGGGTCATCGGCACGGTCTGCCCGGTGAGCGCGGCGCAGGCGGCAGCAGCGATGATCATGGGCCAGGCCGTGCGGCGCCGCAGCAGCATCGACGCCCCCGCGGTGACCCCCGAGAGGATCTGCAGCCACCGCGGTGCGTTGAAGAACAGCGAGAAGGACCGGCCCGTGAGCGCCGTCGGGATCGTGAAGGCCAGGACGGCGGCCGCCAGCAGCACGTCCCCGACCAATCCGCGGTGCCGTGCGGAGAACTCGGTCCACTTTCCGCCCACACCACTATTTTGCAGCTTTGACCAGCGAGATTACGCCTCAAAGGCAAAGTCTCGGTGTCGAAACGGGCAGGCGGAACGGGGCCCGGACACCTACCGCCGCATGAGTGGCTTGGAACGGACTTCTGGGGCGGTCAGCGCGCGGACCCGGGCAGGCACCCGGATGATCCGCATGGGCGTGACGCACCACCGCTCGCCAGGCGGCGCTTCGGCGAAGGGCTCCGGGGCCTGTTCTTGCCCCGGCGCGGGACGAGCCGCTCGGTGTCCGGCATGGTCCGCCGTCCTCCCCCAGGATCCGCACACGTTCACCCCTGGGAACGGCAGGTCTGGAATAAGGACCGCCGGGAGTGGGTTAGAGTCGAGTAGCCGATGTGGTTTGTGTCCCCCGGGCCGCAATTACCGCCTTCACGGAATACCGTTCGGCTGGAGCCGTGTTGTGCATCTCGCCGAGGAGGCGACCGCCACATCGGCCTTAAACGAAGCGCCCCGCAAGCTCGCCTTGCGGGGCGCTTCGTTGTACGACGATGTAACAGTTTGTGGGCTGCCGTAACACAAGGTTTCCTCTCCGGGCCGTATGGTTGGCATTGGCCGTCCGCACACCGGGAGAGTCCGTGCTGTATCGCATCACAAAGATCATCAGCAGTCCCGTCCTGCGGCTGCTGTGGCGCCCCAAGGTGACAGGGGCGGCCAACGTCCCGAGGTCGGGACCGGCGCTCCTGGCCTCCAATCACCTGTCCATCGTGGACTCGGTCTTCCTCCCGCTGATGCTTCCAAGACAGGTCACCTTCGTCGCCAAGTCCGAATACTTCACCGGCAACCGCCTGATGGCCATGTTCATGCGCGGCACCGGGCAGGTGGCGATCGACAGGGAGAGCGCCACGGCGGCGCAGGCCATGCTGGACTCGGCCATGCAGGTGCTGAAGGGCGGCGAGCTGTTCGGCATCTACCCCGAGGGCACCCGCTCCCCCGACGGGCGGCTCTACCGTGGCAAGATCGGCGTCGCCTGGCTGGCGCTGACGGCGGGCGTGCCGGTCATCCCCGTCGCGATGGTCAACACCGACCGCGTGCTGCCGCGCGGGGCCTCGGTGCCGAGGATCGCCAAGATCGGCGTCCGCATCGGCGAGCCGATGACGTTCACGGGCGACCCGGGCAGGGCCAGGGACCGGCGGACGGTCACCGACGAGGTCATGAAGGCCATCCAGCGGCTCTCGGGCCAGGAGTACGTCCCGTCGTACGCCTCCAGCCAGAAAGAGCGGGCCACGGAGGCCGCCTGAGCCGATCACGTCCCGGCGAAGCGGCGAAGACCGCGAAATCCGCGCGCTAGGCTCGGGGGCACGTCCAGACACCGGGGGGTGACGCGTGCCGCGCGGCCGTATCATCGCGATCACGTCAGTGGCCACCGCGCTGGCGGCGGGGGCCGCCGCCGGTGGCGCCTACTACGTTCTGCACACCAGGGGCAGCGCCGAGCAGACCGCGGGGCACTTCGCGTCCGCCTGGTCACGCGGCGACCTCGCCGCCATGCGCGCCGACCTGGCCTCGCCTGCGACCGGGTTCGACGCCGCCTACGCCGGGCTGGCCGCGAACCTCGGCGCCGAGAGGACCACCGTGAGGCTGGGCGCGGTGACCCCGGCGGGTGACGCGCGGGCCAAGGCCGCCTACACCACGACCCTGGCGCTGAAGGACATCGGCGACTGGACCTACACCGGCTCGCTCGACCTGGTGGTCAAGGACCACTACTGGAAGGTCGCCTGGACTCCCGGGGCCGTGCACCCCTCGATGACCGGTTCCACGCACCTGGCGCTGAAGACCACCTGGCCGCAACGGGCCGCGGTCGAGGACGCCGGCGGAGGCCGCCTCGACCAGGGCGGCGTGGGCGGGTCGGTGCAGCAGCTCACCGGATACCTCGACAAGGCGACGCCCAAGGACGTCGCCAAGCTGGGGTCGTCCTACAAGCCGGGTGACGTGGTCGGCAGGGGCGGGCTGCAGGAGACGTTCCAGAAGAAGCTGGCGGGCGTCCCGACCACCGAGATCGTCGTCGTCGACGGCTCCAAGAAGGCCGTCAAGACGGTCAAGAGCATCGAAGGCTCCCCCGGCACGGCCGTGCGCACCAGCCTGGATCCGCGCGCGCAGAAGGCGGCCGTCGAGGCCGTGCGCACCCTCGACAAGCCGTCCTCGCTGGTGGCGATCCGGCCTTCCACCGGCGAGATCCTCGCGGTGGTCAACAACCGCGGCGGGTTCAACCGGGCCCTCGACGGGCGCTACCCGCCCGGGTCGACCTTCAAGACCGTCACCGCCGCCGGCCTGCTCGCCGAAGGGCTCACCCCCGGCCAGAATGTCAGCTGCCCCGCGAAGGCGACCATCGGCGGGCTGCCGATCCGCAACTCCGATCACGAGTCGTTCGGCTCGCTCACGTTCCTGGACTCCTACGCCCACTCCTGCAACACGACGTTCGCCCCGCTCGCCGCCCAGTACCTCGCCGGCGGCAAGCTGTACGACATCGCCTCGAAGATGGGCTTCAACCAGCCCCTCACCATCGGCGTCCCCGCGACCAAGGGCAGCATGCCCAAGCCGACCAGCGACGCCGACCTCGCGGCCGAGGCCTTCGGCCAGGGACGCATCACCGCGAGCCCGCTGGTGATGGCGTCCGTCGCCGCCGCGGTGGCCGACGGCACCTGGCGGCCACCGACCCTGGTGCCCGAGCTGAAGCAGAAGGCCCAGCCGCAGCAGCTCCCGGGCTCGGTCGCGAGCGACCTTCGCACGATGATGGCGGCCGTGGTGACCAAGGGCACCGCCAAGGGGGCAGGCCTGCCCAAGGGCACCTCCGGCAAAACGGGCACCGCGGAGTTCGGCACCGGCCCGAAGCTCGACTCCCACGCGTGGTTCATCGGCTTCCGCGGCGATGTCGCGTTCGCCGTGGTCGTCGAGGCGGGGGGCATGGGCGGCGAGGTCGCGGCCCCGGCCGCCGCCGACTTCCTGCGCGGCCTGGGCTAGCCGGCCCCAACCGGCCGGGCTGAGCGACCGGCCCGGGGGCGGGAAATCCGCCGTCCGGGTACGAGACCCGTCTCAGTGGACCCGTGCGGGACGGCCGTAGGGTGAGGCGGGCGCGTGGTGCCGCACTCACATGGGCAGTGCCGCCGCGTCGTGGCGGAAGACCATGATCAACAGCGTCGCGATCAGGGTGGCGATCAGCAGCCAGCTCACCAGGATGATGATGGTCGATCTGGTGAGGCGGCCCCGGCCCACTCGGGCGGCGCGCTTCTGCCGTCCGGTCTCCTTGCGCTGCACGCGCTCGTTGAACGACTCCAGCCGGGCGGCGAGTCGCGGGTCCTCATCGGTGAGGTAATTCTCGATCTGGGCAAGCATTCGCTCCTCGTCCTGCGACCAGGCCATGCCGCACCTCCCGGCAACGCAGCGGTGTGCCGAGGTTCTGCCCAGGACGAAGATCTTTAGCCTTACGCAGGCCTGCTTTTTACCGCCGCTTCAGGAGTTGCGATCTTTCTCGAACCTCTGTTCTAATCATGCCATGCGCTGGGACAACCTGCGCCTGACCGACACCGGCCAGGGCGCCGCCGTGCCGCTGTTCGCCCGTGGCGCGGTCACCAGGACTTTCCCGACCCCGGAGTTCCGGGGCATGACCTTCTATGAGATCCACGCCCGTTCCATCGTCAACCGCGTTCCGGCGGCCAGCCACGTCCCTTTCCAATGGACGATCAACCCCTATCGGGGATGCACGCATTCGTGCACATATTGCTTCGCGCGCAAGACCCATGAATACCTCGACCTCGATGCCGGGCACGACTTCGACTCCAAGATCGTGGTCAAGGTGAACGCCCCGGAGCTGGTCCGCAAGGAGCTCGCCGCCCCGGGCTGGGGCGGCCATCACATCGCCATGGGCACCAACGTCGACTGCTACCAGCGCGCCGAGGGGCGCTACGAGCTGATGCGGGGCATCCTGGCCGCGCTGAGGGACGCCAGGAACCCGTTCTCCATCCTCACCAAGGGCTCGCTCATCTTGCGCGACCTCGACCTGCTGACCGAGGCCGCCGAGCTGACCGACGTCGGCACCTCGCTGTCGATCGGGTTCGTCGACGACGAGCTGTGGCGCTCGGTCGAGCCCGGCACCCCCCGGCCGGGCAGGCGGCTCGAGGTCTGCGCCACCCTCACCGAGCATGGCCTGGCGTGCGGCGTGCTGATGGCGCCGATCCTCCCCTATCTCACCGATTCGCCGCAGGCCCTGGCGCGCACGGTGCGGCAGATCGCCGAGGCCGGCGCCACCCACGTCGTCCCGATCGTGCTGCATCTGCGGCCGGGGGCGCGCGAGTGGTTCCTCGGCTGGCTGGCCCGCGAGCACCCTCGCCTGGTCCCGCGCTACCTCGAGCTGTACGGCCGCGGCGCCTACGCGCCGAAGGCCTACCAGGAGCGGATCGCCCGTCAGGTGAAGGAGCTGGCCGCCCGGAGCGGGGTCGGCCGATCCTCCTCGGCCGCGGCGCGGCGCATCCGGCCCCCTGCTCCTCCCGTGAGCCCCGCCGGTCCCGAGCAGCTCACTCTGCTGTAAGACCCGAAAGACACGTATGGGTGATTGACTCCGCTCTTGGGTATTTAACGCGGGTGATGCGTCGAATATGGCGCATTGTCACTCAATGGTCGACCCATGAGTACAGGGGGAATCATGGCGGGAACACGAAAAAAGTCCACCAAGGCCACAGGAAAGGCCAAGAAAGCGGCTATCAAGGCCACACGCGAGACCAAACAGAATAAACGCGAAGAAGAGGACAAGCGGGTCGCCGGTCCCGACGAGGCGCGGTGACCCGCTGACCGGACGATCCCGGTGAGCTGTACAACGGGGCGGACACAGCCCATAAATTGGGCATCTGCGTAAAGCATGATCAGGCACCCACCCCCCGCCACCGCACGGGCAGGCAGATCCGGCCCGTCACGTCCGGCGACCTCGAGTCGCGGGGCGCACGGCGCTCCCCAGCGCCGGAGACGGCGGGTCCACGGTCTCGACGCGGCGGCACGGGTGCCTGATCATGGAAGCCCCCGGCCCGAACGCGAGGATCGATGTCCGCTTATCTGCGCTTCCCCACCATCTTCGGCCAGGACGTCGTCTTCGCCGCGGAGGACGACCTGTGGATGGTGCCCGCCGAGGGGGGAAGGGCCTTCCGCCTGACCGCGGGCGTCGCCGAAGCCGGGTACCCCCGTTTCTCCCCCGACGGCGCCCAGATCGCCTTCGTCGGGCGCGAGGAAGGGCCCGAGGAGGTCTACGTCATGCCCGCCGACGGCGGCGCCGGCCGCCGGATGACCTACGGCGGGGCGCAGTGCACGGTCACCGGCTGGGACCCCGGCGGCGGGGTGATCTACGCCAGCGACGAGTGCGAGCCGTTCGGCCGGCGCAAGTGGCTGCACCGCGTCGACGAGAGCGGCATCTCCGAGCGCCTGCCCTACGGGCCGGCCAACTCCGTCTCCTACGGTCCCGGCGGGGCGGTCGTGCTCGGCCGCAACACCGCCGACCCGGCACGCTGGAAGCGCTACCGGGGCGGCACCGTCGGCGACCTGTGGGTCGACCGGGAGGGCGACGGCGAGTTCACGCGGCTGATCTCCCTGGCCGGGAACCTCGCCTCCCCGTGCTGGGCGGGCTCGCGCGTCTACTTCCTGTCCGACCACGAGGGCGTCGGCAACGTCTACTCCTGCACGCCCACGGGTGAGGACCTCCAGCGGCACACCGACCACACCGGCTACTACGCCCGTAACCTCGCCGGCGACGGCAGGCGGCTGGTCTACCACGCGGGGGCCGAGCTCTACCTGCTCGACCCCGACCAGGGTGAGGCGCGCGCGGTGGACGTACGCCTGGGAAGCTCCCGCACCCAGCGAAACCGGCGGTTCGTCTCCGCCGCCCGCTACCTCGACAGCGCCAGGCTCAGCCCCGACGGCAGCGGCCTGGCGATCACCACGCGCGGCAAGGCCTACTCCTTCGGCAACTGGGAGGGCCCGGTCCGCCAGCACGGCGAGCCCGACGGCGTGCGCTACCGCCTGCTGAGCTGGCTGCGCGACGGCAGGCGGCTGGTGGCCGCCGCCAGCGACGACGGCGACCGCGAGGTGCTGGTCGTCCTGACGGCCGACGGGAGCGCCGCCCCGGTACGCCTGGCGGCGCTCGACACCGGGCGCGTGATCGCCCTGTCGGTGTCGCCGGGCGCCACCCGGATCGCGGTGACCAACCACCGCAACGAGCTGCTGATCGTCGACCTGCCCGAGGACGCGACGGGCGAGGCCACGCTGACCATGGCCGACAGCAGCAGGTTCGGCAGGATCGAGGACGCGGCCTGGTCCCCCGGCGGCGACTGGCTCGCCTACACCTGCCCCGACACGGCGCAGACCACGGCCATCAAGCTCTACAGGACCGCCACCGGGGAGACCCACCGGGCCACCCGCCCGGTGCTGCGCGACAGCAGGCCCGCGTTCGACCCCGAGGGCAGATACCTCTACTTCATCGGGCAGCGGGTCTTCAACCCGGTCTACGACTCCCTGCAGTTCGACCTCGGCTTCCCGCTCGGCACGCGGCCGTACGCCATCGTCCTGCGGTCCGGCGTCGGCTCGCCCTTCGTGCCGGAGCCTAGGCCGCTGTCGAGCGACGACCCTCCCGCGAAGGACCCCTCCGACAAGGAGACCTCCGGCCGGCGGGACCCGGCCGGCGGCGGCGCGGAGGCCGAGACCACCGCCACCTCCGGGGACCCGGCGAAGGACGGCGGCACGGAGGACGGGCCGCACGATCCCGAGCTGGAGATCGAGCTCGAGGGCATCGAGCGCCGCGTCGTCGCCTTCCCCGTGCAGGAGGGCCGCTACGACCGCGTGGCGGGCGTGAAGGGGAAGGCGCTGTTCACCTCCTTCCCCGTCGAGGGCAGCCGGGGCGACGAGTTCGCCGAGTCCACCTCCGGCACCCTGCTGGCGTACGACTTCACCAAACAAAAGTGCGAGACCCTGGTCTCCGACGTCACCGACTTCCGCCTGGGCCACGACGGCGCCACGCTGCTCTACCGCTCCCGGCAGCGGCTGCGTGTGATGAGGGCGGGCGAGCCGCCGTCCGAGGACGATGCTTCCGGCAGGGCGGGCGGGTGGATCGACCTCGACAGGGTCAAGGTCTCGGTCTGCCCGGAGGCCGAGTGGCGGCAGATGTTCCGCGAGGCGTGGCGGCTCCAGCGGGAGAACTTCTGGGTGAGCGACATGGCCGGCATCGACTGGGACGGCGTCTACGAGCATTACCTCCCGCTGGTCGACCGGGTCGGCACCCGCGGCGAGTTCTCCGACCTGCTCTGGGAGCTCCAGGGCGAGCTCGGCACCTCGCACGCCTACGAAAGCGGCGGTGAGTACCGCACCCGGCCGCACTACTGGCAGGGCAAGCTCGGCGTCGACTGGTCCTACGCCGACGGGGTCCACACGATCGCGCGCATCGTCCACGGCGACCCCTGGGACCCGGACGCAACCTCCCCGCTCAACCGTCCGGGCTTGGACGTCAGGCCGGGCGACGCGGTGGTGGCGATCAACGGCCAGCCCGCCGGCGCGGCGGCGGGACCGGCGCGGCTGCTGGTCAACCAGGCCGGCCAGGAGGTCGAGCTGACGATCAGGCGCGCGGACAGGCCTTCCAGGACGGTGACCGTCAAGACCCTCTCCGACGAGCAGCCGGGTCGCTATCGCGACTGGGTGGAGGCCAACCGGGCCCGCACCCACGAACGCACCGGCGGCACGATCGGCTACCTCCACATCCCCGACATGGGTCCCGACGGCTACGCCGAGTTCCACCGGGGCTTTCTCGCCGAGTACGACCGTGAAGGGCTGGTCGTCGACGTTCGCTTCAACGGCGGCGGCCACGTCTCCGGGCTGCTGCTGCAGAAGCTCGCCCGGCGGCGGCTCGGCTACGACTTCCCGCGTTGGGGAGTGCCCACTCCCTACCCCGCCGAGTCGCCGCGTGGGGTGCTGGTCGCGGTCACCAACGAGTGGGCCGGTTCCGACGGCGACATCTTCAGCCACACCTTCAAGCTGCTCGGGCTCGGTCCGCTGATCGGCAAGCGCACCTGGGGCGGGGTCATCGGCATCTGGCCTCGTCACCGGCTGGCCGACGGCACTGTCACCACCCAGCCGGAGTTCTCCTTCGCCTTCGACGACGTGGGCTGGCGCGTGGAGAACTACGGCACCGATCCGGACATCGAAGTCGACATCACCCCGCAGGACTACGCGCGGGGGGTCGACACCCAGCTGGAGCGGGCGATCGACGTCGCGCTGGAGCGCCTCGCCCAGCAGTCCGCGCACACCCCGAACCCGGCCGACCGTCCCCGTCTCGGCATCCCGCTGCTGCCACCGCGCCGGTAACCGCTCCCGTACGCTCAGTGCCGGCAGGCGATCAGGCGACCGGCCCGCCGGAGCCGGGCTCCTCCGGCACGGGCGCCGCCGGGCCCGGCTCGCGGGCGCCGTACGCGCGCAACCGTACCGCCAGGGCCGCGACCTCGTCCCGCAGGGCGTCCGGCGCTATCACGGTGAACGGCCAGCCGAGACCGGCCAGCATCGTTGCCATACCGTCCAGCCGTTCCGCACGGCCCACCATGAGCACGCCGCCCTCCGTCTCACTCAGCGACGCGACCGAGGGCGGCAGCCGCCGCCGGGCCTCGGCGAGCGTGGTCTCCAGCAGCACCCGGACCTCGTGCCGGTACGGGACGGACGACAGCGAGGCCATCACCTGTGCCACCGGGTCGAAGTCCCCCGGGTCGGGAAAGCCGTCGACGAGCGGTACGGCCGACGCCACGCGATCGAGCCGGAAGGTGCGGATCTCCTGCTTGAGCCGGTCCAGCCCGGTGACGTACCACCGGCCGGAGTGGAAGACCAGTCCATAGGGCTCCAGTTCGCGCTCGGTCTCCTCCCCTCGCCACGAGCGGTAGCGCAGCCGGACCCGCCTGCGGCGGCGGGCCGCGGCGGCGAGGGTGAGCAGCGTGTCGGCGGCCGGACGGGGCGTCTCCGCCGCCCGGGAGGTGTGCCCCACGGTGTCCGTCACCGCCTCCACCCGCTCGCGGAGCGCCGTGGGAAGCACTCGCTGGATCTTGGAAAGGGCACTCGCGGTGGCGCTCTCCCCCACCGCGAGCCCGGTACGGCGGCCCGCCAGGAGCCCCAGCACGACGGCGGCCGCCTCGTCCTCGGTGAGCATCAGCGGCGGCAGCTTGTACCCGGGCAGCAGGCGGTAGCCGCCGTAGCGGCCGCGTTCCGCCGCGACCGGGACGCCGAGCTCGGCCAGGCGCAAGGCGTACCGCCGTACGGTGCGCTCGTCCACCTCCAGCCGCCGGGCCAGCTCGGCTCCGGTCAGCCCGGGGTGCGCCTGGAGCAGCTCCAGCAAGGTCAGCACCCGCGTCACCGGATGTGGCATGTATTTCCCTCTTTATCCGGGCGGGTTCTGTCCGGATTCCACTTTACGGTGAAGCTCAACGGCACAGAACCTCAAGGGAGAAACGCATGAGCACCTTCGTACTGGTTCCGGGCTTCTGGCTGGGTGGGTGGGCCTGGCAGGGCGTCACCGAGCCGCTCCGGGCCGCCGGCCACACGGTCTACCCGCTGACGCTGACAGGGCTCGCCGACCGCGTCCACCTGGGAAGCCCGCAGACCGGCCTGGACACGCACATCGACGACATCGTCAACACGCTCAGCCACGAGGACCTGCACGACGTCGTGCTCGTCGCGCACAGCGGCGCCGGGGCGCCGGTCACGGGTGCGGCCGACCAGATCCCCGAGAGAATCGGCAAGATCGTGTATCTGGACAGCGGCCCGCTCGCCGCCGGCCTGTCGCAGCTGGACCTGTACCCGCCGGAGGGCCAGGAATTCGTGAAGGCGCACCTGACCGACGGCTGGCGCTACGAGCCTCCGACCTGGGAACAGCAGGAGATGCGCGGTGCGAGCACGGCGGGCCTCGGCGACGCGGAGAAGGCCCGGATCGCATCCCGGATGACGCCCCAGCCGTACGGCACCCTCACCCAGCCCCTGCGGCTCCGCGGAAGCGGGGACGAGCCCGGGGACGGGGGCGCCGGCAAGCTCCCGAAGGCCCTGATCACCTGCTCGTTCCCGCTCGCCCAGGTCAGGGAGCTGATCGAGCAGGGGCATCCGTTCTTCGCGGCGGTGTCCGGCCCGGAGTGGGAGCTTCACGAACTGCCGACCGGCCACTGGCCGATGTTCTCCCGCCCCGAGGACACGGCACGGCTGCTGGGTTCGCTGTAGGGGGAGGTGCAGGAAGTTCGGATCGCTTGACGGGTCGCCGACTCATCCCACGGCCTTTACTTTGTAGATTAACAGCGGACCTCCGATCTCGCGAGACCTTTCCTCGGTCTCACCTGACGTTCTCCGATCTGCATGTCGGGGACAAGGTCAAGTGAGACAGGACAGTCGCCGCACGCGGGAAGATCATGTTGTGGCTTCGGCCCGGGCGCCTTGCGGCAGTAGGGCCAGGAGCTGTTGCGTGTGGCCGGGCAGCTCGACTTCTGCGAGGCCGGTGATGAGGTCCCTCAGCGGGACGGGCTGATCGACCAGCACCGTCTCGTTGGACAGGAGCAGGGTGGGCACCAGTGTGTCGATTGGCGGCTGCCGTCTCAGGCGTGCGCGGGGGACATGTCCCATGGCGCTTGCGGGAGGATCTCACCGGTCTCCAGCAGCGACTTGAGGTTCGCCAGCACGGCGGGCCATCCATGCGAAATGCCGCTGAGCATCGCCAGGTTGGCGAGGTTCTCGTGGGTCACGGTGAGCCGGACGATGTCGTGGTGCGGTTCGACAAGGAAGGTGACGACCGACGGTTCTCTTGGCGATTCGGCGACAGGGGCGTCGTCGAAGGTGATGACCAAGCGCGTCGGGGGCTCCGCCTTGATCACTCGACCGACGACATCGACGACGCCTGATCCGTCGACGCGTTGGTGCTCCCAGCTCGAGCCCGGCTGCCAGTCAGAAACGTTGGCGTGTCCCCAGTAGCGCGCCGTCAGGTCTGCGTCCGTCAGGGCTTGCCACACCTGCTCCGCGCTTGCGCGGATGTAGGTGACATAGACGTAGGTCGGCACGGGCGTGGGTTTGCTGGTCATGGCGTACTCCTCTGCCTGGTTCTTGATGGCACTGATCGCTTGCAGGCGGGGCTTGTCGAACCCCGAGATCCAGCGCTCCTCGATCTCGTGGATCGGCGCCGGGTTGAGATAGTGAAGCCGTTCCCGTCCGCGCCGGACGACGGTCACGAGGTTGGCCCGCTCAAGGATGTCGAGATGCTGTGTCGCCGACTGGCGCGCCATGTCCAATCGTTCGCACAGCTCGCGCAGCGTCTGGCCGTTGTGCTCGCGCAGACGGTCGAGCAGGAGTCGTCGGGTGGGGTCGGCCAGCGCTTTGAAAACCGAGTCCACCGTTCTCGCTTCGAGGCTCACGCTCCTATTATGCAGGCAATTACCTGCATAATGTCAACGCCGAGTCACCTTCGCCTGATCTCACGGGTGATCATCAAAGCCATTCGTTGATCGCGGCCGGTGACCGTGGCCCCGTCGCGCACGGCCAGCATCGCCGCGACCTCGGGGGAGGAACAGCTCTTGAGCTGGGAGTAGATGCAGACGTTCTTCCGCTCGACGTGCCAGCAGGTCCGGCGGATCCTGGCCGGGGAACGCGTGATTCACCCGGCGCTCCACGCTTGCCCGCCACAACGGCGCTCTGACCCGCTGAGAGCCCGGTGACCAGGTGCCGCCGGCCGCTGGTCGTCACGGGGCGACGGCGAGCGGCTCCCGCGTCAGGGTGTCCGGATCCCACGGGAAGCCCAGCTTGAACGTCGCCTGGGCGAGAGCCCGCTGGCCGTCGGCGTTGGGGTGGAAGAAGTCCCACTTGCTGATGTGGTCGAGCGTGAAGGGGTAGGAGAAGACCGCGCCGCCGTCGGACCTGCACCCCGGGCCGTACGCCGCGCACGCCTGCGCCATCTCGGCGTTGTAGTCCTGGACGCGCTCCCTGACGCGGTCCCTGCGGGCCTGGTCCTTCTTGGCGGTGGAGCCGGCGTGGGCCAGCATCGTGGGGCAGATGCGGCCGAGCGCCCAGAACGACTTCGCGACGACGTTGTCCTTGCCGATGCGCCACAGCCGCTTGATGTCGGGGATGCTGGCAGCGAAGATCTTCGTACCCGCCGGGGAGAGCAACGCGAACGCGCGGTCGATCCGGGCGCGGTAGGTCGCGACCGGCGTCATCTTCGACTCGCTGGACGCGCAGGCGTCCTGCGCGCCGATCAGGATCGTGACGTAGCCGGCCTTGGCCGCCACGGCCCTCTCGGCCTGCACGGCCAGGTCGGCGCTGGTGGATCCCGCCACGGCGAGGTTGAGGTTGTGCCCCTTGACGCTCGGGCCGATCGCGAGCATTCGCAGGTAGTGGCTGTTGACGCCGGGATCGTCACCGGCCGACCAGGAGCGGGAGGTGCACGCGAGATACCACCCGCAGGCGTTGAAGCCCGCGCTGATCGAGTCGCCGAGCGCCGCCATGACCGTGGGCACCGGATCGGCCGCCGCCGCCACCGCCGTGCCGGGCACGCACACCACCGCGGATGCGAGAACGAGCGCGAACTTGCTGACCATGGTCACCTCCACCTGGGACGAACGATCCCGGGGAAGAGATCGAGAACCAAGGTAGAGATCAGGAAGGCCTCGCTCTATTACCTCCAGGCAAGGCGTTGCTACCGTTGACCAAGTTCCTATCGCGGCTTGACAAGGCATGACGCGTGTGTAGGCGCCCATGACTGCGAATCACCGTGAGCGGGCGGGGCTGTGAGACGGGCACCCGATGTCGAACGCGTTCAGTTTCCGCATAAGGTGGGCAGAGTGAGTGTCGCGCTCGGGATAACCCGCCCCCCGCTGGTTCGCAGCATCCCCATCCACCACCCGGAAGACCTGATCGCGCGACTGCCACAGGCCCCGCCCTACGCCTGGGTCCGCCACGGCGAAGGCCTGGTGGCCTGGGGTGAGGCCGCGCGGGTGACGGTTCCTTCCGGCCCGGGCCGCTTCGACTGGGCCAGGCGGTGGCTCGCGACGGCGTTCGGCGAGGCCCACATCGACGACGACGTGCACGTGCCCGGCTCGGGCCCCGTCGCTTTCGGCTCGTTCACCTTCGACCCCGACGCCCCGGGGTCGGTGCTGGTCGTCCCCCGGGTCGTGCTGGGCCGCAGGAACGGCCGCGCGTGGCTGACCACGGTAGGAGACGCGCCCATCGACCTCATGGCGTCCGCCGCGCCCTTCGGCAGGGTGGTGTACGGCGACGGCTCTCTCACCGCGCCCGAGTGGCAGCACGCCGTGGCCCGCGCGGTCGGCGAGATACGGTCGGGCCGGCTGGAGAAGGTCGTGCTCGCCCGTGACCTGGTGGCGACGGCCGAGCGTGAGATCGACGTGCGGATCCTGCTCGACCGCCTGGCCCGCGCCTATCCCGACTGCTACACCTTCTCCTGCGCCGGTCTGGTCGGCGCCACGCCAGAGCTGCTGGTGCGGCACACCGGCGAGGCCATCGAGTCCCTGGTGCTGGCCGGCACCACCTACCGCGGAGCCGGCCCGGCAGACGACCGGGCGAAGGCCGCGGCGCTGTTCGCCTCCGCCAAGGACCGCCACGAGCACGCCTGCGCGATCGCCTCGGTGCGCGAGGCGCTCACGCCGCTGTGCTCGTCGCTCTCGGTGCCCGACGATCCGGAGCTGCTGGTGCTGCCCAACGTGCAGCATCTGGCCAGCCGGGTCCGGGGCCGGCTGGCCGACGGCGCGTCGGTGCTCGACGTGGTCGCGGCCATGCATCCGACGGCCGCCGTCGGCGGCACGCCGACCGGCGTCGCGCTGGAGGTGATCCGCGAGCTGGAGGGCATGGACCGCGCCGGTTACTCCGGTCCCGTGGGCTGGATCGACGCCCGGGGCGACGGCGAGTGGGGCATCGCCCTGCGCTGTGCCTACGTCGAGGGGCGGCGGGCCCGGCTGTTCGCGGGCTGCGGCATCATGGGCGGCTCGGATCCGGCCGCCGAACTGGCCGAGGCACAGGCCAAGTTCCGCGTGATGAGGTACGCCCTGGAGGGCTGAGCTGATCGAGGCGCCTACGGGGCTCCCCCGGCCGGCCTGCCGCTGTCGGGGACGCCCCCCGGTTGGCCGTCGCGGCCCAGCTCGTGGGCCAGCTCGTCGAGCTCCGCACCCCCGGCCATCAGCGACGTCAGCTCATCGCGGGTGATGTCCTGCTTGTCGAACTGTCCCAGGCTCGTGCCCCGGTTGAGCAGCAGGAACCGGTCGCCGACCGGGAAGGCGTGGTGGGGGTTGTGGGTGATGAACACCACTCCGAGACCCCGGTCACGCGCCCTCGCGATGTAGCGCAGCACCACGCCCGCCTGCCTGACCCCGAGCGCCGAGGTGGGCTCGTCGAGGATGAGCGCTTTGGCCCCGAAATACACCGCGCGGGCGATGGCCACCGACTGGCGCTCGCCGCCGGACAGCGTGCCGACCGGCTGGTCCACGTCGCGGATGTCGATGCCCATGTCGCGCAGTTCCTCGCGCGCCACCCTCTTGGCCCGGGCCACGTCGAAGCGGCGCAACCGCCCGGTGACCGGCTCCGATCCGAGGAAGAAGTTCCGCCAGACCGACATCAGCGGGATCATCGCCAGATCCTGGTACACCGTCGCGATGCCGCGGTCGAGTGCCTCGCGCGGCCCGCCGAGCCGTACCGGGGTGCCGTCGAGGAGGTACTCGCCGGTGTCCTGGACGTGCACGCCTGAGAGGATCTTGATCAGCGTCGACTTGCCGGCGCCGTTGTCCCCCAGCACGCAGGTGACCTCGCCGGCCCGCACGAGCATCGAGACGTCCCTCAGGGCGATCACGCTGCCGAAGACCTTGCCCAGGTCACGGGCCTCGAGAAGCGGCGGGGTCATCGTCGCGCCTCCTCGGCGTAGCGGCGGACCAGGCGGTTGGCGAGGGTGGCCAGCAGCAGCATCCCGCCCAGGAAGAACTTGAACCAGTCGGCGTCCCATCCGGCGAACACGATGCCCTTGTCGGCCATCCCGAAGATCACCGCGCCGATGGACGCGCCGATCGCCGAACCGTATCCGCCGGTGAGCAGGCAGCCACCGATCACGGCGGCGATGATGTAGATGAACTCCTGGCCGATGCCGGAGTTGGCCTGGACCGAGGTGAAGCGCAGCGCCAGGATCGAGCCGACCAGCCAGGCCGCGGTGGCCGTGCCCATGAACAGCGCGATCTTGGTACGGGCGGCGGGCACGCCGACGGCACGGGCCGCCTGCTCGTTCCCCCCGACCGCGAAGATCCAGTTTCCGGCCCTCGACCGCATCAGGACCCAGGTGGCCAGGGCCGTGACGCCGGCCCACCAGAAGATCGCCACGCGGAAGTCCACTCCGCCGACGGTGACCGAGCCCGCCAGCAGCGCCCGCGCGCCGTCGTACCCGTCGGCCCTCCTGAGGCCGCTGACCTGCACCGTGCCGGTCAGCGCCTTGGTGACGCCGAGGTTCAGCCCTTGCAGCATGAGGAAGGTGCCGAGGGTCACGATGAAGCTGGGCAGCTTGGTACGTACCACCAGCAGGCCGTTGAGAAAGCCGATCACCAGGGCCAGGACCAGCCCGGCGAGCATCGCGGCCCACACGTTCCAGCCGTACTCGGTGGCGAGCGTGACCAGGACCAGCCCCGTCGTGCCGGTGAGCACGCCGGCGGACAGGTCGAACTCCCCACCGATCATCAGCAGGGCGATGGCGACGGCCATGATGCCCAGCGTGGACGCCGGGTCCAGCCAGTTCGCCACGCCGTCGGCCGACCGGAAGACCGGCGACTGCGAGGAGAAGAACGCGAAGACCGCGACGGCGCCGATCACCGAGCCCAGCTCGGGGCGGATCAGCAGGCGCCGGACCCACCCGGCGCCCGCCATCCGCTCATCGGCGGCGACGCTGGTCACCGCGTGCCCCCCTGTGCGAGCTTGGCGACCTGCCCGGCGTTCTCCTTGGTCACGAACCCCGGGCCCGTGTTGACGGGCAGGCCGCCGCCCACGGTGTTGAGGTTCTTCTTGAACAGGTAGAGGAAGGTGATCGGCAGCCAGCCCTGGAGGTACTGCTGCTGGTCGACGGCGAACAGGATCTCCCCTGTCCCGATCGCGTCGACGACGTCGGCCGACAGGTCGAAGGTGGCGAGCCTGGCCTTGGAGCCGCCGTCCTTGATGGCGTCGCGGGCGGCGATGGCGACCGCTGGGTTCAGGGTGAGCACGCCGTTGAGGCCGGTGTCCGTCTGGAGCTTCGCCTTGATCTTGGAGGTGGCGTCGGCGAGGTTGCTGACGTCGACCTGCAGCCGTTCAACGGTGCCGCCGAGGGTCGCCGTGGCACCGGCGCACCGCTGGTCCAGGCCGATGTTGCCCGCCTCGTGGATGACGCAGAGCAGCTTGGTGACGCCCTCGGCCCTGAGCTTCTCCCCCGCGCCGCGCCCGGCCACCTCCTCGGACTGCCCGACGTGGGTGATCGCCCCGAACTCCTTGGACCTGTCGGCGCCGGAGTTGATGGTGACGACCGGGATCCTGGCGGCCACCGCCTTGGCGATGGACTCCTTCAGCGCGTCGGGGTTGGCCATCGAAACCACGACGCCGTCGACCTTCTCACTCACCGCCTGGTCGATGAGCTGGGCCTGCTTGGCGGGGTCCCCGTCGCCCTGGTAGGTGACCTTGGCGCCGTACTGCCTGCCGGCCGCCTCGGCGCCGTTCTTCACGACGTCCCAGAACGAGTCTCCCGGCGCGCCGTGCGTGATGACGGCGAAGGTGCCGCCGCCCTGGCCCCCGGCCGCCGACGACGCGGGGGCGCCCGCCGAGGGTGTCGTGTTGTCGCCGCTGGAACATCCGCTCAGCAGCAGTGCTCCCAGCACCGTCGCTGTGATCAATCCGGTGACTCGCCTCATGGATACCTCCCGTACCGTCCCGGGGGACGGGATCGGCCGCATGTCAGGTTTGTAACCTCACGTAACCTCCCTGTCAATTGTTTGTCGTGACATTCTGACGTATGGCCCACTCTCATCGGCTTTCATTGGGGCATACCGATCTAGCGCTCTGCCGGCCACCATGACCCTGACCTGTGCCTGGACGTGAAAAAGGCCCGGCGAGCGGTCTCGCCGGGCTCCAAGGGACGTCACCTCACCCAAGCTTGCGCACGATCCGCAGAATCTCCTCGAGCTATTTGTCAGGACATTCTGATGTCCGCTAGCCTCGTGACCTAGCGATCAGTCACGGAGCCGGGAGAAGCCATGGGCACTCGACTGGACATCGACCTCGATCGCTCCAGCCCGGTGCCGCTCTACTTCCAGGTGGCCGAGCAGATCGCCGAGGCGATCCGGCGTGGCGACCTCACGCCCGGCGCCCGGCTCGACAACGAGATCCTGCTCGCCGACCGGCTCGGGCTGTCGCGCCCCACCATCCGACAGGCGATCCAGTATCTCGTGGACAAGGGCCTGCTGGTGCGCAAGCGCGGTGTCGGCACCCAGGTGGTGCACGGCCAGGTCAAGCGCTCGGTCGAGCTGACCAGCCTGTACGACGATCTGCGCCGCGCCGGCCAGGAGCCCACTACGCGGGTGCTCTCACTGCGGCCCGTCAGCGCCGGCGAGGAGATCGCCGCCGTCCTCGGCGTCGCGGCGGGCACGGAACTGCTGCGCCTGGAACGGGTGCGCTACGCGGCCGGTGAGCCGCTGGCCCTCCTGCACAACTGGCTGCCTGCCGGCCTCGGCTCGCTGACGCCGCAGGCCCTGGAGGAGCGCGGTCTGTACGAGCTGCTGCGGGGGGCCGGCGTGCGGATGCGCGTGGCCAACCAGCGCATCGGCGCCCGGGCGGCCACCCCGGCCGAGGGTCGGCTGCTGGAGGAGCGCCGCGGCGCGCCGCTGCTCACGATGATCCGCACGACCTACGACGACCAGGGCAGGGCCGTGGAGCACGGCTCCCATGTCTACCGGGCCTCGCACTACTCGCTGGAGGTCACGCTCATCGAGCGCTGAGCGGCCTCGTCGGTCTCCGGCTCCTCGACTCGTGCGGCGCGTCGCTTGATGTAAAGCGTGGTGCAGATGCCGAACAGGACCGCGACGACGAGCCCGACCCAGGAGAAGCCCTTGAGCCACTTGTCGGCCACGATCCCGAGGTAGTAGATCACGGCGGTGGTGCCGCTCGCCCAGATGATGCCGCCGAGCACGTTGGCGACCAGGAAGCGCCAGTACGGCATGCGCAGAGCGCCCGCGAGCGGTCCGGCGAGGATGCGCAGCAGGGCGATGAAGCGGCCGAGGAAGACGGCCCACATCCCCCACCGGTCGAAGACCCCCCGGGCCTTGGCGATGTGGACGGGGCCGAAGTGCTTGGGGAACCGCCTGCCGAGGCGGTCGAACAGCGGCTGCCCGCCCTTGCGGCCGATGGCGTACCCGATCGAGTCGCCGATGATCGCGCCGGCGCTCGCGCAGACCCCCACCCACACCGGGCTCACGAGGTGCTGCGCCGACAGCAGCGCCGCGCTGACGAGGATGACCTCTCCTGGCAGCGGGATGCCGAGGCTCTCCAGGCCGATCACGACGCCCACGATCACGCAGATCCAGATCGGGGGGATCGCCTGAAGCCATTCCTCGACATGCATAAGTCACACCCTATGTCGTGGGATGGGTTCCCATTTACGCACCGTGGGGAGACTTTCGCGCTAGATGACCGGAGGGCGGTACGCCTTTGCTAGTGGAGCGAGCGGACCGCTTCCTGGGCGGCGTCGCGCATCGCCACGTGCAGGCGGGCGTTCGCCTCGCGGTCGGTCCGGGCCTCCACGATGCGCACGCCCTCTCCCCTGATCGCCTTGGGCAGGTCGTCGATCGAGGACAGCAGGGTGTGGGGCGTGCCCGTGGCGGCCGCGACGAACGACAGGTCGACGCCGTGCGGGGTGCCGAAGACGCGCTCGAAGGAGTCGGGCAGGGCCGCCTGCGGCAGCAGGGAGAAGATGCCGCCGCCGTCGTTGTTGACGACGACGACGCACAGGTCCGGCCGGGGCTCGCGGGGGCCGAGGATCAGGCCGTTCTGGTCGTGCAGCAGGGTGAGGTCGCCGAGCAGTGCGTACGACGGCCCGTTGTGGGCGAGCGCCGCCCCCATCGCGGTGGACACGAGCCCGTCGATGCCGGACGCGCCGCGGTTGGCCAGTAGCCGCACGCCGCGCCGGGGCCGCATGGCCTGGTCGAGATCCCTGATCGGCATCGAGGAGCCGCAGAACAGAAGGGCGTTGTTGGGGAGCGCCTCGGCCAGGTCCCTGGCGAGGCGGGGCTCGCTCAGGCCCGAGTCGTCGAGCAGGGCGTCGACGGCTTCGCGGGCGGCGGACTCCGCCGCCCGCCAGGATCGCAGCCAGGCGTCGTCACCGGCCGCGACAGTGATCTCGACGACCTCGGCGACCTTGGTGGCCGACCGGGTGGGGTCGGGCCAGCGGGTCAGGTCGGGGGCGACGACGACGTGCTCGCCGGCACCCCTCAGCCATGACAGCAGCGGCCGGGAAAGGCTCGGCCGGCCGAGGGTCACCACGACGTCGGGCCGGTGGGCGTCGGCGAACTCGGGCGTGCCGAGCAGGAAGTGGTACGCCGAGATGGCCTGGTCGCCGTACCTGCCGCCGCCGGTGGGCTCCGACAGCACCGGCCAGCCCGCCATGCCCGCGGCTGCGACGTACCGCCGCACGTTGGTCGCGCCGTCGCCGACCACAAGGACGCCGCGGCGGGTGGACTGGACGTGCAGGCCCGACGAGGGCGGTGCCACGCGGGCTCGTACCCAGGGGCCGCTCGCGTCCCCGTCGAGGGGCTCACACCAGGTGGGGTCGCCGTCGGGGACGAGCGGCTCGCGGAAGGCGAGGTTGAGGTGGACGGGGCCGGGGTCACCGGGGCCGAGCGCGCGCTGGTAGGCGCGGCCGGCCAGCGAGCGCCAGTAGGCGACCTGGCCCGGCCGTTCCTCCGGGACGCCGACCTCGCTGAACATGCGGACCGATGAGCCGTACAGCTTGATCTGGTCGATCGTCTGGCTGGCGCCGGTGGCGCGCAGCTCGGGCGGCCGGTCGGCGGTCAATACCAGCAGCGGCACGCCCGACTCGTGGGCCTCTACCACGGCCGGGTGAAAGTTGGCGGCGGCGGTGCCGGAGGTGCACACCAGCGCGACCGGGCGATCGGACCTGCGGGCGAGGCCGAGGGCGAGGAAGGACGCCGACCGCTCGTCGATGCGCACGTGCAGGCGCAGCCGGGAGTCGCCGTGGACCGCGATGGCCAGCGGCGCCGACCGGGAGCCGGGGGCCAGCACCACCTCGGTCAGGCCGCAGCGCACCAGCTCGTCGACCAGGACGCGGGACAGCGCGGTGGCGGGGTTCACCTGGCCTCCTCGGACGCGGCCTTCCGGGCGGGCGACCCTCGAGGGCGAGTGCTTGTGCGAACGTGGAAGGCCCTCATCTAGGGGCGGCGCGGGAAGCGGGAGAAATCGGGACGGCGCTTCTCCTTGAAGGCGTCGCGGCCTTCCTGCGCCTCCTCGCTCATGTAGTACAGGAGGGTGGCGTCACCGGCGAACTGCTGCATGCCCGCGGCACCGTCGCTGACGGCGTTGATCGCGCCCTTGAGCATGCGCAGGGCCAGCGGCGACTTGTCGAGCATCTCGCGGCACCACTGGACGGTCTCGGCCTCGAGCTCCTCAAGGGGGACGACCTTGTTGACCAGGCCCATGCCGAGGGCCTCCTGGGCGCTGTACAAGCGGCACAGGTACCAGATCTCGCGGGCCTTCTTCAGGCCGACGGTCTCGGCGAGCAGCCACGCGCCGTAGCCGCCGTCGAAGGAGCCGACCTTGGGGCCGGTCTGGCCGAACATTGCGTTGTCGGCGGCGATGGTGAGGTCGCAGCAGACGTGCAGCACGTGGCCCCCGCCGACGGCGTACCCCGCGACCATGGCGATGACCGGCTTGGGCAGGCGGCGGATCTGGATCTGGAGGTCGAGCACGTTGAGACGGCCGATGCCGTCGGGCCCGATGTAGCCGTCGTCGCCGCGGATCTTCTGGTCGCCGCCTGAGCAGAACGCCTCGTCTCCGGCACCGGTGAGCACGACCACGCCGACGTCGCCGTCGTCGCGGGCGTTGTTGAAGGCGTCCTGGAGTTCGAAGACCGTGGTGGGACGGAAGGCGTTGCGCCGCTCGGGACGGTTGATCGTGATCTTCGCGATGCCTTCGGCGGTCTCGTAGATGATGTCCTCGTAGTCACCGGACCGCTTCCAGTCGACAGTGCTCACGGTCACACTCGCTCCTCACTCACCTGCGCGCCGGGCGGGGGGGCGCCTCTCAACGGGACTAACCTTACGACCGTGAGTGAGCGTCCTGTGCACGCGGTGGTTCTACCTCCCGGTCCCGCCCTGTTCGGCATGGTTCGCGAGGCGCTGCTGGGTGACGGCCCCGCCGTGCTTCCTCTCGCGCCCGATCTGCCCGGCCCGGCGCTGCGCGCGACGCTCGCGGCGCTGCGGCCCACCCACGTGGTCACATCCGAGGGGGTACGGCCGTCGCCCGGCGGGGTCCCGGCCCGCGACGGCACCGCCGTGATCATCGCGACGAGCGGCTCCACGGGCGAGCCCAAGGGTGTGGAGCTGTCGGCCGCCGCCCTGACCGCGTCGGCGTCGGCCTCGCTGCGCCGTCTTTCGGCCGGGCCGGGCGAGCGCTGGTTGTGCTGCCTGCCTCCCTCGCACGTCTCGGGCCTGCAGGTGCTGGTCCGGTCGCTGCTGAGCGGGGCGGAACCGCTGATCCACGAGCGCTTCTCCGCCGAAAGCGTGGCCGGCAGCGGCGCCGACCACGTGTCCCTGGTCCCCACGCAGCTCAGGCGCATGCTCGATCTCGGCGTCGACCTGTCCCTGTTCCGCACGATCCTGCTCGGGGGAGCCGCCGCGCCGCCCGGCCTGCTGGCCGCCGCCCGGGAGTCCGGCGCGCGGATCGTGACGACGTACGGGATGAGCGAGACGTGCGGCGGGTGCGTCTACGACGGCGTCCCCCTCGAGGGCGTGGAGGCCTCGGTGGGGCCGGACGGGCGGGTCCGCTTGGCCGGGCAGGTGCTGTTCTCGGGATATCGGCTGCGCCCCGGCCTCACGGCGGAGGCCCTGGACGGCGGCTGGTACGTCACCTCCGACCTCGGCGTGCTGCAGGAGGGACGGTTGCGGGTGCTGGGCCGCGCCGACGACGTGATCAACACCGGTGGGCGGAAGGTCGTGGCGGGGGTGGTGGCGGAGATCCTCGCCGGGCATCCGGCGGTCCGCGAGGCGGTGGTCGTCGGCCGGCCGCATCCGGAGTGGGGCGAGGAGGTCGTCGCGGTGGCCGTCGCGGCCGACCCTGCCGCTCCCCCGGTCCTCGAGGAGCTGCGCGCCCTGGTGAAGACACGGTTGGCGGGCTACGCCGCGCCGCGCTCGCTGGTGGTGTATGACCGGCTCCCGCTGCTGCCGAACGGCAAGCAAGATCTTGTGGCGATACGGCGCGCTATTTCCGGGTTTGTTGGCATAAGGGATCCTTCTTGACCACAATGTCCCGTCAAGGGAACCGGAAGCCGCATCCGGCACGTCATACAGGCAGCTGGATCTAGGAAGGACGCCTTGATGAACCCAACCCGCAAGATGTGGATCTCCGCCGGAGTGGTGGGTGTGGTCCTCGCCGGGGGTATCTCCGTCGCGGCGGCCGCCGCCTCGGGACGGGTCGGCAGGACCGACAAGGTCAGCCAGCAGACCGAAAGCTCCAAGACCTACGGCCCTGGCGAGGCACCCGGCCAGATCCCCGGCCCCGAGGTCCCCCAGAACGCCGAGCCCACCCGGGCGCCGAAGGACTTCGTCGTCACCAACGGCGAGATGAACCCCGACCCGAAGAAGGTCGCGGAGTTCTGGACCGAGAAGCGCATGGAAGAGGCCGAGCCGCTCCCGATCCCGGTCATCACCGGTGAGAAGAAGCCGAAGAACTAGCTTCGGTAAGCGGGCTTCAGTGGGCGGGTCGCCGGGCGGCGGCCCGCCCTCGCCGTGTCAAGTTCCCGATACGGGGCAGAGGGGGAACCACCAGCCACGACGAGCGGGACGATCAGGAGGGATTCGCGACGGCAATGGAAATGGCGGGAACAAACCACGCCGTCTGGCGTTATTGATACTGGTGCGCCGAACGCCGAACCGCCGCGCCACCCCATCGATCAAAAGACGACTCCGTGACGGAGGAGGTGTGCTCATGCCCCGAACTGCCGTGGCGACCTCGACTGAGCGCGAGGCGACCCCGACCCCCCTCGCTCAGGTCCTCGACCGAGGGCGAGCGCAAGGTCACCTTTCCCTCGCGGAGCTCCGCGAGGCGTTCTCGTCCGCGCACATCAGCCCCGCCAAGGGCCGCTCGATCGTGCGCGAGCTGACCGAGGCCGGCGTGAGCCTGGCCGCGGAGAACGAGGCCATCCCTGGGGCCGACAGCCCGGCGAACAAGACCCGTAAGAGCACCAGTGTGAAGACTACCGCGAAGAGCGCAATGACACGCACCATGATCACGACCCCGGAGGGCACGGCCGGATCCCCCGAGGAGACCCGCCCCCGGGGCACCGCACGCCGCACCACCCGCAAGACGGCCGAGGCGGCTTCCGCCCCCACCGCCGCCAAGGCGAGCCAGGACGACGAGCCCGGCACCGAGGTCGAGGACGGCTGGAACGAGCCGGAGGAGACCGAGCTCCAGAGCGAGACGTTCGACTTGGACGACCAGTCCTCGGTCATGGGCGACTCGGTTCACACCTACCTCAAGTCGATCGGCCGCCGCACCCTGCTGACCGCCGCGGAGGAGGTCGAGCTGGCCAAGCGCATCGAGGCCGGCCTCTACGCCGAGCACAAGCTGGAGACCGGGTCGCCGACCCCCGCCCGGCGCGCCGACCTCGAGTGGGTCGCCCAGGACGGCAGGCGCGCCAAGGACCACATGCTTGAGGCCAACCTCCGGCTGGTCGTCTCGGTCGCCAAGAAGTACACCGACCGCGGCATGGCCCTGCTCGACGTGGTCCAGGAGGGCAACCTCGGGCTCATCCGCGCGGTGGAGAAGTTCGACTACTCCAAGGGGTACAAGTTCTCGACGTACGCCATGTGGTGGATCCGGCAGGCGATCCAGCGCGGCTTCGCCGACTCGGCCCGTACGATCCGGCTCCCGGTGCACGTGCTCGAGATGCTGTCGAAGCTCTCGCGCATCGAGCGTGACATGCACCAGCGGCTCGGCCGCGAGCCCACCCCGGAGGAGCTGGCGGTGGAGCTCGACAAGACGCCGGACCAGATCGAGGAGCTGCTGCGCACCAGCCGGCAGCCGATCAGCCTCAACGCCACCATCGGCGAGGACGGCGAGACGACCATCGGCGACCTCATCGAGGACGTCGACGCCCCTGAGGCCTCGGAGGTCGTGGACCGGCAGCTGCTCGGAGCGGAGCTGCGCGGCGTGCTCGGCAACCTGACCCCGCGCGAGGCGAAGATCATGGCCCTGCGCTTCGGCCTCGTCGACGGCAAGCCGCACACGCTCGACGAGATCGGCAAGCACCTCGGGCTGACCCGGGAGCGGATCCGCCAGCTGGAGAAGGAGTCGCTCTCCAAGCTGCGGCACCCGAGCAACACCCGCCCGCTGCTCGACTGGGCGAGCTGACGCCGGCGAGGGCTTCCGCCCGGGCCGGGCGGAAGCCGTCGCCGGTCTCAGCGCCCGGGTGCGAAGGGGCGCGGCACGCGGGCGATGCCGTTCAGCCGGTTCTCCTCGCGGAGCGTGCGGAGCCTGTTGACCTCGGCGGTCCACATGGCGCCCTTGGGTGTGGCCACACCCTTGCGCCGCCGGATGCGGTCATCGTAGGCCTTCACGCCGAAGGTGGCCCGCTGGGCCGCCTCAGCGGACCGAAGAGCGTCGGTCAGCGCCCGGTCGAAGGCGAGCCCGGCCGCCCGCAGCTCGTCGGCGCCGGCCCTGGAGGCCTGGACGCGCCGCAGGGCGTGCTCCGCCTCGCGGGCCTTCTCCAGCAGCTCCGCGAAGCTCTTCCCGACCTCCTGGTCGGCGTGGTGCCTGACCTCCGCCTCCCGGCTCACACTGGGACGGAAAAACGCCATCGCCTTGCCTTTCTCGGCATGTCGCCGGTGATCCGGCGTTGGTTGCTCGCCATAGCGTACGCCGCGTGGGGACATGGTCGGCAGCCGGTACGGCGCGGCGCCCTTTACAAAGTAAGCCGCAATGCGGATCATGCCTGCTATGCCAGCGAAGCGACCTCCCGTCCCCCTGTCCCGCGAGCGCATCATCGAAGCCGCCCTCCACATCGCCGACGGCCAGGGTCTGCGCCGTCTGACCATGCGGCGCCTCGGCGACGCCCTGCAGGTCGAGGCGATGGCGATCTACCATCACCTGCCGCGCGGGAAGGAGGCGCTCATGGACGCGCTCGCCGAGCACGTCACCACCGTCACCGTCGACCCCTCCGGCTCCGCGACCTGGCAGGAGCTGGCCCGCGCCTGGGCGCGGGCCGGACGGGCGGCGCTGCTGGAGCATCCAGGGGTGCTCGCCCTCGCCCTGACCAAGCCTCCCCAGGGCACCGCCCTCATAGCGGTCCGGGAACAGGGCGAGCAGCTCGCCGCCTCCGGCCTCGGCGACTCGACGCAGGCCGTGCGGAGCCTGCGGGCGTACGTCATGGGCAGCGTCGCGGTGGAAATCCAGCGCTCGGGCTGGGCCGGCCCGGCGGGCGACGGGGAGGAGCCCGGCGCCCCTCCCCTGCCGGGCTCGCGGACCGAGTCGGAACAGGAGGCCGTGGCCGCCTTCGAGCGCGGCCTGGAGGCCCTGCTCAGGGGCCTTGCGGAGACGTAACCGTTCGTTTATCTGTTCGGCGGCGAGTCGTGCTTGGACCGTTATCTTCCGTGAGGCACGCTAGTGTCGCAGGTCACACGGCTGAACCAGCCCCATGGGCCCCCTCGAACCCCCTAGTCGAAGGCTCGAAACCGTCCCAATGGGCTATGTCGCCCGCGTGTGACCCGCAGCACACTTACTCTGTAGGTGTGAGGTACCACACACACGTCAACCATACGAGGCTCGGCCCCGTCCAACGGGGAGCGGGGGAATCGGCTCGGCCAGTCCAGCCGGCACCGAGGACCCCGGCCGAGCACCAGATCGAGAGAGAAATCCGGAGGCACGCCGATGTGCCCGCATGAGCCGTCCTGTCCGGCCACCACCGCGCCGGACCGCGAAGCCGCCCGCACGATCGCGGCCCACCCCGAGCAGGGGTGGAGCCTGTTGTGCAACGGCATCGTGCTTTTCGAGGACACCGGGGAGCTCCTGCCCAACGGCGCGGTCATCGCCCCGCACCGCCCCACCGACCTGGCCATCAGCGCCGCCTGAGATCAAGAGAACCGGGGGCAGAGCCAGTTCGCCACCACCTCGCCCACCTGGGCGGGGTTTTTGCTGAGATCATGTCCCTCACCGGCGAGCACCACCAGGCGTGCCGCGTCCGCCGCGTCGGGCACCCCGAAACGGTCGCGGTCCCCGCTGACCACGAGCACCTCCACCCCCGCCTCGCGCAGCTCCCCGGCCCGTGATCGCTCCGGCCTACCGGGAGGGTGCAGGGGGAAGGCCAGCGCCACCACCGCCCGAGCCCCCACCGCGCGTGCCGTACGGCAGGCCACCCGGGCCCCGTTGCTCCGGCCGCCCTGTGCCAGGGCCAGGCCGGGGAACATCTCCCGGAGCGAGGCCACCAGCGTCGTCCACGCCTCGTCCTGCTTTTCCGGTGCTCCCGGCGCCCGGGCGCCCGCGACCCTGAATGGCTGCAGGACCCGCGCCACCGTTCCCCCGATCGCGGCCACCGCGTCGCGGACCGCCAGCAGGTCGGGCGACTCGACTCCCCCCGCCGATCCGTGGGTCAGCACGAACAGGAACCGCGGATCGGGCACCTCGTCGACCTCCACGATCGCCGGCCCGCGTGGCGTCACGATCTGCATGGCCGACACCGTACCCGGGGACCACACCTCTACCTCTTCCGGGGGATGCCTCGCGCGCGACGTTGTCGATAGGCGTCGGCCGTTCTAGGATCACCTCGCCACGAGCTGAAATGATCCGCCGCGGGTCCGGCGGCCTTGCGGTGGTCAGACGTTCGTGTCGCCGTCCGGTTGCGGCTCCTCGTCGCGGCGCAGGCGCAACCGCACCTGCTCGGCCACGCCCTCGTCGGGATGGTCGAGGCCGTACGTCCACACCGTCTCGGCGTCGGCGTCGCGCCCGCGCAGGGGGAGGGTGCGGGCGAGCAGCTCAATGGCGAGCGCGGCGCTGTCGGCGTCCTGGCCGCTCTGGGCGGCGGCGGTGAACTCCCCGCAGGCCATGTCGAGATGGGCGATGCCCAGCAGCACGCGCAGCCGGCCGGAGTCGGCGACCTCCGGCATGTCAAGCGCCTCGATCAGCACGTCGGCGGCCTCGCCCGGCTCCCCCTCCGCCAGGAGATACTCGGCGAGGCGTTGCGCCGCCAGGGAGCCGGTCATCGGGTCACGGGTGGCGATGGCCTCCCGCAGCGCCGCCTCTGCCTCTCTGTCGTCCCCCTGCTCGGCGGCGATGCGCGCCAGCGCCATGTGCGCCGCCGGAAGGTAGGCGGGCGTGCCGACACCGATCACGGCCTGCCAGGCGCCGCGGGCCTGATCTGCCAGGTGGTCCCTCTCGAACCCGCGCGCCAGGTGGCAGGCCGCCTGGGCGGCGTACTCGGGGTGCCCGGTGGCGAGGGCCGCGCGCGCCGCGGCCCTGGCTCCGGGGACGTCGCCGCGCTGCTCGAGCACGACGGCGAGGCCGACGGCTGCCTGGGCGCGGTCGGCCTCCTCCTCGTCGGCCACGAGCTCGGCGAAGATCTCGGCCGCCGCGTCGAGCTCACCGCTCTCGGCCAGCCTGCGCGCGTCGTCGATCCGCCGCCGCCCGGACTGCACCTCGTGCGCCGCCATCGGGACCTCTCCTCCGCATAGGAAACCCCCCGAGCCTTCGAGACGCGGGCGCGCCGTCGCGCGCGACATATTATGCCTATCCGGACCGGCCCCCGAGGGCTAGTCTTCGTATGCCTCCAGGGGGGGGCATGAGCAGACGAGGTTGCGGTCGCCGTACGCCTGGTCGATGCGCCTGACCGGCGACCAGTACTTCGACTCCCGCACCGCGGGCAGGGGGTAGGCCGCCTCGGTGCGGGTGTAGGGGTGCGTCCAGTCGTCGGCCACCAGGCAGCCGGCCGTGTGCGGGGCGTTGCGCAGCGGGTTGTCCGCCTTGTCGTAGGCGCCGGAGGCGACCTTGGCGATCTCCGCCCGGATGGCGATCATCGCGTCGCAGAAGCGGTCGAGCTCGGCGAGGTCCTCGCTCTCGGTCGGCTCGATCATCAGGGTGCCCGCCACCGGGAACGACATGGTCGGTGCGTGGAAGCCGTAGTCGACGAGCCGCTTGGCGACGTCGTCCACGGTCACGCCGGTCTCCTTGGTGATCTGGCGCAGGTCGACGATGCACTCGTGCGCCACCAGGCCGTCGCGGCCGGTGTAAAGCACGGGGTAGTGCGGGGAGAGCCGCCGGGCGAGGTAGTTGGCCGACAGGATCGCCTGCTCGGTGGCCGCCTTGAGACCCTCGGCCCCCATCATCCTGACGTAGGCCCAGGAGATCGGCAGGATGCCCGCCGATCCGTATGGGGCCGCAGAGACCGGGCCCACCGGGCCGCTCTCCAGCGGGTGCCCGGGCAGGTAGGGCGCGAGGTGCGAGCGGACCGCCACGGGGCCGACGCCGGGACCGCCGCCGCCGTGGGGGATGCAGAAGGTCTTGTGAAGGTTGAGGTGGGAGACGTCCGCGCCGAACGACCCGGGCTTGGCCAGCCCGACGAGTGCGTTGAGGTTGGCGCCGTCGACGTAGACCTGGCCGCCGGCGGCGTGCACCTGGTCGCAGATCGCGGTGATCGTCTCCTCGTACACGCCGTGCGTGGAGGGGTAGGTGATCATGATGGCCGCCAGGCGGTCGCGGTGCTTGTCGATCTTGGCGCTGAGGTCGGCGAGGTGGACGTTGCCCTCGTCGTCGCACGCGACCACGACGACCCGCATGCCGGCCATGACGGCGCTGGCGGCGTTGGTGCCGTGGGCCGAGGACGGGATGAGGCACACGTCGCGCTCGTGCTCGCCGCCCGCCCGGTGGTAGGCGCGGATCGCGAGCAGGCCGGCGAACTCGCCCTGCGAGCCCGCGTTGGGCTGCAGCGAGACCGCGTCGTAGCCGGTGACCTCGGCCAGCCAGCCCTCAAGGTCCTTGATCAGCCGGAGGTAGCCCTCGACCTGGTCGACCGGCGCGTAGGGGTGGATACCGGCGATCTCGGGCCAGGTGATCGGCTCCATCTCGGTCGTGGCGTTGAGCTTCATCGTGCAGGAGCCCAGCGGGATCATCGACCGGTCGAGCGCGATGTCCTTGTCCTGAAGTTTGCGGAGATAGCGGAGCATGGCCGTCTCCGACCGGTGGGAGTGGAACACCGGATGGGTGAGGAAGTCCGTGGTCCGCAGCAGCTCGGCGGGCAGCGCGTCGGAGGTGGCGGTGTCGAGGTCGTCCAGCACGATCCCGGACAGGCCGAACGCCTCCCAGACCGCCAGCAGGTGGGCTGCCGTGGTCTTCTCGTCACAGGTGACGCCCACGTGGTCGGCGTCGGCGAGCCTGAGGTTGACGCTCTTGTCCCGGGCCGCCGCGACGACCTCTCCGGCCCTGCCGGGGACCCGGGCGAGCACGGTGTCGAAGAAGTCGTCGTGGACGATCTCGACTCCCGCGCCGCGCAGCCCGGCCGCGAGCACGGCGGCGTGCCGGTGGGCGCGCTGGGCGATCCGCTTGAGCCCTTCGGGGCCGTGGTACACGGCGTACATGCCGGCGATGACGGCGAGCAGCACCTGGGCGGTGCAGATGTTGCTGGTGGCCTTCTCGCGGCGGATGTGCTGCTCGCGGGTCTGCAGCGCCAGCCGGTACGCGGGGCGGCCGTCGGCGTCCTGCGACACCCCGACGAGGCGGCCGGGCATCTGCCGCTGCAGGCCCTCGCGGACCGCCATGTAGGCGGCGTGCGGGCCGCCGAACCCGAAGGGCACGCCGAAGCGCTGGGAGGAGCCGACGGCGATGTCGGCGCCTAGGGAGCCGGGGGCCTCGAGCAGCGTCAGCGCGAGGAGGTCGGCGGCGGCGATCACAAGGGCGCCGCGCACGTGCGCCTCGTCGGCGACCGCGCGGAAGTCCTTGATCCTTCCGCTCGTACCGGGGTACTGGACGAGCACGCCGAACAGCTCCCCGCCGGGCAGGCCGGTCGCGAGGTCGGCCTCGACCAGCTCGATGCCGAGCGGCTCGGCGCGGGTGGCCAGCACCGCCTTGGTCTGCGGGAGCGTGTCGGCGTCCACGACGAACACCGGGGTCTTGGCGCGCCCGGCGCGGCGGGCCAGGGTCATGGCCTCGGCGGCGGCCGTGGCCTCGTCGAGCAGCGAGGCCCCGGCGACGTCGAGCCCGGTGAGGTCACCGACCATGGTCTGGAAGTTCAGAAGGGCCTCGAGGCGCCCTTGCGAGATCTCCGGCTGGTAGGGCGTGTAGGCGGTGTACCAGCCGGGGTTCTCCAGCAGGTTGCGCCGGATGACCGCCGGGGTGATCGTGTCGTGGTAGCCGAGGCCGATCATCGAGGTCAGCACCTCGTTGCGGGAGGCGAGCGCCCGCAGCTCGGCGAGGGCCTCGGTCTCGCTCGCCGCCTCGGGCAGGTCGAGCGGCCCCTCGGCGCGGATGATCTCGGGCACCGCCACGGCGATCAGGTCGGCGACGGAGGCGTATCCCACGGCCTCCAGCATGCGGGCCTGCCCGGCGTCCGACGGGCCGATGTGCCGGGTGGCGAAGGGCGGTGCGAAGAGGTCGCGAAGCGGTGACCGATCGGTCATGGGGCCCTCCTGAAGGGGTAGAGACCGGCGCTGGGCGCGCGCGAATGCAGGGTCTCCCCCTCTGTCAGCGCGACATTGTCATCGCGACCTGAGAGCTTCATCCCGGAACAAGGGATTTGCACCGTCGGTGAGACACGCCTGGCGGGCACGTCTACTTTCCAGAGTCGCCTCACCTGTGCGGTACGTGAGCCTGAGAGATTCCGGGGAGGTTGCTCCTTCGGCGTCCCGGTCACCGACCGGCACCACGTGGAGCGCGGAGCCGGCCCGTGGGAGGGACTCTCCCGCACAGGGTCGTAAGCCTTGCGCCAATCGTACCGTCCCGCCCCAGGTAGGGGGTTACCCCTGTCCTCCGAGTTCGCGGGACTTGTGGCTGACCTGCGGGTTAGTGGAGATCCGCCGCTCTTCCTACGGATCTCTGCGGTCCCGGGCGACCGCCCCCGCCCTCGTTGTGACGAGGGTCACCCCGTCTTGCGGGCCTTTCTGCGCCGAGCCAGCTCGTCCCCCGGGTGCTCCTCCATGGAGTCACGGTCGGCCGGCTCCGCGCGTTCCCCCGGCAGCTCCGCCAGGGATCCCTCGACCTCTCGCCACACGCCGCCGAGGGCGATGCCGAACACGCCCTGCCCGCCCTCGAGCAGGTCGATCACCTCGTCGGCCGAGGTGCACTCGTAGACGCTCACGCCGTCGCTCATCAGCGTGATCTGCGCCAGGTCGTTGACCCCTCGCTCCCGCAGATGCTGCACCGCGGTGCGTATCTGCTGGAGCGACACCCCGGTGTCGAGCAGGCGCTTGACCACCTTGAGAACAAGGATGTCGCGGAAGCTGTAGAGCCGCTGGGATCCAGAGCCCTGCGCCGCCCGCACCGACGGCTCCACCAGCTGGGTGCGTGCCCAGTAGTCGAGCTGCCGGTAGGTGATGCCGGCCGCCGAGCACGCCGTCGGGCCGCGGTATCCCACGTCGGCGGGCAGCGACGCCGGCCGCTCGTCGAACAACAGGCCCTGCTCACCCGCGCGCTCCCGCGCCGACTGGCGCTGGGCCGGATCGTGCTGGCCGGCCGTCTTACCCTCGCCGCTGCTGACCGCCACTGCGGACCTCCGGCTTTCTCTCATCCCACGGTCTGATCTGGGGGTTCGTGAATTACAACCGTGGTTTCCCTTGCACCGTAGGACTGGGGCGATCCTCAGTCAACGATCCCGCCCGGCGCGTCGTGAAGCGTAAATGCCCGATATGGCTAACCCGCACGACCGAAGTCCTCGGGCGTGATCGTGTCGAGGAACTCCCGGAACTTCTCGACCTCGTCCTCCTGGTCGTCGGGGATGATGACGCCGGCCTCGCGTACCACATCCTCACTGGCGAAGATGCTGGCACCGGTGCGAAGGGCCAGCGCGATCGAGTCCGACGGGCGCGCGCTCACCTCGACCCCATTGGAGAACACCAGGTCAGCGAAGAAGATCCCGTCCCGCAGCGCGACGATGTTCACCGTCTGCAACCGCACGCCGAGAGCTTCGATCACGTCCTTGAACAAGTCGTGAGTGAGCGGCCGTGGAGGCGGCTCCTCTGCCTGTGCCAGAGCGATGGCCGTGGCCTCGGTCATCCCAATCCAGATCGGCAGATAACGCTCACCCTTCGCCTCCTTGAGCAGGACGATGGGCTGGTTGGAGGGCATCTCGACGCGGACCCCCACGACCTCCATCTGCAACACAGGCTGCTCCGTCTCATTGGGTCGCCGGCCCGCTCCGGGCCTGTTCCCTTGCGGCTCTCGGCTCGCGGCGTGACCATCGCCGCAAAATTCAACGTAACATCCCCGCACCCCGAAATGTCCGGGCGCCTCCGTCAGCGGCCCAGAATGCCCCTCAGACCGCTCCGCACCAGGGCGGTGTGCAGCTCCTGGAGCAGGACGGACAGCTCACGGGCGGTCTCCTCGGCCTGATCCACGGCGCCCGGGGCGCGGCGGCGCAGCAGGGGCGCCACGGCCTGCTCGACCAGCCCCGCCTCGCGCTCGGCGGAGGCCTTCAGCACCCGCAGATGGCGGGGGTGCAGCCCGAACCTGGCAAGGGCGCCCGAGGCCCTGGCGACGGTGAGGGCCTCGGCGTCGTACCAGCGCGCGACCGGGGTCAGCAGGCCGTAGTCCTCCAGCTCGGCGAGGGTCTCCTCGTCCAGCCCTGCGGCCTTCAGCAGCCCGGCCCGGCTCAGCCGGACCTCCGGGGCGGGCGACTCGCCGCCGACGGCACGGGGCCGGTTGGCGGCGGTGGGCCCGTCCTGCTCGGCCGTGTCCAGGTGGTCCTTGATCACGCGGAGCGGGAGGTAGCGGTCACGCTGGGCGGTGAGGATGTAGCGCAGGCGCTCCACGTCGGTGTGGGTGAACTTGCGGTACCCCGAGGGCGAGCGCTGGGGCTCGATGAGCCCCTCGCCCTCCAGGAAGCGGATCTTGGAGACGGTGACGTCGGGAAAGTCGGCCCGCAGGATCTCGAGGACCTCCCCGATGCCCATGAACGCCCTGGCGGCCTGCGCGCCCATCACCGCTCCTCCTCACCCACGCGTGAGGAACACCAGCCGGAACTTGCCGATCTGCACTTCGTCACCGCCGGACAGCGGCAGCTCCTCGATGCGCTCCCGGTTGACATAGGTGCCGTTGAGGCTGCCGACATCCCTGGCGGTGAAGTAGTCGCCCCGGCGGTAGAACTCCGCGTGCCTGCGTGACACGGTCACATCGTCCAGGAAGATGTCGCTCTCTGGGTGACGACCCGCCGTGGTGAGATCGCTGTCGAGCAGGAAGCGGCTTCCGGCGTTCGGCCCGCGCATCACGACCAGCAGGGCCGTGCCGGAAGGCAGTTGCTCCACGGCCGCCCGATCGGGGATGAGCGTCTGTCCCGTCGCCTCGCCGTCCATCGCCTCGATCCCGCTGAGGGAGATCGTGGAGGTGGTGTCCCCCGGCGTGTTTTCGACACGACTCAGCGGCGACCCGCACCGCGAGCAGAAACGGGCGTCGTCAGGGTTGGCATGACCGCACTGCGTGCAGTAGACGCTCGGCATCGATCGGCTCGGCCTCCTACCGCGAAGTCGCGGCGACGGTGCTCTGGGCGGCGTGCCTCGGTTCTTCGCTTCTCATAGTTGCTCAGACTGCGAATGCCGCAACTTACGCTGATGAGTCGCAAAGGTCAAGATGAGGGCAGGCTCGCGGGTTCGGACATGCTGCTGGCTGGGCTGGCTCGGGTCCTCGCTGAGGGGGGCTCGCGTTTGCTTGGTGACGGCGCTCGCCCCTCGCTGCTTCCGACTCGGCTCGCCGCGCCGGTCCAAAGCTACCGCTCGCGCCGCCCTCCGGTCCATGCGGCGCGCCGTTCGAATGTGACCGGAAACGCCTGATTCGATACAGAACGCGCCCTTCCCTTCGCGTTCAGGTGCCGACGGCCTGCTCCACGACGCGGGCCCAGCGCTCCAACAGGCCCTGGGCCACGTCCAGATCGTCGCCTTCCGCCCAGATATGTGTCACGGCCTCCGTGGGGTCGGGCAGGACCAGTGCCCAGCCGCCATCCTCCTCGACCACGCGCACGCCGTCGGTGGTGTCGAGTTGGTAGCCGTCGGCCGCCTCGACGACCGACCGCATGACCGCGCCCTTGGCGGCCCACGGCGTAGGCACGGTGCGCTTGAGCATCTTGGCCTGGGGGATGCGCGCGTCGATCTGGCTGAGCGACAGCCGGGTGCGGGCCACCAGCCCGAGCAGGCGCAGGAAGGCGGCCAGGCCGTCCACCGTGGGCGCGAACTCCGGGACGATGAAGCCGCCGCGCCCGTCGGCCGCGAAGATCAGCTCGGGGTCGGCCGCCGCCGTGGTCAGGGCGTCCAGGGCCGTCGAGGTCCACTGCACCTGGGCGCCGTGGAATCGGCACACCTGCTCGGCCACGCGGGTGGTGGTCACCGGCAGGGCCACCCTGCCTCCCCGGCGCTCGGCCGCCACCAGGTCGAGGACGACCAGCTGCGCCCGCTCCTCGCTGATGAGCTGGCCCATCTCGTCCACCAGGGAGATCCGCTCCCCCACCGAATCGAAACGCACGCCGAAAGCGGCCCTGGAGGACCCCACGAGCTCCGCCAGGCGCTGGAGGTCCCTGCGGCGCTCGGCGAGCGTCTCGGTCGGCGAGGCGTCGTCCAGACGGTTGTTGACGGTCAGCACGTCCACGCCGACCCGGCCGAGCAGGCTGGGGAGCACCAGGGACGAGGTGCCGCCGGCGCAGTCGATGACGACCTTCATCTCGGCGTCCCGCACGCCGGCCATGTCGACCCAGCGCAGCAGCTCGCGGGTGTAGTCCTCCACGGCCCTGGCGGGGAAGCTCAGCTCGGCGATCTCGCCGGGGAAGGCGCGCCGGAACTCCTGCCGGGAGAAGACGCGCTCCAGCTTGCGCTGGGCGCTCTGGGACAGGTCGGCGCCGTTCCCGTCCATGAAGACGATGTCCACGCTCTGGGGGTCGCCGGGGGTGGTGCGCAGCGCGATGCCGCCCGAGGCGGTCTCGTTGGAGGTGTGGAAGCGCGCGACGGGCAGCGGGGTGGCCTCCAGGTCGAGCACGTTGATCGCGCTCGCGGTGAGCGCGCTGATGACCGCGCGCTTGAGCGCCCGGGCCGCGCGGGAGGAGTCGCGCGAGGTGATGACCGAGGCGCCCTTCTTCAGCGTGGTGGCGTACGCGCTCGCCAGGCGCACGCACAGCTCCGGGGTGATCTCGACGTTGACCAGGCCGGAGACGCCTCGGGGGCCGAACAGGCTTCGCTGGCCGCGTGACTCCCAGATCACGCTGGTGTTGACGACCGCGCCCGCCTCGATCGTCTTGAAGGGGTAGATCTTGACGCCGGAGGAGACGTAGGCCTCGGCCTCGATCACGCACTCGTCGCCGACGACGGCGTTCTCCTCGACGCGCGCGCCGGTCATCACGTCGGTGTTCTTGCCGATCACGCAGCCGCGCAGGTGGGCGCTCGGCCCGATGTAGACGTTGTCGTGGACGATGGCGCGGTGCAGGAACGCGCCCTCCTTCACCACGACGTTGTCGCCGAGGACGGTGTACTCCCGAAGCTCCGCGCCCGCCTCCACCTTGGCGTAGCCGCCGATGTAGAGGGGGCCTTTCAGGATGGCGTCGGGGTCGACGGAGGCGCCCTCGGCGACCCAGACCCCCGGTGAGAGCTCGAAGCCGTCGGGGTCCAGCCTCACCCGTCCCGACAGGGCGTCCGCCTGGGCCTTGAGGTAGCTCTCGTGGGTGCCGACGTCCTCCCAGTAGCCACCCGTGACGTAGCCGTACAGCGGCGCGCCGCCGGCCAGCAGCTTGGGGAAGACGTCGGCGGACCAGTCGACCGGCACTCCCGGGGCGACCTCGTCGAGGACCTCGGGCTCCATGACGTACACGCCGGTGTTGACGGTGTCGGAGAAGACCTGACCCCAGGTGGGCTTCTCCAGGAAGCGCTGCACCCTGCCTTGCTCGTCGACGATGATGATGCCGAACTCCAGGGGGTTCGGCACGCGCTTGAGGCCGATGGTGACGAGGGCGCCGTTCTCCTCGTGGAACCTGATCATGTCGGTCAGGTCGATGTCGGTCAGCGCGTCCCCGGAGATCACCAGGAAGCGCTCGTCGCGCAGCTTGTCCGCGGCGTTCTTCACGCTGCCCGCCGTGCCGAGGGGGATCTCCTCGGTGGCGTAGTGCAGGCTCATGCCCAGCTCGTCGCCGTCGCCGAAGTAGTTGCGCACCAGGGCGGCCAGGAACTGGACGGTGACGACGGTCTCGGTGAAGCCGTGCCTTTTCAGCAGGCGGAGCACATGCTCCATGATCGGCCGGTTGACTATGGTTAGCAGGGGTTTGGGCTGGTTGGCGGTCATCGGCCGCAGCCGAGTCCCCTCCCCGCCCGCCATCACGACGGCCTTCACAGATCACCCTCCGTCTGTTGCGTCACGGTGGGCACACGGTCACGCTCGCGCGGGCAGTCGCCGTGGGGACTCGCCGGGGCGGTCCCCACGATCGCTCATGCCCGGCTCGCCCCTCCGATGAGCCGACGCCCCTGAACCACGTACAGCGCCCCCGCCCACCAATACAGACCTGTTCCCCAGATGGCGAAGGCCCACCCCAGGATCCGGGCTATGTCGGCGTACCAGCCGTCGTGGGAGGCGAGGAAAAGCAGCGGGAAGGCGTAGAGCAGGTTCGCGGTGGCCGCCTTGCCGAGGAAGTGAACGGGCAGGGCGGGACCGAAGCCGTGCCTGCGAAGGACGGGGACGCCGAGGAGCAGCAGGACGTCCCGGCCGATGATGAGGGCGGTCAGCCACCAGGGGATGACCTCTCGCAGCGTCAGCCCGATCAGGGTGGCGAGGATGTAGAGCCGATCGGCGAGCGGGTCGAGCAGCCTGCCGAGCCTGCTGGTCTGGTTCCACGCCCGGGCGAGCTTGCCGTCGAGCCAGTCGGAGAACCCGGCCGCCATGAGCAGGGCAAGGGCCCAGCCGTCGGCCTTGGGCCCCAGCACCAGCCACAGGAACACCGGCACGCCGAGCAGCCGCAGCATGCTCAGCGCGTTCGGAACCGTCCAGATACGGTCCTCCGCCGATCTCACCCGTGACTCCCCTCGTGGACCTGGTGCCGACCCTACCGGTGTGCGACTCCCGGCGGCGGTGGGGGCGTCCGGCCGGGGGCCGTATCCTGGGATACGGACCCTCGTCAGCGGGTGGCACACCTTTCCGTGGCGAAGACGGCATCCTCCTCAGGGCGGAGATGGCATCCTCCAGAGGTCTACGAGATCGGCCGAACGGCGGAAGCGAGAAGACCGTTTTGTTCTTTAAGGTTCAGTGCCATGGCGAATGACGCAGCACTCTTCTTCGGGCAGTTCGTACGGTCGCCCGGCACCACCGGCGCTGTGGCGCCCAGCTCGCGCCGCCTGGCGAGGGTGCTCGCCACGCCGGTGCCCGAGCGGGGGGAGCCGGTCGTCGTCGAGCTCGGCCCGGGAACGGGCGTGGGCACCGACGAGATCCAGCGGCGCCTCGGCGGGCGGGGCCACCATCTGGCGATCGAGATCAACCCCCGGCTCGCGGCGCGGCTCACCGACCGTCATCCGACCGCCAAGATCATCGTCGCCGACGCCGTGAACCTCCCCAAACTCCTGGCCAAGCACGGGCTGGAGCGAGCCGACGTGGTGGTCAGCGGCCTGCCCTGGGCGGCCTTCCCCGCGAGGCTCCAGGACGATCTGCTCGGGGCGATCACCGAGGTGCTCGCGCCCGAGGGGGCGTTCACCACGTTCGCCTACGTGCACGCCCGCACGCTGCCGCCGGCCATACGCTTCCGCCGCCGCCTGCTGGAGGCGTTCGAGGAGGTCGTGCCGAGCCGGACGGTGTGGGGCAACGTGCCCCCGGCGTTCGTCTACCACGCCAGGCGGCCGCGCCGCTGAGCCACGCTCGCACGGCGGCCGAACTCCGTTCTACCATTGCGCGGCGACGGGAATGGAGTGATCACGGTGGACTTCACGCTTCCGGAGAGTGCCCGCGACGTACAGCGCGGTGTCGCGGGCATCTGCTCCCGCTACGACATGGACTACTGGCAGCGCTGCGAGGCGGAGAAGCGCTGGCCTGAGGAGGTGTGGGCCGAGCTGGCCAAGGGCGGCTGGCTCGGCCTCGCCGTGCCGGAGGAGTACGGCGGGGGCGGCCAGGGCCTGCTGGAGCTCGCCGTCGCGACCGAGACCCTGTCGGCCTCGGGCTCGGCCGGCGGATCGGCGTTCACCTACGTGCTGACGCCCGGCTTCGGCGCGCTGACCGTCGCCCGCCACGGCTCGGCCGGGCAGAAGGCGGCGCTGCTCCCCAAGCTCGCCACCGGCGAGATCGAGACCTGCTTCGCGCTGACCGAACCCGACGCCGGGTCCAACTCCCTGGCCATATCGACCTCCGCCCGCCGCGACGGCGGTGAGTACGTGATCAACGGCCAGAAGATCTGGATCACCGGGGTGCAGCGGGCCACCTGGATGCTGCTGGTGGCGCGCACCATCCCGGCGGCCGAGGCGAGGCCGCGCACCAACGGGCTCACGGTGTTCCTGGTCGACGTGCCTGAGGCGGTGGCCGCGGGCCGGCTGTCCTACCGCCCGATCCCGAAGATGGGCGCCAACACCACCCCGTCGAACATGGTCTTCTTCGACGACCTGCGGGTACCCGCCTCCAGCGTACTCGGCGAGGTGGACCAGGGCGCGGTCGTGCTGTGGGACATCCTCAACCCCGAGCGGATCCTGCTCGGCGCCAGCGCCCTGGGCGGCGCGGAGGTGGCGCTGCGCGTCGCGGTGGCCTACGCCAAGGAACGCGAGGTGTTCGGCCGCCCGATCGGCGCCAACCAGGCCATCGCGTTCCCGCTGGCCCAGGTCAAGGCGAAGATCGAGCTGGCGAGGCTGATGCTCTACAAGGCGGCCTGGCTCTTCGACCGGGGCGAGCCCTGCGGCACCGAGGCCAACATCGCCAAGCTCACCGCCTCGCAGGTGGCCTGGGAGGCCGCGGACCACGCCTTCCAGACGCACGGCGGCATGGCGTACTCGCTGGAGTATCCCGTGGCCCGGCTGCTGGCGGACGCCCGCATCGGCAAGGTGGCGCCCGTCACAGAGGAGCTCCTGCTCAACTATCTGGCCACCCAGGTGCTCGGCCTGCCCCGGAGCTTCTGAGGGACGGGCCCTACGGCATCGCGGCCTCGACCAGGCCGTCCACGAGACGGTTGTCGTCTCCGCGCTCCGGGTGCCACTGGACGCCCACGCAGAACCGGTGGCCCTGGAGCTCCACGGCTTCGACGATCTGGTCGTCGGCCCAGGCCACGGCCAGCAGGCCGTCGCCGAGCCGCTTGAGCGCCTGGTGGTGGGGCGTGGCGACCTCGATGCGGTCGCCCATGGCCTTGCCCACCTTGCTGGACACGCTGATCTGGATCACGTGCGGCGTGCTTGCGGCGTGCCGCTCGTGATGGACCGCCTCGGGCAGCCAGCGGATCAGGGTGCCTCCGAGTGCGACGTTCAGGATGTGCATGCCGCGCGAGACGCCGAGGACGGGGATGCCGGCCTGGACCGCCGCCCTGGCGAGCCCTATCTCGAACCTGTCGCGCTGCGGCTGGGGCTCCTCGACCCGCTCGTCGCGCTCCTCGCCGTAGGCACCGGGGTCGACCTCCACGCCTCCGGCGAGGATGAGCCCGGACAGGCCCCGTATGTAGCCGTCGATGGCTCCCAGGCTGAGCGGGGGCACCAGCACCGGGGCGCCTCCCGCCTTGTCCACCGCCTTCGCGTAGGCGGGCGGCGAGAGCACGGCCTCGCGGACCCACGTGCCCCAGCGGGCGGCGTCGAAGTAGGTCGTGATACCGATCAACGGTCGGGACATATGGTCTCCAGGGGCTCGCGCAAGGTCGTACCGCCATCTCGCAGCGGCACCCAGCCCAGTTGCAGTGGCAAACCCATCATGACGCACAACATTTCGGGTGTGTCACGTATCCGGGTATCAGTCACGTCACTTCCGCACCTTCTGCCCCAAGCTTCCCACGGCCCGGCACTCCGGGCAGCCACCCGGTCCGGCCGCCCGGGCGGACGAGCAGCGGGGAGGCCCGGCGCCGCGGTTAAGGACGGTCCCGCGGTCGCCTCCCGTCCGGCCGGAATAACCGAATTCCGGAACTGCGAATGCGATTTTCTTTCACCTAACCCGCCGCTCACGTAAAGGTCATTACGGAGAATCACCCAGCAATTACTAACAGTTCGCTTTCACGTCACCTTGTGGTGAAACGCTTGTGGGGCTCATGTGGGAATGGAAGACTCCATTTCGAGCGATCGGTTGGGCCGGGACCGCCGGACGCTCTCGACCCGGACCGTCAGGGAGGTGGCACAACGAGATCGGATGCTGTATCCGATCAATTAGGGTGGCGTCCGTAAATGTCGTTAAATCCGCGTCTAGTCAAGGAAAGTTTCTCGGCCATCCAGCCCGTCATGGGCAAGGCCGTCGCGTACTTCTACGGGCGGCTGTTCGCCGAGAGCCCACACCTCCGCGGCATGTTCCCTCCCGCCATGGACGTCCAGCGCGACCGTCTCTTCGGCGCGCTGACCCGGATCGTCTGGAGCCTGGACAGCCCCGACAGCCTGGGCTCCTACCTCGGGCAGCTCGGCAGGGACCATCGCAAGTACGGCGTGGTCGCCGAGCACTACACCGCCGTGGGGAACGCTCTCCTGGCGACGATCAAGCGCTTCGCCGGCGACACGTGGACGGCCGAGATCGAGGCCGCGTGGGTGGCGGCCTACACGGCCGCGGCCAACATGATGATCGATGCCTCGGAGACCGACGCCGGGGTCGCCCCCGCGTGGTGGCTGGCGGAGGTGATCGACCACGAGATGCGCGCCCCCGACATCGCCGTCATCACCCTGCGTCCCAGCGCGCCGATGGACTTCACCGCCGGGCAGTACGTCAACGTGCAGACCGCCCGCTGGCCCCGGGTCTGGCGCACCTTCTCCATCGCCAACGCCCCACGCCCCGACAACACCATCCGGCTGCACGTGCGCGCCGTGGGGGGCGGGTGGGTCAGCACGGCCCTGGTCTCGCACACGCGGATCGGCGACACCGTGCTCCTCGGCCCGCCCGTCGGCACCATGGTCCCGCCGGAGGACGACCAGATGCGCGACATCATCTGCGTCGCCGGAGGCACGGGCCTGGCCCCGATCAAGGCCATCGTCGAGCACGTCATCGCCTCCGGCCGGCGCCCCAACATCCACCTGCTCTTCGGCGCGCGCACCGCCACCGAGCTGTACGACCTGGACGACCTGATCCGCATGGAGGCCGCGTTCCCCTGGCTGAGGGTGCTGCCGGTGGTGTCCGACCAGCCCGCGTACGACGGGATGCGGGGCCTGCTGCCGGAGGTCGTGCAGCGCTTCCACTCGTGGGCCGACCACGAGGTGTACGTCTGCGGTCCCCCGGCGATGGTCAACGAGACCGTGCGGCGTCTCCAGGACGACGGGGTCCCCCCCTCGCGCATCCACCGGGACACCGTCCAGAGCACGCCCTAGGCACGGTTCCCGAGATCAACCAGATATCAGAGGACGATCCGGGCGAACTGATCACCCAAATCAAGCGGAGTCCGGCGGTTGCTCGGGCAACGTGACACGATGATGCCGATCCGCGCGCAGCGGCCGAATACGTTGATCGGGCGAGAGCACGCCGAGCCGGGGGGACAGGCGATGCGGCCCGACACCGCGAAAGGAAGGGCGATAATGCAGGGCACGCTGCTCGCCACCGGCACGACTCCCCCGGTCGCCAGGGACTGCCCCCTCGTCCCGGCGGTGCTCTGACTCCCATGGCCAAACCGGTCACGCTTGTGACGTTCGTGCTGCCCAGTACGCTCGGCCACTGGGGCAGCGGGGCGACCGAGGTCCGGGTCTTCGCCGTGGCGGACTCCGACGAGGGCCCTCCCACGCTCGGCGCCGCGCTGCACACGCTGCGGCGCACCCACCCGATGCTCGAGAAGCGGCTGTGCGACGAGTACGGCGGGATCCGCCGCCACATCAGCATGTTCGTGTGCGGGGAGAACGCCCGCCGCCTCGGCGGCCTCGAGTGCGCGCTACCCCCCGGCGCGGAGGTGTACGTCCTGCCCGCCCTCTAGGACGGCACCCGGTCTTCGCGTCCAGGACACGGCCCGGTCCGGCGTCCGGGAGGGCGTCCGGTCCCGCGTCTAGGGTGCGACGCGGCCGGCGGCGTTGAAGGCGGCGTGGGTGAGCGGCATCAGCCCGGCCCAGATCGCCTCCATCTTCTCGCCGACCATCTCGATCTCGCGCTGCGGGAACGACGGCACGGCCGCACGGTCGTCCTTGATGCGCAGGGACAGGAAGTGCATCAGCGAGCGGGCGTTGCACGTGGCGTACATCGAGGAGAACAGGCCGACGGGCAGGACCGCCCGCGCCACCTCCCTGGCGACCCCGGCCTCGAGCATCTCCTGGTAGGCGTCGTAGGACCGCTGGTAGGAGTGCTCCATCGTCTCGGCCACCAGCTTGTGCTGCTCGTCGTCGCCCTCGGTGAACTGGTAGCGACCCGGCTTGCCCTCCTGTACGAGCTTGCGCGACCGCCCCGGCACGTAGAAAACGGGCTGAAGCTCGCGATATCTCCCGCTTTCCTCGTTGTAGGAATTGTGAACCACGATGCCGTCGGCGATGAAGTTATGCCACGGGCCTGGCATGGAGAGGTCGTAGGTCTCCTCTTCGCCGTCCGAGACGACCGACGAGACCTTTTCGTCGCGGATGCCGAGCCTGGACGGCCGCCGTTCCACCTCCCACGCCTCCCTGCCGGATTTGATCTCGTGGCACGAAGCGCAGATGGGAGCGAGGTTGTCCTCGTCCAAGGCCAGTTTGAGCTGCCTGCTCACGGGCACGATATGGTCCACTTCGAGATCGCCGAAGTCGAAGACACCTCCGCAGACGTGGCATACGTCGATCGCGCCGACGATCTGCGGCTTCATCCGTGTAGTCCAGAACTGAATGCCCTCTCGCAGCCGCCGGGGCACGCCGGTGAACTCCCCCACCGGCACCGTCGCCTGGACGGAGACAAGGTCTCCGGGGACGAGATCTTTCGCCTTGACCCACGCGCCTCGCGACAAGATCGCATGTTCCGGCGAACAACGAAGGACCTTGCCGTTGACCGTGGTGATCTTCAAGATCGGCTTGACACCACTCTTGAAGACGTCGACCATGCGGGTCCACTCGATGAGGCCGGTGTCGAGATTCACCGTTCGCGTGCTGAGATTGCGGCACGAGGGCATTTTACGGACCCGCCCCATGGAGTCGCGGACTCCCTCATGCCAGTCGGCATAGATGTCTTTGATCTTCTTGTTCACGCCGTTCTTCAGCGTTCCCACGGGAATCCGCGCGTCCCCAGGCAGGCACCATCCCACCCTGTGCCGGTGGAATTCGCGGAACACCATGATGGGGGCGTTGATGAAGAAGGTCATCGAGTTGTGCTCGAACGGGCTGCCGTGCCGGTCGCGCATGAGGTAGTTGATCAGGCCCTTGGAGCGCTCCGGGTCCTGGTTCACCGCCTCCAGCGACTGCTCCCCCGCCGTGGAGACCCGCGCGGCCCACACCACATCGGAGTCGGCCGCACTGTGCCTGACCAGCTCCACTGTCACATCGCTCAGAAATCTCACGGTTCGGTTCCCCTCGTCTCCGACCGCCCACATCGTAGTGGAGGGCGGCGCCGATGACCCAGGTGATGTCGGCGAAACGGCGGCGCCGACACTACAGCCGGTACACGCGGCGGGCGTTCCCGGATCCGATCATGTGGGCCACCCGGGCCGCGTCGGCCGCGCTCCACTCGCCTTCCTCCAGCCGGACGGCGAGCGCGCGGGTCAGCCCCCTGCGGAAGTACAGCGCGCCGAGGTGGCACATCTCGGCGACGCCGTGGCAGTCGGAGCTGAACATCAGCTTGTGGAACGGCACCAGCTCCAGCAGCTCGCCGATGATCGTGGCGGACCCCGCGGCCGTCGAGGTCAGCGCGAGCCCCACGTCGACGTACACGTGGGGGAACACGCTCGCCAAGTATGCCGCCTGCCGGTGGAACGGGTAGCAGTGCAGGAGGATCACGGGCACCCCGACCGGCCGCACCGCCCGGACGAAGCCCGTCATCAGTGATGGGTCGGACCGGTGCAGGTCGATGCCCGGGTCGCCGTAACCGGTGTGGAACTGGAGAGGAAGGCCACGGTCGCGGGCGATGTCGACCGCCGTCCAGAGCAGGTGGCGCAGCAGCACCGGGTCGGCGAGCCGCTGCTTGGGCTCGGTGAGCCGCTGTCCCGCCGCCGCGATCACCGTGCCGCGGCTCGGCCGCGCCGGGTCGAAGTCGAGGCCGTACCGGTAGGCGACGATCGACTTCAGGCCGACGGCACGGGCCGCCCGGGCGCCGAGCCGCTCCTCGAGGGCGTGGATGTAGCCGACGGCGGTCGGGCCCTCCTGGACGAGCTCCTCCTCGACGTGCTCCAGCCGCACGATCTCGTCGGCGGCGGCGCCCCCGAGCCGTCCCATCTCGGCGGCGGAGAGCAGCTCGCGACCGCCCCGCCCGCCGTCGACCAGGAAGGCCACGACCCCTGCCGCGCGCAGCAGCCGCTTGTTCGCCTCCTCGGCGCCCAGCTCGGCCCTGCGGGTGAGGTAGACCGCCGGGGGCGCGTGCGGGTCGAGCCCGAGCACGGGGGCGCACCAGCGCCTGATCGCCGTGCCCACCGGCGTGTCGAAGTGGGTGGTGCCGGGGGGCGCCGGGGTGCCCGCCTCGGTGATCAGCATCTCGAACTGCGAGCGTGCCAGCTCGTCGCGGCGCACCCCGTGGCAGTGATGGTCGACGAGCGGGGCGAGCAGCGCCGCCCGGACCATTCCCGGGACCGAGGCGGGCAGCGTGTCGTCAGGATCCATCGGCGCCACCCCACCCGCTCCTCGGTCGTCAGCTCACGCCCGCCTCCGGGCCTGTGGACTCTACGGCCGCGCCCCTTCCTCCGGCCGGGACTTCGTCCCGGCCTTTACCGAACCCCGGCACAGCCGCAACACGTTGGCGATGACCTTGGCTCCGGCGCCGCCCTCGGCGGTGAGGATGGACTCGGGGTGGAACTGGACGGCGAAGCGCCGGTTGGCGGTGTCCTCGATGGCCATGACGGCGCCGTCCGGGGTCAGCGCGGTGACCGTGAAGCCGTTCACCCCTGGCTGCTTGGCGTGCAGGGAGTGGTAGCGGGCCGCGGTGAACTCCTCCGGGAGGCCTTCCAGCAGGGCGCTTTCCCCCACCCGGCCGACCTGGCCCCGCTTGCCGTGCTGGGGATGCGGCAGCAGCGACAGGGTGCCGCCGGCCTGCTCGACCATCGCCTGAAGCCCGAGGCAGACCCCGAAGACGGGCAGGTCGCGGGCGTACAGCGCGCCGACCAGGGCCGCGCAGCCGAAGTCGGACGGCCAGCCCGGGCCGGGTGAGAGCACGACCATGTCCGGCGCGACCTCGTCGAGCATGGCGAGCGGGAAGCCGTGACGCAGCGTGAGGACGTCCGCGCCGTGCTGGCGGAAGTAGTCGGCGAGGGTGTTGACGAAGGAGTCCTCGTGGTCGACCAGCAGGACCTTCATGCCCTCCCCCGGCCGCTGCGCCCGCGGCGCGCGTACGGCCTGCGTCTCGGGCGCGCCCACGTCCGCGAGCGCTCCGAGCAGCGCGCTGGCCTTGAGCTCGGTCTCACGCTCCTCGGCGGCGGGGTCGGAGTCGAACAGCAGCGTCGCGCCGGCCCGGACCGTCGCCACCCCGTCGCGGAGCTGGGCGGTGCGCAGGGTGAGGCCGGTGTTCATGGAGCCGTCGAAGCCGAGGTAGCCGACGGCTCCGCCGTACCAGCGCCGGGCGGTCGCCTCGTGGTCCTCGATGAACTGCATCGCCCAGGTCTTGGGCGCCCCGGTGACGGTGACGGCCCACATGTGGGTGAGGAAGGCGTCGAGGGCGTCGAACTCCGGGCGCAGGCGGCCCTCGATGTGGTCGACCGTGTGGATCAGCCGGGAGTACATCTCGATCTGGCGGCGGCCGATGACCTGGACCGTGCCGGGGACGCAGACGCGTGACTTGTCGTTGCGGTCGACGTCGGTGCACATGGTCAGCTCGGACTCCTCCTTCACCGAGCTGAGCAGCGTGCGGATGGCGTCGGCGTCCTCGACGGGGTTGGTGCCGCGCGCGATCGTGCCGGAGATCGGGCAGGTCTCGACCCGGTCGCCCTGGACGCGGACGTACATCTCGGGCGAGGCGCCGACGAGGTGCTCGCCCTCGCCGAGGTTGAACAGGAACTCGTACGGGGCGGGGTTGATCTTGCGCAGGCCCCGGTAGAACCCGGCGGGGTCGGCGCAGGGGGCGTGGAAGACCTGGCCGGGGACCACCTCGAACAGGTCACCGCGCCGGAACTTCTGCTTGGCGGCCTCCACGATCGCGGCATAATCCCCCTGATCCGGATTTTTCGGGATCTGGGTGGGTGTGGGGGGAAGCGGTACCGACTCCCCCGTGCGGTCGAGGCCACGGGTCGAGACGCCGTCGACGGTGAACTCGTAAAGATACTCCCTGCTGGTCTCCCGCTTGCGGTCGATGACCATGACCCGGTCGGGCAGGTGGAGGACCAGGTCCCGCTGGTCGGCCGCCCGGTCGAGCGCCTGCCGGATCGGCTCGAACTGGAAGGCCAGGTCGTAGCCGAACGCGCCGTACAGCCCGAGGTGCTCGTCCTGGCCGGAGAAGGCGGCGATCACCTCGCGGATCGCGGTGAAGACCGTGGGACGGCGGCTGCGCATCTCCTCGGGCAGGATGTCCTCGGACTCGTCGACGTGGACCTCGACGTGGCCGGCGGTCGGCTCCATGGTGGTCTTGCCGGCGGCCAGCAGGCAGGAGGCGACGGCTGGCAGCACGACCCGCCCGCGATCGTTCAGCGCCCGCGCGGAGATTTTGCGCCCCCGCGCCACGATCTCCAGGACGGGGTCGATGTAGGCGAGGTGCCATCGGCTGTACCGGCCGGGGTACTCCATGCCGGAGGAAAGCACGCCGCCGCGACGCTCGCCGAGCGAGGAGACGACCTCCTCGAGCACGGACTCCGGAACATCGGCGGTCGTGACCTCGACGTCGATGCCACCCGCGGTGGTATATCCGCTCGTGTCCACCCTGAGCCTCGCCCTTCTTGATCTTCGATTGGCCCCGGGCGGACATGGAAAAGGCCGCCTCCCGGGGCGGCCATCCTCAACAGATGCGAAACACGCGCCGCCTAGGTGCGGCGCCACCACTGAGCAGGTGAACTGGTTCGCATGGCCAAATGCTAGCGGCATCGCGGACGCCCCGCCACTTCTTCGCCCGAAGTCCCCGATCGGACGCGAAGGCGGCGGAGTGACATTCGTCACAGCGCTTGACGGCTAATAGCACTAGCATGTTACCAGTGAGTAACGCGCTGCTTACATCAACCGGGGTATGACTCCGTTTACAGCGAGGAGCGCTCATGGCTCGGATCCCGTCAAGGGTGATCGTCCACAGGGACATGCAGGTGCCCATGCCGGACGGCGTCCTCCTGCTGGCAGACCGCTACATCCCGATCGGCGTGAGCAGCCCGCCGACCATCCTGATCCGCTCACCGTACGGCAGGCGCGGCCTGTTCGGGCTGGCGTACGGCAGGGCCTTCGCGCGCCAGGGCTTCCAGGTGATCCTGCAGAGCTGCCGGGGCGGGTTCGGGTCCGGCGGCGAGCCCGCCCCGCTGGACGAGCAGGACGACGGGCTCGCCACGGTCGACTGGATGCGGGCCCAGCCCTGGTACGGCGGGACCTTCGCCATGCACGGCCCGAGCTACCTCGGTTACGCCCAGTGGGCGATAGCGCCGTACGCGGGCCCGGACCTCAAGGCCATGGCCACGCAGGTGACCGCGTCCCAGTTCCGTGACGCCGCCTACGTCGGAGGCTCGTTCGCGCTGGAGTCCATCCTGAGCTGGAGCACCCTGACCGCCCTGATGTCCGGGCCGCTCAGCGGCGCGGCGATGCTCTTCGCCCCGCGCCGTACCCAGCGGGCCGTGCTGTCCGGCCGGCCTCTCGGCGAGCTGGACCTGCTGGCGGCAGGCCGGTCGCTGCCGTTCTTCCAGGAGTTGCTGACGCACCACGCCGACCCTGCCGTGCCGTTCTGGAAGAAGAGGGACTTCTCGGCGACGGTCGGGGAGGTCGACGCGGCCGTCACCATGACCGGCGGCTGGTACGACGTCTTCCTGCCGTGGCAGCTCAAGGACTACACGGCCATGCGAGCCGCGGGGCGGCAGCCCTACCTCACGATCGGCCCCTGGCACCACGCCGACGTGCGGCACGGCCGCCTGGCCAACCTCGACGCGCTGGCGTGGTTCCGCGCCCACCTGCTCGGCGACACCTCGGGCGTGCGGGCCAGCCCGGTGCGCCTGTACGTCACGGGGGCCGGGGAGTGGCGGGACTTCGACGACTGGCCCGTGCCGGGCGCCAAGGAGCTGCGCTGGCACCTGCAGTCGGGATTCGGCCTCGGACAGGCCGGCCCGGCGGAGTCCTATCCCGACCGGTACCACTACGACCCGGCGCGGCCCACGCCCGTCGTCGGGGGCCCCACGCTGCTCGGCGACTCCGCGCCCCGGGACAACCGGCGCCTGGAGTCACGATCCGACGTGCTCGTCTACACCGGCGAGGCGCTCGGCGAGGACCTCGACCTGATCGGCCCGGTCACCGCGGATGTGTTCCTGCGGTCCAGCACCGAGCACACCGACCTGGTGGTCCGGGTGTGCGACGTGCACCCGGACGGCAGCTCCCTGAACGTGTGCGAGGGCGTCCGGCGCCTGCTGCCCGGCACGCCGCCCGCAGACGGCCAGGGCGTGCGCCGCGTCGAGGTCGAGCTGTGGCCGATCGCCCACCGCTTCCGCCGGGGACACCGCGTACGCGTCCACGTGGCGAGCGGCGCCTACCCCCGGCTCGCCCGCAACCTCGGCACCGGCGAGCCCCTCGGCACCGGTCACACGGCCGTGCCGGCCGACCAGGAGATCTTCCACGACCCGGACCGCCCTTCGGCGATCATCCTTCCTCACGTCCGGTGAGGGGGTCGCCGGGTCGCCGCTCGGCGCGCCAACACATCCGTTCGGCGATTGGTGAGGCGCGGGCCATCGTCGCGAAATTACGCTTCCGGGCAACCGGATAACTAGCCCCAACAGGCTAGTTACGCCTCTCTTCTCCCTAGGAGAGTGTGTTGACCACGCCACCCAGCGACGAGCGCCCGGCCCGGAGCGACCGCAGCCCGTGGAACTGGCTGCTCCTCGTGCCGATCGTGATTCCATTGGTCCCCGCCCTGTACAACTCGGACGAGCCCCGCCTGCTGGGGTTCCCGCTGTTCTACTGGCTGCAGCTCGCGTTCATCATCCTCGGCGTCACCGCCACGACGATCGTGTACCAGGTCGGCAAGAAGAGGAGCGGACGATGAGCGATCACATCACAGAGATCGTCGTCTTCACCATCCTGTTCCTCGCCGTCAGCGGCATGGGCTTCGTCGCGGCGCGCTGGCACCGCCCCGACAACCTGGCCAGCCTGGACGAGTGGGGCCTCGGCGGCCGGAAGTTCGGCTCGTGGGTCACCTGGTTCCTGGTCGGCGGCGACCTCTACACCGCCTACACCTTCGTGGCCGTCCCCGCACTGCTGTTCGGCGCCGGGGCGATGGGCTTCTTCGCCCTGCCCTACACGATCGTGATGTACCCGCTGGTGTTCCTCGTGCTGATCCGGCTGTGGTCGGTGTCGCACGTGCACGGCATGGTGACGCCCGCCGACTTCGTCCGCGCCCGCTTCGGCTCTCCGACGCTCGCCCTGCTGATCGCCATCACCGGCCTGATGGCCACGATGCCGTACATTGCCCTGCAGCTCGTCGGCATCGAAGCCGTGCTGAAGACCATGGGCGTCACCGGCGACCTGCCGCTCATCATCGCCTTCGCGATCCTCGCGGCCTACACCTACCAGTCGGGCCTGCGCGCCCCCGCGCTGATCGCCTTCGTCAAGGACGCCCTGATCTACCTGGTCATCATCGTGGCCATCATCTACATCCCGGCCAGGCTCGGCGGCTGGGGGTCGATCTTCGACGCGGCCAAGGCGAAGTTCGACGCCAGCCCCGCCCCAGGTGACGGGATCGTGCTCAACCCGAACAACCAGCTGCAGTACGTCACGCTGGCGCTCGGCTCGGCGCTGGCGCTGTTCCTCTACCCGCACAGCGTCACCGGCGTCCTCGCGGCACGCAGCCGTGGCGTGGTCAAGAGGAACATGTCCGCGCTGCCCGCCTACAGCCTGCTGCTCGGCCTGATCGCGCTGCTCGGCTACATGGCCATCGCGGCCGGGATCAAGCCCATCACGGCGAATGGCAAGGCGGACGCCAACACCGTGGTCCCCCTGCTCTTCGACAAGATGTTCCCCGACTGGTTCGCGGGGGTGGCCTACGCCGCCGTCGGCATCGGCGCGCTCGTGCCCGCGGCGATCATGTCCATCGCCGCGGCCAACCTCTTCACGCGGAACATCTACAAGGAGTACATCAAGCGGGACGCCACCGACGCGCAGGAGGCGGCGGTCAGCAAGATCGCCTCGCTGGTGGTGAAGATCGGCGCAGTGCTCGTCATCCTGCTGATCGACCCGCAGTTCTCCATCGACCTCCAGCTCATCGGCGGCGTCATCATCCTGCAGACCCTGCCCTCGGTCGGCCTCGGCCTCTACACCCGCTGGTTCCACCGGAGCGGCCTGATCGCCGGATGGGCCGCCGGCATGGCGGCCGGCGTCCTGATGCTCTACAACGTCGCCAACCCGGCGACCAGCCACGCCCACTTCGGCGGCTCGGCCTTCCCGCTGGCGAAGCTGGGCCTGGACACCAAGATGACGATCTACGCCGGCTTCCTGGCACTCGCCGTCAACCTGGTGGTCGCGGTCGCGGGAACGCTGCTCGCACGGGCCGGCAAGGTCGCCGACGGGGTGGACGCCACCCGCCCCTCGGACTACGTCGCCGACGAGGGCGACCCCCGTGTCCACGAGATCGAGCTCTCCGGCTCCCACTGAGCTCGGGGCCACGCGCCCGGCGGCCGCTTCGGAGGACCGCCGGGCGCGAGCCGCGTGACGATCATCGGCCAGGCGAACGCCCGCCGGGCTACAGGCGGAAGCTGTCGGACGCCCCGGCCGGCACGATCTGCTCCGGCGCCCACACCTGGCGCGCCAGGCCCTGCTCGTGGGAGCACCGCGCGAAGCGGTCGAGCACGTGCCGGTCACGCTCCAGCCCGACCACCGATCGGGGGCGTCACCACGCTAGACGATCAGGCGTCCTGGGCGGCGGCGGTGCCCGCCATCGCGGCGACGATCACGTCGACGAGGCCGTCGACCACCTGCCGCCTGTCGACCTCGTGGTGCTCGAGCCACCAGTCACCCGTCGTCTGGACCATGCCGACGAACGCGTGCCCGAGGATCTGCGCCCGCACCGGGTCGGCCACGGTGCCGTCGCTGGCGATGACCGCGCCTAGCTCCTCGCCGAGGCTGCGCACGATGGTCGCCATGTGGGAGTGCGTGCGGCTGTCCTCGGCGCCCGCGCGGTGGAACAGGAAGCGGTAGAGGTTGAGGTTGGCCGAGATCATGTCGAGGTAGGTGTCGATCGTGGCCTCTACCCGGGTGCGCAGGTCGGTGCGCGACCGCGCGAACTCCGGCCGGAGCTGCTTGATCACGGTGCGGATGTGCCGGTCGGCCAGCGCCTGGTAGAGGCCGCTCTTGTCGCTGAAGTGCCGGTAGAGGATGGGCTTGGTGATGCCCGCCTCGGCGGCGATGGATGCCATGGACGCCTGCGGCCCCTCACGCCGGATGACCCGGTCCGCCGCGTCGAGAAGCGACCGGCGCCGGTCCGGATCCCGCCCGCCGTTCCCCGCCGCGGTCACCATGGAGGAAAGCATAGGGGCACTCCGCCGTCACGGATCGCTGTCGCCGGATCGTGTCACCGCAAGCAGCTGCTTTCCCCCGACTA
>JAOPYI010000162.1 GCA_025964675.1 Sphaerisporangium sp. | reverse complement strand
TCGTCGTCGGTGAGGCCGTCGAGCCGGGCTCGGAGCTGATGGTTCCAGTGGAACTCCCACTGCTCGCGCAGCGTCCGGTTCCAGTCGAGTTCGTCTGCATCCATGGGACCACCCTGACACCTCTAGCGGACAGGATCGGTCCGCTATCTCTGGCAGGGTGGGCGACATGGACGTGGCAAGCGGTGGCGCGCGGGGTACGACGGAGCGGGTGCTCATCCTCCTCGGGCTGCTGCAGCAGCGCCAGGTCTGGACCGGCCCCGAGCTCGCCGACCGGCTCGGGGTCACGCCGCGCACTGTACGGCGTGATATCGAGCGGCTGCGCACGCTCGGCTATCGGGTGCATGCCAGCCAGGGTGTCGGCGGCGGCTACCAGCTCGGCCCGGGGCAGGATCTGCCGCCGCTGCTTCTCGACGATGAGGAGGCGATCGCCACCGCGGTCTCGCTGCTCGCCGGCGCGGGTGGCGCGGTCGCCAGCGCCGGCGACGCCGCACTCCGGGCGCTGACCAAGCTCGACCGGGTGCTGCCCACCCGGTTGCGGCACGAGGTGCGCGCGCTCTCCGGCTCGGTGGAGTCCTTCGGCGGAGGCCGCACGCCGGTCGACTCCGAGGTGCTCATGACGCTGGCCAGAGCCTGCCGCGACGAGGTCGAGGCCGGCTTCGACTACCCGTCCGGGAGCGAGGTGCGACGGCGGCGGGTCGAGCCCTACCGTCTGGTCGCCTCCGACCGGCGCTGGTACCTCCTCGCCTACGACCTCGATCGCGACGACTGGCGCAGCTTCCGCGTCGATCGGATGACCGATGTGTCTGCACGGACCTGGCGCTTCCGCCCGCGCGCGGCGCCCGACGCGGCGACGTATGTGCAGGAGGGTGTGGCGAGTCGGGTCTACCCGCACCAGGCGCGCTTCCTCGTGCACGCGTCGGCCGACACGGTGCGCGCGCAGATTCCGGCGTCGGCGGCCGTCGTACGACGGCGAGGGAGCGAGCTGTGCGAGGTGCTCAGTGGCGCCGGCAGCCTCGACTTCGTGCTCATGCACGTGCTCCTGCTGGGGCACGACTTCGAGATACTCGACCCTCCGGAGCTCGGGAGGCGCTGTCGCGCGCTGGCGGAGAGACTGCTGTCGGCCGGTGCGACGATCTCACCGGTGCCGGACATGGAGGAGTCATGAGCCGCGACCACGTCCACTAGCGGGGGGTCGGGTTGAGCCCAGCAATACCCCGCTTACGTGAGCTGCGTGTCCAACCGCGTGACATGTTTCCACTGGCCAAGGCGTTTTTATGGCAGGTGTGTAAAGCCGTCGGCTTAGCCTCCCAGGTTCGAACCCTGGGCCTGCTACGCCGCTAACCGAGACCGCCAGACACTCGAGCCGATGGAGTTGGAGGCGATCGGGGGTCTGGCACCTCGTGCATCGGCCCGCCGGAGATACCCAGGCTGCGGTATGTGTCGGCGTCAGGCCGGGTGGCGGCCTTTGATCGCGTGCCATTAAGGGCGCTGATCAAGGGGGAGTCTCGGGGACTCGGCGCAATGTGATTGACGAGGTCGGGCGTGTTTCCCCAGGTGATCGGGCCGTTTTGCAAGCAGGAAGTCAGGGGTTCGAATCCCCTAGGCTCCACGTCCTTAAACGCGAGCTCGATGTCAAGGGGCATGCGGGCCGCGGTACGGGAGCGTCTCGCTGTAGACGATGTTGGTGGTGGTGCTACCGAACTGCGCGAGCTCGTCTATCACCTTCTCCAGGTGGGCCATGGAGGTGGCGGCGACCTTCAACGTGTAGCAGTCGTCGCCGGTGGTGCGCAGGCACTCCAGGATCTCCAGGCGCTCGCCGAGCAGCCGGTGCAGCGGCTCGTGCCGGTTGCCCGGATACTTGAGCCCCACCACGGCGAGCACAGCGTATCCGGCCTTTCCCAGGTCGACGATCGCGCGGTAACCGCTGACGACGCCGGCCGCCTCCAGCCGCCGCACCCGCTCGGTCGTCGCGGAGGCGCTGAGGCTCACCCGCCGGGCCAGCTCGGTGAGCGGCACGCGGCCGTCGCGCTGCAGCTCGGCCAGGATGGACCAGTCCGTCATGTCAAGACTCTCGGTCATTCGCCGAATATACTGCTGAATCCACGGTCGAACAGCCTGTAAGCAGGTAATTGTGTCTTCCAAATGTCTGATTGCCTGAATAGCCTGGACCGGTGAAACTAGGCGTCAACGTCCCGAACTTCGGGCCGGGCACCCGGCCCGGCGTGCTGCGCGGCTGGGCGGAGATGGTGGAGGAGCTCGGGTTCGACCTGCTCATGGTCTCCGACCACGTGGTGGTGACTCCCGACGTCGCCGAGCAGTATCCGGCGCCGTTCTACGAGCCCTTCACCACGCTGTCCTGGCTCGCCGGGATCACCACCAGGATCAGGCTCGGCACCACAGTGCTCATCGTGCCCTACCGGCACCCGCTGCTCACCGCCCGGATGGCGGCCAACCTCCAGCAGCTCAGCGGGGGGCGGCTGGTCCTCGGCGTGGGCGTGGGCTGGGCGCGGCAAGAATTCGAGGCGCTCGGCGTGCCGTACGGGCGGCGCGGGGCGCTGACCGACGAGCACCTGCGGGCGATGCGCCTGGCTTGGCAGGACGAGGAGGACTATCGGGCCGGGCACATCCCGATCTGGGTCGGTGGCGGCAGCGACGCCGCCCTCCGCAGGGCGGTGCTCCTCGGCGACGCGTGGCACCCGCTGCGCTTCACCCTCCCATGGCTGGGCGAGCGGATGGACCGGCTGGCCGCCGTCGCGGCGGGCCTAGGGTGCGCCGTCCCCGCGCTGGCACCGCGCATCCTGCTGCGGCTCACCGGACCCCCGGTCACCGGCGAAGGACGTCGGGCCGGCGAGGGCACCCTCGACCAGATCATGGACGACCTGGAACGGCTGCGCCTCCTAGGCGCCGAGACCGTCCTCCTCGACCCCTTCTGCGGCGACCCCGATGAGACGAGCCATCCAGAGACGGCGTGGCACATGCTCGCAACAGTGGCTGCCGCCCATACGAAAACGGAGCATTCATGACACGGGACGACGAGAAGTTCCTCCGCAGGGCGATCGAGCTGGCCGCCACGGCCCGGGCGGGCGGGAACCCGCCGTTCGGCTCGCTGCTGGTGGGCCCGGACGGCGACGTGCTGACCGAGGAGTGCAACACATCGCTCACAGAGTCCGACATCACCGCCCACCCCGAGCTGAAGCTCGCCCGCTGGGCCGCCCGCGAGCTCGACCCGGCCACTGTGGCTGGTACCACCATGTACACGAGCTGCCAGCCATGCGGCATGTGCGCGGGTGCCATCGAGCGCTCCGGGGTCGGCCACGTCGTCTTCGCGCTCTCCACCGAGCAGCTCGGCATGCTCAAGCCGCCGACCGGCCCGCCGTCCTTCCGGCAGGAGGGGCCAGCGTTCTTCGACGAGGCCCGCGTCCCCGTCGAGGGCTACTACGTCTGACGCAGATAACAGCGCGGCGCCCGGGCGCTCGAGGCCTACCCGATGATCACCCATCGGGGCAAGGAGATCACCTGGGGCGAAATGCATGTGGGGGCCCGTCAGGTCTTCGAGGACGCCGGGTTCGAGGAGGTCAGCCGCCCCACCGCCCGGCGGGTGGTCATGCGGATCGACTTCGAACAAGAGGGCGACGCACATTGACGGACGTGAGCGACATGATGACGGTGGCGCAGCTCCACGACGCCGTGTCGAGGGCCGGCCTTGTCGAACAGCCCACGGGAGGGTCGGCC
>JAOPYI010000155.1 GCA_025964675.1 Sphaerisporangium sp. | reverse complement strand
CTCAGCAACCTACCAACGCAACTCGCACGCCCAACGACCTCTTCCCCAAGCACCCTCCTCACCGCCCCAACTTGGGCCTCAGCGGAGGAGGTGGCATCCTCGAAGTTCCGCTAGAGTAGGTCCGTCGTCAGTCACTGATCGACGCGGGTGTAGTTCAATGGCAGAACATCAGCTTCCCAAGCTGACAGCGCGGGTTCGATTCCCGTCACCCGCTCCACACACAAAGGCCCAGGTCAGGGAGCATTCCCAACCCGGGCCTTGATCTTTTTCAGCACCATTTCGATCTTCCGTGCCCGTTACGTGCCCGATCCGTCTTGATCTTGCTTGTTCAGCGCCTCCGTGGCGAGCTTGCCCAACGCGTCGGCGATGGCCGGGTCGCGCTCCATCGCGGTGTGCTGGTAGATCAGCGCGGCCGGCGTGAGACCTACTCCAACGGCGTGCGCAAGGCCACCTACCGCGATCCCGACGGGAACGAGATCGGGTTCGGCGGCGCTCCTGCCGGGTGAGCGCCCAACTGGGTGGCTTCCGGGGTGCCTAGCCTCGCCCTTCAATGCACATCCGTGCACTGAACATGTGGCTTCACCAGGACAAACGCCAGGTCCCAGGATCATGGCCAGTGCTTGCGGAGCAGGAGGTCGCCGGTTCGACTCCGGCCAGACGCACTGTGACCGATCCCGAAGTGGACGAGGGGCCGGGCCGTGATCCCGGTGCGTGTGGGTTCGAGTCCCACCGGTCACCCTTCTGTTCGCCGCTATTCGTCGGCGTGCTCGCTTGCGTAGTTCGCCCCGCCAGTGAACAGCGCGGCCCCGCCCCGTCGGCCGGGGCGGGGCCGCGGACTCGTTCGGTCAAGCTGTGGCGAGATAGGCGGTCAGGCTGTCGAGCAGGAAGTTGCTGCCCTGTTCGGCCTGGTCGCGGTCTTCGGCGGTGTCGAAGGTCTGGGAGAGGCTGATCTGGGTGCGCTCGCCGTCGACTGCCAGGTCGACGGCCATCAGGACGGGCTCGTCGCGGCCGGGAACGTTCATGCTCATCACCAGGCGCTTGTTCTCCACGACCTCGGTGTAGCCGCCCGTCAGCGGGACGCGGGTGCCGCCGGGGATGACCATGACCGAACTCCAGGCGCCGCCGGGCCGGGCGTCCAGGACGACTTCTTCGGCGCTGGCCCACGTGCCGTAGGTGTCGGCGATGGTCCAGGCGGCCCAGACCTTGCCGACCGGGGCGTCCAGGGTGCGGGTGAGGGTGTAGTCGAATCCGGCGGTGCTCATGGCGCATCTCCTTATCTGACCCCTGGTGGGGGGTTGGGGGATCAACTGATCTCAAGGTATAGTAATGGTCGATGACAGTCAATGATCGTGACTACATTCGGAGTCAAGATGGACGGCGACAGCAGCGAGCCGGACTTGGGGATGTTGGTCGGGCAGCTGGGGCGGGCGCTGCAGGAGGAGCTGTTCTCCCGCCTAGCCGAGCAGGGCCATCCGCAGGTCCAGCCGCGGCACGGCACGGTGCTGGCGGTGCTGCCTGGCTCGGGCGCGCGGGCGACCGAGCTCGCGCAGCGGTCTGGGCAGCACAAGCAGATCGTCGGGGTCATCGTCGATGAACTGGAGCGGCTCGGCTATGTGCGCCGGGAAGCCGACCCGGCCGATCGGCGCGCGAAGCTCGTCGTCCCCACCGAGACCGGCCTGGACGAGGTCGACAAGGCCCGCACCATCCTCGCCCAGATCGAACAGCGCCACGGCCAGGAGTTGGGGAATGAGGCCTATCAGGTCTTCAAGGCCGCCCTCGAACACGTCACACGTTCCCAACGCGCTTGGCGACAGTAGCGATACCCGTGTTCGTATGCCGGTGGCCGAGCTGCTGCCCATGGGGGGCCTGGTCGGGTTCAGCCGGGCTTGCGTCGCCGGCCCGCTGCCGCTCCGCGGTGGGTCGATGGCAGACGGGATGGCCAGGCAGGGGGAGATCAAGGCCGGAGTGAAACCTGCGCGACGCTGGTGCTCCCGTGCTGATGAAGCCTGACCCGCCCACACCTGGTCCGCGAAGCACTTGAGCTCACCTACAGGGCGGGATCATGTCGAGGATCTCGGCCAGGGAGCCTGGTCTTTCGTCCACCGGCAGGTGGTCGACGAGGTGGACCGGACAGCCGAGGGCGGCGGCGCCGGTGTCGGCCGCCCGGTCGTCTCCCACCATGAGGACGTCAGTGGGCGGCAGATCGAGCTTGTCGCATGCGGTCTGGAAGATTCGCGGGTCGGGTTTCTTGATCCCGATTTCGTAAGCCAGCAGGAACACATCGATGTACCGGGTCAGGCCGTGGAAGTCGAAGACGGGGCGCAGATCCCAGCCGATGTTGCTGACGACAGCTGTGGATGCACCACGACAAGCCTCCGATCGTCAATGCCACCAAGGACGGACGAATCTGCACCTTAGGGCATGATCGATCGTTGCACTGTCACGCGGCGGACGATCACATGCGTGAGAGCGACTTATTGCCTTCCGGCCGGGGTCGACTCGGATGATCACGAGCAAGAGCGGGAGTCCGCAGGTGACGCGGGCGCGCGGACAAGCAAACCTTGATCGTCGTACAGTCCAGGCATGATGCTGTCCCGCACCCGTTCACGACTGATGTTGAAAGGCTTCCCAAGCTGACAGCGCGGGTTCGATTCCCGTCACCCGCTCCAACCACGAAGGCCCAGGTGAGGGAACGATTCCCAACCCGGGCCTTGATTGTTTCTGGGGCCTAATCGATC
>JAOPYI010000260.1 GCA_025964675.1 Sphaerisporangium sp. | reverse complement strand
GGCGAGGCGGCGGTCGGTCCTGGGAGCTCGCCTGCGGATGAGACGCAGGACACCGAGGCCGATCGCCAGCATGCCCAGCGGGTAGAGCCACCCGGTCTGCGAGGCGATCCCCGGACTGACCATCTTGGCTACGGTATCGCCCATGCGGGGCGACGAAGGCCCGCGCGATACGGTCCTGCTCCCGCCCGGCTGGCTGATCGAAGCCGGACGCGTGGACTGCTGGTCGACGATGACGCTCCCGGTCGTGGAGGCGTTGAAGCCGAGGGATGCGAAGCGGTTCAGGAAGTTGTAGCCGACCACCATGCTGAGGGCCGAGTTGTTCGTGGTGCCGTCGACGTACGGCCGCTGACTCGGCGGCGTCAGCGTCGCGATCAAAATCCAGGAGGCGGACAACACGCCCGTGACCACACCGGCCAGCGCGACGTGCCCGATCCTGCGGCGCAGTGAGACGGGGGCCGCGACCAGGTAGGTCAGTGCCAGCGCCGGCAGCACCGCCCATGCCTCCACCATCTTGGTCTGAAACGCCAGCCCGACGTAGACCGCCGCCAGCAGCAGTATCCGCAGCCGGGCCTGTTGTACTGCCCGCTGCACGGCCTCGGCGGCCAGCACGAGCAACAGCGTGAACAGGGAGTCCTCGACGATCGACCGGCCCAGTCCCACCGTCACCGGGGTCAGCGTGAGGAAGGCTGCCGCCAAGAGCGCAGGGACGACACCGGCCCAGCGGCGTACCACCTTGTACAGGACGAGCACGCACAGCACGCCCTCGACCGCTTGGGGCAGGACCAGCACCCACGGGTGAAACCCGAACACGAACGCGGAGATGGCCTGCGGCCACAGGAATCCCGGTAGCTTGTCCAGCGTGATGGAGTTGCCCGGATCGAAGGAGCCGAACAGGAAGGCCAGCGGGCTCTGGGTCATGCTGCGCACCGCGGTCGCGTAGAACACGTGGTAAACGCTGCGGTCGAGGTCCCAGGTGAACAGCACCGCGGCGACCGCCGCGATCACCAAAAGCACGGGACGGGCGTAGGCCGGCTGCCCCGCAGGGGACCTCCAGGGGGACATCCACGGGGGCCGTCGACGGGGCGACGGCGAGCCTGCGGCAGGTGCCACGGGGAGCGACATGCTGACACTCATACCGATAAACATGCCTCTTCCTGGATAAAAGCCGCATAACGCGCACGACTACGATCATTGCCCAACGGCCGCGTTCGGGGGGACCGCCGCCCAAGACTTGCCGGGGATAGGGGCGGCGGGCGGAACGGTGACGTAGATCATCTGGTCGCCGGCCCGGGATGGCAGCGAGGGTCGATCCCCTCGTGGGTCTTGCACGGAGGGCCGTTCGGGCGGTCCGGGAAGCCGGGCCATCTGCCCGCGAAGTGCCTGAGCTAGCCTGGCTGGGTGCCGGTGACCCTCATGAGCCTGGTCGGTAGGCGCGATCTCGGGCTGACCATGCGGACCGGACGTGCCGACCTCGCCGTGAGCTGGGCGCACATCAGCGATCTGGTGGATCCGACGCCGTACTTGGAGCCTGGCACCCTGCTGCTGACGACGGGGCTGAGCCTCGGGCGTACCAGCCGCCGGTGGCCCGAGTACACCGAGCGGCTAGTACGCGCGGGTGTACGGGCGCTCGGGTTCGGGGTGGGACTGCGGCACGCGAGCGTCCCTGAGCCGTTGATCGCCGCGGCCGTGCGGAACGGGCTGAGCGTGGTCGAGGTGTCGGAGCCCACGCGTTTCAGCTCGGTGGTGCGCGCGGTCACCGACGAGCTCGCCGCGACGGAACGCGCCCAGCAGACCGCGGCCCTGGACAGCTACCGGGGGTTGGTGCGGGCGGCCCTGACGCCCCCGGCGCACCGATCCGTCGTCACCCGGCTGGCGGCGCAACTCGACATGTGGGTCCTGCTGCTCTCCCGTGAGGGCCACCTGCTGGCGGGAGCGCCGGAGCACGCCAGGCGCAACGCCGAACGCGTACGTCTGGAGATCTCGCGCACACGGTCGTGGCACGCCGCGACGTTCGGCATCGGCGATACGCGGGTGACGCTGCTTCCGGTGAGCCAGTCCACGCGGCCGACCGGCGTGCTCGCCGTCGGCCGCCCCGCCCCGCTGTCCGCGTACGAACGTGGTGTGGTCGACATCGCGGTCGACCTGCTCTCGCTGGGCGTGGCGCAGGCCGCGGAGTTGCTGGGCAGCGAACGCCGCGAACGGACGACGGTGCTCTCGCTGGTTCTCGCGGGCCGGTACGAAGCGGCCAGGCAAGCGGCCGAGTCGCTGGGCATCCCGCTGCCAGAAGGGCCGGTGCGGCTCGCGGTGCTCACCGCCGAGGCCGGGATGTACAGCGACCTGCTGGAGATGCTGGAGAACGAGCGCAGCCTGCAGATCGTGTCGGCCCTGGTGGCGGGCGACTCCCGGGGAAGGGTCGTGGTGGTGCTGCCCGTGGTCGAGGGCGACGTGGGTGTGCTGCGGGCGATGCTCAGCTCACTGGAGGGCACCCGGGGTGTCATCGGGGAAGCCGTCGAGATGACCGGCCTGGCACGGGTGTGGCCGCGGATCGCCGCGCTCGCCGACACCGTGCCGACCTCGGCGGCTCAACGGCTGCTGACCATCGGGGACGTGGCGGACATCGGCCTGCTGTCGTACATGGGCACCGCCGAGGCGGAGGGCTGGGCGTTCGCCCTGCTCGCACCGCTGGAAGGCGACGAGGCGCGACGCATCGACCTGCTGGCCACCGTTCGGACATATCTGGCACACAACGGCAACACCGAGGCGGCGTCCGCGGCACTGGGCATCCACCGCCGGACCTTGGTCTACCGGCTGGGGCGCGCCGCGACGCTCCTGGGGAGGAAGTTCTCCGACCCGGGGCTGCGCGCCGAATTGTGGATGGCGTTCACCGTTCGTGATCGCTGAACCGTCGGCTTTGCCGGAAACGCGGAAACGTAACGTACGCTTGCGCGAATCGCGCATGGTCCCGCGGGTTCATGCCGCGCACCCTTGGTCTCCAACCGGTGTTCCTCCACACCTTCAGGAGACGTTCATGCCAACGGCTTCCAAGCTTCCCGTGTTGGCCGTCTCCATCAACCGTGACCCCGGCGGGGGCGGTGCCGCCCTCTACTCCGCCTGCGCCCCGGACTCCACGGGCCAGAGGCGTGCCGCCGCCCACGCCGACCGATGAGGAAGGAACCATGACCGCCATCATCAACAGCAGGTCCGCCCAGGGCGACCGGCCGGCCATCACCTACCGGGCTGCCGGAGACCGGCACGTGCTCGTGGAATACGGCGAGATGGCCCTGGACCTTGAGCTGAACTTCTTCGTCACTGCGGTATCCGCCCAACTCGCCGAGCACCGCGTACCTGGGCTGGTGGAGGCGGCACCCGGCTTCCGCTCGCTGCTGCTGCACCACGAGCCCTCGCTCATCGACCGCAAAACCCTCATCGAGGCGATGGAGGAGGTGCACGAAGCTCAGCAATCCGTGCGCTCTCTCATCATCCCGAGCCGGCTGATCACCCTGCCGATCGCATTCGACGACTCCGAGAGTCGCGAGGCCGTGCACCGCTACGCCACCACGATCCGGCAGGAGGCGCCGAACGTCCGGGACAACTCCAACATCGACTACATCGTCGAGTACAACGGCCTCCCCGACCGCGAGGCACTGTACGCCACGGTGACCGGCACCACCTGGTGGAACGCCTACACCGGCTTTTTCCCCGGCCTACCGTTCATGTTCCCGCTCGACCCGCGCAACGCCATCACCGTGCCGAAGTACAACCCGACCCGCACCTGGACCGCCGAGGGCACGGTCGGCATCGGCGGCCCCTGCGTGGCGATCTACCCCGTGGAGGCGCCCGGCGGCTACCAGTTGTTCGGCCGCACCGTGCCGATCTACGACATCCTCGCCCGGCACGACGTCTTTCGCGGCGACCCGCTCCTGATCCGTCCCGGCGACCGGGTGCATTTCCTGCAGGTGAGCGAGGACCAACTCCTCGGGGTGCGCCGGGATGTCCTGGAGAACCGCTACGAGTACATGATCGAGGACGATCCCTTCCCTGTCGCCGACTACCTGGCCCGTGCCGCCGAGGTGCAGGCCGAGGCCGAAACGCTGCGCACCGCCCGCGAGGCCGCCGCAGCCCTGATGGAGGTGCCGTGATGACCGGTACGCACCCAGTCTTCGACGTCGTCTCGCCCGGCCTGCAGACGCTTGTTCAGGATTACCCCGGCCGCCGCGGGCTGCAGTCCAAGGGGTTCTTCCCCGCGGGCCCGATGGACCACCTGTCCTTCCGCATCGCCAACTCCCTCGTCGGCAACGATCCCGGCGCCGCCGCGCTGGAGATCCCCATGGGCCGGCTCACGTTGCGAGTGCTCGCCGAGACCTCGATCGCGGTCGCCGGCGCGGAAGGCTCCGGCATCACGCTCAACGGCGCCCCCGTGCCGCTGTGGGAGACCGTTCCCGTGGTGCCAGGCGACGAGATCGCCTGCTCGATCATCAAGGGCCCCGGGTTCCGGGTGTACCTCGCGGTGGCGGGCGGCATCGACGTCCCGGTCGTGCTGGGGTCACGCGCCACCTACACCATGGGCGGCATCGGTGGCGTGGAGGGCCGAGCCCTGACCAAGGGCGACGTGCTGCACGGGAACCCGGTGCCCTCGCCCACCCGGCTCCGGGTGCCGACCTCGCTGCGGCCCGGGCTGGCGAACGACTGGGAGATCGAGCTGATGCGCGGCCCGCACGCCGACCCCGACTTCCTGACCGAACAGGACTGGAAGGACCTGCTGGCCAACAAGTGGAAGGTGGACCTCAACTCCAACCGGGTCGGCACCCGGCTGAACGCCCATCGCTTCCAGTGGGCCCGGCCCTCCGGCGGCGTGGCCGGCGGGCACCCGTCCAACGTGCTCGACGGCAGCTATCCGATCGGCGGGATCAACACCAACGGTGATGTTCCGGTCATCCTCGGCCCGGACGGGCCGACCGCCGGCGGGTTCGCCGTGATCGGCGTCGTGGTCCAGGCAGGCCTGTGGAAGATCGGCCAGCTCCGCCCCGGCCGCGACACCATCCGCTTCCGGGAGGTGCCGCTCGAGGAGGCGCTGGCGCTGTCCGCCCGCATCGACTACACGACCGACCCCCGTCACTACGAGGAGCTGTGATGCCCCGGATCGACATCAACTGCGACATGGGGGAGAGCTTCGGCCGCTGGACCCTGGGTGACGACCTCGGCATGATGCCCTACCTCACGTCGGTCAACATCGCCACCGGCTACCATGCCGGTGACCCGCCGACCATGCGCCGCACGGTGGCCGCCGCGGTCGAGAACGACCTCGCGATCGGCGCGCACGTCGCCTTGCCCGACCTGATGGGCTTCGGCCGGCGACGCATGATCATCCCGCCCGGCGAGCTGGAGGACTACTGCCTCTACCAGCTCGGCGCGCTGGACGCCTTCGTACACGCCGCCGGTGGCCGCCTGGCCCATGTCAAACCACACGGCGCGTTGTACGCCATGGCCTCGGAGGATCCCGCCCTGGCGGCCGCGGTCGCCCGCGCTGTGGCCAAGACCGACGCCTCGCTGCCGCTGATGCTGCTGAACCTCGCTACCGCGGACGCCGTGGCGGCCGAGGGCGTCCGGCTGGTCCCTGAGGCGTTCCCCGACCTGCACTACGACCGCTCCGGGCGCCTCATCATCGAACCGGTCAAGCTGGCCTGGGATCCGGGGCTGGTCGCCCGGCGAGCGGTCCGCATGGTGCTGGAGAAGAGGGTCGCCGCCGAGGACGGTACCGAGCTCGACATCGAAGCCATCTCGCTCTGCCTGCACGGTGACGCGCCCAACGGCGTGGAGATCGCGGCGGCGGTGCACCGGGCCCTCACCGACCATGGGATCGGCATGGTGCGGCTCGCCGAGATCCTCGCCGCGCCGGACGGGGCGCGGCCATGATGGAGAGCCTGCTCGTCGCCAACCGCGGCGAGATAGCCCGCCGGATCATCCGCACCGCCAGGCGGCTCGGCATCCGCGCCATCGCCGTGCACAGCGACGTCGATGCCGGACTGCCCTTCGTCAACGAGGCCGACGAGGCGGTGGAGCTCGGCCCGGCGGCTCCGGCCGAGTCCTACCGCAACGCGGACAGGATCCTCGATGCCGCGCGGCGCACCGGAGCCTGCGCCATCCACCCGGGCTACGGCTTCCTGTCCGAGAACGCGAGCTTCGCCCGCCAGGTGGAGCAGGCGGGCCTGATCTGGGTCGGACCGTCCCCAGCGGTCATCGAGCTGATGGGCGACAAGATCAACGCACGCAACACGGTCGCCACCGCCGGCATGCCCGTCGCACCGGGCACCCCTGAGCCCGTGGCCGGGGAAGCCGCCGCGATCGACGCGGCGGCAGCGATCGGCTACCCCCTGATGGTGAAGGCCTCGGCAGGAGGGGGCGGCATGGGCATGGCCGTCGTCCACGACGAGGACGGCCTGCGCAAGCAGTACGCGGCCGTCTCCGGCTTCGCCGAGCGGATGTTCGGCGACCCCGGAGTCCTGCTGGAGCGCTACTACCCCGACGCCAGACACGTCGAGGTGCAGATCCTCGGCTTGGCCGACGGCACCGTCGTCGCCCTGGGCGAACGCAACTGCTCCGTGCAGCGCCGCAACCAGAAACTCGTCGAGGAGACCCCTTCCCCCGGACTGGACCCGGAACTGCGCGAGCACATGCTCGCCGCCGCCGTCCAGGCCGGGAAGGCCGTCGGCTACCGCAACGCCGGCACCGTCGAGTGCCTCGTCTACGGGGAGCCCGGAGCCCAGAGCTTCGTCTTCCTGGAGATGAACACCCGGCTGCAAGTCGAGCATCCCGTCACCGAGGAGGTCTGGGGAATCGACCTGGTGGAGCAGCAACTGCGCATCGCGGCCGGCGAGCCGCCGTCGGTGGACCTCGCCGCGCTGCGGCCACACGGCCACGCCCTGGAGTTCCGGGTGAACGCCGAGGACCCGGTCCGCTTCCTGCCCGGTCCCGGCATGATCACCACCTGGACCGAACCGGCCGGCGACGGTGTCCGCGTCGACGCGGGATACGCCGAGGGCACCAGGGTGACCCCTTCGTACGACTCGCTCATGGCGAAGCTGATCGTGCACGCCGACAGCCGGGAGGCCGCCCTGGCTCGGGCCCGCACCGCCCTCGCGTCGTTCGCCATCGCCGGGCCCAAGCACAACCTCCCGTTCTTCGTCGAACTTCTCGGCGAGCCGTCCTTCAGCGACGGCACGTACAGCACCGCGCTTGTCACGCGGATGCGTGCCGCACGCCCCCGAACCTGAAACGGAGCCGACACATGGCCCAGCAGATCACCGCCGACATCGCGGCCAACGTCTGGAAGGTCCTGGTCTCCGAAGGCAGCGCCGTGGCCGCCGGAGACACCCTGGTGATCCTCGAATCCATGAAGATGGAACTCCCCATCGAGGCCGAATCCGCGGGCACCGTGACGAAACTCCCGGTCAGCGAAGGCGACGTCCTCGACGAAGGCGACCTGATCGTCGAGATCACCTGAGCATCCTTCCGAGAACCGACCACAGTAGGGAGTACACCCTTGACCGCCACCACGCAGTCGATGCGCCCCATGGTGCTCGCCGACCTCATTCCGGGCGCGGCCGTCCGTGACGTCCTCCTCGTCACGGGCGGCGCCGGTCTCACCGGTCTCACCGCCCAAATTTCGCTGCACACCCCGTTCAGCCCCGTGCCCTTCACCCTGCAGACGCTCGCCGTGCTCCTCGTCGGCGCCACGCTCGGCACGGTCCGCGGGGCCCTGTCCATGCTGCTCTACCTCGTCGCCGGAGCGGCCGGCGTCCCCTGGTACGCCGGGCACGGCCACGGGGTGGGCGGTCCCGCCTTCGGTTACGTCGTGGGATTCGTGTTCGCCGCGGCGCTCGCCGGGGAACTCGCCCGGCGCGGCCATGACCGCGGTGTCGCAGGCACCATCGGTCTGATGGCCCTCGGCAACGTGGTGATCTACCTCTTCGGAACGAGCTGGCTCGCCGCTGATCTGCAGCTCGGCGCCGGGCAGGCCGTCGCCGCCGGTGTCACCCCGTTCCTCGTCGCCGACGCACTCAAGATCGCAATCGCCGCCGGGCTGCTGCCGGTCGCCTGGCGGTGCGTCCGCGGTCCGCGCTGACCCGGTACCGGGGCCAGAGAGCCGGCGGACCCGTACCAAGAGCTGGAACGCGCGCCAGGTGCATCTCGAGCGCAAGTCCAGCTCAGCGGAGCTGGACGGCGCCCGCGCGGTCGTCGCAGATCAGCGCATTGCCGCTGCGTTGAAGCACGCCGAGAAGTACGGCATCGCCGGGTACCGGGCCGCGGGTCCGATGCCGCCGAAATGCGCGCACGGCCGCACGCGATCGCCAGCAGACCGTCACGGCAGGCGCTTGCCTGGCTGACCCTCGGGGTCATGACGGATTCCACAGTGTCGAACAAACCCTTGACCGGCCAAAGTCTTGACCCGCCAAACCCTTGACCAGCCAAACCCTTGACCGGCCACAGACCCGTGGCTATAAATGGCCTTACATATTTATTCGCCGTGCATGAGTCCAACCGGGCATGCACGGCTGGACAGACACATCGGTCCCCCCGACGAACAGCTGCGCGTATCGGTCTGTTCTTCCCGCAGAACCGCCGGGTAGTCCGCACCCACCCCCCGCCATGAGACGGGTTGGGGACTCTATGAAATGGAACGAACTCAATGGACCCATCGGTCTCAAGGAATGCTGGGCTGGTCTCCGAACCGCATCGCGTCACCAACAGGGACGTGAAGATCGCGACCTGGGTGTGTTTCTTCGCTTGGACCTTCGCCGTCTACGACTTCGTGTTGTTCGGCAACCTCCTTCCCGAACTGGCTGCCACCCACGGCTGGTCATCGGCCCAATCGACCGGAATCAACACCTGGGTGACGGTCGGCACCGCGCTGGTCGCCTTCGGCGTCGGGCCCTTCGTGGACCGCGTCGGCCGTCGCAAGGGCATCATCATCGCCGTCATCGGAGCGGCCGTGGCCTCGCTCTTCACCGCGATCGCGGGCTGGGTCGTCGGCCTGGTCGCCGGTGTCGGCGTCGTGATCCTGATCCTGGTGCGCGCCTTGGCGGGTCTCGGTTACGCCGAGCAGGCGATCAACGCGACCTACCTGAACGAGCTGTTCGCCGAGGTGTACTCCGACCCGGCCAAGGCCCGTCGCCGCGGCTTCATCTACTCCATGGTGCAGTCGGGCTGGCCGATCGGCTCCGTGGTGGCGGCCGTGTCGATCTACGTGTTGTTCCCGATCGGCGGCTGGGCGCTGTGCTTCATCGTCGCTGTGTTCCCGGCCATCTTCATGCTGTGGGCGGCTCGCTACCTCAAGGAGAGCCCGCAGTTCGCGGCGCGTAAGCGTGCGGAGGAGTTGCTGGCCGAAGGACGCACCGAGGAGGCCCAGTCACTCGCTGCTTCTGCCGGCGTGGACCTGACCGACCGGTCGACCCCGCTGGCGTCCGCGTTCAAGGGCGACTCGCTCCGCTCCACCGTCGTGATCGGCCTGGCCACCCTGTTCAACTGGCTCGGCGTCCTCGCTTTCGCGATCCTCGGCACCTCGCTGCTGACCGCCGCGGACGGCAAGCACATCACGTTCAACAACGCGCTGGCCATCCTGATCATCTCCAACGCGACGGCCTTCGCCGGTTACCTCTTCCACGGCTGGTTCGGCGACCGGATCGGCCGCCGCAACGCCATCGCGATCGGGTGGATCATGTCCGCACTCTCCTTCAGCGGCATGCTGCTCGCCCCCAACGGAAGCTTCGGCCTGATCATCGCCCTCTACAGTGCGGGCTTGTTCTTCCTGATCGGCCCCTACGCGGCGCTGCTGTTCTTCAACGGCGAGAGCTTCCCCGTCCACACCCGTGCGACCGGCGGCTCGATCATCAACGCCGCAGGACAGGTCGGCGCGATCCTGGGCGGCCTGCTGATCACCGCGGCGCTGGCCGGCGGCCAGAGCTGGACCACGACGGCCTTCCTCTTCGGCTGTCTGCCGATCTTGGCCTCGGGGCTGATCATCCTAGGTGCCCGCAACGTCGACCCGCGCAAGGTGCGGCTGGACTGAGATGTCCGCGCCTCCGTCGTGGACTCCGTGCAGCACGGGTTTCCCACGTCGCAGACCGGTCGGCAGGCCCGCACGAGGCGAACCTGTTCGACATGACGGCGAAGTACGCCGACCCCCTCACCGCCAAGGAGGTGATGAGCTACCTCGAGCGACTGCCCGAGACCGCGTCCATCTGAGTCCGGCGTCCGACGCCGCAGCTTCGGCGCGTGGTCCTGACTCCCCGAGCCTTCCCGGCTCTTTCAGTGAGACACCCGGCGCCGCCGCGTAACCCGCGGCGTTCGCCATATAGGAGGAGATCAACATGCCTAAGGACATCAAATGCGTGTTCGGTGTCGACATCGACGCCGTCGGAGGATGGCTGGGCTCGTACGGCGGTGAGGACTCGCCGTCGGACATCCAGCGAGGATTGTTCTCCGGTGAGGTCGGGACGCCGCGTCTGCTCAATATGTTCAAGAAGTACGACGTGCCGGCGACCTGGTTCATCCCGGGCCACTCGATCGAGACCTTCCCGGACTCGGTCAAGAAGATCGTCGACGCGGGCCACGAAATCGGCGCGCACGGCTACTCGCACGAGAACCCGATCGCGATGACGCCCAAGCAGGAGGAGGACGTCCTCGCCCGCTCCGTGGAGCTGATCGAGAAGGTCAGCGGCAGGGCACCCCGCGGCTACGTGCCGCCGTGGTGGGAGATGTCGGAAATCACCACGTCGCTGCTGCAGAAGTACGGCTTCACCTACGACCACGGCCAGGGCCTCCACGACTTCATGCCGTTCTACGCTCGAGTCGGTGACTCCTGGACCAAGATCGACTACACCCAGGAGGCCGGCACCTGGATGAAGCCGCTGGTCCGCGGTGAGGTCATCGACCTGGTCGAGATCGGCGCCAACTGGTACATGGACGACCTGCCGCCGATGATGTTCATCAAGAAGGCTCCGAACAGCGCCGGCTGGGTGAACCCCCGCGACGTCGAGTCGTGGTGGAAGGACCAGTTCGACTGGGTGTACCGCGAGCAGGACTACGGCGTGTACGCCTTCACCATCCACCCGGACGTCGCCGGCCGGCCACAGGTGCTGCTCATGCTCGAGCGCATGATCGAGTACATCAACGGCCACGAGGGCACCAGCTGGGTCACCATGGAGGACGCGGCGGATGACTTCCGCAGGCGCTACGCCTTCCCCGGGCCCAAGGGCAGCCCGTTCATGCCGGGTTCCTGACCGGACGGGCGCGGCGGGTGGCCACGGCCACCCGCCCCCGCCCTTACCAGTCGAAATACACGAAGGTGAGCCGTCTTCATGTGTGTGCTGTGTTATGAGCTGGTACCCGAGGACCACTGGTCGGACGGGGTCACGGACGGTGGGGCAGACGCGGTTCCGGGCCGCTCGCGATACCGGCGTACGCGCATCCTGTCGGCGGTCCTGGCCCCTTACGGCCTGACGGTGTCCGACCCGGGCACCGGCCCGCACTGCGTGGTCGCGGACCGCAAGGGATCCGCGGAGGTCGCCGCCGGCCTACCCGCCGTGTGGCAGGCGGCCGAGAGGCTGAGCTCCCGGCGCATCGACGTGCTCGATCCCGTGCTGCTCGATGCGCTGGCACCGGGCGGTCCGGCGGGGGCGCACGCGTGACTCTCCTGCGACTGCCCGCACCCACGCAGACTGCCCCGTCCGCGCAGAGCCGGCGCGGAGTGACGCTGCTCAGCGGCTTCCTCGGGTCCGGCAAGACGACCCTGCTACGGCGCGAGCTGGCCCGCACCGGGGCGAACGCGCCCGCGGTGATCCTCAACGACTTCGGTCACACGATGGTCGACGACGTCCTCCTCACCACCGAAGGGGAGCTCCCCGTCGTCCTGTCGGGCGGCTGCGCCTGCTGCACCCGCAGGGAGGACCTGGCCCGGGCCCTGGCCGACCTGCTGGACTCCGAGCAGCGCGGAGGCGCGCCGCGCCGGAACCACGTCGTCATCGAGACCAGCGGGCTGGCCGACCCGGGGCCCATCGCCTTCACCGTCGCCCACGACCCGGTCCTGAAGCACCACTACGCCCTCGCCCAGATCTGCGTCACCGTCGACGCCGTGACCGGGCTGGGCAGCATCGAGCAGCACGAGGTCGCACTTCGTCAGGTCCTGGCAGCCGACGAGGTCCTCGTCACCAAAGCCGACTTGGCCGAGCCCGATGACGTGGACGCGTTGGTCCGGCGGCTGCACGAGATGAACCCGTCCGCAGGTGTGAGCGTCACGGCCAACGGTGAGCTGTTGCGCGCCGAGGAGGCGGCATCGGCGCAGCGCAGGCCGGCCGCCCCGCCCGTGGTCAACGCCACCCACAACATCGGTGTGTCAACCCTGGAGCTGGTGACCGACGAGCCTCTCGACTGGCAGGCCTTCTCTGTGTGGCTGAGCCTGCTGCTGCACAGCCGCGGCACCGACGTGCTTCGGGTCAAGGGAGTGCTCGACGTCCGTGGGGTCGGGCCGGTGGCCGTCAACGGCGTCCAGCATGTCGTCCACCGGCCCGAACACCTGGGCGGCCCGGTCCCTCCCGGCACGCGGCTGGTCTTCATCGTCCGCGACATCGACACCGAGCTGCTCGAGCGCTCGTTCCACACCTTTCTCTCCATCAAGTGAAAACGAAGTGACACTGTGACGGTTCAGTCAGGGCTCCCCCAGGTGACGGTCTTCTCCCTCGGCGGGACCATCGCCTCGACGAACAGCTCCGGCGGCGACGCTGCCGGGGTCACGCCTCGGCTCGGCGCCCGGGAGCTCGTGGACGCGGTGCCGCAGCTGCAGGAGGTCGCCGAGCTGGAGACGGTGGCGTTCCGCCAGACCGCGTCCGGCGACCTCACCCTGCGCGACCTCGTCGCCCTCGCCGCGGAGATCACCAAACGCTTCGACGCCGGTACCGCGGGTGTCGTCGTCACCCAGGGCACCGACACCATCGAGGAGACATCCTTCGCGCTTGACCTGCTGGTACGCGGCCCACGACCCGTCGTGGTGACCGGAGCCATGCGCAACCCCACCCTGGCCGGCCCCGACGGCCCGGCCAACCTGCTCGCCGCAGTGCAGGTGGCTGCGTCCCCGCAGGCGGCCGGGCTCGGCACGCTGGTCGTGTTCAACGACGAGATCCACGCCGCCCGCTTCGTGCGCAAGACCCACACCTCCAGTCCTTCGACATTCCGCTCTCTGACGGCCGGTCCGCTCGGCTGGATGGTGGAGGGTCGCACCCGCATCGCCTTCCGCGCCCCCGAGCTGCGGGGCACGCCGACCGGCGTCGGCGAGGAGGTTCCCGCGGTGGCGCTGCTGAAGTGCAGCCTCGGTGACGACTCCCGCCTGGTCGAGCAGGTGGAGGCCCTGGGGTATGCCGGCCTGGTCGTCGAGGCCTTCGGCGGCGGCCACGTGCCCGCCCACGTGGTCCCGGCGCTCGAGCGGCTGGCCGGGCGGCTGCCCGTCGTCCTGGCCTCGCGGACCGGCGGCGGCGAGGTGCTGCAGGAGACCTACGGCTTCCCGGGCTCCGAGCGCGACCTGCTCGCCCGTGGGCTCATCCCGGCGGGCTTCCTCGACGGTTTGAAGGCCCGCATACTGCTCAGCCTGCTGCTGGCAACAGGGGCCGGCCTGACCGGCGTGCGTGAGGCCTTCGAGCAGGTCAACGCGTCCGTTTCCTCGTCCACCATCGAAGCAGGCGGCTGACCCTCCGAATCTTCGGCACCCACACCCATCACCACTGGAGATCACATGACATCGCCGATTCCGTCCGGCCCTTCCGGCCGGGTCGCAATCATCACCGGTGCCGCCAGCGGCATCGGCCGTGCGCTGGCCGTGGCCTATGCCTCCCAAGGGGTACGAACCGTAGTAGGCACCTACCCTGGTGACCCGCACGACCCCGCCGAGACCGCCCACCTGATCGAGGAGGCCGGCGGCACGTCCGTCGTGCACGAGGTCGACGTGCGCGACGCCGCGCAGGTCGAGGCGTTCGCGCAGCGCGCGATCGACGAGTGGGGCCGCCTCGACATCGCGGTCGCCAACGCGGGCGTGCTGCGCAAGGCCGCGCTCGCGGAACTCACCGATGACGCCTGGGACGACATGCTGCAGGTCGACCTGACCGGTGTGCTGCGCACGCTGCGCTCGGCGGCCGGGCGCATGGGCGAGGGCGGCGCGATGGTCGCCATCTCCTCGATCGCCGGCGGCGTGTACGGCTGGGGCGAGCACGCCCACTACGCCGCGGCCAAGGCGGGAGTGGTCGGGCTGTGCCGCAGCCTGGCGGTGGAGCTCGCGCCCCGGCGAATCCGCGTGAACGTCGTGATTCCCGGGCTCATCGTCACCCCTCAGTCCTCCGACCCGGTGAACTCGCTGGGTCCGGAGGGACTGGCCCGTGCGGGAGAAGGCATCCCCTGGGGCCGGGTCGGGCTGCCAGAGGAGGTCGCGTCCGTCATCCGGTTCCTCACCTCCGACGACGCCGGTTACGTCACCGGTCAGGCCCTCGTCGTCGACGGTGGGCTCACCGTACGCATGCCCGCCTGAGATGAACCTGGATAAGCCATCAACAGCGAAGGAGGATCCCATGCCGGTTCTCGCGGGCAGGACCGCGTTCGTCACCGGAGGCGCGAGCGGGATAGGCCGCGCCGTCGTCGACGCCTACGTTCGTGAGGGCGCCGAGGTCATCGTCGCCGACCGCGACGCCGCACTGGCGGCCAAGGTGTCCGCCGAGGCCGGAGCGGCCGGTCATGTCGTCGTCGACGTGAGCGACAACACGTCTGTGGCCGCGGCGGTCGACGCCGCGATGGAACGGCTGGGCAGGATCGACGTTCTCGTCAACTCCGCCGGCATCCTCACCGAGGCGCCGCTGGTCGAAATGGATTTCCGGATGTGGACGGAGACGATCGCCGTCGATCTCACCGGTGTCTTCCTATGCTGCCGCCACGTCGTCCCCCACATGGTCGAGCGGCGGTGGGGCCGCGTCATCAACATCTCCTCCCAGCTCGGCATCAAGGGAGGGCGCTCGCTCACCCACTACGCCGCCGCCAAGGCCGGTGTCATCGGGTTCACCAAGTCGCTCGCCCTGGAGGTCGCCGAACACAACGTGCTGGTCAACGCGATCGCCCCGGGCCCTATCGAGACCCCGCTCGTCGCCGGCATCACGGAGGCCTGGAAGGCCGCCAAGCGTGCCGAGCTCCCTCTAGGCCGGTTCGGCCGGCCGGAGGAGGTCGCCCCCACCGCGGTCCTGCTGGCGGCCGACCCCGGCGGCAACCTGTACGTCGGGCAGACCCTCGGCCCCAACTCCGGGGACGTCATGCCCTGAGTCGGCGCAGGGCCTTCTAGGCCTGGACGTCTCTCATATAATGTTCAGCATTTGGTACAACAAATGCGTCCTGCCAGACTCGCAGTGCGAGGAGGAACCCCGGTGGACCCAGCGGCAAAGACGGAACCGGCGTTCCGGCGCGTGTGGGGCGACCTGCGAGCGCAGATCCTGGGTCACGAGTTCCCGCCGGACACCGCTCTGCCCACCGAGGCCGAGATCGCGCGTCAGTACGCTGTGAGCCGCCAGACCGTCCGGCGCGCCTTCCAGGACCTGGTCGCCGAGGACCTGGTGTTCCGCGTGCCGGGCCGGGGCACTTTCGTCACCCCGGCCTCGGGGCGCTACCTGCGGCAGTTCGGCTCTGTCGAGGACCTGATGAGCCTGTCGGCCGACAGCCAGCTGCAGGTCCTGCGCCCTCTCACCGCCGCGGTGGACCCCGCCTCGGCCAGCAGGCTGCGTCTGCCTGACGACCGGGTCGTCACGACGTCCTTCCTACGGCTCCACCACGGGGAGCCCTTTTCGCACACGAGCGTCTATCTGCCGCCCCGCGTCAGGACACACCTCGGCGAGGTCGAGGAGCTCTCCAAGCCCGGGACGGTCAGCCAGGTCACCGTCATCGGTCTGCTCGATCAGGCCCTGGAGGCTCCGATCCAGGAAGCCGAGCAGAGCATCACCGTCGGGACCGCCCCGGCCGAGGTCGCGGAGAGCCTGGACCTGCCGGTGCACACCCCCCTGCTGCGAATCGACCGGATGTACTTCGACGCACACGGTGATCCGGTCGAGCTGGCGATCAGCCACTTCCATCCCGACCGGTACTCCTACCGCACCCGGCTTCGCCGTCACCGCCCGTAGAGATCTGACGCGCACTGATCCCGCGAGCACTGGCCGAGGCGCGTCCCCGGAGGGCCTGCCGTGGCTCGGCATGCCCACGTCTCCCTGGTTCACGGGATGGATGCCGGCACATGTTGACGCCAGACATACTTTCTGCATAAATGGCCGTACATTCTTAGTTGTCTAACGTGCGAGGAGCTGGCGTTGTGAGTTCCATTGCCAGGGAGCTGGCGACCTTGGCCGCAGACCGGGTCCCTACCGCTGACGATCTGGACCTGGCCGACCGTTCCCTGCTGGACACGGTCGCGGTAGCGGTGGCAGCCCGCGACGAGCCCTTGGTCAAGACGGCCTCGATCCTGTCAGAGGCGGCCCGGTGGGGTGTGGCCGCGCACGTGCTGGACTTCGACGACCTGCACATGGAGTCGACGACCCACATCAGCGCCGTCTGCGTTCCGGCAGTGCTGGCAGCCGGGGGCGACGCGCGCGCCTATCTCGCCGCCGCTCGCGTGATGTCCCGGTTGGGGACCGCGCTCGGCTGGTCGCACTACACCTCCGGGTGGCACGCCACCACCACTGCCGGCGCGCCGGCCGCAGCCGTCGGCGCCGGTGTGGCCCTCGGCCTCGACGCCGGCGGGCTGGCAACGGCCATGGCCCTCGCGGTGCCCGCAGCCGGTGGTGTGCAGCGAGCGTTCGGCACCGACTCCAAGTCGCTGCAGGTCGGCTTCGCCGCTGACGCAGGCGTGCGGGCGGCGTACCTGGCGGCCGCAGGCGCCAGTGCGGACATCTCCGCGCTCGACCAGTGGCTGGAGCTGGTCGGGGGCGACCCGAGCGCCCTGGACCTGACCGGCCCCGCGATTCCCGGCGGCCTGGCCATCAAGGTCTTCCCCTGCTGCTACGCGCTGCAGCGCCCGATCAGCGCCCTGGCCGAACTGGCCACCCAACTGGACGTCACTCAGGTCAGCCGCATCGTGCTCAGGACACCCGAGGGCACGGTGACCCCGCTGATCCACCACCGGCCGGACACGGGGCTGCAGGCGAAGTTCAGCCTCGAGTACGCCGTGGCGACCGCTTTGCTGGACTCCTATCAGGGCTTCGCGAGCTTCACGGACCAGGCGGTGCGACGACCGGAGGCCCGTCGGCTGATGGACCTGGTCGACGTGCGGCTCGGCGACGGCGGCGACTGGCTGCTGGCCGGCGAGTTCGAGGCGGAGGTCCACGTCGGCGGCGACGTGCTGCGCATCCGGTCACAGTTCCCGCCCGGCTCACCTCAACGTCCTTCCACGCGGGAGGAACTCCTGCGCAAGGTCGAGGACTGCCTCGACGGCACCACGCTTGCCCCCGAGACCATCGGCTGGTCCACCGCGGGGCAGATCCTGCGCGACCACCTCTGAGACCGACCCGCTTCGCGCGCTGAGGCGCCGCACCAATCACAACCGGAGAGGAGTCCCCATGGAGGGGCTGGACGAGGAAGAACAAGCGATCGTCGAGATGGTCCGCGCGTTCGTCGACCGGGAGGTGAAGCCGGTCGCACAGGAGCTCGACCACACCAACACCTACCCCGAGAAGCTCATCGAGCAGATGAAGCAGCTCGGCGTGTTCGGCCTGGCGATCCCAGAGCCCTGGGGCGAGGCTCGCGTGAGCACCTCCTGCTACGCGCTCGTCACGGAGGAGCTGTCCCGTGGCTGGATGAGCCTGGCCGGCGCCATGGGTGGTCACACGGTGGTCGCCAAACTCATCCTCGACTACGGCACTCAGGAGCAGAAGGACACATACCTGCCGCGTATGGCGACCGGTGAGCTGCGCGCCACGATGGCCCTCACCGAGCCCGGCGGCGGCTCCGACCTGCAGGCGATGCGCACCTCCGCGTCCCGTGCCGGTGACGAGTACGTCGTCAACGGCTCCAAGACGTGGATCACCAACGCCCGTACGGCACAGCTCATCGCGCTGCTGTGCAAGACCGACCCGACGGCCACGCCGGCACACAAGGGCATCAGCATCCTGCTGGCCGAGAAGGGCCCGGGCTTCTCTCTCTCCCGCGACCTCCCCAAGCTGGGATACAAGGGTGTGGAGAGCTGCGAGATCACCTTCGATGACTTCCGGGTCCCGACCTCCTCCCTCCTGGGTGAGCACGAGGGGCAGGGATTCGCGCAGATGATGCGCGGGCTGGAGATCGGCCGCATCCAGGTGGCCTCCCGGGCCGTCGGCGTCGGCCGAGCCGCTCTGGAGGACGCGCTGCGCTACTCGCAGGAGCGGGAGAGCTTCGGCAAGCCGATCTGGAAGCACCAGTCGATCGGAAACTACCTCGCCGACATGGCCACCAAGCTGACTGCCGCCCGCCAGCTGGTGCTCTACGCGTCGCGTCGCTTCGACGCCGGTGAGCGGGCCGACATGGAGGCGGGCATGGCCAAGCTCTTCGCCTCCGAGACCGCCATGCAGATCGCCCTCGACGCCATGCGGATCCACGGCGGCTACGGCTACTCCACCGAGTTCGACGTGGAGCGTTACTTCCGTGACGCGCCCCTGATGATCGTCGGCGAGGGCACCAACGAGATCCAGCGCAACGTCATCGCACGCCAGCTGGTCAGCCGCGGCACGGTGGCTCCCTGAGATGAGCACAGATGTGAACGCCGGATCGCCCGCGATGATAGACGTGCCCAGCGCTCGCTCCTGGCTGTTCGTCCCTGGCGACCGCGGCGACCGGTTCGCCAAGGCAGTCGCGAGTGGCGCCGACGTCGTGGTCTGCGACCTCGAAGACGCCGTCGCCGCTGACGCCAAGTCATCGGCCCGCGCCGAGGTCGCGCGCTGGCTCGACGAGGGCGGTGTCGCCTGCGTGCGGATCAACGCCCACGGCACGCCGTTCTACGACGCCGACGTCTCCGCACTGTCCGGAATGCGGGGCCTGCGTGCCGTCATGCTGCCCAAGGCTGAGGACCCGCGGGCACTGGCTGAGCTGGGCGACGCCCTTGGCCCGGACACGGCGGTGGTCGCGCTGGTCGAGACAGCGCTGGGCCTGCACCGCGCCTATGACCTGGCCTCGGCGCCCTGCGTGGCTCGCCTGGCATTCGGCTCCATCGACTTCGCTCTCGACCTCGGCGCCGAGGACGCCCCGACCCCGATGCTCTTCGCGCGTTCGTCCCTTGTGGTGGCATCCCGCGCAGCGCGCGTAGCCGCTCCGGTCGACGGTGTCACCGTCGCCCTGGACGACCCCTCCGTCGTCGAGGCGGACGCGGCCACCGCGGCCGGTTTGGGCTTCGGCGGCAAGCTCTGCATCCACCCGCGCCAGGTGAGCGCCGTCAACGCCGGGTTCAGCCCCAGCGAGGAGGATGTGCGCCGCGCCCGCCGGATCCTGGACAGCGTCACCGGCGGTGGCGCGGGACGGCTGGACGGGGAGATGGTGGACAGGCCGGTTGTGGAGCGTGCCAGGCTGGTCCTGCAACGGGCCGGGTTCGAGCCCGCCCCGGACGACCCGAGGAGGTCCTAGTGCTCCCGCTGGAGGGCATCACCGTCATCGCGCTGGAACAGGCCGTGGCGGCCCCGTTCGCAACCCGCCAGCTGGCCGACCTCGGTGCGCGAGTGATCAAGATCGAGCGTGCGGGCAGCGGGGACTTCGCTCGCGGCTACGACGAGACGGTCAAGGGCATGTCGAGCTATTTCGTATGGCTCAACCGGGGCAAGGAGAGCATCACGCTCGACATCAAGGACCCCGGGGACCGCGCGCTCCTCGACGCGATGCTCGCGCAGGCGGACGTGTTCGTGCAGAACCTCGTGCCAGGGGCGGTGAAGCGTCTGGGCCTGGACGAGGAGACGCTGCGCGCCAAGCACCCGCGGCTGATCACCTGCTCGATCTCCGGCTACGGCTCGGAGGGTCCCTACCGCAGCAAGAAGGCCTACGATCTGCTCGTCCAGTGCGAGACCGGCCTGCTGTCCGTGACCGGCACGCCCGAGTCGCCCGCCAAGGCCGGCATCTCCGTCGCGGACATCTCCGCCGGCATGTACGCCTACAGCGGTGTGCTGACCGCGCTGTACGAGCGCGAACGCACCGGCGCCGGAACCGGCTTCGAGGTTTCGTTGCTGGACGCGCTGGGCGAGTGGACCAGCCAGCCGTACTTCTACGCCAGCTACGGCGGCACGCCTCCGAGCCGCACCGGCGCCCGCCACGCCTCCATCTCTCCCTACGGGCCGTACCAGGCCGGAGATGGCGCACAGGTGTTCATCGGCCTGCAGAACGAGCGCGAGTGGGCGGTGCTCTGCGCCGGCGTGCTGGGCCGGCCGGAGCTGGCCCAGGACCCCCGCTTCATCCGCAACTCCAGCCGCGTGGAGAACGACGCCGAACTCCGCGTGATGATCGAGGATGCTCTGTCCGGCCTGACCGCCCAGCAGGTCACCGAGCGCCTCGACGAGGTCGGCATCGCCAACGCCCGCATGCGCACCATGCAGGAGTTCGCGGAGCACCCGCAGTTGGAGGCCCGCGACCGGTGGCGCGAGGTTGACTCTCCTGCCGGCCCCATTCGCTCCTTGCTGCCACCGGTCACCGTGACGGGGCGGGAGGCGGCGATGGGCGCGATCCCCGCGGTGGGCCAGCACAGCGACGCCATCCGTGCCGAGTTCGCTTCCAGGGCTACCGACCCGAGGGACCAGTGATGAAACCGACCGAAGCGACCGCGCGGCAAGGAGGGGCGGAAGCCCAGACCAGCTGCCGCACCGAGCTGATCACCCCCGAGCCGGCCGAGGCCCTCGCCGGCCTGCTGGACATCGACCCGCCCGCCAGCGGTGAGGCGCTGCCCGCCCTGTGGCACTGGGTCTACCTGCTCGAGCGTCGCAGGCAGAGGGACCTGGGCCCGGACGGTCACCCGACGCACGGCATACCGGCGCCCCCCGGCCCCGGGCGGCTGCGCATGTTCGCCGGCGGGCGGGTGTCCACGCACACCCCGCTGCGCTTCGGCGAGCCGGCCACTCGGACCACGCGGGTCATCCGCACCGCGGAGAAGGACGGCAGGTCCGGGCCGCTGACGTTCGTGACCGTGCGCAGCGACATCGAGCAGGGCGGCCGGCTCGCGATCGCCGATGAGCAAGACATCGTCTACCGGGCCCCCGGATCGACGCTGCCTGCGAAGCCCAGCACCGCCGAGACTCCTGCGCCGCTTGTGCCGAGCGGCAGCCTCGCCCTCGACGTGGACCCGGTCGTGCTGTTCCGGTTCTCAGCGCTGACCTACAACTCGCACCGGATCCACTACGACCCTGCGTATGCCGCCTGGGAGGGCTACCCCGGTTTGGTCGTGCACGGGCCGCTTCAGGCCCTGATGATGGGCGAGCTGATCCGTCGCTCGGGCGTGCCGCTGGTCGGCCAGGAGTTCGCCTACCGCCTCATCGCGCCGATGTTCGGCGAGCAGCGACTGACGGTGGCACCCAACCCCGAGGAGACCGGCGTCTCGGCGCAGGTCACGGATGGCGCGGGCAGGGTCACCGCGACCAGCACCCTGCGCCCCTGGAACACATGAGGCTGCTCGCCCTGGCGGCCGTCATCGGGTTCGCCTAGACGGCCATCGGCGGCGCGGCGTCGCTCAACGTGGTCCGCCGCGGTATACGCGACCTCCGTCGGCGGTGCAGGAGCAGCATGGGTGGCGTCAGTGCTGCATGCCCATCGAGTCACCCGGCGAGTTCCCCTCCGCGTCGGTCACCATGAACACCCCGGCCATCCCCATGTCGGAGTGGCTCTGGACGTGGCAGTGGTACATCCACGGCCCGGGGCCGACGCGCTCGCCGGCGATCACCTGGAAGCCGAACGACTCGGCCGGTCCCGTGATCTTGGTATCGATGATCCGGCTCATGTCCTGAGGGTCTTCCAGCAGGCCGGTGCGGGTGTCGGCCCAGCGATGCCCGTGGAGGTGGAACGTGTGGAAGAAGTCCCCGTGGGTGATCACGATGAACTCCACCCGCTCGCCGATCTTCGCGACGAAGTCGGGTGCCTCATGGGCCTTCCGGTTGTTGATCGTCATGTCGTTGAAGACGACGGTGAACTGCTTGTCGGGTCTCACATCGCCCTTCCGGCGGACCACCAGCGGCCCATAGAGCCCCCTCCGGATGCCCCCTGTGCCGTGGTCGGTCCCCACGACGTGGTCGTGGTAGTGCCAATAGCCCGCGCTACCGGGCTCGATGGTGCCGCCCGGACGGCGGCGCGGGGCATGGGTGCGCCAGGTGTAGGTGCGCCGGGCTCCTGGTTCCACCACGCCGTTGTTCATCCTCGTGCCGTCGCTGGCCGTGTCGTAGTCCACCCCGTGCACATGCAGGCTGGCGGTCACGTCCAGATTGTTGACCATCTCGATCTCAAGGGTCTCGCCCTCCACCATCTCGATGAGAGGTCCGGGGATCGTAGCCTTGCCGGGCTCCAGGCCGTAGCCCAGCTGACCGTCCGGCAGCTTCTCGGCGTAGAGGGTGATGCGGCGGACGCCGCCACTGCCTTCCGGCTTGCTCGCGGTCTTCTCGGCCGGCGTCGCGCCGGCCTGACTCGATCCGACGAACGGTGCGAACGCGGCGGCGGCTGCCGCGGACGTGGTGAAGGCGCGCCGGGAGAACATGCCTCGCGTCATACCTCTGCCTACCTCGGTCATGGTTCTCCAATCGGTGATGGCGCCCCACCCACGTGAGACGAGCTGTAGATGTTCGTGATGCCGAAGGGGAGCCGGCCTGAACGACGTGGTCGATCCGGCCTGCGGAAGGTGGTGCGTTCCGGGCGGGGGCTGCGCTAGAGGGACGGGGGAGTGAGGAACTTTCGATGGAAGTAGGCGCTACTTCTGATGAGATGTCAAGAAGTTAGGTAGGAAGTCAGAGAACTTTGTCTCACATCTGGATTAAGTGCTGTGTGACTGTTACGGTGATCCAAAGCGCGCAGAGCCGGGCAAACCGGGTCAAATGCCGCCCGCGCGGCGGCCATATACCGGCGGCACTCAGTGGCCGTGAGCACCGCCGATGCCCCCTGGACCCACGAGTCCGTCACACAACCCCGCAACTCCGTGAAAGGCGTAAGCGGTGCTCCGGACAATCCCTCAAGGCCGCCTCACCCCTCCCCACCGACCACACCCTGCCGCTTCCCGGCGCGCCTTCGGCATCGGCGAGCCGTACCACGCCCTGGCCGCACTGCTGCTGGGCGGTGTCGGCCTGGCCGGGCTCCCGCCTAGGGCCGGGGGCAGGCCGCCGCCCAGGTCCTGACGACCTGTACGGCCGACGACCGCTACACGCACTACTTCGTCTCCGCGCCCGCCAGGCGGTGGCCGGCCCGGCGACGATCGACGCTGACCACACAGCTCTTCCACAAGGTGCTGCTTTAACCCCCCAACCCGAAGGAGCGAATGATGGGGCGAAGAGATCTCTTCGTACGGCCCCGACCACACGCCAGGCGCGCACTGATCATGGTGTCGAGCGCCGTCCTAACGCTGGCACTGGTGACTCAGCCTGCCGTGCCGGCACAGGCCAAACCCAGCGACCCCGCGCCGGCCGCCGACGTCTCGATCAACATGCTGGTCTTCCACGGCCCGACGGCGCAGCAGGACGACCCGGTCGAGCGTGCCACGGCGGCGGTCAAGGAGCTGGGCAAGAAGAACGGCATCTCCGTCGACGTGTCCGAGAATCCGGCGGTCTTCACCGCCGAAAACCTGGCGCGCTACCGCGGCGTGGTGTTCCTGTCCGCTAAGGGCGCGACACTCAACGATGGCCAGGAGGCCGCCTTCCAGGCGTACATCAAGGATGGCGGCGGGTTCGTCGGCGTCCACGACGCCGCGCGCGCTCAGGCGGACTCGGCCTGGTTCACCGAGCTGATCGGCACCCGCCCCGCCGGAAGTCTCCCCAACCCCGAGAAGGTGGTGGAGATAGTGGTGAGCGGGGAGAACCCGCCGAACGAGGGCAAAGACAAGCTGATCGACGGTAAGAACGACACCAAGTGGTTGACCCTCGCGCCGACCGGGTGGGCCCAGACGAAGCTGGAAAAGCCGGCCGCGCTGGCACACTACGCGTTGACGTCGGCCAACGACTCCCCCGGCCGTGACCCGAAGAACTGGACGCTTCAGGGCTCGCAGGACGGCAAGAACTGGACCGACTTGGACAAGCGGACCGGAGAGACCTTCCCTCAACGGTTCCAGACCAAGGAATACAAGTTCAGCAACAGCACGGCTTATCTGTACTACCGGCTCGACATCACCGCGAATAGCGGTGAGCCCCTGACCCAGCTGGCCGAGCTGCGGCTGTTCGGCCCCACCGCCGGGCCTCCTCCGGAAAGCCAAGTACAGCAGGCCATCGTCGACTTCACCGACCGCCAGCACCCGGCGAACAAGGGGCTGCCGCTCACCTTGACGCGGTCCGACAAGTGGATGAACTGGAGCCCCAACCCGCTCGGCAAGGTCCAGACGATCGCGCAGGTCGAGGAGCGGACCTACAGCCCGGGTCTGAACGGCAACGGCGCCTTCCACCCGATCTCATGGTGCCGTGACTACGACGGCGGCCGGGCGTTCTACACCGGCATGGGCGGCACCGAGGCCAGCTACACCACCGACACAGAGTTCCGGGGCCACCTCAGCGGCGCCATTCAGTGGGCGACCGGTCTGGTCCGCGGTGACTGCCAGGCCACCATCGCGTCGAACTACACAATCGAGCGGTTGACCGCGCCGAACAAGTCAGGCCAGCTCGACCAGATCGGCGAAGCGCACGGCCTGACCATCGCACCCGACGGCAAGGTCTTCTACGTCGGCAAGGCGGCCTGCCCCACCGGCCCCATCGCTGACTGGAACGACCCCAAAGTCGGCCTCGGCTGCGGCACCATCCACCAGTGGGACCCGAAGACCAAGCAGCCCAAGCTGCTCACCACCCTCGCCGTCATGGGCAACCGCGGCAGCGGCAGCGAGCTGGTCAAGGACGAGGAAGGCCTCCTCGGCATCGCGCTCGACCCCAAGTTCGAGCAGAACGGCTGGTTCTACGTCTACTGGATGCCGCACGAGTCGATCGACAGGGACAAGCGGATCGGCCAGCGGACGGTCTCACGGTTCGCCTACGACTTCGCGAAGCAGTCGATCGACCAGGGCACCCGCAAGGACCTGCTGCATTGGGACACCCAGATCCACAGCTGCTGCCACGCGGGCGGAGGAATGACCTTCGACAAGGACGGCAACCTCTACATCGGTTCTGGTGACGACAACTCCTCCGGCGGCTCCGACGGTTACTCCGGGAACAACTGGACCCAGGACTACAAGGGCATCTCGTTCCAGGACGCCCGCCGCACCGCCGGCAACACCAACGACCTCAACGGCAAGATCATCCGTATCCATCCGGAGACCGACGGCACGTACACGGTCCCCGCGGGCAACCTGTTCACCGGGAAGGAAGAGGGCGGTGGCAAGACCCGCCCGGAGATCTACGTGATGGGTGTCCGCAACATCGCGCGGATCGCCTGGGACAAGGTGAACAACTGGCTGACCACCGGATGGGTCGGTCCGGACGCCGGTGGCCCGAGCGAGACCTGGGGTCCGGCGAAGTACGAGACCGCGACGATCATCACCTCCGCGGGCAACCAGGGCTGGCCGTACTGCATGGGCAACAAGCAGCCCTACCGTGACCGCAGCAACGTCGACGCCACTCAGCCCGCCGGCTGGTACGACTGCGACCACCTGAAGAACACCTCGCCGCGCAACACCGGCCTCGTCGACATCCCGCCGGCGCGCGACAACATGATCTGGTACTCGCCCCAGGGCGGCGGCCCCGTCTACCCGAAGCGGAACGACGGCACCGGCCTCCCGACGTACAAGCCGGGTGACGAGACCCTTACCCAGCCCTACCTCAAGGGCGGCGGCCAGGCGATCATGTCCGGGCCGACCTATCACCGCTCCGAGGTCGACACCAGCAGCGGTGTCGCCTGGCCGGCGTACTGGGAGAACAAGTGGTTCATCGGTGACGAGTCCAACGCCAACAACCGCGTCGCCGTGACCGTCGACCCGAAGAATGTCAAGGACCAGCGTCCTCCGGCCTTCGGTGAAGACGTGCGCAGCATCATCCAGACCGGCGGTGGCGCCAACCAGCTCCAGGCGTGGATGGACGCCAAGTTCGGTCCGGACGGAGCGCTCTACATGCTCGACTACGCCGGCGGCTTCTTCAGTCTCCACCCGAACCAGAAGCTGATTCGCGTCACCTACCACGGCGGTCCGGCGACGCCGAACCCGAGTGACGCCGCGGTGCGGGCCGTCCGGCAGAGCACGCCGAAGACGATCCAGTTCTCCAGCACGAAGGCCGGCGGTGTGTCGTGGGAGTGGAACTTCGGCGACGGCAGCAAGCCGTCGACGCAGGCCAACCCGACGCACACCTACGCGAACTTCGGCACCTACAAGGCGACGCTGAAGGTCACCTACGCCAACGGTGAGGTGGCCACCGGGCAGATCGAGGTCAAGGTCGGTTGCGCGGCGCCCGACGCCCGGCCGACGGTCTGGCTGCTGGACACCAACACCGGCGTGGCCAACCACGTGGTCGGTGGCGGCTGTACGATCAACGACCTGATCGACGACGAGCGCGACTGGTCGAACCACGGTGAGTTCGTGAGCCACCTCAACGATCTGGTGAACCAGTTCCGCAAGGACGGCGTCATCGACAACGGCGAGGCATCCACGCTGAGAAAGGCAGGAGCCCAGTCCGACATCGGCAAGACGAACGGGTACGAGTCCATCTTCGACGGGACTGCGCAGTCCCTCCAGGGGTGGTCCCAGGCTCCGTCCGGAAAGTTCGATCTGCAGCGGGACGGTACGATCCGCAGCTCCGGCGGTCTCGGAATGCTGTGGTACTCCAAGAAGGCGTACGCCGACTTCTCCGTGAGGTTGCAGTTCCGTGACGTCGCGCCCGATGGATATCGCGCCAACAGTGGAGTGTTCGCGCGGTTCCCGGACCCGAGAACCCCGCTGGATCAGCGTCCCACCGGAAGTTGCGGGACGGTCGGGTCGGCCCGTACGTCCCCCGCATGGGTCGCCATCTACTGCGGCCAGGAGATCCAGATCTACGACGGTGACACGGGCGAGCCGCAGAAGACCGGCTCGATCTACAACTTCTCGTCCAATGGTCTGGACAAGGCGGGGGTGACCCCGAAGAACCAGTGGAACGACTACGAGGTCCGTGTGGTCGGGCAACACTACACGATCATCCGCAACGGCGTGGTGATCAACGAGTTCGACAACACGCCTGGCAAGGCGTCGTCCCGCAAGGGCGACCCGCCCACGGACCTGCGCCAGTTCATCAGCGGGTTCATCGGGTTGCAGAACCACAGCAACAACGACCTGATCGAGTTCCGCAACATTCGGGTGCGCGAGCTGGAGGGACAGGACCAAGGTCGGTAGGCGGTCGATGCCGGGCGGGGGTGAGCATTCCCCCCGCCCGGCACCCCTTCCGGGTGACCCCAGCCGCTACGTCGGCACACGCGCGGATTTTGAGAGGTGCAACGACACATGCACGTCAGATCTCTTCCAGCCCTCTTGATCAATAACTTACGGAGGGTGTTCAAAACCCCTTCCACGGCCCGACGTGTGGCCGTGGTGATGTTGAGCGTGGCGCTTCCAGCGCTATCGCTGTGGTCGGTTGGGGCCGCGGCGCAGACCCAGACGCAGCAGCCCCGTCAGGCGGCGGCGCAGGTGCTCACGTGGACTGCCAACGACGGCATGACCGCGTACAAGTCCGCGCCCACCACGGCAACGGCGGGGCCCGCGACGATCGTTTTCGAGAACAGCGCGGCGACCGGCAACACCACCGGAATGACGCACACCCTGACCTTCGACACCTCCACTCCGGGCTACAACCACGACGTCAACATCAACATCATCGCCAGCCCCTTCGACGCCGGCGGGGGCCGGCACGAGGTCCTGGCGAACCTCACTCCCGGGAAGTACCGCTACTTCTGTGCGATACCCGGTCACCAGATGGTCGGCGAGCTCGTGGTCGCCGACGGCGGTGGCGCGGACACGACGCCGCCGCAGGTGTCGGCGTCGGTGTCGGGAGACAAGGACGCCGGCGGCAACTACATCGGCTCCGCCACGGTGACGATCTCGGCGAGCGACACCGAGTCCGGGGTGGACAAGGTGGAGTACTCACTCGACGGCGGGGCGTTCACCGCGTATTCGGCTCCGGTGTCGGTGAACCAGACGGGCGCCCACACGGTGCAGTACCTGGCCACCGACAAGGCCGCGAACACCTCGGCCGTGGGATCGGTGACGTTCAGCGTGGTGGCCGCGCTGCCGCAGGACACCACGCCGCCGCAGGTGTCGGCGTCGGTGTCAGGAGACAAGAACGCCGACGGCAACTACGTCGGCTCCGCCACAGTGACGATCTCGGCGAGCGACACCGAGTCCGGGGTGGACAAGGTGGAGTACTCACTCGACGGCGGGGCGTTCACCGCGTATTCGGCTCCGGTATCGGTGAACCAGACGGGCGCGCACACGGTGCAGTACCGGGCCACCGACAAGGCCGCGAACACCTCGGCCGTGGGATCGGTGACGTTCACCGTGGTGGCCCCCCAGCAGAAGGACACCACCCCGCCGCAGGTGTCGGCGCAGCTCACTGGTAACCAGGATTGGGCCTGGAACTACGTGGGCTCCGCCACGATGACGATCTCGGCCAGCGACACCGAGTCCGGGGTGGACAAGGTGGAGTACTCACTGGACGGGCAGCCGTTCGCGGTGTACACGAAACCGCTGCTGGTCGACCAGCCGGGCACGCACAACATGAGTTACCGGGCCACGGACAAGGCCGGAAACACCTCTAATGTCAGCACGGCGAAGTTCATGGTCGTCAAGGGCGGGTCGGGCTCGGAATGCTCGGAGCGCGGTAAGGGTAACGGCTGCAAGAACAAGTGAATCGATTAGGCGGCGGGCGACCTCGATCCATCAGCGGACAGAGGTCGTCCGCCCGCTTGCGGTCCCCGATCAGCGCGCCGCAGCGGCCCGTGCCGAGCCGGCGAACGTTGGACCGAGTGCCCACACTTGGGGCCGCCTGGTGAGTTGGCGCATCAGGACCGTCTCCACCCGCGGGGCTACGTGCCGGGGGGTGGGGCGGTCGGTGTGTACGAGGTGGTGAGGAAGCAGTAGATGGGGCCGAGGGTCGGGGGTTTGGTGCCGACGCCGACGACGAGGTCGGTGCGCGCGGCGTCGAACCACAGCGCGCACGAGTCGTTGCCCGGGTCGTTCGGGTCGTACAGCGCGAGCGCGACCCCCGTCCCGTCGACGTGGTAGGCCCAGACCAGCACCTGGTGGTTGTCGCCGAGGTCCCCTGGGTTGAGGCTCTTCACGGTTTGCAGGCAGATCGGCCGGGGCACCCCCGCGTCGATCCACTCCTTGATGTTCGGCCACGCCTCCCTGATCATCACCGCGGATCGGCCCGACATGAGCCCGACAGGCTGCAGCACGCCGCCGTCGGTGTCGGGGTAGGCGGGTTCCATGATGGCGAACAGCCGGGCGGGCAGGTTCGGTATGTCGAAGGAGTCGAAGAGCCGGGTCACCAGGAAGTCGAAGAGCGGGTCCCCCTCACCCCGCGGGATCACGGTCTGCGGCGGGATCGGCCGGCCGGCCATGAAGTAGTCGAGCGCCGCGTACACCATGCCGCCGCAAAGGCCGTTGGAGGCGTCGCCGATGGGAAGGCGGACCAGGCCGAGGTCGATGGTCCGGTCCGTGGTGTCCTTCGGCCATCTGTTCGGGAACTGGAAACCATGCGTCGTGGGCCGGAAGTTGGTCACATGCCACTGTGCGGCTTCCAGCAGCCAGGTCACGGTGGTGTTGTCGCCCGCCCCGCCGCCGCGCAGCATCGCCCAGCCGGACGGGCACACCTCGTCATAGCTGTTGCCGCCGTCATAGGGGTTGTCCCAGTGCAGCTGGGCGATCGGACCGGCGTCTCCAATGTGGTAGCCGACACGGCCTTCGGTGCCGGTGAGGATGCCATTGGACTCGGTCTCCCAGCTGACCGTCTCGCCGGGGCCTATCGTCCACGCGGGCTCGATCCCGCCGGTCCAGATGCCGTGCGGGAGGTCCTGCCAGGCCTTGCCCAGTACCTGGCCGGTGGAGTTGGTGACCGTGACCACGGTGCTTCGTGCCGCTGTCATCGTGTTCTCCTCAGATGGTCGGGGTAGCGAAGAGATCGCCGCTGGCCATCGATTGCCACTCGGAGAACTCGCCGGTGCCGCTCCTCGTCAGGTTGCGCCGCCGCCATTCGAACCGGGGGGCGTCCGGGGCCATGCCCGCCACCAGGTCGGCGAGCGTGTAGGCGAGGCGTACGGTCTTCTCCCACGCCTGCCTGGTCAGGAAGACGGTCACGGGATCGGTGCCGCCCCTTCTGAGCTGCACTTCCAGGCCTTCCAGGTCGGCGAGCCCCGGCGGCAGGGCGTCCGCGTGCTGGAGCTGGAAGCTCTGCACCCGCACGGTGGTGGTGAGGTTCACCGAGACGGCCAGTTCGTGCACGCGTTCCAGTACGTCCGCGGCGGGGACGGCCAGTTCCACGCGGTCGAAGTCAAGGGCCACCCGTCCGACGACACGCGGATCGAGCTGCTCGCGGGGGGCCAGGCCGACCGTGGTCTCGCCCCCCGCCGGAACGGTGAAGGGCAGCGGCGAGACGTCCGCGGGAACGGCGTCGATGGGCTGTCGGCCCGCCTGGGCGGTGACCAGCAGCGTCGCCACCGCCTGCCGCACGGTAGCGGGACCGGTGGCGAGGTTCCTGACCCGCGCCGTCAGCGTACCGGCGCCGTCCGGCTCGACCTCCAGGAACTCGTCGCTGGGCGCGTCCAGCCTGATCCGCACGGGGATCTCCTTGATCGTTCCGGCGTCCTCAGGTGAGGTCTTCAGCGTGACGCGGACGGAGGCCTCAAGCCCGGATGCCGGCCCTTGGCCGGGCGCGAGCATCCGGCAGAGCAGCGTGTAGAACTCCAGGCTGCAGTCGTAGACGAGCTCGAAGCCGCGGGGGTCTATGGCGGATCCGGCGGGCTGCCCGACGACGTCGCCGCCGAGGTCGGTGAAGAGCGAGGACGGATGGAACTCCGCGCCGTCGTACCCGCCGACGACGAACTCGGGATAGGCGAGGACCTCCGCCTCGGCGATCGTGGTGCGCAGCCGCTCCAGCGGCTCGGGCGCGAACCACGGCGTCAGCGCGAACCTCACCCGGACGCGGTAGGCGGCGCCGGCGGGCTCTCCGGGCGCGACGGACTGCTCGCGAAGGAGCACCGTCACGGCCGGTATGCGCCGCACGGTGTCGAACGCCAGCCGGTACTCCGTGGGCAGCACGTAGTACTGGTTCGGGATCGGCGACGCCTTCCACGGGCCGGCGGGGCCGGTGATCCACACAGTGTCCGGGTCGAACCCGATGGCACCGTTGACCAGGGCGTAGATGGGCCGGTTGGCGTGGACGCTCGTGGGGAACCACATGGAGATCCCCCGCTGGTCTGCCGTGAGCGGGAGATCGTTCTGGCGCGGCTCCGACCTCGGCGGAGTCACCACCTCCAGGAGCCAGCGCGCCGGGGTGCGCAACATCATCGGCTGCAGTTGCAGCATGTCCCGGTCGAGCTTCCACCGATCCGGGGCCGGGGCGGCGGGCGCGAAGGTGAATTCAACGGGAATGGGTAGGTCGAGTCGCAGGTCAGGGCGGTCGCGTGGGGTGTATTCGACCGGATCCGGGTGGAAGGGACCGTCCTTGTCGACGGGGATATAGACCCGGCGCTTCAGGGGGTCTGGGTCCTCGCCCTGGTGGACGGGCTCCGCCGGGAGCGCCAGCCGCCAGTGGACGGTGCCCCGCACGGTCAGTACGGCCGCCCGGTCGTCCTGCAGCACCGCGGCCATGCGGTTCGGGTCGTCGAGCGTGGCTACGGCGACGATCCGGCGCACCACCTCGGGCTCGGTGGTGGGCTCCTCCCGTACCTCGGTGAACACCACCGAGACCCCGGGCACGGAGGTGGTGAACACGATCCGCACGTCGTCCACCGGCAGCGGGGACGCGTCCCCGGCGATGCCGGGGTGGCGGCGGAAGTCCAGCGTCACCCGCAGCTGCCAGGCGTCCCCCGACTTGGCGATGAACACCGAGGGGGTGACCGAGGACGCCGAGCGCCGGGCCAGCGAGACGGCCGGCACGTAGTACACGCCGCCGGCCGCGCCCTGGCAGGGCTGGTCCACGCTGTGCGGCGGCTGGGCCAGCACCGGCGCGTTGTCGATCGCCGCCGTGGTCAGCGCGCCCGAGAGGCGTGTGAGGATCGACGTATCGAGGAGGTCAAAGGTCAGCGGCACGCGTCCGGCGGCGCCCGCCGGGAACTCGCCTTCCATCCGGATCCTTCCCTAAAGTTCGACCACGAGGGGCGAACCCTCGGTGGCGATCGGGCCGATGACCTTCTTCACGCCGTCCACGCCGTAGCCCTGGATCTCGTAGGTGTACTGCCGGGCGGCGGCGTCCCGCAGGGGGACGGTCCACCGCTCGCCTGCGAGCGGCGTCGCCTGCGTGAACTGGTAGGTCTTCTCGGAGACCCGGCCGGTGCCGGGGTCGATGTGCTTGAGCCGTACGAGGACCAGCCGCCACTTGCTCATGTCGAGCAGGACCGGCTGGACTTCGACCTCGAGTAACGCGCCGGTCACCTCGCCGACGAACTTCGCGGCGTCGTCGCTGGTCTGCCACTCGCCGAGGCTGGCCGCCCCGTCGGCGTAGGCCACGTCGACCTTGTACTTGTACTCGCGCCGATCGGGGTCGCGCAGCCGCACCTGCCAGAGCCACGGCGTGTCGTGAGACTCGAAGACGTGCACGTCGTCGACCTCGTAGTCGTGCGCGGGGTCGGCGTAGCGAACCGACAGCACGATGGAGGCGATCGGGGGGAAGGCTCCCTGCGGGGTGAACGTGACCTTCAGCGTGTCGTCGAACGGGGCGTCCACCACCAGCCGTCCCGCTGTGGAGCGCGTGGGCTCCAGCTCCATCCGGCTGCCGTCCAGCAATGAGAGGGTGACCTGGTACTCGTACTCGCGTGAGGGGTTGCCCTCCGTGTAGGTGAACCAGTTTCCCTCGCTCTTCTTCGAGGTCAGCGATATCGTCTCGGTGGCGGAGGGCGAGCTCAGGCCCGGGTAGCGCAGTGTGACGTCGGCCCTCTCGACGACGTCCCACGGGATCGCCCCCGCGATGCAGGTGACCTGGACGCAGCTCAGGCTGTCGTAGCCGATGACGAGGCTCTTGGAGCGGGTCTGCACGGGCGGGGTCGTGACGGCGTCCTGGGAGGCCCGGTAGTTGATGGTGCTGGAGTAGGTAAAGGTGTCCTTGGGGGTGCCGTCCGCGGCCTTGGCCATCTTCTGCCGGAAGTAGAAGACCTCGGTCCCTTTCGTGAAGTCGAACGGTGTCTGCCGCTGATTGGCCACGACCGTGCCGGTGAGCTCGTCGGTCTGCCGGTAGTCCACATGTACCTGGATGGTGTGGATCGGGTCCTTCTCGAAGTCCGCGGTGACCCGGATCGGGACGTTCAGGAAGTGGAAGATCGGATCATTGAGGTCGATCTCCGAGATCTTCGTGCGGAACACCTCAGGGGCGACCACGTCGAACAGATTGGCGCTGGGATGCACGCTGACCGGCTGCGATACGCGGCCGTCCAGGGTGAAGTCGATCGTGCCCGTCATGGACTGGGTGAAGTCCTTCAGCCAGAGCTGGTTGCCGCCGATGACGGGGGTGCCCGCGGGCTTGAAGTTCTGCAGTGGGTCGGTGCCGAGCTTGTCCTTGTTCAGGTCGGGGGTGAACCCGGGGGTGAAGAAGCGGTCCTTGAGGTACCCCTGGGCGATGTCCAGCACGAGGTTCTCCAGCCGCTTGGCGGCCTCGTCGGCCATGGCCTGGTCCTGGCCGGACATCGGCGGGAAGTTCACCTTGTCGAACACCACGTGCAGGCTTGCGACCTTCGTCTGCAGTTCCTTGAGGCTGGACACCTGCGGGTAGCTGCGGACGACCTGGCCGTCCCGGGTTTCGGTGATGGTGGTGTGCTCTTTGATCTCGTTGTAGACGTCTTCGGCGTTCCCCGTGATGGAGATGTGGATGTTGGGGATCCTCGCCTGGTAGCTGAGGCTGTAGTAAATGGTGCCCGGGAAGATCCCGTCGTCCAGCGATTTACGGAGCAGGCGTGCCCCCTCCTGGCCGAGCAGGACGGTGAAGCTGGCGAGGTTCGTCGTGGTCAGAGATGGCTTGTCGGACCCTTCGTGCGCCTTGAGGAAGGTCGGGCCTCCCTCGGGCACCACGGTGAACTTCACCGTGCCGTCCACCCACGTCGGATAGGACAGACGCGGTGTGCCCCGGACTCCGGCACGGCGGCGGAAGCCGACGGTTCCGCCCTGCATCCACGGCATGAGACCGCTGTGAAAGAGCTCGTTCTCGATGTACTGGAGGATCTTGACCTGGTCCTCCTGGCCGACCCGCAGTTCGAGGGTCATGCTCAGCAGCGCGCCCTCCCGCTCGCCCGCGGGAAGCTGCTCCGCTTCTGAGGCCATGAGGCTCAGGTCGCGGGCGAACACGACCAGCGAGATGGCGGGTTCCCCGTTCTCGGCCAGGGCCAGGGCCGGCTTGCCCGGCAGCATCCAGAACTGCAGCTCGTCCTCGTCGTCCTGGAAGATCTCCACATGGTCGACACCGGGCACGGTGAACTTGCTGAAGAGGTTGAGCATGTCCGCTCCCTACGGGGGTGGCAATCGCAGGACGAGGGTCTTCTTCTCCGACCCGGTCTCCGGGGCGGCTCGGCGCGTTCCGTCGGCCAGGTAGAAGGTGGCGGTCCAGGTGTAGGCGGCCGGCCCGCCGGAGGGCACCAGCGCCGTCCAGATCCGGGGGCCGCGCTGCGCGGCCGTGAAGCTGAGGTCGGCGGACGTCCGCGGGCCGGCCAGCCGGACCACGATGAGCTTGACCTCGGCGTAGTCGATCAGGTCGTCGGCGACGGTCACGGTGAGCACCGCCTCGGGCATGTCGCCGACGTCGACGGTCTGCGTTCCGGAGGCCTCGATCCACTCCCCGGTGTGCTGCTCCCCGGTCGCGTAGGTGCTCGCCACCCTGTACCGGAAGCCGGGCTGCTCGCCCGGCAGCAGGCCGGCGGTCCAGGAGGCGCTCTCGGCGCCGGAGCGCAGGATCAGGCTGTCTCGGGTGACCCGGCCATCGAGGCCGGTGTGCTCGCACTCCACGATGTGTGCCGTGGCCGTGCCGAACCCGCCGGGCGCGCGCAACCGTACGGTGAGGAACCGGTCGTAGGGGCCGGTGAGGATGAGGCGGTCGCCCCGGCCCCGCGTCCACGGCCGTTCGACCCGGCGGCCCGCGCGCAGGTTGAACCCGGCGCGGTGCTCCCAGGGGCGGTCGATCAGCGCCTTGAGGGACCGTTCCCACACGGTGCGGGGGTGGTCCTCCCGCAGCAGGAGGACGCCCTCCTCGCCGTCGTAGCGCAGCCCGATCTCCACCGACTCGGTCCGCGTCCAGTCCACCGGCCCGCCCTCGACCTCTACCCGCAGCCGCCCCGCCTCGGGTACCCGCAGCAGCAGGTAGCGGCTGCGCGAGGTGGTCTCGGGCAGCGTCGCGGTGGCCGCCGTGCCGGCGAACTGGATGACGGCGTCGTAGGTGTAGACCGGCTCGGCGCCCGGCGGCAGGACGGTCTCGAAGGCGTCCACCGAGGTGCTGTCGGTGAAGAGGGCCTCGTGCTGGAACGATCCGCAGCGCAGCCGCAGGGTGACCGAATGGATGCCGTCGCCGGCGAAGTCGGCGTCGCACTGCGTCTCGACGCGCAGGGTGCGGAAGATCGGCTCGGTCAGATCATGCTCATGCCGCCCCTCCGCCGGCAACGGGAGGTTGCCACGCGGCCCGGCCGACCAGGTGATCACCGCCCCCGCCGACAGGACGATGTCGTACTCGCCTACGAGGTCCCGGGCGGCCCACTCCGTGAGCTGCCGCCGGAACTCCTCGAGGGGCGTGCCGGGCTCCTCTCGCAGGTCCAGCAGCTCCACGCCCGAGTCGCCGCCGGTCGACCATAATCGCGCCCTGCCCTCGGGCAGCCTGGCGAGGAACGTCAGACCGTAGGTCACCGCAAGCGGCGACGGCGTGCGGTCGGCCCTCTCCCACAGCAGGGCCGCCACGTCGGCGGTCAAGGTGGCGTTGAAGCAGGCGTGGCAGCCATCGGTCAGCGAGGGACGGCCCGGGATCGCCGTCTGGCCTGGGACGGCCAGTTCCGCCGTGCCGTCGACGAACTGCGGCGCGCGGATGTCGGGCTCACGGCCGCCCGACCGTTGGCGGAGCTGTTCGATCAGCCGGGCGTCCGGGAGCGCCAGCTCGGTCTGAAGGTCAAGAAAGCCACCGTTATTGTCGCTATTTGTCCGATATTTCAGAAATGTGAAGTAAGGGGAGGCGTCCGGGCGCCGGCGCACGCGCGGAATTGCGGGCACATGGTAATAAACCGATCGATCTTCATCGTCGGCGAAAACAAGATCTGCTCCCCCGAGCGCAAGTGCCGGCAGCGTCAGCAAGAGACCCCCTGGCTCCGTCGAGGGAGACTGTAAACCCGAAAACATGCGGCAACAAGACCATGTACGGAGATAACAAGCTGAATAATGTAGGAGACAATGGTCTAGTACTATTTATCTTGACTCTTGTTTCGCCCGAGTGGGATCGTCTCGATGTGCCCTCGACGGCCTTCTTCCTGGATGACATCGATCCCACGACCGTGCATGTCGTGCCGGGCGACCCGGACGCCGCCCGGTCTCCCTCGGGCACCCCGATGGTGAGCTTGATCGCTGCCGGGGATACGGCGCTGCTCAACATCGGCACGATCTGGTGGCCCGGCGAGGACGAGTTGACCGCTGGGCTCGCCCGCGTCGCCCAGGAGGTGGACCGTTCCCCCGCCGAGCTGAGGGTGAGCGGGAGCGCGGTGACCGCGCGTTCGGTCACCGTATGGGTGCGCGCCGATGACGGCTCCGAGCGGGAACTCGGCGGCACGACGCCGTCCGGGACGCCGCCCTTCTCCGCCGCCCTGTCGCTCGCCGTCCCCGGCGCGCATCTCGGCGCGGCGCGGCGGGCCTGCCTCGGCGAGCCCGGCCTGCTGTCGGTACGGCTGAGCGGTGAGCTGGTGCGGGGGCACACCGCCACCACCGTGCTCATCGCCGGGTCCGGCCGGGAGGTCATCCGGCATCGCGTCCACCTGCCCGATTGCGACCCCGAGGTCATCGACGCCGCCGACCGGCTGGCCGAGGAACGGCTGGCGGCGGCGCGGTCCTCCACCCGCCCGCCCGGAGGCACCGTGCGAGTCTCCGCGACCGTGCGGCGACCGTCCGCCGTTCCCCTGACCCGCACCGCCGACGTCGGCCTCTGGATCCGCGGCTCCCACGACCCGCACATCGTCGAATACCATCCCCGGGTCGAGGAGCCGAAGGCCCCCCCACCGGCGCCGATGCCGGTCAGCGTTGGCTTCGACGCCTCGCGGTCCCCCGTCGGACGGATCGAGGCGCGCAGCGGCGAGGCCCTGACCGTGCTGCTGCCTCCCTTCGACCGGCCCGCCGAGCTCGCCGGCCAGGGTGAGATGACGGCGACCGTCCATTACCTCAACGGGGGCCCCGCCTACAGGCACCCGGTGCGGGCGGGTGGCTCCGGCTGGACCCTCACCCTCGCCGACCTGGGCCTGGCCGAGGTGCGCGTCGACGCCACCGCGCTGCGCGACCGGGGCGCGACGCGCGTGCGGGGGGAGGTCCACTACCAGCCGAGCGGCGAGGGGACCTCCGAGCGGCGGGCGATCGAACTGGGGCCGGACCGCTGGACCATGTCCTGGCACGTCGTCAGCCGCGCGCCCGACCTGGCCGGCGAGCTGCTGGTGACGGGGCTTGACGTGACGCCGCCCGGGATCGACGCTCCCATGTTCCTGCGTTCGGCGACACCCCACATCTCTTTGTGACCTCAGATCATGGAGGCTCGAAATGCTGCGGATCGACTCGGTGCAGACCATCGCGGGCGTGCAGGTGCACGGCGACGACAGCGATCCGCACATGTTCTACGCGATCCCCGAACAACCGAGGTTCAGGCTCGACGACACCGGCAAACCCGTGTTCCAGTTCCTCCGCTACCGCACCCCGAAGAAACGCAAGGACGGGAGCTACGGCGGAGGATTCGCCATCTTCGACGTCGAGTTCAGTCTGACCGACGACAAGCGTGACGCCGTCCTCGAGCAACTCAAGCAGCAGGTCGGCGCGGCCAGAGGCAGGCCCGAGCTGGTCCGGCTCGGCACCATCCAGTGGGCCAAGGGCACGGCCCGGCTCAACCTGTCGAACGTCTCCGGGCAGTTCGTGGTGGGGGTGTTCAACCCGGCAAGCCCGTCGCTGTTCGGCAAGAACATCACTCCGTTCACCATAGAGCTGACCGAGGAGGGCGCCGCGCTGTGCGAGTCGGCGTTCAAGGGCCTCGGCGGTTTCGCGCAGGTCTCCTACGAGATGAGCGCGTGGGTACGGCTGCCGCCGGTGACGGGCACCGCCAGCTTCGACTCCAGCGCCTACTACGACTTCGTCCAGAACGCCAAGGACGACGCGGGCTGCGGCAGCGACACCTTCCTCAACGACATCCGGGAGGAGATCCATAAGTCGGACATCCTCAAGGTGGAGGTCACCTCGGGCATGGGGACCGACGACCGGCTGACCAACCAGATCCGCGAAAGCCTCACCCGCACGCTGGAGGACACCGCCGCCAAGAGGATGCTGGAGCAACTGGGCCATTACGAGGGCGACCAGACGGTCCTGGAGGACTACGAGACCATCCGGCGCGAGTACCACAAGGTCAAGATCGACAGCTTCTCGTACACGATCACCCAGAACTCCGCGGCGCTCTTCCCCTTCAACCCGCAGGGGACGATGCCCAACATCGCCTCCATCGTCGGCCCCGCCAACCTTGACCAGTACTTCCAGGTGATCGACCTCGACCACCCGTTCTTCCGGAGGCTGGAGGTCACGGCGCGCGTCAACGCCGCGTTCGAGCAGCTTTCCATCCACAGCGTTGACCTTCACATCGACTACCAGGGCAGGCACAGCGGCGACTTCCACTTCGCCAAGGAGGACGAGGTCTACAAGTTCTCCTGCTTCAAGGACGGCGGCCCCGACGAGTTCACCTACCAGTACCGGGTCAACTTCAAGGGCGCGTCCCGGCCGTACGAGTCGCCGCCGAACCTGCCGGGCGTGGGCAGCGAGATCACCCTCAACGTGGACGACACCGGCCTGCTGATGGTCGACATCGAGGCCGGCGCGATTGACTCCACCAAGATTCCGCTCGCTCTGGTGACCGTCCGGTACGAGCCCGCCGCCGGCCCGGAAATCGAGGAGCAGTACGCCATCACGGCCGACAAGAAGACCCAATCCCTGCGCCGGCCCATCTACGAGCCGCGCCGGGGGCCCGTCAGGTACCGCATCGAGTACCACGAGGCGGACGGGCGGACGCTCACGACCACCTGGCTGGAGTCCGCCCGGCGGATCTATGTGAACACGCCGTTCCACAACGTCAAGAAGATCAACATCGGCGCCATGGGAAACCTGGACACCGAGATCGACACCATCTCCGTGGACGTCTCCTACGCCGATGCGGCCAATGACTACACGGTCGCCGAGACCTTCGAGCTCCGCAAGGGCACCAAGACCCTCGACTGGGAGGTGCCGGTCATCGACCTCAACGCGGGCGAGGTCACCTACAGCGGGTACATCCGCCGCTTCGACGGCTCCGTCGAGCAGATACCGGCCACGGTACTCCAAGGAAGCAGCATCCTCGTTGGAGAGCAGTTCGACCGGGTGATGGATGTGCAGGTCGTCGTCGACCGCGTGGACTTCACCCAGGTGGCCCTGGTCACGGTCGAGCTGCGCTACGGCGACGACCAGTACATGGACGTCCTCGTGCGGCCCGGCCAGCAGCCCGAGCTCTGGCACGTCGAGCTGACCGACGTGTCCCGGCGCCAGTACCGCTGGTCGGCCACCTACTACATGAAGGACCAGACCGAGCGGACCGTCAGCGAGCGGCTGTCCGACAACCAGAAGCTCGTGCTCCCCGCCCTGCCCCCCGCGTGAGGTGCCGCCCGCATGCTCTACCTGAACCCGCCCTACCTCATCGTCAAGGGCGTCTCGGTCTTCGGTGACCACGCCGACCCGCTCCAGTGGTACTACATGCCGATGCAACCCCGCGTCTCGCTCCGCACCGGCGACACCGGGCGGCAGATCCCGGCGTTCAACCTGTTGTGGTTCAAGTCGGGCCAGGACAGGACGGGCGGGCTGCTCAACTTCGACGTGGACCTCCGGGTGGAGGACGAGCTGCTGCGGGCGGTGGCAGACGAGATCGAGCGCACCATGCAGTTGCCCGGCAAGCCCCGGCTCGGGCCGGTCCCCCTGGAGGACGGCACGGTCCGGCTGATCCTCCTGGGGCAGGACTCCACCACGCCGCCCGGCGCGCCCGCCCGGTTCGTCGTGAACACCGTCCATCCGGCCAAGCCCAGCCTGTACGGCGACAACCGGGCGATATTCTCCGCGCTGCTCGACCACGAGGGCGCCGTCATGATCCAGAAGACGCTGGACGGCGAGCTCGCGCCCGTAGGCGTGGTTTACTCGCTGGACTTCCTCGCCCTGCGGCCGGCCTACGCCGTCCGGCTGAACATCGACTGGGACCGGGTGCAGAACCGGCTCGACACCGAGTTCGCCGGCAACCAGATCTTCTACTCGACCCAGATCGCCGACTGCATCGACTCGCTGCGCGACAGCCGCGCCATCACGCTGGAGGGGGACACGTTCGTCCCCGAAGGCGCGGACACCAAGGGGATCATCACCCGCCGGGACCAGGCCCTCGCCGAGGTCCGCGACATGATCACCGACGCCTTCTTCACTCCCTCGATCGACCCCGCGAGGCCTCCGCGCGACGTCAACGAGGTGACGGATTTCCTCGACTCCATGCACCACAACGTGGTCACCGCGGGAGGGCTGTTCCCCTCCTTCACCTACAACAAGACCCACTACTCGCGAATCGATCAGAAGCGTCTCTCGGTGAGCATGAGCGAGCGCACCACCGTCCGCCGCACGATCAACCCGCAGGCGCACCTCGCCGGGATCGGCGAGGCGATCCGCGCGTCCGGCGAGCCGCTCGGCACGTTCGTCATGGACGTCGACACCGACCATCCGTGGTTCCAGCGCCGCAAGGTCCGCTTGCTGTCCCGGGTCGACTTCACCCGTGGGCACGTCGTCTCGGTCAACGCCGAGCTTCGGTACGGGGGCCGCGTCAAGAACGTCATCCTGGACGCCCGCACGGACGACGCCGACGACACCAGCGTGGACTGGGCCTCCATCCTGGACGGCGACCGCATGGTGATGCCCGTCGAGGCCAGTGCCACCGTGAACCTCGCCCAGGTCGAGGACCTTCACAGGCCGGCGCAGCTGTCCCTGCCACCGGTGGTCCTGAACAGCGAGGTCTGGGAGATCTACACCAACGACCTGTTCGCGCTGGTGACCATCAAGATCCGGACCGACGAGGTGCCCTGGGACCGCTGGGCGGCGGTGGAGGTGTCCCTGCGCTACCGCGCCCTCGAACACCACGTCGAGCAGGAATCCACGGTCAGGCTGACCAGCGGCACGCCGGCATGGGACTACCTGCTCTACGTCCCGGCCGGCGCGCCAGAGACGTTCGACTACCGCATCCGGTACGTGGGGAAGGGGCGGCAGGACCACGAGCGCGACTGGACCACCACCTCCGAGGCCGAGGTGCGGGTCCGCGACCCGTTCCCGGACAAACGCGCGGTGATGGTCGCCCCCCAGATCCTCTGGGCGGAGGTGACCCAGGTCCTGGTCGAGATGCGCTACGAGGACGCCGCGAACGGCGTGCGATACGAGCAGACCTTGCAGCTCACCCAGTCCTCGCCCAGCGGGAGTTTCAGCGTCGACCTGCGCGACCCCTTCCTGCGCACGATCGAGTGGCGTGCCACGGTGCTCCGCACGGATGGCGGCGTCGTGCTGATCGGCCCCTCCGCCACGACCGACTCGACCCTGATCATCCAGCCCGGCATGACGTCCCACCACGTGGTGCTGGTCCGCGCCACGCTGGGCGGGCGGGTGCGCGACGCGGTGGTTACCTTCGCGCCGCCCGGCGGGGAGACTCCGCTGGGCGAGCTGACCTTCACCCCCGGCGGCCCGCCGCAGGAGATCCGCTTCGACGGCGAGAACCCCGCCTACCGCTACCAGGCGGTCGTCAACTACACCAACGGGAGGATCCGCACCACCGACTGGACCAGCTCGCAGGTCACCTCGCTCACGCTCACCCTCGACTGACCTTTGGAGACAGGATGCTGCAGCTGGGCGCCACTTCGTTCGTCATCGACGGCATCACGGTCTTCAGGGACCATGCCGACCCGAACCAGTTCTGGTACCTCCCGGCCCCGGTACGGCTCTCGGAACGGCCCACCGACCACGCCCCCGCGTTCACGCTCGTCGTCTACAAGCCGGCGGCCGTGACCGGCGGGGCCAAGGGCGGCGGGTTCCTGATGTTCGAGGTGGACCTGCGCATGGACCAGGACACCGAGCAGGGGATCCTGGCCGAGGTGCGACGGTTCGCCCCGGGCCGCCCGGTGCTCAGCCCGGTGCCGTTCGACGAGGGCGAGGTGCAATGCGTGGCGCTCAACGTGCAGGGACCGGCGGGAACGCATGGGTCGGGCGCGTTCACGGCGGTCGAGGAGATCCTGGGCGCGGCCGTGCCGTCGCTCTTCGGCGACAATCAGGCGATCTTCAGCCTGACCCTCTCCACCGCCGGTGCCACCATCATGAAGCAGGCGTTCGACCAGGGGGCCGCGCCGGTCGGGGTCATCTACAAGCTGCGCTTCACGGCGCTGCGCCCGGCGCTCCACGTGACGATCACCGCCGATCTGTCCCGCGTCTACCAGGAGCTGTCGCTCGGGGTGGACGCCCAGGTGTACTGGGTCCGGGTCGGGATCGAGGCCGCCTTTCAGAAGCTCCGGCAGGACGGGGTCATCCAAATCAAGGTGGACGACTTCGTGCCCGGCCCCGAACGTCCGCAGCAGGAGCAGTGGGCGCTGGACTTCTTCCGCGACAAGCTGCTCGCCGATTGGTTCGAGCCGTCGCTCAGCCCCGCCCGGCTGCCCGGGCAGGCGTCCGTCTCCTCCTCTTCCTCGTCGGGTGGGGGGGTGGTGTCGCACCCGATCTCCGGAACTTCACCCGTCGGCACCAGCGGAAGCGCGGCGCCGGTAGGCGCACGCCCGACCGGCGGCCCCCTGGGAGGTCCGCCACCGCTGGGCGCCACCGGAGGCCCGCCGCCCGCAGGCGCGCGCCCCGCCGGCCAGACCGTAGGTCCTCCTCCTGCCGTTCCAACCGGAGGGCCGCCCCCGGTGGGGTCTCCTCCTCCGGCAGGCTCTCCGCCCCCCGGTGCCGCAGGCACGTCGCCGCCGCCACCGCCGCCACCGCCCCCACCGGATGGAGTAAGGGGGGGCGTGGCGTCCAACCCGTCCGGCGGCAATCCCGCCGGTAACCCCGCCACCGGCAGCAAGCCGGCCACGAGTGGACAAGCCGCCGCGGGTGGCGTCGACACCGCCCTCGTGTCGTTCAAACTCCGCTACGTACGCCAGGAGGAGCGTAAGCACGTCGAACTCGTGCTCGACCGCGCGGAAGCCGTCCAGCGGGTCTACGCGCCGCAAGGATTCTTCGACCTCCTCGCCGGGACGCTGTCCGGTCCCGCCCACTTCGTCGACGTCGACCTCGACGACCCGTTCTTCCGCGAGTTCACGGTCAGGATGCAGTGCGGCGTCGACTTCGCCGGGCTCGGCCTGGACGGCATCAGCGTGTCGCTGGAGTACGGGCGGGCCACCGACCCGGGCGGACCCAAGGGCGGCACGTTCGTCTTCGACGCCGGGTATCCCGGTGACCAGACGTTCGGCGTCTACGTCAACAAGGCGCTCGACACGGCCTACCGCTACCGCATCGAGTACAACTTCCGGCAGGAGGCCGGGTGGACGGGGAGAGACACCGCCTACGAGTTCAGCGGCGAGACCGAGGACCGCACCCTCGACCTTGACCCCTCGCTGCGCCTGGGGTTCCTGGACATCACCGTGGAACCCGCCGACCTCGACCCGGGGGCCATCGCCTTCACGGACGTACGCCTGACCTACCAGGACCCGGATGGGTGGCGGCCCGAGAAGACCCTCGTGGTCCGGCCCGGCGGCGAGATCCAGCACTGGCGGGTGCGCTCTGACACGCGCCTGGCGAAGTCCTTCACGTACTCCTTCTCCCACACCCTGGTCGACGGCTCGGTCATCGCCGCCGGACCGCAGGCCGCCGCCGAGACGCGCGTCGCCGTGGTGGACCCGTTCCCCGGCCGGCTGGACATCGACCTGGTGCCCGCGTGGGACGCCGCGTCGGGGATCCGGACGGTCTTCGTCGAGCTGGTCTACGACGACCCCGTCTCCAGGTACCACCGCGAGCTGCGCGTCGAGCTGGCCGGACCGCAGACCGCGGCGACGAAGACCCACATCGCCTTGCGCGACCCGACGGCGCGCGCCTTCAGCCATCGCTCCACCTTCATCGCGACGAGCGGCCAGGTCCAGCAGACCGTTTTCGTCTCGACCACTGACACGCTCGTGCTGGTACGCCCCACCTGACCCCTCGCGTACGGGAGCGGCCGGCGCGGGCCCACCGGGAACTGGGCGCTCCAGTGGTAGTTCACCATCACTGCCAGAAAGCACCAAACCCGACGGCGGCGATTGAGGATCAGGTGGCAGATCGCCAGCGCAGGAACGGTGTCACCTCCTGTTGGACAGCACCAGGCTGGACGCGCCCGCGAAGAACAAACCGACGCCCTGAACGAAACTGAGCGCCGCACCAGGCACCTGGACGGCCGCTTCGCCGCGCAGCTGCCGGACCGATTCCAGGATGGCGAACATCCCGTACTTGCCCGTGTGCGTATAGGACAGTCCTCCGCCGTTGGTGTTCATGGGCAGCTTCCCACCGGGACGGGTGTGCCCGTCGGCGATGAAACCGGCCGACTCGCCGTGACCGATGAAGCCAAGATCTTCCAGCCCGTACAGCGGCAGGTGAGCGAAAGCGTCGTAAACCATGAGGTGATCGATGTCCTTCGGGCGGACCCCAGCTGTCGTGAAAGCTTCGGCGGATGCTCGCCGGAACCCGGCGAAACTGCCCAGATCCTGCATCTGCGACACCAACGTGGACTCGGCCGACTCGCCGGAACCCAGCACATAGACCGGTGGACGTGCCAAGTCGGCCGCGCGCTGCCTGCTGGTGAGCACCAGTGCGCCCCCGCCGTCGGTGACCACACAGCACATCTGCTTGGTGAACGGGTAGGTCACCGTCTCGTCATCGAGGACCTCGTCCACGGTCACCTTGTCCCGCCGCCAGGCGCGGGGGTTGTGCGTGGCCCACTCGCGCTGGGCGACGACGACCTCGGCCAGCGCCCGGCGATCAAGCCCGCGATCGTGCAGGAACCGCAGCGCGGGCACGGTGAAGCTCGTGTGCGGCAGGACCGCGCCGTAGGGCCATTCGAACTGGCCCTGCGGGGACGAGGCTACCGGGGCATGCCCCGCTGCTCCGATCCTCGACCTGCCCGATTCACCGTGGGTGATGAGCACGACATCGGCGGCGCCAGCGGCGATGGCTGCTGCGGCGTGGCGTACGTGCAGCAGGAAGCTACCGCCACCGATGTTGGTCCCGTCCAGCCACCGTGGGGTGATGCCGAGATGGTGGGAGACCTCGATGGCTTGCGGCTCGGCGACAGCCAGTCCGTCCACGTCCGTGGGCGTGAGTCCGGCGTCGGCCAGCGCGTTCCGGGCGGCTTCGGCGTGCAACGCCAGCATCGAGTGGCCGGGCAGCTTGCCGACCTGATCGGTTTCCGCGGCTCCGACGATCGCGATGTCGCCGCCATGCATGCTGGTCATACCGTCGCCCCCGGCATGCTGTCGGCCGGGGCGAAGACCGGCAGTGTCACACCGTCTCGTTGGTGGAAGCGGACCCGCAGCGGCATGTCCAGTCTGAGCAGGTCCGGATCCGGGGCGATGTCGACGATGTTCGTCATCAGTCGGGGTCCCTCGTCGAGTTCGACGATCGCGATGACGGGTGAGACCGGTTCGAAGCCGCGCTGCGGATGTCGGGTGATCACATAGGAGGCCAGGCGAGCGTGGCCGGAGACCTCGACCCAGGAGACGTCACCGGAGGCGCAGTGGCGGCAGAACGGGCGAGGGTAGAAGTAGTGCAGCCCGCAGGCGTTGCACCGCTGGATCTCCAGCCTGCCCTGCGCGGCGGCCGCCCAGTACCGCGCGGTGTCCGGGGTCGGCTGTGGAGTGCTCATCGTGGCCTCCTGGTGAACGTTCCCCGGTCGAGCACGACGCTGGTGCCGACGCGGGTCTGGAAAACGGCCTGGTCCTCGCTGATGACCCAGATGAGCACCTCAAGCGTCTGTCCCGGCAGCACGGGCGAGGCGAACCGGACCGACATCGAGCCGAAGCCGGTCGGGTCCGACTCGCACAGGGTGTGCAGCAGGGCGCGGCCGGTGAACCCGAAGGTGCACAGTCCGTGCAGGATCGGCCGGTCGAAGCCCGCTTTCGCGGCATAGGCGGGATCGCTGTGCAAGGGGTTGCGGTCGCCGCTGAGCCGGTACAGCAGCGCCTGCTCCGGGCTGGTCCGGTACTCCACGACATGGTCCGGTGGTCGGTCTGGTTGCCGCCAGGACATGTTGTCGCCGCGCGGGCCACCGAACCCGCCGGCGCCACGGAGGAACAGTCCGGTGCGCACCTCAGCGAGCAGAGCGCCGCTGGAGATGTCCACGAGGGACGATTTCAGCCGGACCAGCGCGTCCTGTCCCTTGTCGTAGACGCCCTCGAGTGATGCGGTGGCACATACCGTGCCCGCAGGCGGGATCGTCGAATACAGGGAGACGGATTGCTCGCCGTGCAGCAGCTTCGAGTGGTCGAAACCGCCGATCCGATCTGCGAGGTCGCCGCCGCGCTTTCCGTTCAGCACAACCGGAAACGTCGGCAGCGTCAGCTGGGTGACCCCGCCGGTGTTCTCCGTGGTGAAGGCCGGCTCCCCCGCGCCGGCACCGACGCCGAGTGCGTACAGGATCGCGTCGGCCGACGTCCAGCTCGGCTCTCCGGCGTCCCAGCTCTGGCCGACGTTGTCCGTGTGCAGAACCACGTCAGCGCCCCGCGGTGAACACGGAGTACGGCAGGCCGTCGGCGAGGGGACGGAACTTCGCCTCGATCTCGTCCGCCAGCTTCTCGGGCTCCCACGGTGTGTCAGCGTTGACCACGCCTACCTCCGTGGGGTTGGCATAGAGCGCCACCCGGTGCCCCGCCGACGAGAGGACGCGCCCGGTGAGCCAGTCCGACCTGGTCCCGGCGAGATATGCCGCGAGCGGGGTGACGTTGTCGGCGGCGAGTTCGGGCGGCAGGTCGCGGCCGTTCGCGACGCCGGCGACCAGCCGGGTCGCGGCCGTAGGCGCGATGGCGTTGGCGGTGACGCCGTACTTCGCCAGCGCCTGTGCCAGAGAGTAGGTAAGCCCGACGATCCCCATCTTCGCCGCGGCGTAGTTCGGCTGGCCGGGTGAGCCCTGCAGGCCGGACGTCGAGGTGAAGTTGATGATGCGGTAGTGCCCAAGGGGGTTGCGCTGTTTCCGGAAGTAGGCCGAGGCCGGCCGGATCGTGCTGTAGTGCCCACGCAGGTGGACGCGGATCACCGCGTCCCAGTCCTCCTCCGCCAGGTTGAAGATCATCCGGTCGCGGAGGATGCCGGCGACGTTCACGACCACGTCGAGCCTGCCGAAGGTGTCGACCGCCGCGTCGACGAGCCGCTCTCCGGTGGCGGTGTCGGCGACGTCACCCCCGTCGGCGATCGCCCGGCCACCTGCCGCCGTGATCTCCTCGGCTACCTGCCCGGCCGGACCTGCGTCCCCGCCGGTGCCGTCGGCGGCCGTGCCCAGGTCGTTGATCACGACCGCCGCGCCCTCGGCCGCGAACCGCCGCGCGATCGCGGCGCCGATTCCGCGCCCGCCGCCGGTGATGACGGCGACCCGCCCTTCGAGAGTTCCCATGATGCCTCCGCTTGCTACTTGCCTGTGATGTCGCCGGCGAACTCGGTGCGCAGCGTCCGCCGGAGCAGCTTTCCGGTGGCCGTGCGCGGGAGCTCACCGCGGAATTCGTAGTGGCGTGGGCGTTTGAGCGCCGCCAGGCCGTCGACGCACCACGCGTCGAGCGCCTCGGCGAGGCCGTCGTCGGTCGCCGTGCCGGGCGTCGGCTGCACCACCGCGAACACGCGCTGCCCCCACTCCGGATCCGGCACACCGATGACCGCGACATCGGCCACCGCGGGATGCTTCAGCAGGTGCTGCTCGACCTCCGCCGGGTAGATGTTCACGCCACCGGAGATGATCAGGTCGTCGCGACGGTCGAGCAGGTACAGATAGCCCTCGTCGTCCAGCCTGCCGATGTCGCCGACGGTCGCGAACCCGTCCGGGCGGACCGCGGCCGCCGTCTTCGCCGGATCGTTGTGGTACTCGAACGGCGCCGCCCCCACGGGGAAGTAGATCGTGCCCGCCTCGCCCACCGGCACCGGATCGCCGTCCCCGTCGAGGATCTTGACCGCGGCCGGCCTGCCGACGGTGCCGGGATGGGCGAGCCATTCCTGTGGGCTCACGTGACAGACCGAACCCTCGGTGGACCCGAGGTACTCCCACACGATCGGACCGAGCCACTCGATCGTCCGGCGCTTGTCCTCCACCGGGCACGGCGCCCCGGCCAGCAGGAGGGTCCGCAGGCTGTCTGTCCGGTACTTCTCCCGGACCTCGCCGGGCAGTGCCAGCAACCGATGCAGGTGGGTCGGCACCAGGTGCGTGGTCGTCACGCCGTACCGTTCGACGTCTTCGAGCGTCCGCTCCGCGTCGAACCGTTCGTGAACGACGACGGTGTAGCCGAGGTGCAGGCTGTACGTGGCGTGCCCGCCCGGGGCGGCGTGGTACAGCGGCGAGCACGCGAGATGCACGCCGCGGCCCTGAGGCGAACCGAACCAGGAGTAGTACCTGCCCATCCGGTCGACAGCTTGTTCCGGCGACAGGTCCTGAAGCGGGCGCCGCACGCCTTTCGGGCGCCCGGTGGTTCCCGAGGTGTAACCCATCACCGCGCCGACCGTGCGGCTCTCCGGCGGATGAGTCGGCTGGCTGTCGCGCAGTTCGGCATACCGACGCCAGCCGGGCACCGCCTCCCCCACCGCGTATCGCGCAGCGGGAAGAGCCGCGGCTTCCGGTGCCAAGGCGCTCGCCAGTGCATCGGTGGCGACGAGTACCTTCGCCCCGGAATCCCCGACGATATAGGTGACCTCCCCTGGCGCCAGGTGGGTGTTGACCGGCACGAAGTACAGGCCGATCTGGAAGCTGGCAAGCAGGACTTCGAAATGCTCCGCCGAGTTGCTGATCAGGCCGGCGACCACGTCGCCACGACGCAGCCCCAGCGCACGCAAGCCGTGAGCGATCCGGTTGGCAGCGGCACCCAGCTCGCCGAAATTCGTCTGCCGCCCGAACGACGGGGTGATGATCGCGATCCGCTCGGGATCGGCGGCCGCGACCGCGTACACGCCGGGAAACTCGGCCGGCACGGATGCTTCACCGTCTGATATGGACATCTGAACCTCTCGCCGTCAGGATCGGGCCGGCCCGGTGATCACTTGCGTCTCGGTGTAGGCGTGCAGCCCCCAGTAGCCGTTCTCCACGCCGATGCCGCTCCACTTGTGCCCCCCGAACGGCAGGTCGGGCCGGACACCGAAACCGTGCACGTTGATCGCGACCTGTCCCGCGTTCAGATCCGGTGCGATCCGAGCGGCTTCGGCCGGGTCGGCCGACCACACCGACGCGGTCAGCCCGAACTTGCTGTTGTTGGCCCGGGCCACGGCGTCCTGGACGTCGCGGTAGCGGATCACCGGCAGGGCCGGGCCGAACTGCTCCTCGTCGACGATCGCGACACCGTCCGAGACGTCCGCGAGGATGGTCGGGTGATAGAAGTAGCCGGGCCGATCGATCGCCGAGCCACCGGCCGCCACTCGCGCGCCCTTGCGCACGGCATCGTCCACAAGGGACTTCACCCGCGTCAGCTGGGGTTGGTTGTTGACGGGCCCTAGAATCGTCCCCTCGACCGTTCCTCCGTCCACCTTCACGGCCCGTGCTATCGCAGCGAGGGCATCGACGAGCTCATCGTGAATGCTCGCGTGGGCGTAGACCCGCTTGACCGCCAGGCAGACCTGACCGTTGTTCATGAAGGCGCTGAAGAACAAACGCTGTGCGATCGCGCTGACGTCGACGTCCGGCAGGATGATCGCCGGGTCGTTGCCGCCGAGTTCGAGCGTCACACGTTTGAGATCGTGCGCGGCCGCGGCCGCCACGTGTTTGCCGGTTTCGGTCGAACCGGTGAAGCTGATCTTCCGGACGAGGCGGTGGCTGGTGAGAACAGAACCGAGTGGGTCGGGGCCGGTGACGACGTTGAGCACTCCAGGAGGCAGGACCGGCCGCAGTACTTCGCCGAGGGCCAGCGTCGCCAGTGGAGTGAACGGCGAAGGCTTGACCACCAAGGTGTTACCCGCACGAAGCGCCGGGGCGATCTTCCACATCGCCAGGGTCAGCGGGAAGTTCCACGGAGTGATGGCGGCGACAACGCCGAGCGGTCGCCGGTACACCTCGGCGTAGCCCGTGGCGTCGTCACGGACGACCTCGACGGGCATCTCCACGTCGGCGTAGTAGCGCAGCCACAGCACCGCCTGCCGCACCTCCATCGCCGCGTCGCTCAACGGTTTGCCTTGTTCAGCGGTGACCAGGGCGGCGAGCTCCGTGGTCGCGGCTTCGACGGCGTCGGCCGCCGCGTGCATGGCCTTGCGGCGTGTTTCCTCGTCCCGTTTCCATGTCGCGAACGCCTCGTCCGCGGCCAGCATGGCGCGCTCGATGTCATCGGCGGCGGCGGCGGGAGCGGTCGCGAACACGGACCCGGTCGCCGGGTTGACGACATCGAACTGCTGTTTGGTCTCGACGCGAGCACCGCCGATCGTCATGGTGTACATCAGGCACTCCCCATCAACAGCACCGGTTTGACGGCGACACCGTTGCGCGCGTCGGACTCCGCGGCGTTGAGCTCGTCGAGCTTGTAGTGCTGGATCATCCGGTCGAAGGGGAACAGCCCCTTCTGCCAGAAGGCGATCAGCTCTGGGATGAACAGCTGCGGGATCGCGCTTCCCTCGTAGACATAGGTGACCGACCGGCCGCCAAGCTCGGAAGGACGCACATTCAGCGAATCCGCTCCTCCGCCGATGAGCGCGCACCGGCCCTGCCAGGCAAGCACCCCGACCGCTGTGGACATCACCGTTCCGACGCCAGTGGTGTCGACGCTGAAGTCAAACCCCGGTCCGCCAGCGAGGACTGCCCCTGTGAGATCATCCGCCGCGGCGTTCACCGTCCGGGTGGCGCCCAGTTCGACGGCGAGCGTCAGCCTGGCCGGATTGAGGTCGACGGCGACGATCTCACCTGCTCCGGCGAGCTTCGCGGCCATCACCGCGGACAGCCCGACCGCACCCACGCCGAACACGACGATCCGTTGGCCCGGCCGGACGCGTAGTTCGTTGAGCACGGCCCCGGCGCCGGTCTGCACCCCGCAGCCGAGGGGGCCGAGCAGGCCGAGCGGGGCTTCGGGATCGACCCGCACGACGTTACGTTCCGTCGCGATCGCGTACTCGCTGAACGAGGACTGCGCGAACCACCGGCTGGTGATCGGTTTCCCAGTGGTGTCGCGAGCCGAACCGCTGTGGTCCAGGCGCCGGCCGCTCAGGTTTCGCTCCCGGAATGTCATGCAGTAGGCGGGACTGCCGTGCAGGCAGGGCGGACACGTTCCACACGAGTCGAAAGTGAGCACGACATGGTCCTCGGGGGCCACCGCCGTCACCCCCTCGCCGACCCGATCGACGACTCCGGCGCCCTCGTGACCGAGGATCACCGGGTAGAAGTCCGGACCGAAGTACCCGCTGCGGCCGATCAGATCGGTATGGCACAGACCGGCGCCGACGACACGGACAAGTACTTCGCCTGACCGTGGAGCGTCGATCATCACCTCCTCGACCGCGTACGGTTCGTCGGGGCCGCGCAGTACTGCTGCTCGGGAACGAATCATCGAATGTCTCCAGTGACAACTCGGCTTACTGTGGTGGTACGGCCAGAATCAGCCGATATGGGCGGGAAGCCTCGTGACACCGTTGATGAAGCTCCCGACAAGCTGCTCGGGCCGGCCGAACTCGATGTCGGGTACTCGGGTGAGCAGTTGCTTGAACAACGCCCTCAGCTGGGTTTTGGCGACCCCGTTGCCCAGGCAGTAGTGCGGACCGCCGCCGCCGAAGGAGAGGTGGCGGGACCGGGAGCGGCTGAGGTCGAATTCCGCGGGGTTCTCCACCAAGGAGCGGTCCCGGTTGCCCGAGCAGTAGAAGAGCACGATCTTGTCGCCGGCGGCGATGTGCGCGCCGTCGAGTTCCGTGTCCTCGTTGGCTGCGCGGGCGAAGGCCATCACCGGACTGGCGTAGCGGACGAACTCTTCGATCGACTGCATGATGCGGCCGTCGAAGTCGGCCAGCAGCCAGTCGCGCTGCTCCGGGTGCTCATTCAGCGCCAACGCCGTCAGCGTCGTGGTCTGTTTTGTCGTGTCGGTGCCGGCGGCGCTGATCAGCGCCATGAATTCGCCGATTTCCTGGTCGGTCAGCCGCTCTCCGTCGATCTCGGCCTGGACAAGGCCGGTCATGAGGTCGTCAGACGGATGGCTGCGACGGTGCTGGGCCATGTCGGCACCCATGGCGAGGAGGAACGCGAACTCGGACGCCCGCGCGGCCATAGCTTCCTCGGCCGGCACGCCGGTGGCCTTTCCACCGCCGATTATCGTATGCGCCGCCTCGGCGACCCGATCACGGTCCGCCTCGGGGACTCCGACCATGTCGGCGAACGTGGCGAGAGGAAGCCGGCTCGCGCAGTCCGCGACGAAGTCGATGTCCCCAGCTCCGACGAGCGAATCGACGATCCGCGCGGCGTCTGCCTCGATGCGCTGGGTGATCTTGCTGATCGCTTTCGGGGTGAACGCCGCACTGACCAGGCCTCGGTAGCGGCCGTGCTCGGGTGGGTCCATGCTGAGGAAGGACGAATTGTGTCTTCCGTGGGACCGGGGCATCGGTTCGACGGCGATCCCGAATCGCGACGGAAATAGGTCCGGATTCCTGCTGACCTCGGAGATGTCCGCCGCCCGGGTCACCGCCCAGAATCCACGCTCGTCGTGCGGGTAGGCCGCCTCTATCGGCGGGTGCCAACTCACCGGCGCCTCCGCCCGCAGCCGCGCGAACGACTCGTCCCGCTCCTGGAAATTCTTACTCCAGAAGGCGCGGCTCGAAATGTCGATGGTTTCCATAAGTATCCATTCCGGTGGAGGAACCGGTTACCGCTACGAGTAGGCCACAGCGGTACAACTAAGTCAAGTGCTTTAACCATGCTTAAGGCGATTGACTTAGCAATCTCGATATGATTTACTGGGACGGCGCGCGCGCATCGCGCGGCATCCCAGGAGGCTGGCATGATCGAGCGGGAGCGGTCGACCCCCGAGCTGTTGCTCGGTACGGCCGAGCGCCTATTCGCCGAGCACGGCGTCGGCGCGATTTCCAGCCGTAGGGTGGCCGAGGAGGCCGGCGCCGCGAACAATTCCGCCGTGCGTTATCACTTCGGCGCGAAGGACGATCTCGTGCTGGCCATCGTTCGCAGGCACAGCGTCGAAATCGACAAGATCCGCCGCGAACTGCTGGACGAGGCCGGGGACTCGGCCGGCCCTCGTGACTACCTGGCCTGCCTGGTTCTCCCAGTCACCGAGCACCTCGCCAGGCAACGGCCGCCGACATGGTTCGCGCGATTCCTGGTCCAGGTGCGCAGCGACCCGGTGCTGCGTGAGCCCGCGAACACCGTTTGGAACGACTCGCCGGCGCGTGCCGAGGCGATCGCGAAGCTGCGCGAGTCCGTCTCCGACATCGATTGGGACATCCTGCAACGACGCAGCGACCTGGTCGAGCCCCTGGTCACCCAGACCTGCACCGACTACGAGCGGAAACTCTCCGGCCGCAGTCACCGGGCGGCCCGCGCGGAGTGGGCATCGGCGGGCCAGTTCCTGCTGGACGCCGTCGTCGGGCTGCTTCTCGCCCCGGTCACGGCGGCATCGAACTGACCGGTCAGGTCGTCGCGAGGACGACCACGCGACGCGGCATCCCGCGCGCCACGTACAGCCCCTGCTCGCCGGCGGTGGTTCGGTGTTCCAGCCGGATCTGGGGTACCGAAACCGTTGTCTCCGCCGACCGCGGCGGTGTCGCAGCCGCGGTCGGCGAACAGCCACTTGCTACCGCACGGTGACCGCCACGGTGGCCGCCACCGCGGGCGTGGCGGTCACGTCCTCGGCCTTCGCGGTGAGCGTGTGCTGTCCCGCGGCCAGGGTGGTGGATGAGGAGCAGGTCCACGCGCCGTCGTCCGAGGCGGTGGCCGTGCAGACCGGCGTCTCCTCCGCCGTCACGGTGACCTTCGCGTCCGGTTCGCTCGCTCCCGAGACGGTCGGACGGGCTGTGACGGTCGCGCCCGCTTCCGGCGAGGTGATCGTCACCGGCGGGGCGAAGTCGGTGACATCGGGAACGCCGTCACCGCTGATCTTCACGACGACGCTGTGCACCGTCACCTGACCGCCGCCGTTGCGGAGCCGGAAGTCGGCACCGGAGTGCTGCATGCCGCCGAAGTAGGCGTCGGAGGCGCTCACCGTCGCGGTCTTCCAGGTGTTGGTCCCGGTCAGCGGGATGCTGGACGTCGACTTGTACGGGTCGGAGGTGCCGTTGTCGTAGTGCACGGCGAATGAACCGGAACCCTGGTCGTAGTAGGAGATGGTGAACGTCGCCGAGTAGTACCCGGCATGGGCGATCGAGTCGTCGATGTCGAAGTAGATGTTGCTCTGGGTGCTGGTGCGTGCGGTCAGACCGTCGATCACCGAGGCGGTCGTCGGCCCGTCGAAGCCGCCAGAAGGCTTCTCGTCCTCACTCATCCCGTAGGCGTGGTTGGTCGGTCCGACGACCGAGCCGACCACGGCCGTGCCGGGCGGCAGGTCGGAGGCGTCGAAGCCGACCCCCGCCGAGGCGTCACTGGTGAGTCCGCTCGGGTCGGCCACCGTGGCGTTGATGGTCTGCCGCCCCGGCGTCAGTCCGCCGCTGGGGGCGCAACTCCAGGCGCCGGTGTCGTCCGCCGTGGCGGTGCACAGGGCCGCCGGTCCCTTGTGCACCGTCACGACGCCATCCGGGATCGTCGTGCCCGAGATGGAGGAGGCGAGCTTGACCGTCGCGCCGCCGCGCGGCGTGGTGATCGTCGGTGCCGGCGGGAACGCGTGCCGGTTCGGCACCCAGGGCCCTGTGGCGGTCACGCCGACACTGTGCACAGTGATGCTGTGGTCGGCGTGCAGCCGCAGGTCGGCCCCCGCGTTCTGCAGCCCGCCGAAGTAGGCGCCGCTGAGGGTGACTTCGGCGGTCTTCCAGGTGTGGCTGTCGGTGAGCGCGATGCTGCCGGCGACGTGGTAGCGGTCCCGGGGCCCGGCGTCGTACTGCACCGAGACGGCGCCTGTGCCGGTGTCGAAGTAGGACACGGTCACCTTCGCGTCGTACAACCCGGTCGCGGCCACGTCGTTGTCGACGTCGAAGTACATGTCGCTGCCGTCCTGCCCCGTCCCGGTGCCGGTCGTACGCGCTGTCAGGCCGCTCACGTCGGCGGCCGTGGTGGTGGCGCCGGCCGAGCCGCTGTAGTCGACCTGGGTCAGGCCGTAGCTCTGGTTGGTGCCGCCGAGAACGGTGCCGACCGTGGAGGTGCCGGACTGAGCGGTCTTGTCGAGGCCGATCCGCACGCCGCCCAGGTGCCGCGCCGAGCTCGGCGCCGTCCCGCTCACCTTCGCGTACGGGAGGTCGGTGGTGGGTGCGGAGATCTGCTGCACGAGGTACGACGTGCCAGCCCTCACCGGGACGGTCAGGATGTCCTGGCTGCCGGCCGTGACCACCTTGTGGCCGTTCCTGCCCTCGACGACCTCCACCGGCTGACCCGCCCAGGGGTTCTTGACCCGCAGCGTGCCGGTGGTCCCTGCCTCGATCGCGGCGGTGACGAGACGGCCGCCCTGCACCTGGACGTCGACCTTGTCGTTGTCCTGGATGTAGACGCTCCCGCTGCCGTTCCAGTCACTCGGCCACGCCGGTGCGAAGCGGATGATGCCGTCGTAGTCCTGCGCGAGCGCCTCGTTGACCGCGGTCGCGACACCGGCCTCCTGCTCGATGTAGGGCTGGTAGCCGACGGTGTTGCCGAGGTCGGCGAACCCGTTCGGATACACCTGGTGTCCCTCGGTGATGGATATCAGGCTGCTGCGGACCTCGGCGGGGTTCTGCAGCCGCGCCGCGTCGATCGCGTCCATCGACCAGTCGTTGCCGCCCTTGTTGGGCCGGTGGGCGTAGCCGCGCTGCTCCAGTGCGAAAAGGTTGCTGTCCTGGTCGCTCACCGTGTTCCACGGCCACAGCGGCTCCAGCTCGATGTTCTCGCCGTTCCTGCGCTGCGCCGCGGGCTCGTAGGAGATCGCGATCATGTCGGTGCCGGTCGCGTCCGCGGCGTCCGTCTCGGCCGCGGTGTAGTGCGGGTTCAGCAGCGAGGTGCGGGTGGCCTGATCGGTCCGCGGGTACGGCGGGATCTGGGTCTCGGCCTTCATGACCTGCTGGACCAGTGCGGCGTCGGTGGTGCGGGCCGTGCCGAGTCTCTTCGCGGCCTGCTCGATGATCGGGAAGAGCGCGCGGTCCACCGCGATGTCGGTGGTGGGGTCCTGGACGGCCCACTGGGTCTCGTGCGCGTTGGCGTTCGCGTGCAGCAGCCCGTCGGCACCCACGGTCTGGTACGCCAACTGAAACCGGGCGGTGGACTTCATGAAGGGGAAGTACTTCTTCAGCATCTTCAGGTCGCCGGTGGCCTGGTACTGCTGCCACATGTACAGGGCCACCTCGGGCCCGCTGGAGATGTCCAGCGCGTTCCAGTTCGGCGAACTCGCCTGGCTGCAGTTGCCCGTCGGGATGTCGAGGCCGTTGCCGTTGAAGCGCATGGTCTCCGGCACGCAGGAGCCGGGGAGGCCGCCCATCGCCAGCTTGGTCCATGCCTCGATGTCGGCCAGGTCGTCGGAGTACATGTCGAAGATCGGCGTATTCAGGTCGTAGTTGCCCGAGCTCATGTTCGCCGAGATCTGCGTGCGCAGATTCCACAGCCAGTACGCCGACGGGGTCCAGGTCTGGGTGTCCTCGCTCCAGGCGAACATGTCCGCCTCGCCGGCCTGGCTGCCGGGGTAGATGCCCTTCTTCATGGACGCCGCTTCCTCGTAGAGGTAGAGCGTGCGCAGGTTCTCGATGTACGCGGCGCTGCCGTCCGCCGAGTCCATCTCGACCAGGCCCGAGTGCGTCCAGTAGCGGGCCCACCAGCGGTCCTGAGCGGACATCAGCGTCGACTCGCGTATGGTCGCGTCCTCGCCGATCAGCTTGGCCGCGGTCTTGGCGGCGTTGCCGCCGGTCCACGCGGGGGATGCCACGACGACGCGGAACGTCCCGTCGGTATGCGGCTTGAAGCTGACCTCCACCTGCGTCGGTCCGGCGACCGTGGTCGTCACCCGCCGGCCGCCCGCGGTGATGGCCGCGAGCGAGCCGAACGTCTTTCCGCTGCCGATCGGGGGACCACCGTCCACCCAGGTCTCGGCGAGGGTGCCGACGGTGCCGGACACGGCGGCGGCCGGCTTGCGGCCCGACCACAGGTTGATCGTGGCCGTCTGGGCGATGTCGGGGTTCGCGCCGGAGACATCGACGATCAGCTCGTCCTTCCCTGTCGCCACCCACGCCTTCATCGACATGCCGCCGCCGGACTCCCGCAGCACGCCGTCCGTCAGATCCAGCCGCCCGCTGAAGTCGGCGGCGTGCGAGATCACCGACAGGCCCGGAATGTTGAGCCGGCCGGGAGACTTGCGGTCCGGCATGGTGTCCGACCGGTTGAGCTGCGCGGTGAAGCCGCCCGCCGCCCACGCCGCCACACCCAGCGACCCGTTGCCCAGCGGCATGGAAGCGGTGGGCGCCACGTTCGGCGATCCGAGCACGATGTCGGAACGGCTGACGACCCCGGCCGGGTCGAGCTGGAACGCCCCGTCGTGCCAAGCCGTCGTCGCCCCCGTCGCCCCCTCGGCCGTACCGGAGTTCACGATGACGAGCCCCCCGAGCGCGGCGAGCAGCGCCGACCAGAGCGAGAGGATGCGCCGGAGCGGGACCCGACGGCGGCGGGGGGTGATCTGCACGATGCCCTCCAGGGCTGTACGACGCTCGACCGAAAGTGAAGCAGTGGTCCGATGAATACGCCGCGTTCCGAGCACAGTTGGCCAATGATGTCGGACGAAGTGTGTCGCGTGGGTTAACTAACATCGGACGATTGTCGTTCTAGTCCATCCGCAGAGCCGCTGTAAAGACCCGCGACACAAAAACGTTTCAACTCGGAGACCCGGGCGCCCGTACGGCATCGACCCTGCCCCGCGACGGTCCGGACCGAGCTGAGCACAGGTCGCATAGGAGCGGCCGATTACGGGCACCCACAGGCGTGACGACCGTCAACGCCGTGCGACTCCACCGGTACGATTGGCCCGAAGTGCTCGGGGTGGCCCTGCCCAAGGGGGGAGCCGTGGCTGAAGCTCGACTTGGCCGACGGCTCCAGCGTCGGCACGATTGGCATCCAGGGCACCGAGAAGGGCCCTTCCCAGAAGGCCGTGACCGAGCTGCGCGCTCTCATCCACAAATACGCGAGGCCCCCGACCGCCGCTAGGCCGATGATCGCGAGGATTTGCCGTGGAATTCCGGATTATGGGGGCATTAGAGGTACGTGACGGCGCCGAGGATCGCACGCCGACCGTGCCGAAGCACCGTGATCTGCTCGCGCTGTTCCTGCTCAACGCGCGCAGACCGCTCACCGTCGGGCGGTTGCGGCAGCTGCTGTGGCCACGGGAGGACGGTGACAGGTCCGACTCCCTGATCCGCGGCTACATCGGTCGGCTGCGGCAGCTCGTGGGCAAGGATGTCATCACCACCGTGTCGGGCACCTACACCCTTGCCATCGACGACGACCAGGTCGATGTCGGCCGCTTCCGACGGCTCGTGCACGAGGGCCTGACCGGCCGCGACGACGGGAAGCTGCGGGAGGCGCTGAGCCTGTGGCGCGGCCCCGTCCTGGCCGACGTCGACCCCGGCGCACAACGCTGGATCGAGACACGGCGGCTGCGCGAGGAGCTCGAAGAGCTCCGCCTGCTCGCCCTGGAACGCCGCATCGACCTCGATCTGGGGGCGGGCCACCACCGCAAGCTGCTGGCCGAGCTGCGGACGCTGGTGGCGCAGCACCCGCTGTGGCAGGGCTTCCGCGGCCTGTACATGCTCGCGCTGTACCGCAGCGGGCGGCGCGTGGAAGCGCTCGCCTCCTACGCCGCGCTGCGCGACGAGCTCGACGATGGGCACGCCATCGAACCCGATCCCGACCTGCAGCTGCTCTACCACCGCATGCTGCACGACGACGTCATGCTGCACGTCTCAGCCGGTCCGCCGGTGCTGCTGCCCCGCGACGTGGCCCACTTCACCGGCCGGGCCGACCTGCTCGATCAGATGGTCTCCGGTCTGGTCGTCGTGCACGGCCAGGCCGGCGTGGGCAAGTCGGCCCTCGCCGTGCACGCCGCCTGGCGGCATCGCGAGCGCTTCCCCGACGGCATCCTCTACGCCGACCTGCGCGAGTCGACGAGGCCGGCCGCGATCGTGGAGGACTTCCTGCGCTGGCTCGGCTGCCCCGTCCTGGCCGTCCCCGCGGCGTTCGACCAGAGGCAGAAGCTCCTGCGCACCTACACTGCCAGCCGCCGCATGCTCGTGCTGCTCGACAACGCCGCCGACGAGTCCCAGGTGCGGCCGCTGCTCACCTCCTGCTCGACCATCGTCACGAGCAGGTCCGGGCTTGGCGGCCTCACCGGCGCCGTACGGGTGCCGCTCGGCGTGCTCGGCGACGACGAGGGGTGCGACCTGCTCGTCAAGATGATCGGGGAGGAGCGCGCGGACGACGAGGGGGTGCGGAAGGTGGTGCGCTTCTGTGGCGGCCTCCCGATCGCCCTGCGAGTCGCCGGCTCCCGCCTCGCCTCCAGGCCCGGCTGGACCCCCAACTACCTGGCCGGACTGCTGGAGGACGAGTCCAGGCGGCTGGACCGGCTCCACTCGGGCGACCAGACGGTCAGAAGCGTGTACACGATCGGCTACGAGGGGCTGTCGCAGCAGACCAAGCGAATGCTGCGCCTGCTCGGAACGCTGTCAGCCCCCGACGTCGCCGACTGGGCCGCCCAGATCTTCGGCGACCAGGCGGACGCCCTCCTCGACGCCGGCCTGCTGGAGGCGCATACCGTGGACGTGGCCGGCCAGGTCCGCTACCGGCTGCACGATCTGACCCGGCTCTTCGCCCGCGAACGGCTGGTGGAGGAGGATGGCGTGCAGGTCGTGCGCGCCGCGCTCGCGAAGCTCCAGGCCGTCGCCGTCGCCCGGGTGCAGACCTCAAGGTTCACCCTCGTCTCCAGCGCCCCCTCCTCGGGGAACTTCGCCACGAGGGACATCAAGGAGTCGGTGGAGTGGCTGGCGGCCGAGCGGGCCTTCCTGGTCTGCCTGGTCGACGACCTGCACGGGGTCGTCCTGGACGACGGCGCGTGGCGGCTCGCGCACCTGCTCGTACCCTTCCTGGAACGGTGGAGGTTCCTCGACGACTGGCATCAGGTCTGCGAGACGGGGCTGAAGGCGGCCCGCCGTACCGGCGGCGTCCGCGCCGAGGCGCTGATCCTTCGCGACCAGGGCGACCTGCACCGGGCCGAACGCCGGTGGGACCAGGCCTTGGACCGGTTCACGCTGGCGCTGGACATGCTCCGGCGAGAGGGCCGCAGCCGCGACGTGGCGCAAACCCAGCGCAGGATCGGCCAGGTGCTTCTGGATCAGGGCCGCCTCGGTGAGGCCGAGCGCACTCTCACCGCGTGCCTGCACGCCCTCGGCGGCAGTGCCAGGGGCACCGCGGAGGCGCTGCAGGCGCTGGGCACGGTGCTGTACAAGGCCCGGCGTCCGGAGGAGGCGGCCGAGCGGCTCGCCGGCGCCGCGGAGCGCTTCGCCGGTCTCGGGGATCGACACCGCCACGCCGACACCCTGCTGGAGCTGGCCTCGGTACGGCTGGCGCAGCGCCGGGTGCCCCAGGCCAGGGAGTGCGCGGAGAAGGCGAGGAGCATCGCCGTACGGCTCGGCGACCGACTGCTCGACGCGCACGCCCTGCTGGTGCTCGCCTCGGTGAACCATGCGGAGGGGGCGGGCGGCCTGGCCCGCGAAATGGCCGAGGAGGCGCTGAAGGCCTTCGATTCCGTGGGTGACGAGCAAGGCCGCGAGGCAGCGCTTGTCCTGCTCTCCTCCCTGACTCAACGCATCCTCAACACAGACTCAACACGCTCCGTTCTACCTTCCTTTCGTCCAGGCAACGACCAGATGAGAGGAAGACGATAATGATCGCGACTCCCGCCCGGCTCCGCACCTCCTTCGTCGCCCTGACCCTCGCCGCGGCCGGCGCCGGCCTGATGGCGTCCGCTCCCTCGGCGACGGCCCAGAATGCGGCCTCCGTCGCTTCTGGTGCCGCGCCGGCTATGTCCACCAGTGCCGCGGCCTCCTCCAGCCAGGCGAAGGCTGCCAAGTGGTGCGGGCCTTGGAGGCACACCGTCGGAACCGTCACACAGACCGTCTACGTCACGAACAAGAACTGCCGCGGGGGCATCAGCTTCCAAGTCAAGATCGCTGCGGGTCCCGACAGCCCCTGCTTGGTGGCGAAGTACGGCTCCACCAGGTCGGTGAAGTGGGCCAGGTCCCGGGCGTTCCAGGGCATCCGGTGGAACTGCGCGTGATCGGACGGCCATCCACATGCCTGGGCGGGATTCCCGCCCAGGCACCTTCCGTGGTCCGCTCGCCCGCGTCACTGTCGGCCGCACGAGCCGAGCTCGACCTTGCGTTTGTCGAAGTTTCTCCGCACTGACTCTCCGTAAGTAGGCGCAACGGCAGCTACCTAAGGGGTAGTCCTAAGGCGTCGGCGACCTTGGACGATGGGCACCTCGTTGTCGTCCCGCGACAAGCCGTGGAGTCGGGAGGGTACGGCTCGGTGGCTCAAGATAAGTGGCCGCTTTGGACTTTCTACGCAGTTATCCCCATGTGTGGTGGAACCCCTTACTCCAATGCTGAGTACACCTGGCCCCGGACATGACAGACAGGGGCCTCTCAGCGAAGGAGCACCACAATGCGTGGCACCGTACGCAACCTGCTCGGACTCGTCGCCGCCACCGCCGTCATCGCGCTCGCCGTGCCGGCCACCGCGTCCCCCGCCGGCGCGTCGGCGGCGGCGGCGGCGGCGGCCAAGCCACTCGCGTCCTCCGTCGATTACTGGGGTCCGTATTACTCCAGCTACTACAACGACTCGCGGGTCAAGGTTAAGGGCGCGGTCTACCTGGACGAGTACGACAGGGTCAACGTCAGCGGCAAACTCTACGACAAGGGGACGCCGTCCTACATGTGCGGATACCTGCAGGTCAAGTTCGGCCTCCTGCACGGCGGCGGGCACGTGTACACGGTCAAGCACTGCGGCACCGGGTACACCCCGTTCCGCTACTGGGAATACGAGGCCGAGACCGTGCAGGTCCGCGCCTGCTACTGGAACGAGGGTCAGGAGACGAAGACGCTGTGCGGCAGGTGGAACCAGGCCTACCCCGCCGACGGCCACAAGTGAAGAGCGACAACCAGCCTGAAAAGCGGTGGCCAGAGGGCCGCTCACCTGGAGCACGAAAGCTCCAGAGGCCGCGAATCCCCCGCAGCCGGTTGGCCGCACATCCCCTTTGACCGGTTCGCCCCAATATGTCCGTCGGGGCCGCTTGTTGATGAGGGGGGCTTAAGCGATGATCGGCGATGTGACGGAGCGATTGTCCAGTCCGGTGTTCGTAGGCCGCGCCGCGGAGGTGGCCCGCTTGCGGGCCGCCCTGGAGCGGGCGGGGGCCGGTAAGCCCTCGGCAGTGATCGTGGCCGGTGACGCCGGGGTCGGCAAGACCCGTCTGGTGACCGAGTTGAGGGGCCATGCTCGGCAGATCGGTGCGATCACACTGGCGGGTGGCTGTCTGGACGTCGGTGACGGCGTGCTCGCCTATGCCCCGGTCGTCGAGGCGACGCGCTCCCTGGCCGGGGTGCTGGACCAGGACGAGCTGGAGCGCGTCCTGGGCAGCTCGCGCGACGAACTGGCGCGACTGGTGCCCGAGCTGGGCACACCGCTTGCCGGGTCCGACCCGGTGGCGCCGGGCCGGTTGTTCGAGCTGCTGTTGGGGGTGTTGCACCGGCTGGCCGAGCGCAGGCCGGTGCTGCTGATCGCGGAGGATCTGCACTGGGCCGACCAGTCGACTCGTGATCTGCTCGGTTTCCTGGTCCGCAACCTGCGTGCCGGGGTGTGCACGGTGCTGACCTACCGCAGCGACGACTTGCACCGCCGTCACCCCCTGCGGCCGTTCCTGGCGGAGCTGGGGCGCAGCGACCGGATCGAGCGCCTACAGGTCGGGTCCCTGGGCCGGCGGGAAGTCGCCGGGTTGCTGACGGGGATCACCGGAGAGCGACCGTCGGCTGCGATGGTGGCCGAGATCCGCGAGCGGTCGGGGGGAAACCCGTTCTTCGTGGAGGAGTTGTTGGCCGCACGCCGGGAGGGCACAGCGCTTC
>JAOPYI010000111.1 GCA_025964675.1 Sphaerisporangium sp. | reverse complement strand
GCTCATCTTCCTCCCCGTCCTCGCCCACCTGGCGGCCGACCAGGGCTGGCGATCGGCCGCCGTCACGGTCACCGTCGCCGCGCTGGCCGTGGTTCCCCTGGTCTGGTTCCTGCTGCGCGACCGCCCGGAAGAGGTCGGCACCACCGCCCTGGGCGCCGACCCCGACGCGCCCCCGGTCATCGCGCCGCCCCGGACCGGCAGCGCCGTACGCGCCCTCACCGTGTTGCGGAGCGCCGCGCGGACCCGGCCCTTCTGGCTGCTCGTCGCCGGATTCGCGATCTGCGGGGCGAGCACCAACGGCCTGGTCGGCACACACTTCATCCCGGCCGCCCACGACCACGGCATGGCCGAGCCGGCCGCCGCGGGACTGCTCGCGCTGGTCGGGATCTTCGACGTCGTCGGGACCATCGCGTCCGGCTGGCTGAGCGACAAGGTCGACTCGCGGATCCTGCTCGGCGTCTACTATGCGCTGCGCGGCGTGTCGCTGATGATCCTGCCCAGCCTGTTCGCCGCCTCCACCGAACCCAGCATGCTCGTCTTCATCATCTTCTACGGTCTCGACTGGGTGGCCACGGTTCCGCCCACGGTGGCCCTGTGCCGCCAGATCTACGGTCCCGACGGCGCCGTGGTCTTCGGCTGGGTCTTCGCCTCCCACCAGGTCGGCGCCGCGATCGCCGCCGTCGGCGCCGGGCTCACCCGTGACCACTTCGGCGCCTACGACCTCGCCTGGTACGTCGCCGGATCCCTCTGCCTCCTTGCCGCCCTCATGTCGGTCGCCATCGCGAAGAAGGCATCCTTGAAGGCGTGAACGAACGCAGAAGGGCGAGCCGCCGGGCACGTTGTACCGGCGGCGGGAGAAGCGGGGGAGATCGCGTGACCGACGTGACGGGCGACCTGGCGGGCGCGACGGGCGGGGCTCCCGAGACGACGGACAAGAAGGTGCTCCCCCTGGTGGTGCGGATCGAGCGGGCGACGCCGCCCGAGCGGTCCGACGCCCTGGAGGCGGCGGCACTGGCCGTGCTGACGCTGCTGAACGATCCCCGGGCCCTCGACGACGGCGAGTGGGCCGGGCAGATGCGGGCCTGGGAGAGCATCGGGATCAGGAAGGTCGTCCGGCGGGCGCGCGGGGCCGAGTGGCGCCGGGTGCTCGACCTGCCGGGTATCACCGTCGTCTCGGGCACAGCCGAGGTTCGCGTTCACCCGCCGGTGCCGCTCGACGACTGGCCTAAGGACCTGTCCAGGCTTCAGGTCTCCGGCACCGAGCTGATCGACTCCACCGAGCCGGGACCACCCGGGGATGTGGTGCTCTGGCTCAATCCGGAGCTGGAGATGTCGGCGGGCAAGGCCATGGCCCAGGCGGGCCACGCGGCCCAGCTCGCCTGGTGGGGCACCGACGAGCCGGCCCGCGCGGCGTGGCGGGCGGACGGGCTGCCGGTCGCCGTGCGCACGGCGGGGCCGCACCGGTGGGCGGCGCTGGTGGACAGCGGGCTTCCCGTCGTACGCGACGCGGGGTTCACCGAGATCGAGCCTGGCTCCCGCACGGTCGTCGCCGACGCTCCGTGGCTGCGCGCCGGTGGCCATCGCCCGGCCGGCTGGGGACCCCTCCACAATCCGTCCCGTTAGCGCGCCGCTGTTGAGGACGCGTGAAAGCAAAGGTCAGAGCGTACGAAAACCTCTATGAGGGAGGGACTCGTTCCCGAAGTGTGATCGGGAACTCAGGCGAGTATGGGTGATTTGCCGTACGCTCCGATCGTGCCAAATGGGGTGGGTCGGAACTACGGGACCAAGGCCGTCCCAACGTACGTAATGGCGGAGGCGGAGACCGCGCCGCTGCCGAAGATCACGGTCGAGGAGCCTCCGCCGCCGCCACCACCCGCCAGGCGTTCGCTGCCGGCCAGGCTGGGCGACCTGCCGATGCGCGTCATCTATCGCAGCGTCGTCGGGGTCGTCGCGGCCCTCGCCGTGGCGACGGCCGCCGTCGTGTTCTTCGTGACGGGATGGGGCAAGGGCACGCCGACGGCTGCGGGACCCGGGGGCGTGGAGCCCCTCGCCACGGTGGCCCCGGCGGGTGCGGTCACGCCGGTGCCGTCGGACTCCCCGGCGCCGTCCGTCCTGTCGGGCCCGTCCTCGCCGCCGGTCCCGGCCTCGTCGCCGGCCGCTGAGCCGGCCCCGACACAGGGGCGGAGCGCGCTCGTCGCGGCCCAGGCCGACTCGCGCGTGCCCAAGCTGCCGTCCGACCGCGAGCTCGCCCGCTTTCGCGGGCACGCCGCCGCGACGAAGGGCAGGGTGAAGGACAAACGGTCCGGCGTCACGTTCGTACGCTTCGTCAAGGGGTGGAAGCTCGCCAGGTCCTCGCCGTTCGCCACGCGGCGGACGCTTCCCGGGGCCAAGGGAGCGGATCACCGGGGGATGCTGGCGTCCTGCCCGGTGCCGATCGCGGTGCAGGAGAAACTCAAGGACACCGCCTTCCTCGCCGCGCGCTGGACGCTCAACTACCACCCCGAGGGCTCCAAGATCACGTGGACCGCCTCGCAGCCGATCAAGGCGGGCAAGCGGGAGGGCTGGCTGCTCGGCTACCGCGTGAACTATGAGGTCGGCGGCAAGAAGCACCTGTCGAACGCCGCCGTGGCGCTCGTCGATGTGCCCTCCGCCAAGCCGGCCCTGGTGTTCATCACGATCCCCGACGCACAGAAGAAGCGCTGGACGGACATCAACACCGTGATGTCCAGCCTGCGGGCCCTCTAGGCTCCGGCGCGGCCGGGCTGCCCTACGCTCGGAAGATATGACCGAGATCGTTCTTGCCTCGTCCTCGCCCGCCCGGCTCGCGTTGCTGCGCAGCGCCGGCCTCGACCCCGAGGTCGTCGTCAGCGGCGTCGACGAGGAGGCCGTGACCGCTGGATCGCCCGCCGAGCTCTGCCTCGTCCTGGCCCGGGCCAAGGCCTCCGTCGTGGCCGAGGGCCGGGCGAAGGGCCTGGTCATCGGCTGCGACTCGGTTCTCGAGCTCGACGGCCAGGCGTACGGGAAGCCGGGCTCGCCCGAGGAGGCCGTGGCGCGCTGGCGGTCGATGCGCGGCCGTACGGGCAGGCTCCTCACCGGGCACTGCGTGATCGACACGGCGACAGGGGCCGAGGCGGCCGAGGTCGCGGCGACGGTCGTGCGCTTCGGCACGCCGAGCGACGAGGAGATCGCGGCCTACGTCGGCAGTGGCGAGCCTCTGCGCGTCGCGGGCGCCTTCACCCTGGACGGTCGCGGCGGCTGGTTCGTCGAGGGCATCGAGGGCGACCACGGGAACGTCCTCGGCATCTCGTTGCCCCTGCTCCGCCGCCTCTTCGCCGATCTGGGCTTCACCATCACATCCCTCTGGAAACAGGGATCTTTCCACTGATCTTGCGACGACCCGGACGGCAGGCGTTAGCCTGCCGGGCATGAACAGCATGGGCCAGCCCATCCGCCGTGGGGTCGGTGGCTTCGCGGACGGCGTCAAATACTTCTTCCAGGGTCTCGGCTGGGTCGCCAGGAACCCGGGCCAGTGGCTCTTCGGGCTCATCCCGGCGCTCATCGCGCTGGCCCTGTACATCGTCGCGCTGGTGCTGCTCGGAACCTACGCCGGCGAGCTCGCGGCCTGGGCCACGCCCTTCGCCGACGGCTGGAGCGCGGGCGTCCGCGACACCCTTCGCATCCTGCTGGGCCTGGTCGTCTTCGCGCTCGGGCTCGTGCTGGCCGTCATCACCTTCACGGCCGCAACGCTGGTGATCGGCGACCCGTTCTACGAGAAGCTGTCGGAGCGCGTCGAGGAGGGCATGGGCGGGGTCCGCAAGGGCGCCGACATGCCGATCTGGCGGTCCATCATCCGCTCCCTACGGGACAGCCTGATCACCCTCGTGTACGTGCTCATTTTCACCGTCCCGCTGTTCGTCCTCGGATTCGTGCCGGTGGTCGGGCAGACCGTGGTGCCGGTGCTGGGGGCCGCCGTGTCCGGATTCTTCCTCACCGTGGAGCTGACCACGCTGGCCATGGAGCGCCGGGGTCTCGCGCGCAAGGAGCGCTTCGCGATACTCCGCGCCGACAAGTCGCCCGCCCTCGGGTTCGGCGTGCTGGTGTTCCTCATCTTCCTGATCCCCTTCGGCGCGGTCGTCGCCATGCCCGCCGCCGTCGCGGGCGCGACCATCATGGTCCGCGTACGGCTCGCACCCCAGCAGCCTGTGGACGGCCCGGCGCGCTTGTAACCCCCTTCTTCCACGGGTTCGACGGCGTTCACCAGGCTGCGGCACCCTCGTTCCCGGAACACCGTTCTGTTTGATTTCCACAGAATGCTGCTCGGCCTGATCGGCTGATCGTGAACCGGGGAGGCTCGGCGTCCATGACGCCATCACCGATCCTCCTCACCTCCCCCGATGACATCCTCGGGGCCGTGCCCTATCTGCTGGGCTTCCATCCCGCCGAGAGCCTCGTCGTCATCGCCTTCTCCGGCAGGGGCGCGCGCGGCAGGTTGCGGGTCACCACGCGGTGGGACCTGCCGGTCCCGGCCGGAGCGCTCGACCGGCTCGTGCCCCTGCTCCGGCGCGAGCAGGTCACGCACACCATCCTGGCCGGGTTCGGCGACGGAGCGCTCGTGACCCCTGCGGTCGACGACGCCCTGCGGCTGCTCTCCGGCGCCGGCATCGGGGTCATCGAGGCGCTCCGCGCGGAGGGCTCGCGCTACTGGTCATATGTCTGCACCCAGGTCGAGTGCTGCCCCCCCGAAGGCCGGCCGTACGACGCGGTGGCCGGGCAGGTCGCGGCACAGGCCACCATCGGAGGGCTGGTCGCCCTGCCCGGCCGCGAGAGCCTGGAGCGGTCGGTGGCCCCGGTCCGGGGAGCGGCGCGGGCCGGGATGCGGGAGGTGACCCGGCTGGTCGCCGCGCACGTGCGGTCGCGCCTCGCCGGCACGCCCGACCCGCAGGAGGTCCCTCGCGAGTTCGTCGCCGAGGCGCTGGCCCGGGTGCGCCGGTCGCTGGAGGGCCCCGGCGGGCGGTTGCCCGACGACGAGGCGGCGCGGCTCGGGTTCGACCTCGCGGTGATCCGCGTCCGCGACGAGGCCTGGACCCTCATGAGCGACGACACGCAGGACACCCATGTCGCCCTGTGGGCCGACCTCACCCGAAGGCTGGAGCCGCCGTTCGTGCCTCCCGCCGCGTCACTGCTCGGCGCGGCGGCCTGGCGGCGGGGCGACTGCGCGCTCGCCGGCATCGCGGTCGAGCGCGCGCTGGCCGCCGACCCGTCCTACTCGATGGCCAACCTTCTGGCCCAGGGTCTCCAGCAGCTGGTCAGCCCCGAGATCCTGCGTCGCCGCATGCCCACCCCGGAGGAGCTCGACGCGAGCATGGGCCCACCGCGGATGGAATGGCTCCACCCCATGCTCGGCCTCCTCGACGACCACACCCTGCTCACCTCGTAGCCAGGGGAGGCTCCGGGCCGATCGATGCCGTTCCTGGCGCTGAAAGGGGTTCTTCCGAGACCGATGAGAATGGCGGGTCAGGGGAAAGAACGCCTACTCTGGCGCCGTGTCACGACGCCGCTCGTTGTAGGCGCGCATCCTGCCGGGGTAGCCGGTGAGCTGCACGTCATAGACCGGCAGAGCCAGGTTTCTGGCCACCTTGATGATGACGGCGGGGGAGCCGACCCTCCGGCGGGTCCATTCGCCGTCATGGGCGACGGCGACCGCGGTGGTGTCGGTGGCGAAGGTCTCCGGCTCGACGTAGAACTCCACGCCCCGCCGAGACTTCGCGAAGGCGATCAACGCGTCGATGTCGCCGTCGTTGGCCTCACGGTCGAACCTTACGATCTTCGGGCCACGTAGCCGACGAATTCCATAGCGATCACGCCATCCCATATGACTTGTATACCCGGAGCGGCCGGCAAATGGGCGCCTCGGGGCCACATCCGGGTCCTTTCGGGGTTGTTCCGGATGGACCCCGCTCGTTGGATCTCAAAGAATGAGAGGACGACCCGGTTCTAGGAAAGGTGCGACCACTAATGGCAGGGGTAGTGAAACCTTCGGCGGCACCATCCACCGGAGGGTGGGGGCCAGCGCCTCACCCTCAGCTTCGAGTGACCGACCATGACCGCGATCAGGTGGTCGAGCACGTCACCGCCGCCTACGCCGAAGGACGGCTCGACAAGGACGAGTTCGACGAGCGGCTTCACCTCGCGATGACGGCGCGCACTCACGCCGACCTCGTGCCCATCGTGCGCGACCTCCACCTCGAGCGGCCGGTGCCCGTGTCGCCGCCTCCGGTGGGGGCGCACTACGCGCTGCCGCTGACGGGTGGCGATCGGGTCGGTGCCGCCGCCGCGCACCTGCTCCCGTTCTGCGGGCTGTCCTTCGTGGGCCCCCTGATCATGCTGCTGACCGGGGGAAGGCGCTCCCCATACATCAGGCAGCATGCGATGGAGTCGCTCAACTTCCACCTGACCGTGCTCGGCGCGACCATCTTGCTGCCGTTCACTGTCATCGGGATCGTCCTGATCCCGTTCATCTGGATCACTGCCCTGGTGCTCGGCATCGTCGGCGCCGCCGCCGCGGTCGGCGACGGGCGCTTCCGCTACCCCCTGACGGTCCGCCTGATCAAGTGACTCCACCAGCCTGTCGTACCACTCACCGAACTCAGACGGCCGGCCCGCGACCCCTGACCGGCCGATGAGGCCATAAGCCGTGGCGTTGGAAGTGGGGTTAGAAGAGGAGTTCCCGGACGGTTTCTACGGTGTCGGCGTCCCCTGCGTGCTTGTCGGGGCGGTAGCGGAGTACGCGGGCGAATCTCAGTGCCATGCCGCCCGGGTAGCGCGGTGAACGCTGGACCCCGTCGAAGGCGACCTCCACCACCAGCTCGGGCCGCACCTTGACCACCCACTCGTCGCTCGGGCCGTCGGCGAGCGCGAGGAAACGCTCGGTCTGCCAGGCCAGGATCTCGTCGGTCAGGCCCTTGAACGTCTTGCCGAGCATCACGAAGTCGCCCGACTCAGGGTCCCTGGCGCCGAGGTGAAGGTTCGACAGCTTGCCCTGGCGCCGCCCGTGCCCCCACTCGGCGGCGAGCACGACCAGATCGAGGGTGTGGCGGGGCTTGACCTTGATCCAGCCGGCGCCACGCCGTCCCGCGGCGTACGGCGTGGAGGGTGACTTCACCACCACGCCCTCGTGGCCCTGCCGCAGGACGTCGGCGAAGAAGGCCATGCCCTCCTCGGGGTCGGCGGTGACCAGGCGCGGGGTCAGCAACTCCGGGGGCACGGCCCCCGCGAGCGCCGCGTGCCGCTCGCTGTCGGGAAGGTCGAGCAAGTCCTCACCGCCGACACGGAGCGCGTCGAAGAAGAACACCCTCAGCGGTGTCGTCTCCCGCAGACGGGCGGTGTCGAGCTTGCTGGACACCCGGCCGGCGGTCACCTGGAACGGTTCAGGCCGGTTGTCGGGCCGCAGGGCGATCACCTCTCCGTCTAGCACGACGTCGTCCACGGGAAGCGCGAGCACGGCCTCGACCAGCTCCGGCACCTGGGCCGTGATCTCGTCGAGGGTCCTGGTGAACACCTTGACCTCCGAGCCCGAGCGGTGTGCCTGCACGCGTATCCCGTCGAGCTTCCACTCCAGGGCAGCGGCGCCGCCGCCCAGCTTGTCCAGGGCCGCCTTCATGTTGGGAGCGCTCTGGGCCAACATGGGTGAGACGGGCCTGCCCACCTCCAGGTGGAAGGAGCGCAGGGCCTCCACGCCGCCGGTCAGCGCGGCGGCGCCCACCGCGGGGAGCCAGCCCCGGAGCGTGAGGGCACGCCGCACCTCGGCCGCCGGAGTGCCCGCCGCCTTGGCGACAGCTTCGATCATGACTCCGTTCAGCGCGCCCTGCCGCAGCTCGCCTCCGAGCAGGCGGAGCAGGAAGGACTGCTCCTGGCGGGTCACCGAACGGAACAGCTCGTCTACCAGGTCCTTCCTGGACGCCTGTGAACCCGGTCCGGCCTGCGCCTTGATACGGCTGAGCAGGTCGTCGACCTGGCCGAGGGAGGCGCTGGCGATCTGGCGCGGCTCGGGGAGGTCCTGAAGGGTGCGCCACCCGACGCCGATCTGCCGCTGGGGAAGCTCACCGGAGAGGTACGCGACAGCGATCTCGGCTTCGTCGGGCTCGACCCTGCTCAGCAGCTCGGCGAGATGACCGATCTTGGCGAGGCGGGCCGAGTCCGCTGCGACGGCAACCGAGGTGCGCGCGAGGTCGATGAGCAACACAGCTCTCATCGTGCCAGTTCAGCGAAGGGCATGCTCCCGCAGGTGGCGATATAGGCGAATAAACGGTGAATGCCTGCTGATCCCTTTTACGGCAGAAGGGGTGATCTCCTGCACAGGATGATCCAGTCGTGACCGGACTTTCGCGATGCATTCACCGCCGAAGCGTCGATAAGCGCGCCAACGCTCCCCTGGCCGGCGAGTCGCCCGCGGCGGGAAGACCGGGCCGTGAGGGCCGCCGGCCGGGGACGGGGAGCGAGCGGTCAGCTCAGGCCGAGCAGGTCAACTACGAAGATCAACGTCTCGCCCGGCTTGATGGCGTTGCCGGCGCCGCGGTTGCCGTAGCCGAGGTGCGGCGGGATCGTGAGCCGGCGGCGGCCACCGACCCGCATCCCGGCGACACCCTGGTCCCAGCCGGCGATGACGCGTCCGGCGCCGAGCGGGAACTGGAAGGAGTCGCCGCGGTTCCACGACGCGTCGAACTCCTCGCCGGTGGAGAAGGCCACGCCGACGTAGTGCACGTTCACCATGTGGCCCGGCTTGGCCTCCTCACCGTCTCCAACGGTGATGTCTATGATCTCGAGATCCGCCGGCGCGTCGCCCTCCGGAAAGTCGATCTCGGGCTTCTCGAGTGCCACGTGTTCTCCTTGGTTAGACTGCGCGCCCCCGAAGTCGAGCGGGGCGCCCTGGACCGTGTGCCGACCGCCTTCCGGCCGACCGGACGACTCTACGGGGTCCGGACGGCGAGCGGGCTGCCAGAGTGCGGTGTCTGCGGCCGGTCAGGATTCGCGGGGTGGGTCCTCGCCGCCGGTGGCAGGTGCGGGATCGGCGGGGCCAAAAGCGGAGGACGGTTCGGGCGTGGCGGCGGCGGCCTTCGAGGACCGCGTCGTGGTACGCCTCGCCCGCGCGGGCTTGGCCGGCGCCGCTGGCTCAGGCGGCGTGTCGACGCCGGCAACGGCGGCTGGCGTCGTGCCGATGGGCTCCGCGGGGAAGGCGGTCGTGCCGATCGGGTCGGCCGGGGAAGACGTGGTGTGGGCGCGTTCCGTGACAGAAGGCGCGCTACCGGCGGGTTCGGCGGTGCGGGGCGGGGGGTTGACGGTCTCGGTGGCGGCGGGGGAGGGCGCGGTTTCGGCGGTCGCGGGGAAAGGGTGGCCCGGAAGGGTGTGGAGCGGGCCGCTCGACGGAGGCCGCTCGACCACGATCGTGTCGGCCGGCCGGGTGCCGCCCTCCAGCACGGCAAGGGCCGCTTCCAGTCCCTCGACGGGCACCAGGACGTCGTACCGGCCGGCCACGATCACGCTGCGCGAGGTGAAGTCCCGCGTGCCGCCCTTGAACGCGTGGCTGGCGAACCCGAAGGCCGCGCCCATCACGGCTCCCCAGAGCACCGCCCACACCACCAGGGCGAAGAACGAGGCGGTGGTCGTGGTGAACAACCCAAGGAACAGGCCCACGACCAGCCCGAACACCGCGCCGCTGATCGCGCCGGAGATCGCCGCGCGCGCGTTGGTCAGACGTCCTGTGACCGTCTCCTCGAGGCGCAGGTCGCTGCCGACGATGGCGACGTTGTGCACGGGATGGCCCGCGTCGGAAAGGGAGTCCACGGCACGCTGCGCGGCCGGGTAGTTGTCATAGCTGACCAGGAGCCGCCGGTCGACGGCGATGGGTGAGGGGGTCAGCCCGGGTGACGAAGCGATCATGGGGGGATTACGCCTCCGCGGCTAGGAAAGGTGCGCTTGCGGCTCCGAACTACCCGGCGGAGGCGAGTTATCACCAGCTTTGGTGCAGCGGCATGCCCTCGGAGTACCCCGACGAGCTCTGGATCCCGATGACGGCCCGCTCGTGGAACTCCTCCAGCGTGGTGGCGCCCGTGTAGGTGAGGGATGAGCGCAGACCGGCGACGATCGCGTCGATCTGGTCCTCGACGCTCGGCCTGACCGGGTCGAGGTACATCCGCGAGGTCGAGATGCCCTCCTCGAACAGCGCCTTGCGGGCGCGGTCGAAGGGCGTGTCCTCGGCGGTGCGCAGCCGTACGGCCCGCGCGGAGGCCATCCCGAAGTTCTCCTTGTACCGGCGTCCGTTGGCGTCGGTGTGGGCGTCGCCAGGCGACTCGTAGGTGCCCGCGAACCAGGACCCGATCATCACGTTGGACGCGCCCGCCGCGAGGGCGAGTGCCACGTCGCGCGGGTGGCGTACGCCGCCGTCGGCCCACACGTGCCTGCCGAGTCTCCTGGCCTCGGCCGCGCACTCGAGGACGGCGGAGAACTGCGGCCTGCCGACGCCGGTCATCATCCTCGTGGTGCACATCGCGCCTGGCCCGACCCCGACCTTGACGATGTCGGCGCCGGCCTCGACCAGGTCGCGTACCCCGGCGGCGGTCACGACGTTTCCCGCCGCCACGGGGACGCCCGGTTCAAGGGCACGTACGGCCGACAGCGTGGAGAGCATCTTCTCCTGGTGGCCGTGGGCGGTGTCGACGACGAGGCAGTCCACCCCCGCGTCGAGAAGCTCCTTGGCCTTGGCCGTGACATCGCCGTTGATGCCGACGGCGGCGGCGACGCGCAGGCGTCCCTGGGTGTCCAGCGCGGGCTGGTACAGCGTGGCGCGCAGCGCGCCCGTGCGCGTGAGCACCCCGACCAGGCGCCCCTCCACGTCGACGACGGGGGCGAGCCGATGCCGCCCGCCGTGCAGCAGCTCGAAGGCCGCGCGGGGGTCTGTCCCGGCGGGGATGGTCAGCGGCGACACCGACATGACCTGGGAGAGCTGCGTGAACATGTCGACCCCGTGGCAGTCGGCCTCGGTGACGACGCCGATCGGCCGGTTCTCCCAGTCGACCACGATGACGGCGCCGTGCGCCCGCTTGGGCAGGAGGTTCAGCGCCTCTCCGACGGTCTCGTGCGGGGTGAGCGTGATGGGGGTGTCGTGGACGAGGTCGCGCTTCTTGACCCAGTCGATCACGTCGGCCACGACGTCCATGGGGATGTCCTGCGGGATGACGGTGATGCCGCCGCGCCTGGCGATGGTCTCGGCCATGCGGCGCCCGGCCACCGCCGTCATGTTGGCCACGACGATCGGGATGGTGGTGCCCGTGCCGTCACCGGTTGACAGGTCCACGGTGAGCCGCGAGCCCACAGCCGATCGTGAGGGGACCATGAAGACGTCGCTGTAGGTCAGGTCGTAGATGGGAGCCTGATCGTTGAGGAATCGCACGTTGGTTCAGCCTAGGCGATTCATGGTAAACAATAGGATTTCCCAGCTCAGTTGGGTGAAATATCCCCGAACGCATCATCGGTGACCCCTCCTGGTTCCTCTGTGCGCGATGATCGGGACGGCGATCGGCCCGTCCGGATACATTGACGGCGCGGTCGAGTCAGGCGGACGGGTGGCCCTGGCCCTGGAGTTGGAGGCGCTATGTTCATCGTTGAACGACCGGAGGTGCTCGTCGTCGGTCATGCCGTGCGCACCAGCAACGCCGCGGAGGCCGATCCGTCGCGGGCGTTGTTGCCGGGCCTTTGGGCGCGTGCCGGGGCTCCGGGAGCCTTCGCCCACGTGCCGGGGCGCGTCGACGAGAATCTCTATGCGGTGCTGATCGACTATGAGAGCGGCCAGAAGGGCGCCTACACCCAGATCCTGGGGGTGGCGGTCCGCACGGCGGCGGGGCTGCCCGAGGGCATGGTGGCGGTCCGCGTGCCGGGCGTGCAGTCGCTGAAGGTCGAGGCCCACGGCCCGATGCCTGAGGCGCTGATCGAGGCCTGGCAGCAGGTGTGGCGGCACACCGAGAGCGGCGGGATCCCCGCGCGGGCCTTCACGACCGACCTTGAGGTCCACCACCGGGCGGGCGTCGACCTCTACCTCGCCGTCCTCCCCGGCCACAACCCCGTCCCCGCCGGCCACGGCAGGGACCGCGCCCCGGCGTAGGGCGAAGCCGCGACGCCGGTGATCAGGCCAGCACTCCCGCTTCGCGAAGGGTCTTGGCCCGGTCGTCGGGCAGGCCCCACGACGTCAGGTCGTGCAGCCGCGTCGCCTGGGCCAGGTCGCTCCGGCCGCTGCCCATCAGGCGTGGCGCGGGCACGGGCTGGGTGACGCCGCCGACCTCGACGAACGTGCCCCTCGCGGTGTTGTGCGGGTGGCGGGCGGCCTCGTCCATGTCGAGCACGGGCGAGACGCACGCGTCGGAGCCCTCGAAGATCTCCTCCCACTCCGCGCGGGTCTTCGACAGGAACGCCGTCGCGAGCCGCTCGCGGATCTCCGGCCAGTTGGCGCGGTCGTCCCGGCTCGGCAGGTCCGTCAGGCCGGTCCTGCTCACCAGCTCGGCCCAGAAAGCCGGCTCCAGCGACCCGACCGCGAGGTGGCGCCCGTCCGAGGTCTCGTACGTGTCGTACATGGGCGCCCCCGTGTCGAGCAGGTTGGTGCCGCGCGGGCCCCAGAAGCCCGTCTGGGCGCCCTGGTAGAACATCGCGAACAGGATGGCCGCGCCGTCCACCATCGCGGCGTCGACGACCTGGCCGACGCCGGTGCGCTCGCGCTCGAACAGGGCGAGCAGCACGCCGTACGCCAGCATGAGGCCCCCGCCCGCGAAGTCGCCGAGAATGTTGATCGGGGGAGTGGGTTTCTCGCCTTCCCTGCCGAGCGTCGACAGGACGCCGGCGATGGCGATGTAGTCGATGTCGTGCCCCGCGGTCTGGGCCAGCGGGCCGTCCTGGCCCCAGCCCGTCATCCGGCCGTAGACCAGGCGTTCGTTGACGGCACGCAGGTCGTCGGGCCCGATGCCGAGCCGCTCGGCCACTCCGGGGCGGAACACCTCGATGACCACGTCGGCCTTGGCGGCCAGTTCCTTGAACGCCGCGACGCCCTCGGGAGACTTCAGGTCCAGCCCGATCGTCCGCTTGCCTCGGTCCATGACATCCGTGCGGGGCCGGTCACCGTTTTTCGCCACGGTGGCGACCCGGTCGACCCGGAGGACCTCCGCGCCGTGGTCGGCGAGCATCATGCCCGCGAAGGGCCCCGGTGCGAGGCCCGCCAGCTCTAGCACGCGCACCCCGGCGAGCGGGCCGCCCGCGTGCCCTCTGACGTGCTCTTTCGGGTCTGGGTCACCGTTCCGACTCATGGGTATCCCCTCAGGTGAGGTGCCGGCCGTGGACGGCATCGCGTGGGCGAGCAAACGCTTGATACAAGGAGTTCATTCCGGGCTCCGCCTACCTGGGAACATGACGCTAACCCCTGCGCGACAGCACTTTGAAGGGGGGTCGCGAGTTTGCGCGGGTTTAACGTGTCTACTCTGGTCGATGGTCAACCCAGGAGATAGCGTTCTAGCGACGATCTCCACACACTTAGTTCTAGGGGGTGGTGGCATGCCAGATCGCACGGTAAGGACGACCGCCCAGATGACAGCCCATCGACGAGCAGTCGAGCAGATCAGGGAGTCCTATACCGCCCTCCCCGAGGGTGCCTCTCCGCGGCTGTCCAAGCCGACCACGAACCTGTTCCGCTTCCGTGAGCCGGGCAAGGTGGCCAAGCTGTCCGCCCGCGATCTCGACAAGGTCATCCAGGTCGACCCCGAGACGAGGACCGCCGAGGTCCAGGGTATGACGACCTACGAGCGCCTCGTCGATGCCACGCTGCCGGCAGGGCTGATGCCGTACGTCGTGCCGCAGCTGAAGACGATCACTCTGGGCGGGGCCGTGACTGGGCTCGGCATCGAGTCGTCGAGCTTCCGCCACGGGTTGCCGCATGAGTCCGTCGAGGAGATGGAGATCCTCACCGGCGACGGCCGCGTCGTGGTAGCGAGGGCCGACAACGAGCACGCCGACCTGTTCAGGGCGTTCCCCAACTCCTACGGCACGCTCGGTTACGCTCTTCGGCTGCGCATCAAGCTCCTTCCGGTCCAGCCGTTCGTGCGGCTGACGCACATTCCCTTCTCCGACGCCGACAAGTGCATGCTGGCCATGCAGGAGATCTGCGACAGCGGTGAGTACGACGGCGAGAAGATCGACTTCATCGACGGCACGTTCTTCGACCCCGGCGAGATGTACATCACCGTGGGCCAGTTCTCCGAGCGGGCGCCGTACGCCTCCGACTACACCGGCATGCGGATCTATTACCAGTCGATCCGCACCCGCACCCGCGACTGGTTGACCGTCCGCGACTACCTCTGGCGCTGGGACACCGACTGGTTCTGGTGCTCGCGGGCCTTCGGAGTGCAGCAACCGCTGGTGCGCTCGTTGATGCCGCGCCGCTGGCTGCGCTCGGACGTCTACCGCAGGCTCGTCGGGTTCGACCAGAAGTACGGTGTCACCGCGAGGATCGACCGGTGGCGTGACAACCCGGTCCAGGAGTCGGTCATCCAGGACGTTGAGGTGCCGGTCCAGCGAGGCGCCGACTTCCTCGACTTCTTCCACGACAAGGTGGGCATGGCGCCCGTCTGGATGTGCCCGCTGAAGGCCACCGGTGAGTGGCCGGTCTACCCGCTGGAGCCGGGCAAGCTCTACATAAACTTCGGATTCTGGGGCATGGTGGCGCTGCCGCGCGGACAGTTCGACGGTTACCACAACCGTCTGATCGAGCGCTCCGTGCACGAGCTGGGCGGCCACAAGTCCCTGTATTCGACATCGTTCTACCCCCGTGAGGAGTTCTGGCGTCTATACAACGGCGACGCCTACTGGCCGGTCAAACGGGCCTACGACCCGGGTGGACGGCTGCTCGACCTCTATGACAAATGCGTACGGGGGCGTTGAGGAGGTTGGTTCGATGACACTCGCCCAGATCTTCGAGAAGATCGTTGGGCCGGAGGCGAACGTCGAGTTCGCCGCCTACGACGGCAGTAAGGCCGGGCCGTCGGACGCCACCGTCCGTATCGAGGTGAAGTCCCCGGTAGCGGTCGCCTATCTGGCTCAGTCGCCAGGGGAGATGGGGCTCGCGAGGGCCTACATCGCGGGCCACATCGACGTGCAAGGTGACATGTACGCCTTGCTGTCGGAGATGGCTCGCATCACCCTGGACGACATGCCGGTGAAGGAGAAGATCTCCGTCGCGCGGTCGCTCGGTCTGAAACCGTTGCTGATGCGCGTTCCCCCACCACCCCAGGAGGTGCGCCAGAGCACGCTGGCCAAGCTCGGCAGCCGCCACGCCAAGCAGCGTGACGCCGAGGCGATCCACCACCACTACGACGTGTCCAACCGGTTCTACGAGTGGGTGCTCGGCCCTTCCATGGCCTACACCTGCGCCGTGTTCCCCGAGGACGGCTCGTCGCTGGAGGCCGCGCAGTACGCCAAGTTCGACCTCGTCGCGAAGAAGCTCGACCTCAAGCCGGGCATGCGCCTGCTCGACGTCGGCTGCGGCTGGGGCGGCATGGTGATGCACGCGGCCGAGCACTACGGCGTGAAGTCCCTCGGGGTCACGCTGTCACGCCAGCAGGCCGAGTGGTCGCAGAAGGCCATCGCCGAGGCGGGGCTGTCGGAGCTGGCGGAGGTCCGCCATCTCGACTACCGCGACGTCGTCGAGGGCGACTTCGACGCGGTCAGCTCGATCGGTCTCACCGAGCACATCGGCAAGGACCAGCTCCCCGGCTACTTCGGGTTCCTGTACGGGAAGCTGAAGCCGGGCGGCCGGCTGCTCAACCACTGCATCACCCGGCCCACCGGCACCGAGAAGACCATCAACAAGGCCGGCTTCATCAACCGGTACGTCTTCCCCGACGGCGAGCTGGAGTCCGTGGGCCACCTCGTCCGCCGGATGGAGGACATCGGCTTCGAGATCCGGCACGAGGAGAACCTCCGCGAGCACTACGCCAGGACTCTCGAGAAGTGGTGCGCCAACCTCGACGCCCACTGGGACGAGGCGGTCGCGGAGGTCGGGCAGGGCACGGCGAGGGTCTGGCGGCTCTACATGGCCGGCTGCATCGTCGGCTTCCAGCGCAACAAGGTCCAGCTCCACCAGGTGCTCGGCGTCAAGCTCGGCGAGCACGGCGCGTCAGGCGTTCCCCTGCGTCCCTCGACCGACTGGCCCTGACCGGTCGGCCTCGCCAAGGCCGTACGACCCGGCGCCCCTCCTGTCCGCGGGAGGGGCGCCGGTCCCGTTCAGGAGCGTGCGTGCTCCGCGGCGACCAGGGCGGCGGCGAGCTGGACGGCCACCAGCCCGCGGAGGGCGATCGGATGTCCGCCGGAGTCGGCGTCGGCCTCGTCGCACCATCCGTCGAACACCTGGCGCAGCAGGACGCGTTGCTCCCGGATGGCCGGGGTGAGGTTCCCCGCGGCGGCCTCGGCGTCCAGCATGCGGCAGAAGGTGCCGGCCAGGCGCAGCCGGCGCATGTGGAGCGTCTGCCGGTTGCCGAACCGCTCGGCCACGGTCGCGGGCCGGTCGACGTCGGACAGGTCCTCCCAGCCGTCGGCGAACCTCCGGTAGGTGTCGAGCATGTCCTCGGTGGAGCGGTGGAACGGCGACTGTACGGTGAGGTCGCGCCGCACCGCCGCGACGGCCGTCCGCAGGACGTCGATCAGTTCCCGCTGTGCGGCGAGCCCGGCCTTGAGCACCTCGGCGTAGGGCGTCGCGGTCGGGGTGGCGTCGGACACCCGCTGGTCGGCCCAGTAGGGCAGCTCGGTGATCAGGTGCAGCGCGCCGAACCTGGCCGCGTAGTCCGCGCTGCCGCCGCCGAAGCCGAAGGTCTTGGCCTGGTGCGTCCCGCCCGGTGTGAGGTAGACGGCGGGGGCGATCATCATGGAGCCGGGCAGCTCGGGTTCGCCGTGGTGAAGCGGGATGCCCTCCCAGCCGGGCAGCTCGGCGAGCCGTGCCGCGAGGACCGGGTCTCGGCGGTTGACGTAGAAAAAGGCGCCGCTGTACTCCCCGTTGTGCAAGGAGTAGACGAAGGCGGGCCGCACCTCGTCCATGAGCCGCATGAGGGCCTCGGTCTCCGGCAGGCTGCGGTCGAAGAAGTAGTCGTCGCCGGTCAGCGGGAACGTCCACTCCACCTGGTCGCTCCAGGCGGGGCGGTAGAAGTGCCGGGCGTAGTGGCGGCGGTCGCCCGGGTCGGCGTACCAGCCCTCGTTCAGCCGCGCGCCGTCGGGGTCCACGCAGGGGATCAGGTGCCAGCGGTAGCCCAGCTCCTCCCGCAGCCCGTCGTCCTCGCACAGCCGCCGTACGAGCTGGCTGACGGTGAGGGAGCCGATGGGCTCGTTCGGGTGCGGCCCGCCGATGATGACCGCGTCTCGCGGGCCGGCCCCGAGGGTGAGCACCCGTAGCGGCTCCCCGAGCCGGGAGGTGCCGATCCGGCGCAGCCGTACGAGGTCGGGGTAGAGCGCGGCGAGCTCGTCGAGGTCGGCGTGCATCTCGTCCACGCTGGGGAACCTGTCGAAGTCCGGGACCCGCCGCATCTGCTCGCGAAGATCCATGGCAGCGCCTCCAGTTTGGTAGCCCCGAGATCCTTGATGCCGCCTTCTCGTAGTTTTGCCCCTATTTGGATCGGGTTGATGGCGCGCAGGGGAGGAACCTGCCCGTCGTGCGCCGTGGCAACCCGCCCGTCCACGGCGGGCCGCCACGATTTCCCGGCGTCAGCGCAGCTCGCGCTTGAGGATCTTGCCGCTCGCGGTCATCGGGAAGGACTCCCGGAACTCCACCGCCCGGGGGTACTTGTACGCCGCCATGTTGTGCCTGCACCAGTCGATCAGGGACTCCTCGGTGACGACCGCGCCGCCCTTGAGGATGACGTACGCCTTGATCTCCTCGCCGTGCGCCGGGTGCGCGACTCCTACGACGGCGGCCAGCGAGACCGCCTCGTGGGTCATCAGCACCTCCTCCAGCTCGCGGGGGTAGACGTTGAAGCCGCCACGGATGATCATGTCCTTGGCGCGGTCGACGATCGAGTAGTAGCCGTCGGCGTCGCGGGTCGCGATGTCGCCCGTGCGGAACCAGCCGTCCTTCATGACCTCCTCGGTTGCCTCGGGCCGGTTGTGGTATCCCTTCATGACGTTGTGGCCGCGGATCGCGATCTCGCCCGGGCCCTCGCCCTCGACGGTGTTCCAGGCGGGGCCGACGAGCTTCATCTCCACGCCCCAGACCGGGGTGCCGATCGTTCCGGCCTTGGTCGGCCTGCCCGGCTGGTTGAAGCTGGCCACCGGCGAGGTCTCCGACAGGCCGTACCCCTCGAGGACCGGCACGCTGAAGGTCTTCTCGAAGTCCTTCAGCACCTCGACGGGCAGCGACGCCCCACCCGCGACCGCCGTCTGCAAGGTGGTGGGCACCTCGGTTCCGTCGGCGTGGATCGAGGTGAGCATGGCCCAGTACATCGTCGGGACGCCCGCGAACAGCGTGACGCCCTCGTCGCGCATCAGCGTGAGCGCGGCGGCCGGCTCGAAGCGCGGCACCAGCACCAGGGCCGCCCTGCGGCGGAAGCCGGCGTTCATGATGACGGTCTGGCCGAACGAGTGGAACAGCGGCAGGGTCGCGAGGAAGACGTCGTCGCCCGCGAGCTGGAACATCTCGTCGGAGACGATGGCGTTCATCAGCATGTTCTGGTGGCTGAGCTCGGCGCCCTTGGGCTGCCCGGTGGTGCCGCTGGTGTAGAGGATCACCGCCGTGTCGTCGGGGGCGGTCGCCACGGTCTCGAACTCGCCCGGCCGGCCGTCGAGCGCGTTCCACAGGGTCTGGACGCCCTCGATGCCTGATTCGGTGGCGAACGGGGTGGCGGGCAGCAGGAAGAAGTCGCTCGCGTGCTCGCCTGTCGGGACGGCCTCACGGAAAGCCGCGTGGCCGCGCTCGCCGAGCGGCAGCTCAGGCGTGCCCTCGAAGCAGAACAGCGCCTTGGCCTCGGAGTCGCGCAGGTGGTAGGCGATCTCCCGCGACTGCAGCAGCACGTTGAGCGGGACGACCGTGGCGCCGGCCTTCAGGATGCCGAAGTAGACGACCGGGAAGTAGGGAAGGTTCGGGCAAGCCAGCGCCACCTTGTCGCCCTTGCCGATCCCTCTGGAGGAAAGGAGGTTCGCCACCTGGTTCGCCAGGGTGTCGACCAGGGAGTACGGCATCCGCAGGTCACCTAGGACCACGGCCGTACGGTCCGGGCACTCCCGGGCGCTGTCCTCCAGGACGACCGACAGGTTGAGCATGGGGGCTACCTCCTCGTGGCGGCGGGTCACCTCCTTCGGGGGGAGGGCGAACCGCAGTTGGCGACATCTTGGCAGTCAAGGGCTACTAATCGGTAACGAGCGTGGACGCGAGGCCGGAACCGGCGTAAGCACGTGAAAGGTTGCTTACGATCCCCCGGAGGCATCAATGGAATACGACTACGTCATCGTGGGAGCGGGCTCGGCCGGCTGCGTCCTCGCCAACCGGCTGTCCGCGGACCCCTCGGTGCGGGTGGCCCTGCTGGAGGCCGGCGGCGCGGACCGCAAGCTCGAGATCCGCATGCCCGCCGGCTTCTCCAAGCTGTTCAAGACGCGGTACGACTGGAACTACAGCACCGCCAAGCAGACGGAGATGTTCGGGCGCGAGCTGTACTGGCCGCGTGGCAGGACCCTCGGCGGCTCGTCCTCCATCAACGCCCAGATGTGGATACGCGGCACACGTGCCGACTACGACGGCTGGAACCTGCCCGGCTGGTCCTACGACGAGGTCCTGCCGTACTTCAGGCGCTCCGAGCGGCGGGTCGGCTCGAACAGAGGCGAGGTGTACGGCACGGATGGCCCGATCTACGTCTCCGAGCTGCGCAGCCCGAACGTGACGACCCAGGCGTTCCTGCGCGCCTGCGAGGAGATCGGGCTCGCCAGGCTGGACGAGCTCAACGGCGCCTCCAACGATGGATGCTCCCCGACGCCCGTCACCCAGGACCGGGGCCGGCGGTGGAGCGCGGCCGACGCGTATCTGAGGCCCGCCATGGGCCGCCCCAACCTGACCGTGCTCACCGCCGCGCAGGTGCGCAGGGTCGTGCTCGACGAGGACGGCCGGGCCACCGGCGTCGAGTACGACGAGGGCCGGCGCGTGACGGCGGCCAGGGAGGTGATCCTGTCGGCGGGGGCGATCGGGTCGCCGTACCTGCTGATGCTCTCGGGGATCGGCGACCCGGACGAGCTGCGCGCCGCCGGGGTGGAGCCGCGCCACGAGCTGCCCGGCGTGGGGCGCAACCTCATGGACCACCTGGCCTCGGCGGTCATCCTGGAGTGCCCGGAACCCGTCACCCTCGCCGCCGCCGAGTCGATCGGCAACCTCACGCGCTACCTGCTCGGCCGCAGTGGCATGCTCACGTCCAACGTCGGCGAGGCCGTCGCCTTCCTGAGGACCACGCCGAGCGAGCCCGCCCCTGACATCGAGCTGCTCTTCGCGCCGGTGCCGTTCGCCGACCACGGAATGACCCCGCCGCCCGGGCACGGCATCACCATCGGCGTGATCCTGCTGCAGCCCGAGAGCCGGGGCCGCATCACGCTGGGCGACGGCCAGGTGGTGATCGACCCCTGCTATCTGACCGCCGAGGCCGACATGCGGCGGATGGTGGCCGGCCTGAAGAAGGCCAGGGAGGTCGCCGCCACCACGGCGCTCAAGCCGTACACGGGCAAGCCCATGAGGCCGTACGAGGAGGCGGAGACCGACGAGGAGATCGCCGAGCTGGTGCGACGGCACAGCGAGACGCTCTACCACCCGGCGGGCACCTGCAAGATGGGCATCGACGACGACGCGGTGGTGGACCCCTCGCTCCGCGTCATCGGCGTGCCGGGCCTGCGCGTGGTCGACACCTCCGTCATGCCGATGCTCAACCGGGGGCACACCCATGCCCCTACGATCATGATCGCTGAAAGGGCCTCCGATCTCATCAGGGCCTCGTGACGCACGTGGTCACTTCTTCGAACGATGGAGCCGGAGGTGCGTCAGGGATGACGACAGGCGTGAGTGACATCGATCTTTCCGACATCCCCTTCTGGGGGCTGTCGCAGGAACGGCGCAACGACGCCTTCAGGCGGCTCAGGGAGCTCGACCGGCCGCTCTTCACCAAGGAGAACCACACCCCGTTCATCGGGCACGGGCCCGGGTTCTACGCGCTGGTGCGGCACGCGGACGTGAGCGAGGCCAGCCGCAACGCCGGCGTCTTCAGCAGCGAGCCCACGTCCAACAGCATCCCGGACATGCCGAGGTGGCTGGCGGTCTACTTCGGCTCGATGATCAACATGGACGATCCCCGGCACGCGAGGCTCAGAAGGATCGTCTCTCGCGCCTTCACCCCCAAGATCCTCAAGAAGATGGAGGAGGACGTCGCCAGGGCGGCGGCCGAGATCGTCGACAGGGCGATCGCCGAGGGTCCGGGAGACTTCGTCCCGCAGATCGCCGCCCGGCTGCCCGTGCAGGTCATCTGCGACATGATGGGAGTGCCGCCGGCCCATCACGATCTGGTGCTCCGCAGTACGAACATCATCCTGGGCAACGCCGATGCCGAGTACACCGGCATCCGGCCCGACATCACCCGGTGGAACGTCGCCAAGGGCCTGGTGAAGCTCCTCGGCGCGGGGCACGAGCTCAGCTCCCTGGCCCGGCGACTCGGCCGCGAGCGGCGCGGCAATCCCACCGGCGATCTCACCAGCATGCTGGTCAACGGCGACGAGCACCTGACCCCCCAGGAGCTCGGGTCGTTCTTCATCCTGCTGGTCGTCGCCGGGAGCGAGACCACGCGGAACGCCATCTCGCACGGCCTGAAGCTCTTCACCGACAACCCCGAGCAGCGCGAGCTGCTGCTGGGCGACTTCGAGAGGCACATTCCCGGAGCGGTCGAGGAGATCATCAGGTACTCCACCCCGGTGATCCAGTTCCGGCGGACGCTCACCCGGGACCACGAGATGAACGGTCAGGAGTACGGGAAGGGCGACAAGGTCCTGCTGTTCTACAACTCGGCCAATCGCGACGAGGCGGTGTTCACCGACGCCGACACCTTCGACATCACCCGCAGCCCGAACCCGCACGTCGGGTTCGGCGGACCCGGCCCGCACTACTGCCTGGGCGCCCACCTGGCCAGGCGCGAGGTCACGGTGATGTTCCGGGAGCTGTTCACCCGCCTGCCCGCCATCCGCTCGACCGGCGAGCCCGACTACCTGCTGTCCAACTTCATCAACGGCATCAAGCACATGAGCTACCGCACCGTTTGACGTAAGTCACCACTTTTCCCAATCATGGAATCATGACTGTGGAGACGCCTCGCGAGCGGAGGCCGATCACCTCGTACACGCAGATCGACCTGTCCGACTGGGAGTTCTGGGCACGGCCCATGGCGGAGCGCGAGCACGCCTTCGAGCTGCTGCGCGAACGGGACACGCCCGTCTTCTTCGCCGAGCCCGAGTTGTCGTTCGCGCCCAAAGGCGAGGGGTACCACGCGATCGTCAGGCACGCGGACATCGTGGAGATCAGCCGCAACCCCGACGTCTTCTGCTCGGGGGACGGCGGCGCCACCAACATCGCGGACATGCCGCCGGAGTTCGCCGAGTACTTCGGCTCGATGATCAATATGGACGACCCCCGGCACGCGCGCCTGCGAAGGATCGTGTCGCGGGCCTTCACGCCGAAGATGATCCAGAAGTTCGAGGAGGACGTCCAGAGCGCGGCAGTCCGGATCGTCGACGACCTCCTGGAGACCGGGCCCGGCTGCGACTTCGTCACCGAGGTCGCGGCCCGTCTTCCTTTGAAGATCATTTGCGACATGATGGGCATCCCGGAGAAGGACTACCGCTTCGTCTTCGACCGCTCGAACATCATCCTCGGCGCCTCCGACCCCGAATACGTTCCCTCGGGTGACATGGACACCGTCGTGGCCGCCATGCTGAACGCCGGCCTGGAGCTCCAGCAGCTCGTCCACGACCTCGCCGGCCACCGCGCCGAGCACCCCACTGGCGACCTGACCTCCGCGCTGGTCAGCGCCAACATCGACGGCGAGCGGCTCACCCCGCAGGAGCTCGGGTCCTTCTTCATCCTGCTTGTCGTGGCAGGCAACGAGACCACCAGGAACGCCATCTCCCAGGGCCTGCTCCTGCTCACGCGCAACCCCGGCGAGAAGGCGCGCTGGCTGGCCGACGTCGACGGCCACGCCCCGAAGGCGGTCGAGGAGATCGTACGGCTGGCCTCACCGGTCAACTACATGCGCCGCAAGGTCACCCGCGACTTCGAGATGAACGGCACCCTCTACAGGAAGGGGGAGAAGGCGGTTCTGTATTACTGGTCGGCCAACCGCGACCGGGCGGTGTTCGCGGACCCGTACCGCTTCGACATCACCCGCGACCCGAACCCGCACGTCGGGTTCGGCGGCCCCGGCCCCCACTTCTGCCTGGGCGCCCACCTGGCCAGGCGGGAGATCACGGTGATGTTCCGCGAGCTGCTCCAGCGGGTGCCGGGCATCGAGGCGGGCCACCCGAAGAGGCTGTTCTCCAGCTTCATCAACGGCGTCAAGCACCTGCCCTGCGACTTCTAGGCGCCCGCGCCCGTCACGACGCCGGGGCGCTCGTGGGCCTGATCGACGAGAACACCGTGTTGATGTCGGGCAGCAGTTCCTTCTTGCTGTCCGGCACCGACATGTAGACGATCACCGGCAGGTCGGCGCCCGTGCTGACCGCGGCGACCACCAGAGTGGTCCTCGCGCCGCCCGCGATGATCTGGTACGCCACCAGGCGCGCGGGGTGGCCTCCGGCGGCCAGGCGCTGCTCCGCGGTCTTCACGACCTTGTTTCCGGCGGGAAAGAACTTGTTGCGAGCCGCGAACGCCACGGAGCTGATCACCGGCGCGAGCTTGTCCGGCGTGGACGCGGAGTACTTGCCGGCGAGGTTCTGGGCCAGCGGGCCGGTCATCACCTGCGCGAACTGCGGGGTGCCGGCGTCGTCGCTGCCCGCCGCGACGTACTGGCGGGTCGTGAAGCCGTAGGTCGACTGCACGTGCTGCGAGCGCATGTCCAGCCGCCATGGGCCGCCGAGCCGGGCCAGGCTGATGGCCGACGCGTCGTCGGTCAGGATGCCGGCACGCGGCGAGCGTACACCGGAGTACTTCGGCAGCTTGCCCATGGACTGCGGCTTGGTGGTGCTGGTGGCCGGCTTTCCCGAGGACGACGCCTTGGACGTGCTCTTCCCCGCGCTGTCGCCCGCGCCGGTCTGGGTCTGGTCGGGCGCCGAGCGCAGCGGGCCCGCGAGAAAGGCCCACAGCAGGGCCGCGACCAGGGCGACCAGCACGGAGGCGACGAGCGCGAGCAGCCACACCCGCCTGCCGTTCCCGGAGTCGTCCTCCTCGCCGATCGACTCGTAGTTGTCGCCGAAGACGGTGTTCCACAGCTCCTGCTGGCGCGCGGGAGGCGGCGTCCTCGGTCCGCTGATCTGCCCGGCGGTGACGAACGGCTTGTAGGGGTCGTCAGGCTCCCGGGGAGGTGCCATGGGGCGCTGGGCCTGCTGCTCGAGAGCCACAGGCCCGGACACGCGGATGGTCGTCTCGGTGCCGGGCGGGATGTAGGGCGGCGGGGCCTCGCCGGGGAGCCGGAACGGCTGAGGCGGCGTCTCCAGGCCGTACTGCTGCGCCGCCGCCTGCTGCGGGGCCGCGCCAGGCTGCGGGAACGGCTGCGGCCCGGTGCCCGCCGGCGCGTACGGCTGCGGTGCGTACTGCTGCGGCCCGGTGGGCCCCGATCCCGTGAACTGCGGACCTGGGACCTGTGGCCCCGGGAACTGCGGACCCGTGGACTGCGGTCCCGGGGGCTGGGCCCCGGTGGGAGGAGGGGCGAACGGCGAGGCGGAGGGCGCCGGGGGCGGAGGGAAGGCCGTCTGCGCGGGGGCCTGCGGAGCGTACGGAAAAGCGTCACGCGGGGCCTGGGAGGCCTCGCGTGACGACTGCGGCTCGGAGGTGGCCCGGCTGCCGTACGGGAGCGGGTCGAACACCGAGGCGGAGGGCGGAGGCGGGGGCGGGGGCACTTCCGGCCACGCCGGGGGGTTCTCCGGCCATGCCGGGGGCCGCGTGGGCCGGCTGGCGTGCTCAGAAGCCATCGCTGGCGAACCTCCCGACATCATGCCCGGATTGGGGGTGCTCGGCATGATCTCATGCGAAGCAGGGGCGTCCGCAGGAGAATCTGAGAAAGCCCCCCGGAACTGCAGCCCCGTCGGATCGGTGGGCGGGTCCTGCATGGGCAGGTCATCCTCCGTGCGATCAGGGGCGCGTGCCGGTTCATAGGAGTTCACCACGGCGAAAAGGTTAAACTAAAGGGACGTAAGAGGTCACAACGGATCTATCACCATCGGGTATCTCTGCGGCTGTTCTGCCGGGACTACCCGGGGTACCGCGCGAACGATACGAACACCGATTGCCCGCTGCGCTACCCTTGAGCTATGCGTGGCAGGACCCTGCTTCTTAGCGGGCCGCATCGACTGAGCTGAGACACCGGTCGATGCGGCTGCCCCTCGTGGACACGGGGGGTTTCTTTATTGGTCAAGCCATCCGCGCTGAGTCGATCCGAGGGACATGGCCGTGAGTGACGAGCATTACGATCCGCAGGCGCTGCAGGCGAAGTGGCAGCCGCGGTGGGAGGAACTGGACCCTTTCCGGGCAGGTGAGGACGCCGGCGACGAGCGTCCCCGTAAGTACATGCTCGACATGTTCCCCTACCCTTCCGGTGACCTGCACATGGGTCACGGCGAGGTCTTCGCGATCGGTGACGTCCTCGCCCGCTACTGGTTCCAGCGCGGCTACAACGTCCTGCACCCCATCGGGTGGGACTCCTTCGGGTTGCCGGCCGAGAACGCCGCGATCAGGCGCGACGCGCACCCCGCCGAGTGGACCTACGCCAACATCGAGACCCAGGCCCACTCCTTCAAGAGGTACGGCATCTCCTTCGACTGGTCACGGCGCCTGCACACCAGCGACCCGGAGTACTACCGCTGGGACCAGTGGCTGTTCAACCGCTTCTTCGAGCGCGGCCTGGCCTACCGCAAGGGCGGCCTGGTCAACTGGTGCCCGCAGGACCAGACCGTGCTGGCCAACGAGCAGGTCGTCGCCGGCAGGTGCGAGCGCTGTGGCGCCGAGGTCGTCCGGCGCGAGCTGACCCAGTGGTACTTCAAGATCACTGACTATGCCGACCGGCTGCTGGACGACATGGCCCAGCTCGAGGGCTGGCCCGACCGCGTGCTGACCATGCAGCGCAACTGGATCGGCCGATCCGAGGGCGCCGACGTCCGGTTCGAGATCGAGGGCCGCGACGAGCCGGTCACGGTCTACACGACCCGCCCCGACACCCTGTACGGCGCGACGTTCTTCGTGGTCGCGGCCGACGCGCCGCTGGCCGAGGAGATCTGCGCCCCCGAGCAGCTGCCCGCGCTCGAGGCCTACCGCACCGAGGTCGCCAAGCTGAGCGACATCGAACGCCTGTCCACCGACAAGGAGAAGACCGGCGTCTTCCTGGGTCGTTACGCCCTGAACCCCGTCAACGGGGAGCGCATCCCTGTCTGGGCGGCCGACTACGTCCTGTCCGACTACGGCCACGGCGCCATCATGGCAGTGCCCGCGCACGACCAGCGCGACCTCGACTTCGCGCTGAAGTTCGACCTGCCCGTGCGGGTGGTCGTGCACACCGGACTGGCCGACCCCGGGGAGACCGGCGCCGCCACGCCCGGCGAGGGCAAGCTGGTCAACTCGGGCCCGCTGGACGGCCTGTCGAAGGCCGAGGCCATCTCCCGCATCGTCCAGGTGCTGGGGGAGCGGGGCACCGGCGCGGCGGCCGTCAACTTCCGGCTGCGCGACTGGCTGCTGTCCCGCCAGCGCTTCTGGGGCACCCCGATCCCGATCATCCACTGCGCCGACTGCGGCGAGGTCCCGGTCCCGGACGACCAACTGCCCGTCACGCTCCCCGATCTGCGCGGAGAGGCGCTGGCCCCGAAGGGCGTCTCGCCGCTGGCGAGCGCGACCGACTGGGTCAACGTCGCCTGCCCCAAGTGCGGGGGCCCCGCCCAGCGCGACACCGACACGATGGACACCTTCGTCGACTCCTCGTGGTACTTCCTGCGCTACTGCTCGCCCGGCTTCGAGGAGGGCGCGTTCGACGTCGAGCAGGTCAGGCGCTGGGGCCCGATCGACCAGTACGTCGGAGGCATCGAGCACGCCGTGCTCCACCTGCTGTACTCCCGGTTCTTCACCAAGGTCCTGTACGACATGGGCATGGTCGGCTTCACCGAGCCGTTCACGCGCCTGCTCAACCAGGGCCAAGTGATCAACCAGGGCAAGTCGATGTCCAAGTCTCTGGGCAACGGCGTCGACCTGGGCGAGCAGATCGACGCGTTCGGCGTCGACGCCGTCCGCCTGACCATGGTGTTCGCGGGCCCACCCGAGGACGACATCGACTGGGCCGACGTCTCGCCCGCCGCCTCGCAGAAATTCCTGGCCCGGGCGTTCCGCGTCATGGCCGAGGCCGGAGGGGCCTCCGCTCCGGGCGCGGGCTTCGCGACCGGTGACGTCCAGCTGCGCAAGATCACCCACCGCGCGATCGACGAGGTCACCCGGCTGGTCGACTCCTACCGCTTCAACGTGGCCGTCGCCCGCATGATGGAGCTGACCTCGGCCGCCCGCAAGGCCATCGACTCCGGCCCCGGGGCGGCCGACCCCGCCGTACGCGAGGCCGCCGAGACCCTGGCGGTCATGCTGTCGCTGGTCGCGCCGTACGTCGCGGAGGAGGGCTGGGAGCGGCTCGGGCACGGCCCGACGGTGACCCACGCGGGCTGGCCGGTCGCCGAGGCCGCGCTGCTGGTGCGGGACTCGGTCACCTGCGTGGTGCAGGTGGCGGGCAAGGTCAGGGACCGCCTGGAGGTCTCGCCTGACATCTCGGATCGGGAGCTGGAGGAGCTGGCGCTCGCCTCAGAGAGGGTGCGGGCCCTGCTGGACGGGGCGCCCCGCAAGGTGATCGTGCGGGCGCCCAAGCTCGTCAACATCGTCCCCTGAGGCGGCCTTGGTGCCCTTTGAGAGCATGACTGCGCCGTGAGAGCGGGACCGCTCAGCCCCTGAAAGCAGGACCGCCTGGCCGCTCACCGATTGGTGGGCGCCCAGGCGGGGCGGGCAGGCGGGGCGGTGTCAGAGCTTGCGGAGGACCGCCACGACCTTGCCGAGGACGCTGGCCTCGTCACCCGGGATCGGGTCGTAGTTGGCGTTGTGGGGCACCAGCCAGACGTGGCCGTCCTTGCGCTTGAAGGTCTTCACCGTGGCCTCGCCGTCGATCATGGCCGCGACGATGTCGCCGTTGTCGGCAACCGGCTGCTGACGCACGACCACCCAGTCGCGGTCGGCGATGGCCGCGTCGATCATCGAGTCCCCGGCGACCTGGAGCAGGAACAGCGTGCCCTCGCCCACGAGCTGCTTGGGGAGGGCGAAGACGTCCTCCACCCGCTCCTCGGCCAGGATGGGACCACCGGCGGCGATGCGCCCGACCAGGGGGACGAACGTGGCCGTCGGCCGGGTGACCAGGGGCTCCTCCCCGCCGGGGCCGACGGGGTCGACCCAGAGCGCCGGCTCGCCGGGCAGGCGGACCTCCAGCGCGCGCGGGCGGTGCGGGTCACGGCGCAGGTAGCCCTTGCGCTGCAAAGCGGTCAACTGGTGGGACACGCTGGAGGTGCTGGTGAGCTGGACCGCCTCGCCGATCTCGCGCATGGACGGCGGGTAGCCGCGCTGCTGCACCGAATCGCGGATCACCTCGAGAATCTTGCGTTGCCGTGGGGTCAGACCGAGGGAGTCACGCCTGCGCACCGCCAGATCGCTGACGACCGTGCCGATCTCTTCCTGCTCGCTCATAAGCTCCTCCTCGCCGGGCGCCTGTGGGACGCTCGGTCACGCCATGCCCGCCAGGCCGGCTTCCGGTCCGTATTCCTGATGTCGCACACAGCGACAATAACCCTGTTCAAGATCGTCTTCAAACAGATGTTCGAGAGTCTCCGAATTAGTCGGCCGTCCGATGGACGACATCGTACGGGAGTTCGATCGATATCGTGTTCGACTTTGCGATCTTATGCCTGAGGAACGCGGAAAGTCGATCACGCGAGCGAGCGGACCTCGTAGGGTGCCGGAGGTGGCCTCGCCCTCCTGCCGCCGCGGCACATGGCGGGCCCACGACACGCCGTGTCGCCGCCGTTCGCCCTGATGAGCGGCCGATTTCCGTACGAGGGCGCCGCTGACTTGCGTTCATGGAGCGGCACTCCTACGGTAAGACCACAACATCTAGTAGTTACACCGATGTGGTTCACCATAGGTAGTGTTTCCCATCAACGCACTCGGGTCAGCCCCAGTGCGGCGCGAGCCTATTTCCGTGCAAGCGGGAAGAGCCCGGAAGCATGTCGCGAATGCGGAAACATAGGGCGGCTTTTCCCTGAGGTTGAGGCCTCGGGAGCCTCGTCATTCGAGGTCGTGCCGGCGTAACTCGTGGGAGCCCCGAGAAAAGGGAGGCGACACGTGCACTGTCCGTTCTGTCGCCATCCTGATACGAGGGTCATCGACAGCCGTTCCACAGAGGACGGCGCGGCGATCCGACGGCGGCGCACCTGCCCGGAGTGCGGGCGCCGGTTCACCACCCAGGAGACGGTGCTGCTGATGGTGAGCAAGCGAAGCGGGGTGACCGAGGCGTTCTCGCGTGAAAAGGTGATCGCCGGAGTGCGCCGCGCCTGCCAGGGCCGTCCCGTCAGCGAAGATTCACTGGCCCAGCTGGGCCAGCGCGTCGAGGAGAGTATCCGGGCGACCGGGTCGGCCGAGATCCCGGCCCACCAGGTGGGGTTGGCGATCCTCGGTCCGCTGCGCGAGCTGGACGAGGTGGCCTACCTTCGGTTCGCCTCGGTCTACCGGAGCTTCGAGACGCTCGCCGACTTCGAGGAAGAGATCGAGCAACTGAGGGCGGCGCGAGCCGCGAAGGAAAGCTGAGCGCGCCGGGCCGGTCCTGCGACGCTGAGATGAACACAAGAGACCTGGTAGAACCCCGCGCCGGGGGATGCGAACGGCGTTGTGAAGTGTTTCCGACACGAGGGCTCCACGGGGCCCCGGAAGGGGGAGATCATGACGGAGACGGTGAGTGGCTCAGTGGGACGCGGGGGCAAGCGGCCCCACAAGGGCTTGAAGATCAAGCGCATCCACACCACGCCCGGTGTGCACCCGTACGACCAGGTGCGCTGGGAGCACCGTGACGTCGTCATGACCAACTGGCGGGACGGCTCGATCAACTTCGAGCAGCGCGGCGTCGAGTTCCCCGACTTCTGGTCGGTCAACGCGGCCAACATCGTCACCACCAAGTACTTCCGCGGCGCCGTCGGCACGCCGCAGCGCGAGGTGAGCCTCAGGCAGCTCGTCGACCGTGTCGTCGGTGTCTACACCCGCACGGGCCGCGACCACGGCTACTTCGCCTCCGAGGAGGACGCCGAGATCTTCGACCACGAGCTGAAGCACGCACTGATCCACCAGATCTTCAGCTTCAACTCGCCGGTCTGGTTCAACGTCGGCACCGCCTCACCCCAGCAGGTCAGTGCCTGCCAGCCGTATGACTCTCTCGTCAGCACGTCCGCGGGCCTGGTGCCCATCGGGAAGCTGGTGGAGGATGACGCGGTCGGGGAGAAGATCTTCGACGCTCACGGCCTGACTCGGATCGTCGCCACCAAGTCCAATGGTGTCAAGGACGTGCTGCGCGTTCACACCAAGGCGGGCTACACCCTGGATGTCACCGGTGATCACCTCGTCTGGAAGGCGACGGGGGAGGAAACCGGCTACTTCGTCGAGGCGGGCACCCTGAAGCCCGGGGACGAACTCGAATGGCATCGCCGAGAGGCTTTCGGCGAAGGTGAGATCGACTTCCAGGAGGTCTACGAGGCGGCACTCGCCGGTTGGCTGCAGTCGGATGGCTTTGTCGGCCAGTACGAAGGAACCAACAAGTCGCTCACGATAGAGGCGATGACGGTTACCGAGGCCGAGCTCGAGTGGGTGACGGGCGCGCTCGACAAGGTGTTCCCCACGGTGCACCGCAAGGAGTCCGCGGTCGAGACCTCGGACACCTCCCTCGACTCCCGGCGCACGCGACTGTACGGACGGGCTCTTGAGGGTTTCGTGGCCAAATGGAGGCTGCGGGCGCGAGGAACCGACATGCGGATTCCGTCACACCTCTTCACAGCGCCGCTACCTGTGGTGGTCGCCTACCTGCGCAGCGTCTTCCAGGCCGAGGGCTTCGTAAGCTCTCGGGAGAAGTCCACCGTCGTCGAGGTGGACATGATGTCTGAGAACCTGATCCGCGGTATGCAGCAGCTTCTGCTCCGCTTCGGCATCTATGCCCGAGTGGGGTTCAAGAAGGATGCCAGGGAAGATCGCAAGGGTTGCTGGACGCTGCGGATTCAGTCCGCCGGTGACCGGCGTGCGTTCGCCGATGAGATCGGGTTCGTCGATCCGGTCAAGGCGGAGAAGCTGGAGCGAAGCTTCGACAAGGCCGGACTGCCCGCGCGTGCCACCAAGCGGCTGGAGATCGACCGCATTGAGCACCTCGGTCCCATGGAGGTGTATGACATCCAGACCGAAAGCGGGGAGTACCTCTCCGGCAACCTCCGCGTGCACAACTGCTTCATCCTCGCGGTGGACGACGAGATGGAGTCCATCCTCGAGTGGTACAAGGAAGAGGGTGTGATCTTCAAGGGCGGGTCCGGTTCCGGGGTCAACCTCTCCCGCATCCGCTCCAGCAAGGAGTTGCTGTCGAGCGGCGGCACGGCCAGCGGACCGGTGTCGTTCATGCGCGGCGCCGACGCGTCCGCGGGCACCATCAAGTCGGGCGGCGCGACCCGCCGGGCGGCCAAGATGGTCGTCCTCGACGTCGACCACCCCGACATCGAGGAGTTCATCGAGACGAAGGCCCGCGAGGAGGACAAGATCCGCGCGCTGCGAGACGCCGGGTTCGACATGGACCTCGGCGGCAAGGACATCGTCTCCGTGCAGTACCAGAACGCCAACAACTCGGTCCGCGTCTCCGACGACTTCATGCACGCCGTCGAGGCGGGCGACAAGTTCGGGCTGCGCGCCCGCCTGAGCGGCGAGGTCATCGAGGAGATCGAGGCCAAGTCGCTGTTCCGAAAGATGTCCCAGGCCGCCTGGGCGTGCGCCGACCCCGGCGTGCAGTACGACGACACCATCAACGACTGGCACACCTGCCCGGAAACCGGCCGCATCACCGCATCTAACCCATGCTCGGAATACGTACATCTGGACAATTCATCCTGCAACCTCGCCAGCATCAACCTGCTGAAGTTCCTGCGCGAGGACGACACCTTCGACGTCGAGAGCTTCGTCAAGCTCACCGAGCTGATCATCACGGCGATGGACATCTCGATCACCTTCGCCGACTTCCCGACCCAGAAGATCGCCGAGACCACGCGGGCGTACCGCCAGCTCGGCATCGGCTACGCCAACCTCGGCGCGCTGCTGATGGCCACCGGCCACGCGTACGACTCCGACGGGGGCCGGTCGGTCGCCGCGGCGATCACCAGCCTGATGACCGGCGCCTCCTACCGCCGCAGCGCCGAGCTTGCCGCGATCGTCGGACCCTACGACGGCTACAAGCGCAACGCCGAGCCTCACAAGAGGGTCATGCGCAAGCACGCCGCCGCCAACGACGACCTGCGCGCCGGGAACGCCCTCGACCGGCCGATCCTGACCGAGGCGACCAAGCAGTGGCAGGAATGCCTCCGCCTTGGGGACAAAAACGGATATAGGAACGCACAAGCCTCATTGCTCGCACCCACCGGCACCATCGGTTTGATGATGGATTGCGACACTACGGGCATTGAGCCCGATTTGGCGCTGGTGAAGTTCAAGAAGCTTGTCGGTGGCGGGTCGATGCAGATCGTCAACCAGACGATCCCGAGGGCGCTCAGGCAGCTCGGCTACCAGCCCGAGCAGCTCGAGGCCATCGTCGAGTACATCGCCGAGCACGGCCACGTCATGGACGCCCCCGGCCTCAAGCCCGAGCACTACGAGGTGTTCGACTGCGCCATGGGCGAGCGGGCGATCGCTCCCATGGGGCACGTCCGCATGATGGCGGCCACCCAGCCGTTCCTGTCGGGCGCCATCTCGAAGTGCGTCACTGGTGAGACGCTTGTCTCCTCTTCCGAAGGTCTGGTCCGAATCGGCAGCCTGTACAAGGGGGAGTCCGAGGACACATTCCGTGAGGAGCGGCTGGAGATCGCCTCGCTGGACGGTTACCGGAAGACTGACGCCTTCTACTACGGCGGCGTCCGTCCGGTGCGTCGTGTCCGTCTGCGCTCGGGTCACGCGGTCACGGGCACGTTCCCCCACCGTCTGTTGACCGCACAGAAGGGTGGCCTTGTCTGGAAGACCCTCGGTGAGATCGCCGAGGGCGACCAGGTGGCCGTACAGTACGGCGCGATGATGTGGTCGGCTGTGCCCGCGAGTCTGCGTCACATCAGCGTTTCCGCTCGGCACGGCGACCAGAAGGCCGTCACACTCCCCGAGGAGATGACCGAGGATCTCGCCTTCCTCCTCGGTGTCTACGCCGCTGAGGGGCATACCTCCAGGAGCAACTGGACGATTGTTCTCACCAACTCCGTCGATAAGGTGCTGCACCGCATCAAAGACGCATGGAAGAGCGTCTTCGGACTGGAGGCCCGCATCACACGTGATCCCGGCAAGTGCCCTGGGGTCGTGGTCGCCTCAAAGACAATCGTCGAATTCATGCAGGCGCTGGGCTGTGGAAGCAACGCCTCCGACAAGCGCATTCCTGACCCGATTCTGCGCTCGCCGTGGCCGATGGTCCACGCCTTCCTGCAGGGGCTCTGGTTGGATGCCTACGTCACCACTGCAACTGCGCCCAAGTGGGGGATCTGCCTCGACAGCCCTCAACTTCTGGACGATCTCCAGGCCGTCCTTACCAACTTGGGTGTCCTGCACGGGCGGATCACGAAGCACAACAGCATCAATGGGAAGGACTACGACGAGGTTTACGCCGCTGGTCGGCAGGGACAGCTGCTGGTCAGCCTCGTCCATTTCCTGGAGCCGGACAAGGCGGCGCGGGCTGCGGACTACCTCCGGATGCACTTCAGGCAGGGGACTGCGGATGTCATCCCCGGTATCACCGGCCGGGAACTGTACGAGATGATCCCTCCAGGCACGCCGGGCAGGGACGGCGTGCGAAGCTGGCGCAGCGAGTTCGGCTTCCTCCTGGACCCGCGCACCAAGCAGGTCACCAGGGAGACCCTCGAGCGGATCTCCACTCTGCCGGGTGTGGAACTGCCCAGCTGGTTGCGGCAGGTTCTTGACGTCGACCTGCACTTCTCGCCGGTGACTGAGGTGGTGGACGCTGGGGAGGTCGAGGTTTACGACCTTTCCGTCCCGGAGACGCATGCATTCGTGGCAAACGGGATCATGAACCACAATACGGTGAACCTGCCCGAGTCGGCCACCGTCGAGGACATCGAGCAGGTGTACCTCGAGGGCTGGAAGCTGGGACTGAAGGCCCTCGCCGTGTACCGCGACAACTGCAAGGTCGGCCAGCCGCTCTCCATCGCCAAGAAGGCCGAGGCGAAGGCGGTGGAGCCGGTCGTGCAGGTCATCGAGGTGCCGAGGCTGAAGCGCCGCCGCCTGCCGAACCAGCGGCCGAGCACGACCACGCGTTTCACCGTCGGTGGCGCCAAGGGCTACATGACGGCCTCGTCCTACCCCGAGGACGGCCTCGGCGAGGTCTTCCTGAAGATGTCCAAGCAGGGCTCCACGCTGGCCGGTGTCATGGACGCCTTCTCGGTGGCGATCTCGGTCGGCCTGCAGCACGGCGTTCCGCTCGACACCTTCGTCAGCAAGTTCATCAACATGCGCTTCGAGCCGGCGGGCATGACCGACGACCCGGACGTGCGCATGGCGGCCTCGGTGGTCGACTACATCTTCCGCCGGCTGGCGCTCGACCACCTGCCGTACGACGAGCGGGCGGCCCTCGGGGTCTTCTCGGCGGCCGAGAGGGCGGCGCAGCAGCGCGGTGAGGACCCCGGCGCGCCCCAGGAGGTCATCATCGACACCGCGGCGCTCGCGCAGTCCGCGCCCATAGAGGAGAAGCCAGAGGAGAGGACCCCCGGCGACAGGCCCGCGGCGACGGCCACCCCGGCCGAGCCCCCGTCCAGGAGGAACGGCTCGGCCCCGGCGCTCGAAAGCCACCAGGGCCGTACGGCCGACGCGCCGCTCTGCCTGACCTGCGGCACGAAGATGCGCCCGGCCGGCAGTTGCTACGTCTGCGAGGGCTGCGGCAGCACCAGCGGCTGCAGCTGAGGCGACACAAGTCGCTGATCGCCGGCACCTGTGGCGGAACCATCGTGGTCAGCCGGGTGTGTTCGGGTGGGTCAGACCCAGATCGTAGGCGAAGATCACAGCCTGGATGCGGTCGCGGGCTGCGATCTTCGCCAGCACCCGGCCGACGTGCGTCTTGACGGTGGACTCCGACAGCACCAAGCGCTCGGCGATCTCGCCGTTGGTCCAGCCCTGCCCGATGGCGACCAGGATTTCCCGTTCGCGCTCGGTCAGGGCTCGCCAGCGGGGATCCATGCTGCCCTCCTGGGCCTGTGGGCTTCCGGGAAGGTGGTGGGCGTAGGCGTCGAGAAGCCGCCGGGTGAGGGCGGGGGCGATGACGGCGTCGCCCTCGGCGACGGCGCGGATACCGGCCAGTAGTTCCTCTGGGCGGGCGTCCTTGAGGAGGAAGCCGCTGGCTCCGGCACGCAGCGCTGCGTGGGCGTATTCGTCCAGGTCGAAGGTGGTCATGACGAGGATGCGGGAGCGTCCCCCGTTGGCGACGATGCGGCGGGTGGCCTCGATGCCGTCCATGCCGGGCATGCGGATGTCCATGAGGACGACATCGGGCCGTAGTTCGGCTGCCCTGCGCACGGCCTCGGCTCCATGCGCGGCCTCGCCGATCACCTCGGTCTCAGGCGCCGTCTCCAGCAGCATGCGGAAGCCGAAGCGCTGTAGGGACTGATCGTCCACGATGAGAACGGTGGTCACGTCGGGCCGCCTGATGGGTCGGGGATCGGGGTGAGGTCTAGGCCGGCCTCCACGGTCCATCCTCCACCGGGCGCGGGACCCGCGGTGACGGTGCCGCCGTACAGGGCTGCGCGCTCCTTCATGCCGGCAAGCCCGTGCCCTTCCTCGTGCGACGGCCCGGACTGCCCTGTGCCGCCGGGCGGGCCGGTGTCCTGCACGCGCACGCGCAGCTGTGAGCCTTCGACGGTGAGCATCACGTGGGCCCGGGTGCCTGGGCCGGCGTGCTTGAGGGCGTTGGTGAGCGCCTCCTGGACGATGCGGTAGACCATCAGCTGAACTCCGCGGTCCAGGGCATCGAGCCGGCCGCCGGAGCGGTAGACGACCTGCGGTCCGGCCGCCCGGATACGGGCGCACAGCGCGTCGAGGTCGGCGACTCCGGGCTGGGGGTTGAGCTCGGGGGCCCCGGTCTGCTCGCGCAGGACGCCGAGCATGCGCCGCAGCTCGCCGAGAGCCTGGCGACCGGTGTCCCCGATGAGCCGGAGAGCCTCGTTGCCCCGTTCGGGGGTGACGTCGGCCGCGTACGCCCCGGCGTCGGCGAGGGTGATGATGACGGACAGGTTGTGTCCGATGATGTCGTGCATCTCGCGGGCCACGCGGGTGCGTTCGGTGGCGGTGGCCAGCCTGCTGCGCTGGTCGCGTTCGATCTCCAGGCTGGCCGCGCGCTCGCGCAGCGCGGCGAGCTGAGCCCGTCGGATCCGCACCGCGAGTCCCAGGGCGACGGCTGCGGTCGCGGTGCTGAGCAGAAAGAACAGGGCGTCCCAGACGGACACCGCAGTGGAGACGCGCACAGCGACCAAGACCAGCGCTCCCGCCATGGCCGCGCAGGCCCAGGGCAGATGCCGCAGGCGTCCGTGCAGCACCAGGCTGTACAGGGCGACCAGCAGAGCGGCATCGGCGCGCAGAAAGGCCCCCAGGGACCACTGCAGCAGGAATATCGCCGTGATCACGGCGAACGCCACGGACGGTGTCCTGCGCCGCCACAGCAGGGGCAGCAGCAAACCGGCCTGCAATGCCAGCGTTCCGGCCACGGGCAAGCGGGTGAACGCGGTCGGCAGATCACCCGGACCGCCGTCGTGCACGAGATCCGGCACGCAGAACATCAAGAAGACGCCGGCCACCACGGCCGTGTCCAGCGCCCATGGGTGGTCCCGGTCCGCCTGCCGCATGCGCTGGCCGCCCTGGGCCAGCCGCGCGACCAGCGGGTGCCCCGGCAGGGGGTCGGGCCCTTGTTGCCGAAGGCGGGAAAGCACCTCCGCTCCGGCGGTGTCGTCGCTGCTCACAGGTGTCACCTCTCCATAGTGGGGGAGGAGCTGCCGGCGCGGCACCAGGCCGAGGCCGGGCACCACGCGGGCGGTACGAAGGACTGTGTCAGGCGTCGGTGCGCGCCAGGCGCCAGGCGGCACCGGCCAGCGTCAGCACGGTCCAGCCGAGGAAGACCAGCAGTCCGGCCGTGGGCGACAGATGGGTGGCGTCGTGGTGCAGGGCGAACATCGACTCGCCGGCGTTGCTGGGCAGGTACGGGCTGATGTTGGCCTGCCAGGCGCTGGGCAGCAGAGAGATCAGGCCGGGGATCAGCATCAGGATGCCGACCAGCACCGAGATGCCGCCTGCCACTGAGCGCAGCACGGCACCCAGAGCGGTACCGATCACTGCGACCAGGGCGAGGTAGAGTCCCGCACCCAGCAGGCTGCGCACCACCCCCGCGTCCGAGAGCGTCATCGCCGCGTTGGTGCCGGAGACGATGCCGCTGGCGAACAGGAAGGTGGCGAATACACCCGCGGTGCCGGCCACGAGAGCCACCAGGCCGAACACCACGGACTTGGACCACAGCACCGGCAGGCGGCGCGGGACCGCAGTCAGCGTGGAGCGGATCATGCCGGTGGAGTACTCGCCCGCGGTGACCAGCACACCCAGGACGCCCAGCGCCAGCTGCGCGAGGGGCGTGCCGAACAGGGAGAGGCTGAGGGCGGTGGCGTCGGCCAAGTCCGGGTCCATGGGCTGGCCGGAGCTGACCATGGACTTGTACCGCGCCGCGGCGATGAGGCCGATGCCGACCAGGAACAGCAGGCCCAGGCCGAGGGTGATCCACGTGGAGCGCAGGGACCACAGCTTGGCCCACTCCGAGCGCAGAACCCGCACTCCGGTCACCCTGTAGGACGGGCGTGTGGACCGCGGGGGGGCGGGTGTGGAGGCGTGGGTCGGGGTCATGGTTGTCATCAGGCGGCCCTCCCGGGGGTCTGGATGCCGGTGGTGCCGTGGTACTCGACGGCGTCCCGGGTCAGCTCCATGAACGCCTCCTCCAGCGAGACGGTCATGGCGGTGAGCTCGAACAACGTGATGCCATGCTCCGCGGCGGTGATCCCGATGGAGCGCGGCGAGACGCCGGTCACCAGCAGCTCCTCCGAGCCGGCCCGGCCGGTGATCTCGATGCCGGGCTTCGCCAGGATCTCCCGCAGGCGGGCCGGATCGCTGGTGGCCACCTTCACGGTGTCACCGCTGGCCTGGCGAACCAGGTCCTGCACCGTGGTATCGGCCAGCAGACGGCCACGGCCGACCACGATGAGATGGTCCGCGACCAGCGCCATCTCAGTCATCAGGTGCGAGGACACGAACACCGTGCGGCCGTCGGCGGCCAGCTCCGTCAGCAGGTTGCGGATCCACAGCACGCCCTCGGGGTCCAGTCCGTTGACCGGCTCGTCGAGCATGACGGTCTGCGGATCGCCGAGCAGTGCCGCGGCGATGCCCAGGCGCTGGCCCATTCCCAACGAGAACGCCCCGGCGCGCCTCTTCGCCACAGACTGCAGCCCGGTCAGCTCGATCACCTCATCCACCCGGCGTCGCGGGATGCCGTGGGTGTAGGCCTGCGCCATCAGGTGGTCGAAGGCCGACCTGCCGGGGTGGACCGACTTGGCCTCCAGCAGTGCACCGACCTCCTGCAGGGGAGCGCTGTGCTGGGCGTAGCGGCGGCCGTTGACACTGACCGAGCCACTGGTGGGGGCGTCCAGCCCGACGATCATCCGCATCGTTGTGGACTTGCCCGCGCCGTTCGGCCCCAGGAAGCCGGTGACGGTGCCTGGCCGGACGGTGAAGTCCAGCCGGTCGACCGCCGTCTTATCCCCGTACCGCTTCGTCAGCTGGTGTGCCTCGATCATCGGTCATCCCTACGTCCGCGTGGGCCAGACCTTCCCGGTCCGCCTCACCCGCAACGCTAGGATCGAGATCAGCGCCATCCGTGGTACCGCGGAGGGAACTCCGAAGAGCGGGTGGTACCGCAGTACCACCCGGCGGGCACCGGCCCTGAGTCTGCCGTCCAATGCGCGAGACCGGGTGGGGGAACGTCTTCCGAGTTCGCGGCGGCCGTGCGCGAGCTCACAGGGCTGCCGTGGTCGGTGGCTCGTGCTGCCCGGCCGGCTGGTCAAGGGCACCGCTGTGATCGACCTCGGCGGCCGCCTGATCCGTCAGGCGGCGGGGGTGGTGCCGCCGTTGCGGGGGAACGTGATCACGTTGCGCCCGGTGTACGCCTGGAGGTGGACCACCTTGGCCTCATGGGAAGGCGTCGAGCGGCGCGCCGATCCAATGTCCCGCACTTTGTGCCGTGGAACGTATGCGGGCACTGCAGCCAGCCTTTTCATCGAGCCCCCCGGCGTGATGATTTCGTTACAAGAGATGTCTACAGATGTCGGTGTAAGACTATTGTAAAGATCTTCAGTACGGTAGGGGGCGCCCGGAAGGCGAGCGCAGGTCCAGAGAAAATGCCCTGCTCGTACGGCGACCCGCGCTGGGCCTGGCGATCCTGATGCGTCTCATCGCTCTCTCCTCGGGTCAAGGGACCGAGTGCCTGAGCAGACTATTGCTCCCGGCGCTTGACGTCCTCTTGTTAAGCAGTTGCACATCCTCGCGTGTCGGGCGGTTCGCCCGTTCCCGTGGTGGATTCGGCCGGCTGTATGTGCCTGCTGGCGCCGGCACCGCTACGACGGCGCCTCGCCTCCCGGCTCGTCGAGGGGGACGCCGTATCCGTTCTTGCCGGAAGCGTCTACGGAGTCGTGATTTCTTGCCTCAAGGCTGCAGTGAGGGCATTACGCTTGGTGGTCGATTGACTACGTGCTGACTTCGGCTTTGCGCTGAGGTCGGTGAGTCAGGTCTGGCCAGGTGTCGCGAGGGGACCTCATGACCAAGATGATCGAGATCGATCCCGAGGATTCGCCGCGGGCTCGGTTCGCTTACCAGCTTCGCCGGCACCGTTTGGCGGCGAAGCTCACCCAGAGGGAACTGGGCCGGAGCATCGGCTTCTCGACCAGCGCCGTGGCCATGGTCGAGACGTCCAAGTTCCGGCCGTCCGAGCGATTCGCCGAGCTTTGCGACGAGGTGTTCGGCCTCGAAGGCGTGATGACACGCCTGTACGCCGAGGTCTGGCCGCCGCCGCCCGCCGTCCCGGCCCACTTCCGTGACTGGGCGATCGAGGAGCAGCGGGCCACCGCTCTGCGGCTCTGGTCACCCCTTCTGATGCCGGGTCTGCTCCAGACCGAGGCCTTCGCGCGGCGGATCTTCGAACGCGAGCCCGGGCTCACCGCCGAGCAGGTCGAGGAGCGGGTCGCGGGCCGCATGCAGCGAAGGTCGGTGCTGTCGCGGACCGACCCCCCGATGATCATGTGCCTGATCGACGAGGGGGTGCTCCACCGCCCGGTGGGCGGTCCCGAGGTCATGCGTGGGCAACTGGAGTACCTCCTGGAGATGGCCCGGCACCCCAGGGTCACCATCCAGATCGTGCCTTACAGCGCGGAGGCGCTTTCGGGGCTGATCGGCGCGTACGCCATTGCCGAGATGCGGGGTAATGCCTATACGGTGCGAGTGGAGTCCCAGCCCCGCGGGCGGACGATGACCGACAGAGGCGCGATCACCGAGATAATCAACCGCTACGACGCCGTCCGGGCGGACGCCCACCCGCAACACCTGTCCTGCAAGATCATTGAGGAAGTGGTGAAGCAGAAATGGACCTGAGCGGTGCGCGGTGGCGCAAGTCGGCATGGTCGGGCGGAGACGGTGGAGAATGCGTGGAGATAGCCACGAACCTGTCCGGTGTCGTGGCCGTGCGCGACTCCAAGAGCCTCCACGGCCCCGCCCTCGTCTTCACGCGCGGTGAGTGGAAGGCGTTCCTCGGTGGTGTGAAGCGCGGCGAGTACGGCCGCTGACCACGATGAGGCGCGCCGACGCCGCCGGGCCGTCACGGAGACCGAGGCCAAGGTCATCGCGCTGGCCGGTTACCCGCCGAGCAGAGGCTGCCGTTCCGGCAGCTGTCCCCGGAAGACCAGCAGAAGGACCGGGTGATGGTGCTCAAGACGCTGGAGCTGTTTCGCTGAGCCGGCGAGGGTGGTCTGATCCCACGGTCCCCCAGGCTCCCGTAGGCACCCGTATACCGTAAATATCCGTGAAAACGCACTACTGGATCACCATTTATGCGTACGGAATTCACCGGTAGGGAGTCCCTCGCAGCCTTTGCTGGGTAGCCCGGTAAAAAGAGCACTGAAGGGAAGATCATGGCGAAATGCGAAGTGTGCGGAAATGACTATTACATGAGCTTCGAAATCCATGTCAAGGGCGGCGTGCACACCTACGACAGCTTCGAATGCGCGATCCAGGGCATGGCGCCGGCCTGCGAGCACTGCGGGTGCCGGATCATCGGCCACGGTGTCGAGGCGAGCGGCCACTGGTACTGCTGCGCCCACTGCGCGAGGGAGAAGGGCGTCTCCGAGATCGTCGACCGCGTCGGAGCCGCCACGCGCTGATCGCCGCGCACCGCGGGCAGCGTCATCAGCAGGAGCGGCCAGTCGTGTCTGAAGCGGCTGATGAACGGGTTCGCGCCGGTCCCGGCCGTGTTTCCGGTGGTCCGGCTTGCCTTAGGCGTGCCATTGCGGACATTGTTAGGGGTGCCGGTCCCGGCGGGTGAGGTCAGGTCACCCGCCGGGCCGGTCCCCGCGTTGAGCACGCGGGCCTCCGGGTTCGAACCACGCCTCACCATCCGGCAGAGCACCAGGAGCCGTTGATGGCCATCGAGGTTTCTAATCGGGGTCCGGCGTGGTGGCCTTCCGGCCGCCGGCGACGAGACGGTCGCGCTTGCCGGCGGGAGTCGACGGGACGTCGCTCGGGCCGTCGGTGGTGGTGTCCGGGTCGCCGCCCCCGGGCTTGGCCGGACGGCGCGGACGGGCCTTGCGCGGCGCGGTGACCTCCGCCGTGCCGCCGGTGTCCTCCGCCGTGCCGCCGGTGTCCGCCTTCTCCTCGGGGAACGTGACGGGGCCCTTCGCAGAGGTGTTCTGGCCGACGGTGTCCTGCGGGACGGCCTCCTTCGGCGGTGTGGAGGCCGCCGTTTCGCGCCAGGACGAGATCACGTCGTCCGCCTCCGCGTCGGCCGCCATCTCGTCGGCGGCCTCGGCCTCGCGGCGCCGGATCACCACGAGGTGATCGATGGACAGCCGTCCGGCCCCGACCACCGCGAGCAGCACCGACGCGGCCCCGAGGGCGACGATGAGGTTGATGTCGCCGCCGGTGAGCGGCAGGCCCGTATCACCGCTCACCAGCACGAACACGGCGAGAGCCTCGGCGAAGAGGATGAGCCCGCAGACGGGGACGGCCAGGCCCGCGACCAGGAGCGCCCCTCCGATGAGCTCGATGAGCATGGTGGTGGCGGCCCAGATGCCAGGGCCGGGGGCGCCCATCTTCGCGAACTGCTCGCTCGTCGCGGTCAGCCCGAACTCGAGCTTGTGCCAGCCGTTGGCGAAGAAGATGCCGCCGACGCCCAGCCGGGCGGCCAGCGCGGCGAGGTCCTGGAAGGTTCGTCTCACGGTAGCCATTCTCTCGGGGTCGGTCCGTGTTGCACAGACAATTGCCCCGTATCGCCGAGGTCATGCCCAAGCCGCGTCCACGTCACCGGCCGGGCGGTCCGCCTTACGGGCTCAGAGGGGGATGTGCTCACGCTCGGGACCTGGAACCTTGGCGGGCGGACGGCGGGGCAGCAGGATGACGGCGGCGAGCGCGGTGAGGCCCAGGAGCGCGACGCTGACCAGCACAGTCGAGTGAAGGGCCGTGACAAACGCGGCGCGCGCCGCCTCCATCAGCGCGGTGCCGGCCGGACCGCCCACCTCGCCGGCGACGTGCGCGGCCGAGGCGAGCGACTCTCTCGCCTGCCCCATCGCGCGGGGCTCGACTCCGGCCACGGCGCCCACGGACGGGGCGTACACGATCGTGGTTATCGTGCCGAGCACGGCGACTCCGAGGCCGGCGCCCAGCTCGTACGCCGTCTCCTCGATCGCGGCCGCGCCGCCCGCGCGGGACTCGGGCGCGGACGCCATGATGGTGTCGGAGGCCGCCAGCAGCGCGACCTCCACGCCGAAGCCGATGCCGGCGAAGCACAGGCAGAGCAACAGTGGATGTTGCTCGGTGCCCCAAACGATGGTCGGCGCGAGGGACAGCGCGGCGAGGCCGAGACCGCCGGCCATGGTGGCGCGCAGGCCGAGGCGCTGGAGCAGATGCGCCGCGCAGAGACCGCCCGCGATGGCCGCGATCATGAGGGGCAGCATGCGCACCCCGGCCCGCAGTGGGCTGTCGCCGAGGACGAGCTGGAGGTACTGCGCGAGCATCAGCTCCAGGCCGACCAGCGCGAACACCGATAGCAGCACGCAAAGCACGCCGACGGCGAAGCCCCGCTGGGCGAAGAGGCCGATGTCGAGCAGGGGATGGGCTAGCCGGCGCTGTCGCGCGGTGAACCACACGAGCAGCCCCGCGCCCGCCAGAAGGATCATGATCGCGGGGCGGACGCCTACCGTCCCGCCGTGGCCGGCCTCCTTCAGGCCGAAGGCGAGGAAGAGGATGCCGAGGGTGGACAGCGCGGCGCTCGGCGCGTCCCACCGGTGGCTCCGGTCCCCTGGGGTCCGCGGCAGCAGGCGTACCGCCAGCGGCAACGCCACGACCAGCAGTGGAACGTTGATCAGGAAGACCGCGCCCCACCAGAAGTGCTCGACCAGCACACCGCCGACCAGCGGGCCGACGGCGGCGCCGCCGGCCGCGACCGCGCTCCAGACGCCGAGGGCGATGGCGCGCTCCCTGCGGTCGGTGAAGACCTGCCGGATGATCGACAGCGTGGCAGGCATGATCATCGCACCGCCGACGCCGAGCAGCGCCCGCGAGACGATCAGGGCGAGCGGCGTGCCCGCGAAGGCGGCGGACAGCGAGGCGATCCCGAAGACGACGTATCCCGCGAGGACGAACCTCCGCTTGCCGTACCTGTCGCCGAGGGTGCCGAAGGTGACCAGGAGCGGCGCGACGACCAGCGAGTAGACGTCGATGATCCACAGCAGCTCGACCCCCGACGGCTCCAGGGCGGCGGTCAGCGCCGGAACGGCGATGTGCAGCACCGTGGCGTCCACGGCGATCAGCAGGAGGCTGAAACAGAGGAGCGCGAGCACCGACCACCGGCTTGTCTGGTGGTCCAAGGTCGTGCCCTCGGCACGGACGCCCTGCCGGGTGCCCAAAACGGTCATTGGCTACTCAAATGGACTCGGCCTGCTGAACATGCGTGGCAGCTTAGGCCAATCTCGGGTGTTTGTTCAGCGGCTTGGTACAACGGCTACGGACTGCCCGGGCGAAGCATCCCCGACGGTGAGAGAGATGGCCACGATCACCGCGAACACTTCAAGATCTACGATCTCCAGGGGCTGCTGGGATGGCTGATCAAGCTGGGGCGATCCCGGCCTCTCTAGAGAGCTATAGGTATATGTCCGGCATCTAGGCAAGCGGTGATCCGCAACGGACCATGACGGCGTGGGGAACACCAGCGAGTCAGATCCCTCTCCGGTGCCATCCCCGCGAGACCGCTCCGATCCCAGGGCCTGGTGTGTGGTCGCCGTCGCGAGGCTGGCGCGCGATCAGCCGGAGGGAGCGCTCGAGGCCGCCGGTGAGGCGACAGAGCGCGACCCCGAAGGCGAATGGGGGCATCGGCTGGCGAGTCTCGCCTTAGAACGCCTCGGCCGCGACTCCGAGGCGGTCGTCGCGGCCCAGGACGCCGTCCGGCTCGCACCCGGCTCCTGGGCCGCGCGGCTCAGGCTGGGCTCCATGCTCCGCAGGCTCCCCGGCCGGTGGCGGGACGCCTGGGGCGAGGCACAGCAGGCGGTGCGCTTCGCCCCCGAGCAGCCCGACCCGCACGTCCTCATCGGCGACCTCGCCCTGCTGCGCGGCGACCACGAGCAGGCCGCCTTGGCCTACCGGGCCGCGCTGCGGAGGGACGATGACCACCCGGCCGCGCGGATCAACCTCGGCCTGACGTTCCTGCGGTGGGAACGGCCCCGCGAGCACCACGACCCGACGTGGACGGTGGACCCCCGCGAGACCGGCCGCGCCCGCCGCGCGCTCGAGGTGTGGGCCAGGCAGGTGCGGGTGCTGCTGGCGCTGTCCCTCGCGGTGGTCGCCGTCCTGGCCTTCTGGTACGACCTGCGCGCGGAGGCACGCGTCGGCGGCGCGGCCGTGCTCCTCCTGGCGCTGGCCGCGACCGTCCGGCACGGGCGCAAGATCACGGTGTGGAGGTGCGTGCCAGGGATGCTCGCCCGGGACCTGTGGCTCAGCGTCGGCGTGTCCGTGACGCTCCTGGTGGTCGCGGCGTATGTGGTGGCGCTGGTCACCGTGCCCACCTGGTCCCTCGTGGGCGAGGTCGTCCCCCTTGTCTCCACCGTCGCCGCGCCCACGCTCGTCCGGTGGGACGACATCCTCGGCGGGTTCTGGGCCGGGCTGCTCGGTCTTGTCCTGTTCAACGGCGTGGCCGTGCTGGTCCTGCGTGTCTTCGCCGAGGCGTGGCAGGGCAGGCCCGTACGGGCGCTCGCCGAGTTCACCGCCATCGCCCCCGAGCGCGTCGGGCGGCGGGACACCGGCGTGACCCTGTGGATCGTCGCCGCGCGCCTGTGGTTCCTGCTGACCGTACTGGCCGTGCTCCCGATGGTGGCCGCCGAGCGGCGCGCCGCTCTGGCCGGGGTCTGCGTTCCCGTCGCGATGCTGTACGTGCGGCACAGGGGCCGCCTGCGGTCGCGGGTACGCGAGATCCTGCGGGCCGACTGGTGGCTGACGGTGGCGCTGGCGTTCCTGTTCCTGTCCTCCGCCGCCCTGGTGGTGGCGGGAGCCGTACCCGCCCTGGACCTCGCCCCCTGGATCGGCGAGCGGGCGTGGTGGTCGGTCGGGGCCGCGCTCGTCGTCGTTGTCCTCGCGTTCGTGGCGAGGGCCGCGCGAGCCTGGTGGCGGGGGTCGGCCGGGCCGTGGCGTGCATCCCTGATCATGTGCGAGGGCTGCGGCCCCCGCCTGCCGGGCGAGGTCAGCCCCTCGGTGGCGCTCAGCCCCGAGGTGCGGCGGGCCTTCACGTACTCGCGCAGCGTCGTGCTGTCCTACACCGACGCGGGCGGCCCCCGCACGCTCGCCGTCGGGGCCGTCACCTCGGTCAGCCGGTCCGGGGAGCTGCGCCTGATCGCCGCCGAGGAGGCATGGGCGGCGGCGGAGCGCGATCCTCGGGTGGCGGTCTTCGTCGCCGACCCGATCGAGCGGCGCTTCTGGGCCGAGGTACGGGGGATCGCCCTCGCCGACCCGGGGGAGGACATGCTGCGGGTGACGCCCAAGCACGTCTTCGTGGGCGAGTACCCGGGCCGCCACGAGGCCCGCACCTCCCCCCGCAGACCCTGACGCGCTCCCGGAGCCTCGCGGGCACTGACCCACCGCCTCTGGAGCGTCGCGGACCCTGATCCGGCAAGGGTCGTTCTCCCTGGTGATGCCATGGGAGGACATGGTTAGGCAGAGGTCTCGCGGCGCGCTGTGAAGGGCATGGAGCCGGGGACGCGCGCTGGAGGCCCTGGTGCGGTATAACCGGGAGGCGACCGGGGAGGCAAAATGCGGGACTCCGACAGGGCCCGGCCGGCGGGGCGCGCCGCGGCCCGTGATGCGTTCGAGCACGTGCGACTACGTTATTTCCAACTTTCCCGTGCGACGAGACGGGTCATGTTCGCCGCGGTTCTCATCGGCGCCGTCATCCTCGCCGTCGTGCTCGGCTGGTCGCCGTTCTCGACGTTCGTCACGACCCTCTTACTCCTGGGCTTCGCCGAGCTGACCCTGCGCTTTCCCCGCGCCGCCGCGACCGTGCTCGTCGTGGTGGCGTGGTCATGCGTGATGGTCGTCATGGGCGGATACGTTCAGCCGCACTCCTCGCTGCCCACCCTGTTCATCCTGCTCGGCGTGCTGGTCGGGATCGCGGCCCACCTGATCAGGTGGGTCACGCCGTGGGTGTCGACGCTTGCCGCCCTCGGCGCGGCGGCGATGGTGACCTTCGCCGTGGCCACGTTCTCGACGAACGTCGCCGCCTGGGCGGCGTACGGCGTGGCCGCCGCCGTGCTGATCTACCGGCTTGTCCAGGCCGGTCAGGTGCGCCGCCTCGCCGCGGCGCAGGCGGAGGCGCCCGCGCAGGCGAGGCAGCGCGTCAGGGACGGCGCGGGCGAGCGCGACGGCCTGCGCGAGCGCGACGTCCCGCCGCCGATCTCCGTCGAGGACGCACTCGGCGAGCTCGAGAGCATGATCGGCCTGGAGCCGGTCAAGGAGCAGGTGCGCTCGATCGCGGCCTCGATCGAGGCGTCGCGGCTGCGCGCGGAGGCGGGTTACTCCACCGAGCAGCCGATGCGCCACTTCGTCTTCGTGGGGCCGCCCGGCACCGGCAAGACCTCCGTGGCGCGCACGGTGGCCAAGATCTTCTACGCGTTCGGCCTGCTCGAGACCCCGTACGTCGTCGAGGCGCAGCGGGCCGACCTGGTGGGCGAATACCTCGGGGCCACGGCGATCAAGACCAACGAGCTGATCGACCAGGCCCTGGGCGGCGTGCTGTTCGTCGACGAGGCGTACAGCCTGATCAACTCCGGTGAGGGCCAGCCGGACAGGTTCGGCGCCGAAGCCGTGCAGACCCTGCTGAAGCGCGCCGAGGACGACCGCGAGCGGCTGGTCATCATCCTGGCCGGCTACGAGAAGGAGATGGCCACCTTCCTCGGCTCCAACCCGGGCCTGGCGTCCCGCTTCTCCACCCGGATCAAGTTCCCCACCTACTCGGCGCCCGAGCTGCTACGCATCATCGAGCTCCTGGGCGCCCGGCGGGGCGAGCGGCTCTCGGCGGACGCCTCTCCGGTGCTGCTCCGCCTGTTCGAGGACGTCCACCGGCGCGGGCTGATCGACGAGCTGGGCAACGCCCGGTTCGCCCGCAGCCTCGTCGAGGCGGCGGCGCAGGCCCGCGACGTACGCGTGGTCGGCGCCGGCGGCTCCCCCAGCCGTGAGGATCTCGTCACCACCACGACCGCCGACCTCACCAAGGCCTTCTATGAGATCACCGCGAGGTTCCGCGGCTACCAGGCCACGCCGAGCCTTGAGGAGGCCCTCGCCGACCTCGACCGCATGGCCGGGCTGGAGCCGGTCAAACGGCAGGTCAGGGCCATCGCGGCGCAGCTGCGCATCGCGCGGATGCGCCAGGAGCAGGGGCTTCCCGCTCCACCCCAGATGCGGCACTTCGTCTTCGTGGGCCCGCCAGGCACCGGCAAGACGACGGTGGCCCGCGTGCTCGGCCGCATCTTCGCCGCGCTGGGGCTGCTCTCACGCCCCGACGTGGTTGAGGCGTCCCGCGCCGACCTCGTCGGCCAGCACCTCGGCGCCACCGCCATCAAGACCAACGAGCTGGTCGACCGGGCGCTCGGCGGGGTGCTGTTCATCGACGAGGCGTACAGCCTGATCAACAGCGGCTACCAGGGCGGGGACGCCTTCGGCGCCGAGGCCGTGCAGACCCTGCTGAAGCGCGCCGAGGACGACCGCGACCGTCTCGTCATCATCCTCGCCGGGTACGCCTCCGAGATGGAGCGCCTGCTGGCCACCAATCCCGGCCTGGGCAGCAGGTTCAACCAGCGCGTTTCCTTCCCTTCCTACAGCCCCGCCGAGCTGACCGAGATCGCGGGCCTGCTGGCGGAGCACTCCGGCGACCGCTTCGACGAGTCCGCCAAGCGCGACCTCGCCGACGTGTTCTCGTGGGTCTGCGCGGAAGGCCTGATCGACGACCTGGGCAACGGCCGCTTCGCCCGGTCGCTGTTCGAGCGCGCGGCGCTGGGGCGCGACGTCCGGCTGGCGGGGCGCGGCGGCAACGCGAGCGCCGAGGAGCTCACCACGATCACCAGCGACGACGTCCGCACGGCGGTCGACGAGCTCGCCGACCGCTAGCAGCGGGCCTCAGGGCTGGTTCATCGGGCGCCGGATCTCCGTGGAACGAGCTGGATAAGCCTCAGAAACCCGGCTATCGGGACCATCATGGCCGACACCTGCGCCGATTGACGACTTTCTTGTCACCGGATGGTTACAGCATGTAGCAGGATGGGCACAGAGGGACGCAGGCCGACCCTCGCGGTGCGCGATCCGGCAAGACACGGCAATCGGCGGAAGGGGGGCGATGGCAGCATTCCTGCTCCGCCGGTTGGTGAACTACATGGTGCTGATCGCCGTGGCCACGAGCCTGGCCTACATGCTGGCCGCCACCGCGCTGAGTCCCCGGTCCAACTACGAGGGGCGAAATCCCCGGCCGCCCGCCGCGGTGATCGACGCCCAGCTCTCCCGATACAACCTGAACGACCACACCCCGCTCTTCGAGCGCTACCTCAGGTGGGCGGGTGGAGTCCTGCGCGGCGACCTCGGCAGCACCTGGAACGGCGACCGGGTCGACGCCGAGATCGGGCGGCGCATCGGCGTCACGCTGCGGCTGATCCTTCTCGGGGTGGTGCTCGGCAGCGTGGCGGGCGTCCTCGTCGGGGCCTACGCGGCGGTGAGGCAGTACGGCTGGTTCGACCGGCTGTCCACGGCGGTCGCGTTCGTCGTGCTCGCGATCCCGACGGTGGTCCTGGCCAACACGCTGATCATCGGGGCGGTCTGGCTCAACGACCATCTCGGCGCGCAGATCTTCCTGGTCAGCGGAGAGGCCACTCCGGGCTTCGAGGGCGGCGTCGCGGGAGGGCTGCTCGACCGGGTCAAGCACCTCGTCCTGCCGACGGTCTCGCTGGCGGTCGGGCAGATCGCCGTCTACAGCCGCTACCAGCGCAACATGATGCTCGACGTTCTCGACGCCGACTTCATCCGCACGGCCATGGCCAAGGGTCTGCGCAGGCGCACGGCCCTGGTGAAGCACGCCCTGCGCACCGCGCTCATCCCGGCCGTCACGTACTTCGCCTTCACGTTCGGCTCGCTGCTGGTCGGCGCCACGATCACCGAGTCGGTCTTCGGCTGGCACGGCATGGGGGAGGAGCTCGTCGCCTCCATCCGCACGAACGACGTCAACACGGTCGCGGCGATCAGCTGCTTCGCGGCCCTCGCCGTGCTGCTCGCCTCGCTGGCCTCCGACGTGCTGCACGCCGTCCTCGACCCCAGGGTGCGGGTGGGCTAGATGATGACGCTGCCGGAGGAGGAGTTCGCGGAGGTCCAGGCGGACGCCGAGCGCCTCCGCGTGCCGTCCAGGACCCGCGTGGTGGCCGGCCGGTTCTTCCGCACGAGGCAGGGGCGGCTGGGCTTCGGGCTGCTGGTGTTCATGTTCCTGCTCGCCTTCCTCGGCCCGGTGCTCTACCCCTGGTCCTACACCGACATGGACTTCTCGGCGTTCATGCAGCCGCCCTCGCTCGACCACTGGTTCGGAACGCTCCAGACCGGTTCCGACGTGTACGCCGTGACGCTGCGCGGCGCGCAGAAGTCGCTGATCGTCGGGCTGCTCGTCGCGGTGCTGTCCACCGGCCTCGCGGCGGTGGTGGGCTCGTTCGCGGGCTACTTCCTCGGCTGGACCGACCGCACGCTGATGTGGGTGGCCGACCTGCTTCTCGTGCTTCCGGCGTTCCTGATCCTGGCGATCATGTCCCCACTGTTCACGGGCGGGCGCTGGCCACTCTTCGTGATCATGCTGGCGCTGTTCCTGTGGATGGTCACCTCCAAGATCGTCCGGGGCATGACCAAGGCGATCAAGGAACGGGAGTACATCAAGGCGGCGCGGTTCATGGGGGTGCCGCCCTCGGCCATCATCTTCCGGCACGTCATGCCGAACCTCGCGTCCTTGCTGATCGTGGACGCGACGCTCAACGTCAGCGCCGCCATCCTCACCGAGACGAGCCTGTCGTACTTCGGATTCGGCATCCAGCCGCCCGACGTCTCGCTCGGCGGCCTGATCGCCGACGGCTCCAGGACCGCGCTCTACGCCCCATGGACGTTCTGGTTCGCGGCCGGAGGCCTCATCATCACGATCCTCTCCGTCAACCTGATCGGCGACTCGCTGCGCGACGCGTTCGATCCCGGAGCGAAGGGGCGTGCATGAGCGGCGCGGTCCTGGAGGTGCGCGACCTCGAGGTGTGCTTCGGCGACGTCCGGGCGGTCCGCGGGGTGAGCTACTCCGTCGAGGCGGGAGAGGTGCTCGGCATCGTGGGAGAGTCCGGGGCCGGCAAGTCGGTCACCTCCCTCGCGGTGATGGGCCTGCTGCCGCGGCACGCCAAGGTGGCGGGCTCGGTGCTCCTGCACGGCACCGAGCTGCTAGGCGCTCCCGAGAAGGACCTCGCCGCCTTCCGGGGCAAGACGATCTCGATGGTCTTCCAGGACCCGCTCTCGGCGATGACCCCGGTCTACCGCGTGGGAGACCAGATCGCCGAGGCTGTGCGCATCCACCAGAAGGTGGGCAGGGAGCGGGCCGCGGAGCGGGCGGTGGAGCTGCTCGACCTCGTCGGCATCCCGAACCCCCGCCAGCGCGCCAAGGCGTTCCCCCACGAGTTCTCCGGGGGTATGCGGCAGCGCGCGATGATCGCCATGGCGGTCGCCAACGACCCCGACGTCATCATCTGCGACGAGCCGACCACCGCCCTTGACGTCACCATCCAGGCCCAGATCCTGGAGGTGCTCAAGAAGGCCCAGCGCGAGACCGGCGCGGCGATCGTGCTGATCACCCACGACCTCGGGGTGGTGGCGGGCTTCGCCGACCGCGTGCTCGTCATGTACGCGGGGCGGCAGGTCGAGGCCGGCACCGTGCGCGACGTGTACTACCGCTCCCGCATGCCGTACACCATCGGCCTGCTCGGCTCGGTGCCGCGCCTGGACGCGGGCAAGCGGCTCCCGCTCGTGCCGATCGAGGGCAATCCTCCGTCTCCGTCCTGCCTGCCACCCGGCTGCCCGTTCGAGCCCCGGTGCCCGATGGCGATCGACGAGTGCGGCCTGGCCGAGCCTCCTCTGACCGAGGTCGCGCCCGGTCACCGGGCGGCCTGCGTGCGCGCGGACGAGATCGGCGATTCGGGGCCGACCCCGGCCGAGCTCTTCGACGTCGGCGGCGGGTCCGGGACCACCGGCCCCGGCTTCACGGATACGACCGCTTCCGCGGACGCGGAGGGCGGGGCCGTTCCCATGCCGGTCGCCGTCCCGCCCTTCCCCGTACGGCTGCCGCGCGAGCGGCGCGACGTCGTGCTCGAGGTCGAGGGCCTGGCGAAACACCACCCCCTGATGAAGGGCGCGATCTTCAGACGACGGGTCGGCACGGTCCACGCCGTCGACGGAGTCAGCTTCGAGATCCGTGAGGGCGAGACGCTCGGCCTGGTGGGAGAGTCCGGCTGCGGCAAGACGACGGCGCTCATGGAGATCCTCGAGCTCGTCAGGCCCGAGCGTGGCCGCGTCGTCGTGTTCGGACGCGACACCGCCACGCTGACCCCGCGCGAGCGCATGGCCGTCCGGCGGCACATGCAGGTGGTCTTCCAGGATCCGCTGGCCTCGCTCGACCCCCGGATGACCGTCCACGACCTCGTGGGAGAGCCGCTCGCCGCCCACGGATACAAGGACACCGGCCCCAGGGTGCGCCGGCTGCTCAGACTCGTCGGGCTGGACCCGGCCGACGCCGCCCGCTACCCCCAGGACTTCTCCGGCGGCCAGCGTCAGCGCATCGCGATCGCGCGGGCGCTGGCACTCGAGCCCCGGCTGATCGTGCTGGACGAGCCGGTGTCCGCGCTGGACGTGTCCATCCAGGCGGGGGTGATCAACCTCCTCGAGGATCTCGGGCGCCGCCTCGGGCTGTCCTATCTTTTCGTGGCCCATGACCTCGCCGTCGTCCGGCACATCGCCGACCGCGTGGCGGTGATGTACCTCGGCAGGATCGCCGAGATCGGCCAGGTCGACCAGGTGTACGAGGCCCCGATGCACCCGTACACCCAGGCACTGCTGTCGGCCATCCCGATCCCCGACCCCGACAAGGAGCGGGAGCGCCGCCGCATCCTGCTGGAGGGCGACCTCCCGAGCCCCGCGAACCCTCCTTCGGGATGCAGGTTCCGCACCCGGTGCCCGAAGTTCAAGGTCCTCGGCGACGCGCGGCGGGTGCGTTGCGTCGAGGAGGAGCCCGAGGTCCGCATGCTGGAGGGCGACCACGGGGCCGCCTGTCACTACGCGGAGAAGCTCGACGTCGTCTAGCCGGCGACACCTATTAATAGGGAGGAAAACGTGACAGTTCTCCGGAGGGGCAGGCCGGGCCTAGGGGAGACTCGGGCCGGCGCCGGGGCGCCCTCGCCGGTGAGAGTCCGCGGGCGTCTGCTGGCCGCCGTCGTCGTGTGCTTTGCCCTTACGGCCTGCGGGGGCGGCGGGAGCGGCGGCCCGGGTGGTACGGCAGGGCACGCCCCACCGGCCGTCAAGGCCTTCGACATCAACCCGATGCCCCGCGAAAGGGTCAAGGAGGGCGGCACGCTCCGCTGGGGGCTCACCGAGTTCCCCACCCAGTGGAACCTCAACCACGTCGACGGCAACCTCGCTGAGGTGAAGAAGGTCGTCGACGCGCTCATGCCGGCCGCGTTCCGCGCCGACGAGAAGGCCACGCCTACGCCGAACACCGACTACGTCACCGACGCCCGGGTGACGGAGACCAGCCCCCGGCAGGTCGTCACGTACACGCTTAACCGCCGGGCCCGGTGGTCGGACGGCAAGCCGATCACCTGGCAGGACTACGAAGCCCAGTGGAAGGCGCTGAACGGCAGGAACCCCGACTTCCACGTCGCGGCGACGACCGGCTACCAGGACATCGCGAGCGTCGCCAGGGGCAGGGACGACTACGAGGTGCTCATCACCTTCGAGAGCCCGTTCTCCGAGTGGCAGTCGCTCTTCTGGCCGCTCTATCCGAAGTCGACGAACGCGACACCCGACACGTTCAACATGAGCTGGCTGAACAGGATCCCTGTGACCGCCGGCCCGTTCAAGTTCGGCTCGTTCGACCAGACGGCGAAGACGACGACGATCGTCCGCGACGACAACTGGTGGGGTGGCAGGGCCAAGCTCGACAAGATCATTTATCGGTCGCTGGGCACGGACGCTCTGGTCGGCGCGTTCACCAACGGTGAGCTGGACGTCTTCGACATCGGGCCCTCCGCGCCCGACTACGCCAGGGCCAGGAACGCCCGGGGCGCCGTGATCCGGCAGGCGGCGGGCCCCGACTTCCGGCATTTCACGTTCAACGGCGACAGTCCGGCGCTCTCCGACGTCAAGGTCCGCCAGGCGATCGTCCTCGGCCTCAACCGCGAGGCGATCACACGCTCGGACCTTCAGGGCCTCAACTGGAACAGCGCGCTCCTGGACAACCACTTCTTCATGAACACCCAGGCCGGTTACCAGGACAACGCGGGCGAGCTGCGGAAGTACGACCCGGTCAGGGCGGAGCGGTTGCTCGACGCCGCGGGCTGGCACAGGGCGAGCCCCAGCCGCTACAAGTCCGGCAAGGAGCTCAGCCTCCGCTTCGTGATCCCTTCGGGCCTCCAGCTCAGCAAGGCGGAGGGCGAGCTCACGCAGGCCATGCTGCAGCGGATCGGCGTCAAGGTCACGATCCAGTCCGTCCCCAGCGACGACTTCTTCTCCAAGTACGTCATTCCTGGCAACTTCGACATCGCGCCCTTCTCCTACATCGGCACGCCGTTCCCCGTCTCGAGCAGCTACGGCACGTACGCCGGCGGCATGAAGGGATCCGACGGCAAGATCCAGTGGAACGCCAACTTCGGCAGGTCGGGCAGCCCCGCGATCGACACGGCGATGAAGAAGGCGTCATCCGACCTCAACCTCGTGCGGGCCCGGGGCGACGCCAACGAGGCGGACAAGCTGATCTGGCAGGAGGTCAACGTTCTCCCGCTCTACCAGCGCCCCCAGAACTGGGGAGTCAACGCAACCCTCGCCAACATCGGCGCCCCCGGCTTCTACACCCTGAAATACGCCGACATCGGCTTCTACCGCTGAACCCGCTTTCGCAGTGAGCTGTCATCCGGAGATCGTTCGTCCGGGAAGTCCGCCATCAGACCGGGGGTTCGTCGGGGATGTCGGCGATGTCGTCAAGGGCGGCGGCCAGTTCGTCGGGGTGGTCGCCGATGCGTTCCGCGATCTCCATGAGCACGTGCAGCACGTCGTGGCGGTCGTGGCCGAGGTCGAGCAGGCGCTGTGCGGCCTCCCACAACTGCTCGGGATCGCCGTCCCACAGCCGCTTGGCGATCTCTTCGTGCCAGGCGAGGTGCTCGGAGTAGTCGGCGCGATCACGCTCGGCCGCGTGGTCGATCTCGAGCAGGATGCGGCGGTCGGCGTCCATGGCCGGGTTGAGGGCCGACAGGTCGTTGGTGCCGTGCCTTCCCTCCAGGAACGGGAAGGCGAAGGCTCGCCGGGCCAGCGCCGACAGGTCGCCGTCAGGTAGCAGTCGCTCGACCAGCGACCGGTCCAGCCCGAACGTCGTCGGGTCGCGGTAGGCCTCGGTGAAGCGCCCAGCGGCCTCCCAGACGGCGTCGATCGTCGCCCGGATGCCCTGTTCGGGCAGGCCGGTCTTCGGAGCCGCGAAGCGCACCCACGACAGCAGCACGTGAGGCATGGCCTCCTGCTCGGCGGGGCCGAGCAGGACCTTGCGCGGCAGCCAGTCGAGCAGGAACGTCTCGCACTTGGTCGGGCTCACCCGTAGCGGCCGGTTGAAGTCCTGATCGCAGCCGTAGTCGATGATGTGATCGGCGCACCTGGACGCCGCCGAAGGGTCGGAGAGATGCTCGGCCGCGTCGGAGGCCAGGAACTCCGCCGCGAGCATCGCGCGGCGGTCGCGGCTGTACGGGGCCTCGCTGAAAAGCGGGGCGGGGCGCTTGCGGCCCGGAGGCAGCGCCTTGATCCGCGACCTGGCGAAGGCGTGGTAGGCGCTGTAGCTGTCGCTGACGAGCTTGGGCGACTTGCGGCCGAGGGACTCCGTCGTGGCCTTCATGGCGAACTCCAGGAGCGCCCTGGCCTGCTGCGGCTCGAGCTCCTCGAAGCGCAGCATGGGATTGCCCGCCGCCTCCACGCTGGCCTTCTCGAGCAGCTCGTCGACCTGGGAGGAGACCCACGCGTCCCGGGCCATGCCCCGCATGTTGTAATCGACGATCACCACCAGGGCGTGCGCGTCCTCGGGATGCTCCGGGGGGCGCGTGGCCTCCACGTCACCGCCCACCCCGCCGGGGCCTTCAGGAGCCTCAGGCCCTCTCGCGGCCGGACCACCGGCCACGCCGTGCCTGTGGGCCGCGCAACCACCGGCCCGGTCGCGCCGACTCGCCGGGGCTCCACCGGCCGCGGTATGCGCTTCGGCATCACTGGCCGCGGCGTGCCCGTGGGCTGAGGGATCGTCAGCCCCGTCGTGCCCGTTGGTGCCCGAACGGTGTCCGGCCGCGTCCCGTCCAGAAGCCGGGGATGCCGGGTCGGTGGACGCCGGAGCGGGCCTGCTCTGGGTGGCCGGGCGCACGGGGCTTCTCCGGTAGCCGAAGGTGCACACCACGGTGTCCTGGTCGCCGTAGGCGTCCCTGGAGACGTAGCAGCCCTGGGGTTTGACCGCTCCAACGCGCTCGGCCCATCGCGGCCTCGCCACGTCGGACTCCATCAGCGCCAGCGCGGCGCCCTCTGCTTTCGCGGCCTGCCGGGCGGTGCCGAGGTAGGCCACGGCGACCAGCAGGGTGAGCGCGGCGGGCGTGCCGGCCTTGGCGGCGTAGTCGACCAGGCCCTCGCCGAGGAACTCCTCTACGTCCCCACGGCGCAACCGGCGGCCCCACCACCCGCCGAGCATGTCGGAGACCATCAGTTCCGCGTCCAGCGGAGTGCGCACGGCGAGCAGCTCGCGGGCCGCCTGGAGCATCTCCGCGAACACGTCGTCCGGTGGCTGGGTGCCCCGGGGGTCTCGTCGTCGTCGGCGGCTCACGCCCCTTACCTTCTCGCATTCCGGGCCCAAACGGTGCACGGAACGCCGCCTGGTGACCCCGCTGTTACCGGTGAAGCCCGACTGTTACCCGCGTGACCATGTGACTGTCACCCGCGAGGCCATGTGACCGTTACCCCGCGGGCACCGGGAGTGTCACCGCCGGGACCGATCTGTGTTACCCGTAAGGGCCCACAAGGCGAGAAGCCTTGAACAGCCTGGCCTAAGGACCCCGTCAGGCTTCGCCGGGATGATCTGTGGGAGACCATCCCGGTCGAGCCGGGACGCGCGGGCGTCAGGAGTGGTGAGGAGTCATCCGGGAGGGTCGAAGAGGGGTGCCGAGCAGGCCAATGCGAGCAGGTGTTCGCGGGCGATGCGCTCGACGACGTCGGTGGTGACGTCGACGCCGAGGTGGGCGACGCACGCCCACACATCCTCCACGCACCGGTCCACGCTGTTGACGGGCACGGTGAGGAACTCCTCGGAAAGGCGTGCGCTGAGCTCTCGGGGTCCGGCCGGTCGCGAGTGGTCCGTGCACAGTCGGGTCGCTCGAGGTTCGGCGGTTCCCCCGATGAAACGGGTTGCAAGAACAGGCATGGGCGGTTCGCATCCTCCGGTGAGCCGGGGGAGATCCATCCCCCGGACCAGGCTCTGAGGGAGCGTGCGTACCCATTCCATCTTGTATCGCTGAGGTGTCAACCCCTTGTCCTGTAGGGGTTGCGCACATCCGGCACCACACGGCCGCTCCTGTGGGAAGCTGGTTCCAAGCGGGTCCGGGTCCCGGACGTGCTGTGCCGCAAGGCACGAAGCGGTACCGTTCGGGTCCGAGACGGCGGAAGGTGAAGGCTTGGCCGAGGTGACGGAGACCGAGGAGACCACGAAGCCGGCGCCGAGCAAGCCGGCTGATCTTGCTGCACACCGCGGCGCGTTTTTGACAGGATGCGTTGACCGCATCGCGGCCGGGGCTTCCGTCCGCGCGTGCCCATCGCCGATGATGTAACGCAGATTCTGCGCTACCAATCACAGTTATGGAGATGTGCCTCGTGGGAGACCCTGGCACGCGACGGAGGTGCCGACCATGAGCGCCGAAACCTCCGTGCCCCGTCCCCGGGAGTCGGGTGTGGACATCTCAGACCCCGCCCTGTTCCAGGGCCTGCTCGCGGAGGCGCCGTTCGCCTTCGCGTTCTTCGACACGGCCGGCAGGTTCCGCCGGGTGAACCAGAGCTTCGCCGACGTCAGCGGTGTGGCCGCCGAAGATCACGTCGGCCACACGGCGTCCGAGATCCTCTCCGCCGACCTTTCCGCCCTGATCGACGCGGCCCTGCGCAGGGTCGTGGAGGAGCACCGCGCGGTCGCCAACGGCGACCAGCGTTACCGCAGCATGTCCACCACCGGTGAGCTGCGCCACTGGACCTTGTCGTTCTATCCCATCCACGGTGACAAGGGCGCGGTCGCCGGGGTGGCCCTTTTCGGCGTGGACGTCACCGAGCGCCAGGTCACAGAAGAGGAGCTGCGCCGCAGCGAGGAGCGCTACCGCTCGCTGGTCGAGTCCCAGCAGCAGCTGGTGTGGATCACCTCGCCCACCGGCGCCGTGATCGAGGACGCCCCGCAGTGGCGCGCCATCACCGGCCAGAGCCTGGAAGAATATTTCGCCCACGGATGGCTGGAGGCCGTGCACCCCGACGACCGCCCGGCCGCCGACGAGGCCTGGCGGGAGGCCCTGCGCGGCCGCACGCTGTTCGAGTGGAGCTATCGCGTCCGCACCCGGGCAAGCGGTTACCGCCACTTCGAGGTGCGCGCAGTCCCGATCATCCGGCACTCCCGGGTCATCGAGTGGGTGGGCGCCAACAGCGACGTCACGCCGCAGCGCGAGGCCGAGGAGATGCGGGGCCGCCTGACCGACCAGCTCGGCGCCGCGGCCCTGCGCACGGCGAGGCTCCAGGGCGCGACCGCGGTGCTCGCCGAGGCTCTCACGGTGGAGCAGGTCGTGCAGGTCATCATCGACGTCGGCCGCACAGCCCTGGCCGCCGACAGGTCGGCCGTCGCCCTTCTCGACCCCGACCGGGCCGCGCTGAAGCTCACCAACAACGGCGGTCTTCCCGATGTTCCCGGGGCGCCCGGCGAGGAGATCCCGCTCTCGCAGTCCAGCGTGATGACAATGGCTGTCAACAGCCGCAGGCCCGTGTTCGCCGAGTCGCCGGAGAGCCTCCGGGCCCAGCTCGTGGAGGCGGGCGGCGACGAGGCGGTGATCTCGGGCTTCCTGGCCCACAGCGACGAGCGGGCCTGGGTGGGCCTGCCGCTGCTGGCCGCGGGGCGGGCGCTAGGCGCACTCCGGTTCGCCTTCACCCGGCCACAGAAGATCTCGCAGGAGGACGGCGTCTTCCTGGAGGCCCTGGCCGGGCAGTGCGCGCTGGCTGTGGAGCGAGCGACGCTGTTCGAGCGCGAGCACCGCACCGCCGAGACGCTCCAGCGAAGCCTTCTGCCCGACCGCCTGCCGGTGATCCCCGGCCTGGTCCTGGCGCAGCGTTTCCGCTCGGGCAGCAGGCACGTCCAGGTCGGCGGTGACTGGTACGACGCGTTCGTCCTGCAGGACGCCCGCGTGGCGGCCGTCGTCGGCGACGTCATGGGCAAGGGCGTCAAGGCCGCCGCGGGCATGGGTCGCATCCGCAACGCCATGCGCGCCCTGGCCCTCACCAACCCGCCGCCCGCCGCAGTGCTCACCGGCCTTGACCGGGTGTTCGACGCCACCGAGGACGAAGAGCAGGTCACGACCCTGGCGTACATGGTCGTCGAGCCCGGCACGGGCGAGGGCACCCTCGCGCTGGCCGGCCACCCGCCGCCCCTGCTGGTGTCGCCGCAGGGCACGGCGGTCCTGTCCGAGGGCGAGCCCGGCACCCCGCTCGGCTGGCCGACGATCCGCAAGCAGTTCCGATTCTGCGTCCCGCCGGGTCACACGGCGGTGCTCTACTCGGACGGTCTCGTGGAGAACCGCAAGCGGGGACTCGACGCCGGACTGGCGGAACTTTGTTCTGTCGTCGGCGAAGCGCCCCCTGAAGTCCTAGGAAATCCTCATATGTTGCTTGACTTCCTGGTGGATCGGATGCTGGCGGGGTATGAGCAGGACGATGACGTCACGGTGCTCGCCGTCCACGTGCCTGCCGCCACAAAGAGTGACTGAATGAAACAGTCATAACGGTTGCTTTCGGGTATCGGTGACCCGCTTCCGTACGCACTACTGTTCCGGTCGGCCTAGGGTGGAGGGCAACCGCTGTGAGGCGGCCGTATGGACAGCGGGGTCATGCCAGAATGCTCGGCAGGTACGTCGCGGTTCGCACGGCCCTCCACCGAAAAGAAGCAAGCGCCCCTAGCGGGCACCTGGGTCCATTCTCACCATGCGTTCGTTCGAGAGGTGTTCGTGTCGCCTGCAAGTTCGACTCGCTCGAAGCCGTCTGAGCTGAACGAGCCCGTCATTCAGCGGCTCATCGAGCGTGGGCGCTCGCAGGGTTTCCTCGAGTCTGAGGATGTCCGTAAGGCCTTCGAGGAGGCGGACATCCCGATGTCGCACGCCGCTGGGTTCCTGCGGAACCTCAGCAAAGAGGGTGTGACCGTCGTGGTGACCGCTGCGGACTCGGCGGCGCCCAAGAGGTCTCGTGGCCCGGCCAAGCGTCGCACCGCCGCCGCCCCCGTGAAGAAGACAAAGACCGCCACCGCGGCGGCCAAGGAGCAGCCCGATACCGTCACGGCCGTGGTGAGCGGTGCCGGGGGCGAGGCCTCGGCGCCGGCTGAGAAGCCGGCTGCCAAGAAGCCCGTGGCCAAGAAGGCCGCGCCGGCGAAGAAGGCCGCATCAGCCCCTGGCGCTCCCGCCAAGGTCGCAACCCCTGCCGCCCTCGCCAAGAAGGCCAAGCCGGAGGTCGCCGTGCCCGCGTCGCCATCGTCAAAGATCGAAACAAAGCCCAAGGTCGCCTCCGAGGACGACGAGGAGATCGACATCGAGGGCGACATCGAGCTGGAGGACCTTGATCTCGACATCGACGTGGAGGTGGAGGCCGAGGCCGACACCGAGCCGGCCGAGGCCGTAGGGCCTGAGGTGGAGGTCGAGGTGGAGGCGGAAGCCGAGGTGGAGGTCGAGGTCGAGGAGGAGACCAAGCCCGGCGTCGAGGTCCAGAGCGACGACGAGGTCCTGATCCTCTCCGATGACGACGACGACGCGCCCGTTGCGCAGGTCGCCGCCGCCGGAGCCACCGCCGACCCGGTGAAGGACTACCTCAAGCAGATCGGCAAGGTCCCCCTCCTCAACGCCGAGCAGGAGGTCGAGCTGGCCAAGCGCATCGAGGCCGGTCTCTTCGCCGAGGAGCAGCTCGCGAACGACGGCGAGAGGCTACCCGTCGACGTCCGCGCCGAGCT
>JAOPYI010000107.1 GCA_025964675.1 Sphaerisporangium sp. | reverse complement strand
GCGAAACAATGGGCCTCGCCATGGTCAACGATTATCTGTGGTCACACGCAGCCGCCCCTGTGGATGTAGGTGACATTGAACTGATAGGGGTGACTGCTATATGTGCGCAGCACTTCGGCGCCCATCGATTGAGAGGAATGGTCGAGGAGTACGGTATACGAAGTGATGACTTTTCTTCTATCCCACTCGACCTAGGCGTTGAAATCGATCTTGATCCAGAGCGTCATCCACCCGCTTAAGTCGACACCAACTCGCGCGAGTGTGTTGCATGAAGCGACTGCCGGCCAAGCCGCCTGGCTACTGTATGTCCAGCAGGTTCTTACATACGTCGTCTAAGGCCCCCAGAGCGACGTTCACCCGCTCCAGCCTGCGCCACCGACAGGCATCCTGCGGCCGCGCCTCCACGAGAAGGTCCTGTAGCGGCTTGAAAGCGCGCGCAAACCCTGGCTCTGCCAGCTTGTCGATAAACTCGGGGTATGAGATGCAACGTCGGCCGTCCTCCAGGAGAAGCAGCGCTCCCATGGCGCGCTGTTCTAGATGGAACACCTGGACGTCCTTACCGGAGCAGCCATCAGGAGCTGGATAGTCGCTGAGGGCGCGACCGACCTTTGCGAGCCCGTGTAAGAGTTGCTCCTTCTCCTTCTGCGACTCGAACAACTCAAAGCTCAAGGAGTCCCGCATCGCCCCTGCGTAGGCGAAGTAGACCCCGAACATGTACAGCGACGACCGGATGAAGTAGTCGTGGCTGATCGACCAGTTGGGTGGGGGTTGGAACTCAGGGGCGAGCGCTGCGTAACCCTCGCGGTGGAGGATGTTGTCCAGCCTGCCTCGCAGGTCGCGCACAGATCCGAGGATCGGGTTGGACCAACGATGGACCTCTTCCCGGATTCGGTCGCTCTTCTCCTGCTCTCTTCGCATCTGGTCCGCGTTGATCATCTGGCGCTTCGTCACCAGCACGAAGACCAACCATGCTGTGACAACACTGACCACAATCGAGGCAAGGGCAGTCACACCGACCATGGCCCAGTTGAGAGGCGTGTCCGCCACCGTGGTCATGAGGCTCCTCCGGTCCGCCGATCTTCATGATGGCGGCAGGAGGCGAGAAATCTGATCGCGGAAAGTGACAATTCAATACCGAAAGGCAGCACCGGACTTCCCGTTCGTCCCTGGCAAGCGAGAAGCGGGGTCAAGCTCTCGTTGGGTGGTGTCGAAGCGATGTGAGGCCGTCGCGGTGACCGTTCAGGTCATCGCGACGGCCTCAGGGGCATCGTCAGGCCAGGCCCAGCAGGATCCTCACCGGGCCGATGAGGAAGTAGATCACGAAGAGGGCGGACACCACCCACATTAGGGGGTGGACCTCGCCGGCCTTGCCCTTGACGAGCTTGATCAGGACGTACGTGATGAACCCACTACCTATTCCGGTAGAGATTGAGTAGGTGAAGGGCATGAGGACGATCGTGAGGAAGGCGGGGATCGAGATCTCGTAGTCGTTGAAGTCGATCTCTCTGATGGCGGTCATCATCAGGAAGCCGACCACGACCAGGGCGGGCGCCGCGGCCTCGTAGGGGACGATGTCGACCAGCGGCGACAGGAACACCGCCAGCAGGAACAGGACTCCGGTGATCACGCTGGCGAAGCCCGTACGGGCGCCCTCGCCGACACCGGCCGCCGACTCGATGTAGGTGGTGTTCGACGAGGTCGACGCGGCGCCGCCGGCGGCGGCCGCGATCGAGTCGACCAGCAGGATCTCCCGAGTGCGCGGCAGCGTGCCGTCGGGGCTCACCAGGCCGGCCTGGCCGCCGACGCCCACGATCGTGCCCATCGTGTCGAAGAAGTCCGTGATGAGCAGGGTGAACACGAACAGTACGGCCAGCACGACGCTGATCTTGCTGAACGAGCCGAACAGGCTGAACTGGCCGATCAGGCTGAGGTCAGGCGTGCCGACGATCTTCTCCGGCAACGCGGGGACGACCAGGCTCCAGCCCAGCGGGTTCTTGCCACCGTTGGACGGGCCCACCTTGGCGACTGCCTCGACGATGATCGCGAGGATCGTCGTGCCGACGATGCCGAGGAGGATCGCCCCCTTGACCTTGCGGGCGACCAGCAGCACGGTGATCAGCAGGCCGATCACGAACACGAAGATGGGCCAGCTCGTCAGCGCGCCGCCGATGCCCAGCTCGAGGGGGGTTCCGGCCGCCTTGCGGACGAATCCGGAGTCGACGAAGCCGATCAGCGCGATGAACAGGCCGATGCCCACGCTGATCGCCGTCTTCAACTGGGCGGGGATCGCGTGGAACACGGCCGTACGGAAGCCCGTCAGCACGAGGATCGTGATGACGATGCCTTCCAGCACGATCAGGCCCATCGCGTCTTCCCACGACATGTTGGAGGCGATGCCGAAGGCGACGAACGCGTTGAGGCCGAGCCCTGCGGCCAGGGCGAAGGGCACCTTGGCGACCACGCCCATGAGGATCGTCAGGATCCCCGCCGTCAGCGCGGTGGCCGCCGCGATCATGGCGTAGTTGGGGGTGCTTCCATCACCGAGGTACTGGCCGTCCGCGTCCTTCACACCGCCGAGGATGAGCGGGTTGAGGACCACGATGTACGCCATCGTGAAGAACGTGGCCAGTCCGCCACGGATCTCACGGTTGAGCGTCGACTGTCGCTCGGAGATGTGGAAAAAGCGGTCAAGCCGGCCGACGAGTCCGGTCGGCCGGGATGCGGGGGCAGTTATCTCGCTCACGCGGGCAGAGTGGCAGGCGGTATCACAACCGGGAAGACCCCTGAGGCGCTCGTGGTCTGAATGAGACCAACTTGTGTACGGTTCGGATCCTGGAGAGGTTACCGGACCCGACGAGCGCCGCCAGAAACGTTCTCGCCTAGGCTGGAGTGCGTGAACGAGCCGCGCCCCCCGGATCCCTCTCCGCTGGAGACCAGCGACACCGCGACGATCCTGGCGGGTACGGGCGTGTGGCTGCTCGCTCTGGTGGTGATCCTGATCATCGGGCCCTCGCCCGAGCACCGATGGTGGATCTGGACCTGCGTGGCCGGCATCGGGCTCGGGCTCTTCGGGTGCTGGTACGTCTGGCGCCGTGACCACCGTGTCAGCGGCCGTGACGAGGAGAACCTCGGCGACGAGGAGGACGAGTCCGTCCCCGGTCGCACGCCATCATGACGATCAGCAAAGGAAACGACAGCGTTTCATCGTGACGATGAGCCATGGAAACGGCCGCGCGCCACAGTGATCGTCAGCTGTCGAGGTCCGCTTCGGCCAGCAGGAGCGGTACGGCCTCCGGGTCGCGCAGCAGGGCGGCGACGGCCAGGCGGTCGCCCCACTGACCACTGGCCCAGGCCAGGCCGCGTGCCAGCCCTTCCACCCCGCTCGCGTGGACGGCTCCCTCGAAGAAGCGCCACGGCACCGGCACACCGTCGACCGTGAGGTCGGCGTGGTCGACGTAGCTCAGCGGCGCCGAAGGCAGCAGTGAGCGCACCTGGACGGGAACCGGCCGCTGCTCGCCGGACGAGGTGACCTCCCCCGTGACCTCCTCGCCGATGACGGGCAGGTCGAGCAGCTCGGACAGCGCCTCGGCGAGGTCGAACGGCGCGAGCACCAGCGGGCGCGAGGCCACCAGCGGCAGCAGGTCGGGCGCCTCGACCACGACCGGCCCGCCCGCGGCGGACAGGCCCCTGACGTCAGTGCGGCCGTTGCCTCCGATCGGATGGCCGTCGTCGGCGTCGGCGACGACGATCTCACCGTTCAGCACGGCCCGTACGGCCGTGGGCGGCGCCACCCGTGAGGGTTCCACGGCGGCCAGCGCGATCCACAGCGACCGTAGCTGGACGCGGTCGACCTCCAGCGAGGGGTCCGCCAGCAGCTCGAGCAGCTCGTCCGGACCGCCGTGTGAGGCGAGGAGGTCGGCGAGCGTCGTCCGTACGCCGATCATCGCGAGCGCCGTCGTGTCCACGCCTTCCGGGGCGTCGCCGTACAGGCCGTACAGCAGCGGGTCGCCCGAGGGGAGACGGAGCGATGTCGGGCGCCTGCCGTCCAGCACGGGGTGGTTCGACAGCCACCAGGCGGTGTACGACGGGGCCTCGGCGATCTGGCCGTCGACCAGCGCGCGAAGCGGCTGGAGCGCGGCCCGCAGCGGCGGCCGGGACAGCAGCGCCAGCGCCGGCGTCCACTCGGCGACGTACTCCAGGTCGCGGATCGCGGTGAACTCCCTCGCGACCGGGGGCACGGCGGCCTCAGGCAGCACGTCGAGCACGGCTTCGAGCCATTCGTCCTCGGCGTCGAGATCGTGGTCGCACTCTTCCGGGTCGAGCAGCACGTCGGAGTCGTTCACCACGGCGAAGCCGTCGAGCACGCCCGCCGCCGACAGCACCCGCGGCCCGTACCGCTCGACGAGGTCGGGCGCGGCGACGCCGAACGGCACGTCCTGGTCGATCAGCTTGGCCAGGGAACCGTCGCCGAGCAGCAGCTCCCCGGCGGGGTACAGCTCACCGTCGGCGCCGCGCAGCGCCAGCGCCGAGAGCCACGGGGCTTCGCCCGCCGTCAGGCCCGCGGCGTCGACCAGCGCCAGCACGGCCTGCGCCACGGGCTCTGGGTCGGCGCTGTCGAGCGACTCGGACACGGTCGCGCGCGTGAGCGGGTCGTCCAGGACGCTCTTCGGGCTCGCCTCCGCGGCGCCCAGCCGGAGCAGGAGGGGGTGGGCGGCCTCCGGATGCACGATGCGCAGCCCGAGCGGCCCGAGAAGCGACGGATCCAGAGAGGAACCATCGGTGAGCTGCAGCGTTCCGCGCGGGCCGCGTACGAGACGGCCGTCCGCGAGCGGGACGGGCACGGCGCCGAGGGCCTCACGATCGTCACCGGGCACCACGTCGTACAGCGAATGCCACCACGTGGGGGATTTGTCGTCCACGGCTTCGCCCGACAGCATGTCGATCACGTCGGCCAGCTCCACACGCCTGACCCCGAGGGTGGTGAGCGCGGGATGCCTCGACTCCCAGCCGACCGGCAGCAGGCCGGGCACGACGTGTGCGATCTTGTCGAGGAACCCTGCGGGACCGGCCACCACGGAGGCCGCGCGGCCGGACACGACGAAAGATCCACCGGCATCGGCCGCCGATCGGGCATCGTCGGCGGGCGGGGATATCGCGGGCAGCAGGGGCGCGTCGGGCAGGCGGCGCAGGATCGCCCGCCGGATGGACGCGTCCAGCTCCCCCTTGCCCATCAGGCCGGGCACGAGGTCGAGCAGGCGGGGCGTCTTCGGCAGCGACGCGAGCAGCTCGAGGTAGGTCTCGGCCGCCCGCTCCACCAGGAAGTCGGCCAGCGGGCCCGAGGCCACGTGCCGCCGGTCGGTGGCCAGCGGGAAGGTGGCGATGAGCAGGGCGGGCATGTCGAGGGGCTCGTCGCTGGGCGTCGGCGCGTGCACGACGGGGGCGACGTCCTTCGGGAGGCGCCCGTGCTGGGCGGGCACGGCCCAGCGGACCAGCCAGTGCGGCCGGGTGCGCTCCTCGGTGGGACGGTCGGCGAACAGCTCGGCGACCTGCTCGGCCGTGAACCGCCCGGACTCCTCCACCACCTTCCAGCCCTCGGCCGTGACCGCGCGGATCTCGCCGTCGACCTCGATCTCGATCTCGCTGAGCGCCGGCATGGCGAGCGGCAGCGCCGGACCCGTCTCGTCGAGCATCTGGCGTACGGCCTGCTCGACGGCCTTGTCGCGCAGGGGAAGCCGTATCACCGTGTCGAAGCCCTCGGGGACGGCGACCGGCCCGGCGTCGAACGGCAGGCGCAGCAGGGGCACGTGCCCGGCGCGCGTGGCCAGCTCAGCGGCCAGGGCGGGCTCGGCACCGACAAGCGCGACGGTCTCAGCCCGGGACCAGCGCACGGCGCCCGTCGCGCGGGACGCGATCAGGGGCTCGTCGCAGACGGACACGACGGCCGCGAAACCGACCCCGAACCGGCCGATCGAGCCGATCTCGTCGCGCTTCCCCGACACGCGGAGCGTGGCGAGGCCCTCGACGCCGGTCTCGTCCAGAGGCGCACCCGTGTTGGCGGCGCTCAAAGCGCCGTTCTCCAAGGTGAGCCTGAGACGGCCGGGAACACCCGCGCGCAGGGCCGCGTCGGCGGCGTTCTGCGCCAGCTCGACGATCAGGCGGTCGCGGTACCCGCCGAGGGCGAAATCCTCCTCGGCGTTGGCGTCCTCGCGGAACCTCGCGGGCGAGGCCGTCCAAGCGGCGAGGACGGTGGTGCGCAGGCGTTCGGTGCCAAAGATGTCAGTCACCAGTCATGTCCCAAAGGTGGAGGAGGTGGGCCGACTGCCCCCACAGCCGGAAGTCGGGAACCAGCGTGGCCCCGCCGGTCCCGTGTGGGAGCCCGCCGGCCAGGAGGCTTCCGGGCCGGGGGCTGGGCTCAGGAGTGGCCGAGGGGCTCGGCGTCTTCCTCCTCGACGGAGCCGACGGCCGGGATGCCCTCTTCCATCAGGTCGTAGCCGAGATCGTCGAGGATGGGCACCGGCTGCTCGACGCCGGCCGGCGTCACCACGACGGCCTCGGAGTGCGCGCCGCATCCGTGGTCGGCGGCCACGACCTTGCCGTCGTCGGGGGCGTACTCGTTGGCGCAGACACCGAAGCCAAGGCGCAGGGCACCGGCGAGCGGCCAGTAGAAACCGCAGGTGGAACATTGCGCGGGCGCGGCATGGGCGAGCGGCGTGTGGGGGCCGGAGTCGCCCGCGTGCCAGCGGTCCACCGCGCGGTCACGCCCGATCGCGGACAGCACCCGCGCCCGGCCGAGGCCGTACTCGAAGATCATCTGGTGGTCGGAGTCGTCGTCGGTCTCGGTGAACCCGGGGGCGAGACGGTCGTCGTCGTCCGAGGTGGGCAGCAGGTCGCCCACGCCGAGGTCACCGGGGAGGAGCCGGTCGCTCCACGGCACCCACGCCGGAGGAAGGAGCGCGCCCACGCCCGGCAGCAGCACGGTCTCGCTCACGGTGACGTTGCGGGCCCGGGAGGCGCGGGTCACGGTGATGGCCCAGCGCCAGCCTCGGTAGGCACGGTCGAGGCACGCGAAGTAGTGCGTGACGGCACGCTCGGCCTCGCTCTCGAAGCCGAGATGATCGCCGACCTCGCCTGGGCGGGCGATCTCCTGAGCGGCGGCCCGGGCCGGCTCCACAGCGGCGGCGCAGGCTTGGTCGACTGCAAAGGTGCGGGAACGAGTGCGGCTCACACGTCAATTCTCACCCATGCTACGAGCGGACATCACGCGTATGGGTCGGGTAGGACTGTAAAGCAAAGCGGCATACCAGGATTCGGGAGATCCATTACCAAGGGCGAGCGTGACCGAGCGCGTAAAAGGAGGAAGCATGGACCAGGCCATCGGTTCCACGCGCACGTGATGCCGGAAGCCTGGGACCGAGCGCGAGACTCGCTGTCGCGTGCCGGACGCGCCACCGCGGGCGCGGGCCGGGGCACCTTCCGCGCCGGGCGCGAGGCGGCACGCAGAACCGCCGGCGCGGGCCGTACCGCCGCCAAGGGGACTGTGCGCGCGGGACGCGGGGTCCGCCACGCCACCCGAAGGCTCACCCACGCCCAGGGCGCCGACCGTACGGGGCTCGGGCGCCTGATCGAACTGACGGCGGCCCACAGCGCCGGGGACGCTCTCATCACCGTCGCCCTGGCGGGCACCCTGCTCTTCGGGCTGCCCGTGGACCAGGCACGCGGCCAGGTGGCGCTCTACCTGCTGATCACGATGGTGCCCTTCACCGTCGTGGCCCCCTTCGTCGGGCCCGTGCTCGACCGGTTCCGCTCCGGCCGCCGCTACATCATGGCGGGCACGCTTTTCGCGCGGGGGCTGCTCTGCTGGGCCATGGCTGCGGCGATCGGCCCGGCGGACGGGCTGACACTCTTCCCCGCCGCGCTGGCGGTCCTGGTGCTGTCCAAGGCCTACAACGTCTCTCGGGCGGCGACCATGCCGAGCGTCCTGCCCGCCGACATCACGCTGGTGACCGCGAACGCCCGGGTCGCGCTGTTCGCGCTGGTGTCCGCGGCGGCGGCCGCTCCGGTCGCCGTCGGACTTACCGCGTGGCTGGGAGCCGACTGGGTGCTGCGCGGCACCATGGTGATCTTCCTGACCGCCGGCGTGGTGGCCGTACGGCTGCCGCGCCACGTCGACGCGCCGGACCTCGACTTCGACGACGAGGACGGGGAGGACGGCGAGGGCAGGGCGAGGCCGCGCTGGCGCACCCTTCTGAACGTGGGCCCGGTGGTCGCGGAAGCCATGCGCGCGAACGCCGCCATTCGCCTTTTATCCGGATTTCTGGTCTTCTTCCTGCTCTTTCTCGTACAGGACGGGCACCTGCGGGGCAGTGGGCTCCCCGAGCAGATCATGATCGCGATCCTCGCGGGCGGGGCCGGGGCGGGCGGCCTGATCGGGGCGGCGGTCGCGTCATGGGTGCGGGGCCAATCTCCCCAGATCATCGTGCTGTTCGCGCTGGCGCTCGCCACGGCGACGGCGACGGCCAGTGCGTTCTTCTTTTCGCTGTGGACGGCCGTCATGGTGGCCGTGGTCGCGGGGTTCGCGCAGGAGGTCGGCAAGCTGGCGCTCGACGCCATCGTCCAGCGCGAGATCGGCGAGGAGGTGCGCTCCTCGACCTTCGGCGTGGTGGAGGCGCTGCTGCAGATCGCCTGGGTGGCGGGCGGCCTCGCCGGGCTGCTGCTGTCACTGCTGTCGGGCCGCTCCGCCGGGCCGATCGGGCTGGCGATGATCACAGTGGCGCTCGTCGCCGCGCTGGCCTGGCTGCTCATCGCGCGTCACCGCCGGCTGCGTACCCGGTCGGAGCGCATCCGCGCCTCCAGAACGCCCGCCGGGCCGCCGGCCGCGCCGAAGCCCTTCACGGACGTCCACCGGGCGCGCACGGGCGACCCCGAGCCCCGCGCCGCCACCCCACCCGCGTACTCGGACGGTCCCAGGCCTGAGGCTCCCCAGCCACGGTCGGACGCGACCAAGCCCCTGACCAACCCGCACGGGTGATCCCGGGAGCCCGCTCCGCCCTTAGCGAGATCCGGCCCCGCTCGGCAACGGGAGCACCGAGGCAGGGCCGGACGGGACGCTCACGCGTCTATGTCGTCGGCGACGGCTCTCAGCACGGTCGCGATCTTCTTGCCGTGGGCGGCATCCGGGTGCTTGCCCCGCTGATACGAGTTGGAGACGTCGTCAAGCAGCTTGATCAGGTCCTCGACGATGACGACGAGCTCGTCGGGGCTCTTGCGCTTGCCCTTCGGCTTCACCGTCTTGGCGAGCGTCGGCGGCTGCTCCAGCACGTGGACAGAAAGCGCCTGCTGGCCACGGCGGCCCTCGGCCACACCGAACTCGACCTTCTGACCTGGCTTGAGCGCTTCCACGCCCTTGGGGAGCGCTGAGGAATGCACGAAAACCTCACCGCCGTCGTCGCGGGTGAGGAAACCGAAGCCCTTGTCAGCGTCGTACCACTTGACCTTGCCAGTAGGCACAGGGGTGACCTCGTTCAGACTGTCATGAATGGTTAAGGATGTAGGTTATGCCCAGCCGGGGCATCACATGACCGTCGAAACGGTCCCGATTTCCGTGATGCGCCAGGCCTCGTACCACGCGGCGAACCCCGTCAGATCCCGCAGGACGACGTCGGCTCCGTGATCACGCAGTTCTTCCGCGGTGTAGGTGCCCGTCGCCACGGTGACGCTCACCGCACGCCCGGCCCTGGCCGCCTCGATATCGCCTACATGATCTCCAACATAGACGGCCGCCCCGAAGTTGGCGATAGCCGGACCTTTCGCGGCCCCGAACACCGACCCCACCACCTCGTCGACATCCAGGCCCAGGAAATCGACCGTCTGGCGTGCCGTCGCGCTCTGCTTGCCGGTGACGACGATGACACGCCCGCCATGGCGGCGTACCTCTGCCACGGCCTCCACCGCGCCCGCCATGAGCGTGGTCATGGGGACGGCGGTCACGGGATAGAGGGAGCGGTAGAGGGCCGCGGCGGCCGGGATCTCCTCAGAAGGGAGCCAGTAGGTCAGCTCGTGTTCCAGCGGCGGCCCGATCCGGCTGATCACGACGGCGCTGTCGATCGGCACGCCGAGACGGCGCCCAAGCTCGTCGTACACCGCCGCGATTCCCGCACGGGTGTCCGCGAGCGTCAAATCAAGATCAAATCCTACCGAATGCACCATTGAAGGATGCCAAACCCTGAGGCTCCGCGCGTACCCCGGCGGTCATGTGAACCTTGACCGAGTCGTGGGTGCGCCTGCCGGTAGGCCTGATCAGCGCACCGTCCCGAGCGGCAGCCGCCGGGGTGGCGGAGGTGGCGGGTTCAAGAGGCGGTGGGCCAGCCAGAACACCCCGCCTGCCGTTCCGAGCATGAACATCAGCCCGCTGACGGCCCAGAAAGAGCTGATGAACGCCTGCAGCCCCTCGCCGGGCGCCTCGGGGGCCCTGATGGCGCCGAGCACCAGGCCTCCGACCAGGTAGGCGGCGACCGGGGCCACGAGCCCGGTCAGGCGGTCCTTGAAGATCCAGCCTTCGCACGCCAGCACCGTGAGCGCGCCCGCCGCCCAGACCAGCACCGGCATCGGGAAGATCGCGACGTACGGCAAGGGGAAGGGGACCAGCAGCGCGGCGAGGACGAGCAGGGCCATCCCCACCACCTCGCGACGGTCGTTGAGCAGGATCGTGCGCGCGTCGCGACCATCGGTGGCCATGGGGTTCGCGCCGGCCATCGCGGCACGACGCAGACGAGTGAGCATCGGCGCGGGGACGGCACGCGGGGCGCCCCGTCGGGACACCGGCACCGCTCCGCGGGGCATCGGACGCGCGGGCCTCTGGGGGACCACCTCGGTGGCGTCGTCGACCACGGCCGGGAAGATCTCCGTCGCGGAGTCGCCGAAGTCCTCCCCCGGCGGGGTGGGAGCCGGACGGCTCCTCGGGGACGGCACCGGCCTTATGGAAGGTGAAGACGTGGTGTGACGGGCGGCCTCCTGGTCGGCGGCGGCCAGCCGCTGGAGCTCCCGCTGGAGCAGCACCCCTGGATCGCCGAACCTGGCGATCACCTTGCGAACCGTCGCGAGATCGTCGCTGCCGCGCCGATCCTGCTCGATGCGGGCGCGCAGCCGGGTGACGAAGGCCAGCCGCTGGTCGGTGCGGAGCACGCCATGGGAGACGTCCGCCACCTTGCTGACGTACTCCAGGACGAGCTGGTCGGCGCGCTCGATCACCCTGGCCATACTGCCCCAGCCCACCGGCCGGCGCACCTTTTCGTGGAAATGGCCGTCCGCACCGCTCCGCGGAGACCGAGTTCCGTATCGCCATGGGGAGACGTCCACCTGCTTCGGGGAAATGTCGGGAGTGTCGGTGATCGGCCAACTGGCGTGCGATGGCCCGTGGGCTCCTACGATGGAGGGGACGGTCCCACGGCGTGGGGCCGCGTGCGCCTACGGTGGACAGGGGGTTCGGTGGAGCGTGATGAACACCGAGTTCACTGAGTGGCTGCGCGGCCTGGCCGACGAACGGCTGCGTGTCCTGGTGGCGGCCCGCCCAGAGCTCATCACCCCCGTTCCGGCCCACCTCGAAGGGCTGGTCATCCGCGCCACGAGCCCTTCGGCGACCGGCAGGGCGCTCGACCGGCTCAACCGCTTCGCCCTCGCGGTGGTGGAGACCCTTCTCGTCATGAGCCCGGACGACGGAGCGTTGTCCTACGACGACCTGCGCAAGACCGTCGCCAGATCCATGCCCTCGGGGGATACCGCACACCTTGAGGAGCCGCTGCGGGATGCGGTCGACCGGCTCCAGGCGATGGCCCTGGTCTACGGCCCCGACACCGCGCTCCGGCTCGCGCCCGGCGTCCGCGACGTGTCCGAGACCCCGGCCGGGCTCGGGCCGCCGGCCACTGAGGTCTTCCGCCACCACCCGCCGGAGCGCCTGGAGGAGCTGATCCAGGCGGTCCACCGGGGCAGGCCCGGCCGCGAGGGCGCGGTGGTCGAGCGTCTCGCCGGGCTGCTTGCCGAGGGAGGCATCGTCGAGCGCTTGCTTGACGACGTCGGCCCGCAGGCCCGTGCCGCCCTCGATGAGCTGGCGTGGGGCCCGCCCACAGGCCGCCTGCCCAACGCCCGGCGCGAGGTGAGCGTGGCCACCGCCCAGTCGCCCATCGAGCAGCTTCTCGCCCGTGGCCTGCTCGCCGCGACCGGTGACGACAGCGTGGTGCTTCCCCGCGAGGTGGCGCTCGTCCTGCGTGGCGGCCGGGTCCATCGTGACCTGCACCCGGGGGCGCCTTCCCTCGATGGAGCCGAGCGCGACCAGTCGCTGGCCGACCGTACGGCCGCCGGCCAGGCGTTCTCGTTCGTGCGCACGGTGGAAGAGCTCTGCGAGCACTGGAGCGTCGATGCCCCGGGCACGTTGCGCACGGGGGGCCTCGCCGTACGCGACCTGAAGAGGATCGCCCAGCTTCTCGATGTGCCCGAGTGGACGGCCGCCCTGGTGGTGGAGGTGACCCACGCGGCGGGGCTCGTCGCGTCGAGCGCGTCCGTCGACGGCGAGTGGCTGCCCACGACGGCGTATGACATCTGGCGCGTGAAAGCCACAGAGGACCGCTGGGAGGCGCTCGCGACGGCCTGGCTCACCAGTGACCGCGTCCCCGGCCTCGTCGGCGAGCGGGACGACCGTGATCGCCTGCTCAACGTCCTGCACCCGGAGCTGCGCAGGCCGGCCGCCGCCGAGGTGCGCCTGCGCACACTCCGGGTGCTCGCTTCGGCGGCCTCGGGCCTTGCTCCGTCCTCGGAGTCGGTGCGCGAGCGGCTGGCCTTCGAGCAGCCCCGCCGCAGGGGCGCCTACCGGGACCGGCTGGTGGACTTCACCGTGCGCGAGGCCGAGCACATCGGGTTCACCGGGCTCGGCGTCATGTCGGTGTTCGGACGCGGGCTGCTGCGCGGGGCCGAGCAGAGCCGTCCCGCCAGGGAGCCGCAAAGGGCGAGGTCCGCGCCGGCCACCCCCGCCGAGTTGCTGGCTCCCCTGCTGCCGGAGCCCGTCGACCACGTCGTGCTCCAGGCCGACCTGACGGCCGTCGCCCCCGGCCCGCTGACCAGCGAGCTGGGACGCTGGCTGGCGCTCGCCGCCGACATCGAGTCGAAGGGCGGCGCGACCGTCTACCGCTTCGCGGAGAGCTCGATCCGGCGCGCGCTGGACGCCGGTTCCAGCGCGGACGATCTGGTCGCCATGCTCGAGAAGCACTCGACGACCCCGGTGCCCCAGCCTCTGCGCTACCTGCTGACCGACGTGGCGCGCCGGCACGGCCGCATCCGGGTGGGCACGGCCAGCGCCTACGTGCGCTGCGACGACCCGTCCCTGCTCGACGAGATGATGGCCGACAAGCGGGCGGTGCCGCTGCGCCTCCGGCGGCTGGCGCCCACCGTGGTGGCCTCCCGGAGCTCCAGGGCGGTGGTGGTCGACTCACTGCGCGCCATCGGGTACTCCCCCGTGGCCGAGTCGTCGGAGGGCGACGTGCTGGTGACCCGGGCCGACTCGAGGCGTACGGAGAGGGCGGCGGCCTCCCGCCCGGCGCTCGGCCCGTCCGTTCCCGACGCCGAACTGGTGGCGGCGTCCGTACGTGCCATCAGGGCCGGTGACGAGGCCCACCTGGCCCGCAGACACCCGGTGGCGGCGCCCGACGGGCAGGTGCCGCGCTCGCCCTCGACGGGCACGGTCATGGCGCTGCAGGAGGCGATCCGGCAGGGGTCGCGCGTCTGGATCGGCTATCTCGACTCGCAGGGCCACGCGACCAGCCGCATCTTGGAGCCCGCCCGCATGGAGGGCGGCTATCTCACCGCGTACGACCAGACCCGGGCGGCGATCCACCGCTTCGCACTTCACCGCATCACCGGCGTCGCCAACGTCAACTGACGCACCCACCAGGGAGCGCCTCGGCAGGGTGCGATATCCGCGCGAGGTCCATTTCTTGGAGTCGATCCCGCTGACCAGCGTCATGAAACTCGACAGGAAAGTACTGCGCTCGCGATTTGCCTTATAGGGAGGGCAAAGCCCGCACATATCGTGGTAAGTGTTGATCTGCTTGGAAAGCCACAGAAGTGAGACGAGCGTGAGCAGCGGCACCCCCGAGTCCCCCGACCAGAATCCCAGAGACTGGCAAAGTCCGTACGGCACGAGCGACGCCTATGGCGGCCGTCCGCCGTCCGGGGATTCCCACGGCAACCCCGCGCAGCCGACGCCGTACCAGGACCAGCAACCGCCGTACGACCAGCCGCCGTACAGCGGGCAACCGTACGACCAGGCTTATGGCCCGCCCGCGCAACCGCCGTACGACCAGCCCTACGGCCCGCCCGCTCAGCCCCCGTACGATCAGGCGTACGGCCCGCCGACTCAGGGTCCCTACGACCAGGCGTACGGCCCGCCGGCTCAGGGTCCCTACGGCCAGCCGGGGTACGGTCAGCCGTACGGCTACAGTCCTTACCAGCAGAACGCCTACGGCTACCCGCCGAGGCCGGCGAACGACGGCACGCGCACCCACGCGATCGTCGCTCTCGTCATCAGCCTCGTGTTGGCGATGAGCTGTTACGTCACGCTGGGCGGCATCGCCGGGGCCATCCTGTCCGGCATCGCGTTGGGCAAGGCGGAGACCGAGCCACACCAGGCGCGCAAACTGCTCATGTGGTGCTGGATCAGCATCGGGATCAACATCGCCCTGCTGGTACTCGGGGTCGCCGGCATCTTCGTCGTCGGTTTCAGCGGGTAGTAGGCCGGAGCGTCAAGCTGCGGGAAAGCGGGACTGATCCGGCTCGCTCTCTTGTTGGATAAGCGGACGGGACCGCCAGCACGGTGGCCGTATGCGAACCGGGAGAAGGAAATCGTGTCTGATGGCCCGCTGATCGTCCAGTCGGACAAGACGCTGCTGCTCGAGGTCGAGCACGAGCGAGCCGACGATTGCCGCAAGGCGATCGCCCCCTTCGCCGAGCTTGAGCGCGCTCCCGAGCATGTCCACACCTACCGCGTGACCCCTCTCGCCCTGTGGAACGCCCGGGCCGCCGGCCACGACGCCGAGCAGGTGATCGACGCGCTGATCAGCTTCAGCCGCTACCCCGTGCCGCATGCCCTGCTCGTGGACATCGCCGAGACGATGTCCAGGTACGGCAGGCTCAAGCTGGAGAAGAGCGACCTCTACGGGCTGACGCTGACCAGCACGGACAAGGCCGTGCTGGAGGAGGTGCTGCGGGCAAGGAAGATCCAGCCGATGCTGGGCGAGCGCATCGCCGACGACTCGGTGGCCGTGCACCCGAGCGAGCGCGGCAACATCAAGCAGGCGCTGCTGAAGCTGGGCTGGCCGGCCGAGGACCTCGCGGGGTACGTCAACGGCGAGGCGCACCCGATCACGCTGACCGAGGACACCTGGACGCTGCGGCCCTACCAGCGGGACGCGGCGGACGCGTTCTGGCACGGCGGGTCGGGCGTGGTGGTGCTGCCCTGTGGCGCCGGCAAGACCATCGTGGGCGCGGCGGCGATGGCCCACGCCCAGGCGACGACGCTCATCCTGGTCACCAACACGGTCTCCGCTCACCAGTGGAAGCAGGAGCTGCTCAAGCGCACCTCGCTCACCGAGGACGAGATCGGCGAGTACACCGGGACCAAGAAGGAGATCCGCCCGGTGACCATCGCGACCTACCAGGTGATGACGACCCGGCGGCAGGGGGTCTACCGGCACCTCGAGCTCTTCGATGCCCGCGACTGGGGGCTCGTGATCTACGACGAGGTCCACCTGCTGCCCGCGCCGATCTTCCGGATGACCGCCGACCTCCAGGCCAGGCGCCGGGTCGGGCTCACCGCGACGCTGGTCCGCGAGGACGGCCGCGAGGGTGACGTGTTCTCCCTCATCGGCCCGAAGCGGTACGACGCGCCGTGGAAGGAGATGGAGAACCAGGGCTGGATCGCGCCCGCCGACTGTGTCGAGGTGCGGGTCACCCTCACCGACCAGGAGCGGCTGGCCTACGCGATGGCCGAGTCCGAGGAGCGCTACCGCTTCTGCGCGACGACGCCGTCCAAGACCAGGGTGACCGAGACGCTGGTCAGGCGGCACGCGGGCGAGCAGGTGCTGGTCATCGGTCAGTACATCGACCAGCTGGACGAGCTGGCCGAGCATCTCAACGCGCCCGTGATCAAGGGCGAGACGCGGGTGAAGGAGCGGGAGCGGCTCTACCAGGCGTTCCGTGACAAGGAGATCCAGGTGCTGGTCGTGTCCAAGGTCGCGAACTTCTCGATCGACCTGCCCGAGGCCTCGGTGGCCATCCAGGTGTCAGGGACGTTCGGGTCGCGCCAGGAGGAGGCGCAGAGGCTCGGCCGGGTGCTTCGCCCGAAGGCGAGCGGCGGCGGCGCGCGGTTCTACTCGGTGGTCAGCAGGGACACGGTCGACCAGGATTTCGCGGCACACCGGCAGCGCTTTCTGGCCGAGCAGGGTTATGCCTACCAAATCATAGACGCGGACGACGTGCTCGCCAGCGAGTGACTTCGCTGAGCGGCACGCCGTCTATTGCCCCAAACCTGTCCTAGGAAAAGCTTCTCCTAGGAGACAGGCATTCAGGTCCACGAAATACCGTCGGCCCTGTACAACCGCATCACCCCCTCGCCTATTGGCTCCCACGGCGCCAACTGCGACATACCCCATGATCTAACCAAATCACAAGGTTTGTCCCGCTTTTTCGGGATTTTGGTATACGTTAACGCAACGTGTTGGCCAGATCACCGACCGACTAACCCGCCGACGTAAAGCACGCCCAGCGCGATTAGCCACGAAGCGGTCGCAATCCCTACAAGCACTAGCGACTTTTCCGGATATCTACGCATTACGGGTGGCAGCAGGCCGCCCGCTGTGCAAGTCGCGGCAACGAACGCGAAGCCGCCGGACAGCGTGGACACCACGGTCAGGCGGTCCATGCATGACTCGGGTGACTCTCCGTTTCCGCAGAACGCGGCGAACCCCCACCCCGCGAACACCGAAAACATCCACAACCCGCCCAGGAGCAGATTGGCCAGGGCAGGGATAACAGGAGAGACCGCCACCTGGGCACGCGTAGTCACCCTCACGGCTGTACCCAAAGGTCAAGAGTCGGCAAACTCCGGACAAGCAATACGTCGTACGCCCATCCAGGGACACGTGTCCTACGGGACCCCAGGGGCCCTGACGTACTCCTATAGGCTTGTTCGTTCGCTGCCTTTGTCCACCATCCCCGTACCCCAAGGAGTCCTTCGGCATGCCCGGACATCAATTGGCCCCCGACATATCCGGCGAAGACCCCAACACACCAGAAGACCCCAACACACCAGAGGACGACAGCCCCTCCCAGGTCCTCCAGGCCGAACGCGCTCACCTCGCCGCGTCGCGAGCCGCGCTCAGGGCGATGCGCGAGTATGCCCAGTCGCTGTCCGCCGACGCCGCGGGCGACTGGGTCTCGCAGCAGATCCTGCAGGGCCTCCTCGACCAGCGCGTGGCCGCGCTCGCGGACCACTCGGGCACCCCGCTCTTCTTCGGCCGGCTCGACAGGGCGGACGACGATGATCTTCCCGTCACCATCCACGTCGGACGCCGCCACGTACACGATGACAACAGCCGCCCCCTGGTGATCGACTGGCGTGCGCCGGTGTCCCGGGCGTTCTACCAGGCCCGGCCGTCCGACCCGATGAACGTGCGGCGCCGCAGGCGTTTCGGCTTCCACGGCGGCGAGCTGACCGCGTACGAAGACGAGCCGCTCGACCAGGGCGCGGCGCCCCTCCAGGAGTCGAGAATCCTCACCCAGGAGATCGAGCGGCCACGCACGGGCCCGATGCGCGACATCGTCGCCACGATCCAGCCCGACCAGGACGAGATCGTCCGTGCGGACCTCGGCCAGACCGTCTGCGTCCAAGGCGCCCCCGGCACGGGGAAGACCGCCGTCGGCCTGCACCGCGCCGCGTACCTCCTCTTCACGCACCGCGAGAAGCTGGCACGCTCGGGCGTGATGATCGTCGGGCCGAACCGCGCCTTCCTGTCGTACATCTCCTCCGTCCTGCCCGCCCTAGGCGAGGTCAAGGTGGACCAGACCACCGTCGCCGGCATCGTCGGCGACCACTCGGCCCGCGAGGACGTCGCCGTCGCCACGATCAAGGGGGACGCCCGGATGGCGCCGGTGCTCCACCGCGCGCTCTGGATGCACATCAGCAAGCCCCAGGAGGGCCTGCTGATCACCCGAGGCGTCAACCGCTTCCGGGTCCCCGACCACGAGGTCCGCGAGATCGTGGCGTCCCTGCGCGGCACCACGCGGTACGGCCCAGGCCGCGCGGCCCTCGCCCAGCGGCTGGCCCACGCGATCCTCGTACGCATGGAACAGCGCGGCGAGTCACCCGACGACCGGGTGCAGGACGCGGTGGCCCGCTCGAAGCCCGTGAAGCAACTGGTCGAGCAGGTCTGGCCCCGCGTGTCCCCGCAGCAGGTGCTGTTCCGGCTGCTCTCCGACGGCGACTTCCTCGCCCGCGCCGCCAAGGACGACCTGACACCCGAGGTACGGGACACGCTGCTCTGGACGAAGCCTGCCCGGTCGTGGAGGTCCGCCAAGTGGTCCGCCGCCGACGCCGCGCTCCTGGACGAGCTGGCCGACCTCATCGAGCGCACGCCCATACTCGGGCACGTGGTCGTGGACGAGGCCCAGGACCTCTCCGCCATGCAACTTCGCGCGCTAGGGCGGCGCTGCCGTACCAGCTCGGCCACCGTCCTCGGCGACCTGGCCCAGGGCACCACCCCGTGGTCCGCGCGATCCTGGGTGGAGGTGCTCGAACACCTGGGCTTCAGCGAGGGGTCGGTCACCGAGCTGACGCTGGGCTTCCGTGTGCCGCGCGAGGTGCTCGACTTCGCCGCCCGCCTCCTCCCGTCGGTGGCTCCCACCCTCGCCGCCCCCCGGTCCCTGCGCCCGGGCGCCGGTTCCCTGACCGTACGGCGGACGGCCGACGTGCCCGGGGCCGTGACGGCGGCCGTGAAGGAGGCGATCGAGCGCGAAGGCTCCATAGGCGTGATCGCGGCCGATGCCTCCATCACCACGCTCGCGTCGACCCTCGCAGCCGCCGGTATCCCGCACGACGTGCTGGGACCCGACTCCTCCCCCGAGCAGCGAGTCTCGATCATCCCCGCATCCCTCGCCAAGGGCCTGGAGTACGACCACGTCGTCGTCGTGGAGCCTGCGGACATCGTCGACGCGGAAGATCGCGGCCTCGCCCGCCTCTACGTCGTCCTCACCCGAGCCGTCACCTCTCTCACGGTCCTCCACACTCGCGACCTCCCGGCCCAGCTGACATAACGCGGGGAGACAGTCGGGGTCAGTACCTCACCAATCTGCCGTGGATGATGGGGGGGTGCTTTCCTCGATTGCGTCTTTTGCCGTAGTAGCCGGTTTGATGACGATCGTTCCGGGGCTCGACACGGCTCTGGTCTTGCGGTCGGCGGTCACCGGAGGGAGGCGTCAGGCGTTCGCGACGGCTCTGGGGATCAACACGGGGGTGCTGATCTGGGGAGCAGGGGCGGCAGTGGGGATCTCCGCGCTGCTGACCGCTTCGGAGCTGGCCTACACCGTCCTGCGGTTCGCCGGCGCGGCCTACATGGTCTGGTTGGGGGCGTCGATGCTGTGGCGGGCACGGCGGGCCGGGCAGGGTGCCGAGCCGGATCGGCCGGTCGCGGCCCCGGGCGGCGTGGGCCGGGCGTGGGTCCGTGGCGTGGCGACGAACCTGCTCAATCCGAAGATCGGTGTCTTCTACGTCGCGCTGCTGCCGCAGTTCATTCCGCAGGGCGCCCCGCACCTGCTGACGGGTGTGCTGCTGGCGCTGGTGCACAACCTCGAGGGCATGGTCTGGTTCACGTTGCTGATCGTCGGCACGCAGTTGGCGCGTGGGTGGCTGGGCAGGGCTCCGGTGCGCCGGGTTATGGACCGGCTCACCGGAACGGTGCTGATCGGTTTCGGTCTGCGCCTGGCGCTGTCAAAGGATTAGACCTCACGCGATCAGGCCTCACCAACCCTTCGAGGTCGCCCCGAGTCACCAGACGATTCAGTCAGAGAAATGCTCCTTGAGGATGACGCCGTGTACGCCGGTGGTGCGGTCGACGACCTGCGACACCTCGAAATCCGCGGCGGCCGACAGATAGGCGTAGGCGACGGCGCGGTCCATCCCCTGGTCGTGTTCGAGGAAGTCGAGCGCGTTGACAACCGCCCGGCGCATGGCGATGTTGAGGTCGTTCACCTGCCCGTTCTGGGCGCCGTCGGGGTCGGACAGGCCGATCGGCACCCATGCCTGCGGGGTCTCGGCGAACGGGTAGTGGAAGGCGACCGAAGGAGCGTCACCGGACCCGGCCTTGCACACGGTGAGCCGGAAGGTGCCACGCAGAGACCCCTCCATAGCTGTCAGCGCCACCTCGCCATCGCCCATCGCCATGTGCGAGTCACCGGTGTAGAAAAGAGCCCCTTCGGCGAACACCGGCAGGTAGAACGTCGCCCCTACACCGAGCAGGTTGATGTCGATGTTGCCGCCGCCGAGGGTGGGAGGAATCGAGTTGAGCGCCGGCGCGGTCAGTTCCCCGTCGGACGCGAACGCGACCCCCATCATTCCCATGAACGGACGCAGCGGGAAAGTGACGGTGCCGGAGTTTCCGCGCTTCATGACGCCACTCGGCACGCCCTTCCGGCCACGGCGCACCGGCGTGAACACCGACACGTTGCCGTAGTGGGCGGGGTCGCCCGTAGAGCGTCCGTCGGTCGCCACGGGCGGCATGATCTCTTCCATCGTGATTCCGGCCGGTACACCGCCGCCGGCCGCCCGCGCCAGTCCCCCTTTGCCATGCCTGCTCGACACGACGCCGTACGGCACGCGCGGCAGCATCGAGAGCATCTCGATCTTGAGCACGTCGCCCCGCTCCGCACCGTCCACATAGATCGGCCCGGTGACGACGTGCGGCCCATCGACGTCGAAGTTGCGCTTTGTTCGCGAGTAGTCGCGGGCGATCGCCACAGCGTCCTCAAGCACGTTCTCACGAGGCACGCCGTGCTTGCTGAAGAAGGTGACCGGGTCACGTCCTTGGTCTTCAAGGATGCCCTCGTGCGACACGGCGTCGACGGTTACGGTCTCTCCCGATTTCATGTGCAGCACCGGCTGGCTGCCCACCGCCGGCACGTAACCCCACCGGACCTGCTCCACCCGTGACGGCAGGTAGTGTTTGCCGTGGATGGGGCCCTTTCCGGGCTGGAGTATCTCCCCGGGGAGCGTCACCGCCGGCGCGGCCGTTGGTGTGCTCGCGGCGGAAGCGGAACGAGAGCCCAGCATCCCCCCACCGGCCCCGGTCACTACTGCGGCCGCGCGCAGGAAGTTTCGTCGCCCCAGCCTCGCGACCAGGGCATCCCGCATGTCGCTCGGGCTCTTCGGCACGCTCATGATCCTCCTCGGGAAAACCTCGCGACCGAAATAGCCGTCGAAGCGTTAATTGGGGATATTGGGCGCCAATACTGGCCTATGGGTGTTACATCCATGTATCTGGCCTGAGGCAGGTCGTCACGTCCGCGTCGTAGGACATGTCGCCTTCCGACCTCTACGCTCGGTAGAAAGTTACTGTAACAGTAAGTTTCTATCAACTATAGTTAGTATCGTGAGCACCGATCTAGGGCTGCGAGAGCGGAAGAAGCGGCAGACCCGGCAGTTGATCTCGGACGTGGCCTCCGGCCTCTTCGTCCTGCGCGGGTTCGACAACGTCACGGTCGCCGAGGTGGCCGAGGCGGCCAACGTGTCGACGAAAACGGTGTTCAACTACTTCCCGCGGAAGGAAGACCTGTTTCTCGACCGGCTGCCTGAGGCGGTCGAGCTGATCACCGGAGCCGTCCGCGAGCGACCCGACGGCGAGGAGCCGCTGACCGCGTTGCGCCGGCTGTACCTGGATCTCCTACGGCAGGGCCACCCGCTGGCCGGGGTCGGTGACGGCTACCGGGCCTTCTGGCGGGTCGTCCTGGACTCGCCACCGCTCCAGTCCCGGGTCAGGGAATGGGTGCAAGAGCTGGAGAATGTGCTCGCCACTCTGCTGGCGGAGGCGACCGGAGCCGATCGGGACGCCCCCTGGTGCCGGATGGCGGCCGCACTGGTCGTCACGGTCTACCGCACGACATACGTCATCAGCGCCCGCAGGGTCCTCGCCGGTGAGCGCGCGGCCGACTTCGTCAACGATCACACCGCCCTGCTGAACCGCTCCTTCGACTCCCTGGAACGAGCACTGGCACCCCTCTGAGATCCGGGAACGCCAAAGGGCCACCCCCGGAGAGTCCGGGGATGGCCCTTTCGGTGACAGCAGAGCCGGAGGCTCAGAAGTCCATGTCGCCGCCGCCTGGCATGGCGGGAGCGGACGGGTTCTTCTCGGGCTTCTCGGCGATGACCGCCTCGGTGGTGAGGAACAGGGCCGCGATGGACGCGGCGTTCTGCAGCGCCGAACGGGTCACCTTGGCGGGGTCGATAATGCCCGCCTCGAGCATGTTGACATACTCACCGGTCGCGGCGTTGAGGCCGAAGCCCGTCTCGAGGTTGCGGACGCGCTCGACCACGACGCCGCCCTCAAGGCCGGCGTTGATGGCGATCTGCTTCAGCGGCTCCTCGAGCGCCTTGCGGACGATCGCGGCACCGGTGGCCTCGTCGTTGAACAGCTCCAGCTTGTCGAACGCCTTGGCGCCCGCCTGCAGGAGAGCCACGCCACCGCCGGGCACGATGCCCTCCTCGACGGCCGCCTTCGCGTTGCGAACGGCGTCCTCGATGCGGTGCTTGCGCTCCTTGAGCTCGACCTCGGTGGCCGCGCCGGCCTTGATGACGGCGACGCCGCCGGCCAGCTTGGCGAGGCGCTCCTGGAGCTTCTCGCGGTCGTAGTCGGAGTCGGTGTTCTCGATCTCGGCGCGGATCTGGTTGACCCGGCCGGAGATCTGCTCGGGGTCACCGGCGCCGTCGACGATGGTCGTCTCGTCCTTGGTGACGATGACCTGGCGCGCGCGGCCCAGCAGGTCGAGCGTGGCCGTCTCGAGCTTGAGGCCCACGTCCTCGCTGATGACCTGGCCACCGGTGAGGATGGCGATGTCGGC